>NZ_JBEZFX010000008.1:0-438236 GCF_040649675.1 Micromonospora parva | reverse complement strand
CGGCAAGGCGCGGTTTCGTCCGGATACCGGTGTCGTATCCGGACGAAACCGCAACGCCGCCGGTCGTCGTCCGGGCCCGCCGCAGGCCGGCCAGTTCTTATGAAACAGGCCCTAGGGGCCTGCCCGGCGTCATGCCGGACAGACCCCGAGGACGGGTCAGCGTTTCAGCGTGAAGGTGAAGTCGCCGGAGAGCTTGCCGCTCAACCGGGCCGCCGAAACAACCTTCCCCTCCGTGATGAGTCGGCTGACCTCGCCCCGCGACAGACCGCAACCGTCGGCGATCAGCCGGGTCGGCCGGACCGGGATCCGTGCCGCGTTGCGGACCGCGACGTCGAGCACGTCACAGTCCAGGTGATCCGATCCGGCGGTGTCGAGACGCCAGGCGTCGGTCCAGTCCAGGGTGAACCGGTTGCGGTGCTGAACGTCCGGATCCTGGAGCAGTTCGGCGGCCAGGCCGGGGTCGTTGGCATGGAGCCGGTCCAGCATCTCGGGTGGGATGGTGCGCACGGTCATCCGCTCCAGGACGGTGAGCTTCGCCGTCTCCCCGCACTCGGTACAGAGCGCGAGCAGCCAGGTATCGATGAGCTTGTGGTTGGCGTTGACCCGGAACTTGCCGCTCGCCCGAAGGCGCTGGGACGCGCACCCGTGGCAACGGCGGCGAATGATGGGCAGGCAGGTGGGCACGACGGCCCAATTGATGAGCACAGAGGTACACCGGTTTCAGTGAGAAGTCCGCAGCAAAAAGGAGCGCGGCGCACAGGCGCGACGCGCGACAGATCAGCTCTCGGGAGGTCTCACAGGGTGTACAACGGCACGTCCTTGCCTAGACGACCTGTTGCGCAGCACGGTAACGGCGCACGGCGGCGCCGCTCCACCGGTTTTCCGCGTACGCCTCAGCAGCCCAGGTGACGGGACGTGCGAACCGGTCAGACGGTCGGGACCGGCAGCACCACGCCCTCGGCCGCCGACCGGTGCGCCAGCTCGATCAGCTCGACCGTGTGGACCGAGTCCCGTGGGTCCACCGGCATCGGTGTGCCGTCGCGCAACGCGGCCGCCACCTGTGCGTAGAAACTCTGGTACGCGCCCGGCGCGGTCGGCACCGGCCGCAGGTCACCGTCGACACCGAGCAGGCCGTAGCGCTCCGGCGGGACCTCGCCCCAGCCCGGCTGGTCCGGTCGGCCGCCGTCGTGCAGCGCCGCCTCCTGCACGTCCAGCCCGTAGCTGGTGTAGCCGGCCCGATCGCCCAGCACTCGCAGGCGCGGCCCGAGCTGAGCGGTCACCGCGCCCATCCACAGGTGCGAGTGGACCCCGTTGGCGTGGGTCAACGCCACGAAGGCGTCGTCGTCGACGGCTGCGCCCGCGCGGCGACGGTCCACCTCCGCGTAGACGCGGTCGACCCGGCCGAACAGCTGCACCGCCTGGTCGACGAGGTGGGCGCCGAGGTCGAAGAGGGCACCACCGGCCTCCTTCGGGCCGGCGAGCTCCCGCCAGCCCGGCTTGATGGTCGGGCGGAACCGCTCGAACCGGGACTCGAAGCGCAGCACCCGCCCCAACTCGCCCCGCTCGACCAGGTGGCGGACGGTCAGGAAGTCGCCGTCCCAGCGGCGGTTCTGAAAGACCGTCAGCGGCACCCCGCGCTCGGTCGCCTCGTCGACCAGCGTGCGGCCCTCCGCGGCGGTCGGGGAGAGGGGCTTGTCGACGACGACCGGCAGGCCGGCGGCGAGCGCCGCGCGCGCCATCGGCACGTGCTGCCGGTTCGGCGTCGCCACCACGACCAGGTCCAGGTCAGCAGGGGTACGCCACAGCTCGTCGGCGTCGTCGACCAGGCGGGCGTCCGGGAAGTGCTGTCGGGCCTGCTCGCGCCGCTGCGGATCACGGGTCACGATGGCGTCGAGCCGCAGGCCCGGGGTCGCGGCGATCAGCGGCGCGTGGAACACCCGGCCCGCCAGCCCGTACCCCAGCAGACCAACCCGCAGCGCCTTCGCCATGCCGTGCCCCCGTCTCCCCGGGCCGTGCCCTGGTGACGGCGGCCCCGCTGATCGAATCTACGCCCCGGGCGGTCGTGCCCGGTCGCGGCCCGGCGCTGGTCAGCTCGCGGCGTCGGCGCGCAGGTAGGTGAGGACCGCGAGCACCCGGCGGTTGGTGTCGTCGCTGGGCGGCAGGTCGAGCTTCACCAGGATGTTGCCGACGTGCTTGCCGACCGCCGCCTCGCTGACGTGCAGGCGGCCGGCGATCGACGCGTTGGAGCGCCCCTCGGCGAGCAGCGCCAACACCTCGCGCTCCCGGGCGGACAGCGCGGCGAGCGGATCGCGGGGGCGGTGCAGAAGCTGCCGGACCACGTCCGGGTCGATGGCCGTGCCGCCGTCGGCGACCCGGCGCAGCGTGTCGACGAACTCGGTGACCTCGGCGACCCGGTCCTTGAGCAGGTAGCCCACCCGTTGGCCGTCGCCGCTGTCCAGCAGCGCCGCCGCGTACCCGGTCTGCACGTACTGGCTGAGCACCACGACCGGCAGCTGGGGTCGGTCGGCGCGCAACGCGACGGCCGCGCGCAGCCCGTCGTCGCGGCGGCCCGGTGGCATCCGGATGTCGGTCAGCACCAGGTCCGGTTGGTGTTCGCGGGCCGCGGCCAGCAGGTCCGGTGCGGAGCCGACGGCGGCGCAGACAGTGAAGTCGAAGCGGTTCAGCAGCGCCACCAGACCCTCGCGCAGCAGCACCTCGTCCTCGGCGAGCACCACCCGGGTCACCGACGGCATGGCAGCTCCACCCGCACCACTGTAGGCCCGCCGGCCGGGCTGGACAGCAGCAGCCGGCCGCCCACGGCGGCGACCCGGTCGGCGAGCCCGGTCAGGCCGGTGCCCCGCGCCGGGTCGGCGCCGCCGTGGCCGTCGTCGGTCACCTCGACGACGAGGTCACCGCCGGCCTGGGTGAGGCGGACGTCGGCGCGGGTAGCCCGGGCGTGCCGGGCGACGTTGCCCAGCGCCTCGGAGACCACGAAGTAGGCGGTGGTCTCCACGATCTCCGGCAGCTCGCCGTGCAGGTCGGCGCGCACGGCAACCGGGATGGTGGCGGCGTCGGCCAGTTCGCGTACCGCACCGGCCAGGCCGAGGTCGGTGAGACTCTGCGGGCGGATGCCGTGCACCAACTGCCGCAGCATCACCATCAGACCCCGGGCCTGGTCGTGCGCCACGGCGAGGGGTCGGGAGGCCGGGGAGTCCTCGGGCACGTCCAGCCGGGCCAGCCCCAGCTGCAGGGTGAGGCTGGTGAGTCGGGGCTGTGCGCCGTCGTGCAGGTCGCGTTCGATGCGGCGGCGTTCGGCCTCGTACGCCCCGACCAGTCGGGTGCGGGAGCGGGTGACCTCGCGCAGCGCCGCCGCGTCCACCGGATGGGCCAGCAGCCACCGGGCCACGGCCGCCTGCACGGCGGCGAGCAGGCCGACGGCGTACCAGAGCACCGGGATCAGCAGCACCCCCACGATCGCGTACGGAATGGCTTCGCCGGTGCTGTCGATCGGCTGCCAGATCACCACCGGCTGGTTGGCGTCGCCGGCCAGCCAGGGGCTGGAGATCATCCCGAGGTCCAGCAGGACCAGCAGCAGGAACACCCAGTACGCGACCGGCGCGAAGCCGCCCAGCCAGAACAGATACGCCACCTCCCGCCAGGTCGCGGCGCTGCGGTAGCGGGCGACCAGGCCCGGCCACGGCGACGAGGGCAGCGCACGACCGTCGACGAGCCCGACCCGCCACCGCTCGACGGCGGCCACCGGAAAGCTGACCAGCGGGGCCAACGCCAGCAGGATGAGGCTGCCGGTGGCCAGGAACAGCGTCAGCGCGACGCTCGGCGGCCGGCCGTGCAGGCGGAACGCGTTGACGGCGGCCAGCAGGGGCGCGCCGATGACGAGCAGCCCGACGGTGAGCACGCCGGCGATCGGCACGGTGGTCACCAGGTAGGCCAGCGCCCGCCAGGGCCACGCGGTGAGCAGCCAGCGGCGGCGGCGCAGCGCCTCGGCCAGGTGCGAAGGGTGTTCCGTGGTCATGCCGCAGACGCTAATCGGCAGCGGCTGGCTGCCCCAGCCGTCCAGATCCACTCTTCGGGGTATGCCCAGCACTACCCGCGAACGGGTGTGCGGGGTCCGGAAAGGGGAAGAACGGGCCGTCACGCGGCCTGCGTGACCGGTGTCGGCGGCGGCTGGAGAGACATGGGTGCCAGAACCTTCGTGGTGGTCGGCGGGACCAGCGGTCTCGGTCTCGCGGTGGCCCGACTGCTCGTCGACGAGCACCGGGTTGTGGTGTTCGGCAACGTGCCGGCCGAGGTCGCCGCGGCGACCGACGAGTTGGGTTGCGACGGGGCGGTCTGCGACGTCTCCTCCTACGAGCAGGTCCGCGACTCCTTCGCCGGGGTGGTCGAGCGCTACGGCACCATCGACGGGGTGGCGGCCTGCGCCTCCATGTGGGCGGGCGGCGACCTGGGGGACCTGTCGGTGGAGCACATCCGGCGGGCCGTGGAGATCAACGTTCTGGGCATCACGTACCTGCTGCGGGAGGCGGTGCGGCACCTTGACCGGCAGGGCCACGGCAACGTCGTCTACATCGGCGCGCTGGCGTTGGCGGCCCCCCGGCCCGGCATCCCCGTCTACCGGGCCACCAAGAGCTACGGCAACAGCCTGGTCGACTCGCTGGCCGAGGCGCAGCACAGCAACCGGGTCAAGGTGATGCAGCTGCACCCCGGGCCGATGCCGACCCGACTGCAGGAACGGGTGGGTGCCGAGTTCCTGGACGAGGTGTACGCCATGCCCGAACAGGTCGCCACCGAGGTCGTCCGGTTGCTGCTGCTCGAACCCGACGACCTCTACGTCTCCGGTGAGCGCGTGCTGCGCGCGGACGGGCGGTGGTGACGGCCGCAGCCGGACCCGCCGACCGTCCGGCCTCGGCGTGGGCGCCGCTGCGGACGGCGGTCTACCGCAACCTGTGGCTGGCCCTGCTCGCCGCCAACATCGGCACCTGGATGCAGACCGTCGGCGCGCAGTGGCTGCTGATCAACCACTCCAACGCCCCCACCCTGGTCGCGTTGGTGCAGACGGCCAGTCTGCTGCCGGTGCTGCTGCTGGCGTTGCCCGCCGGGGTGCTGGCCGACAGCTTCGACCGCCGGCACCTGCTGATCGCCGTGCAGCTGTTCCTGGTGGCGGTGGCGGTGGCGTTGACACTGCTCACAGTCACCGGCCGGATGCCGCCGGCGCTGCTGCTCACCCTCACCTTCGCGTTCGGGGTCGGGCAGGCGTTGACCCTGCCGGCCTGGGCGGCGGTGATCCCGGAGCTGGTGCCGCAGGACCAGCTGCGGTCGGCGTCCGCGCTCGGTTCGATCAGCGTGAACGTGGCGCGGGCGGTCGGTCCCGCGGTGGCCGGTGTGCTGATCGCCCGTACCGGCGTCGCCCCGGTCTTCGGCATCAACGCGGTCGCCTTCGGCGTCTTCGCGTACGCGCTGTGGCGCTGGCGGCCCGACAACGCCCGCGCGGTCGAGGTGCCCGAGCGGTTCACCGCCGCGTTGCGGGCCGGCAGCCGCTACGTCCGTCACTCGCCGACGGTGCGCCGGCTGTTGCGCCGCGCGTTGGTCTTCGTGGTCCCGGCCAGCGCGTTGTGGGCGTTGCTGCCGTTGGTCGCGAGTCGCCGGCTGGGGCTGGGCTCCGGTGGGTACGGGGTGCTGCTGGCCGCCCTCGGCGTGGGCGCCATCGGTGGCGGTGTGCTGCTGGCCGTGATCCGCACCCGACTGTCGGCCAACCAGCTCCTGCTGATCGCCGGGGCTCTGTTCACGGTGGCGCTGACCGTGGTCGGCACCGTGCCGGTGGTGCCGCTGGTGCTGCTCGCCCTGCTGCCCGCCGGGATGGCCTGGGTGACCGTGCTGGCCAACGTCAATGCCGAGATGCAGCTCTTCCTGCCCAGCTGGGTACGCGCCCGGGGCCTGGCCGTCTACCAGGTGTGCTTCGCCGGTGGGCAGGCGGTCGGCGCGCTGCTCTGGGGGCTGGTGGCCGACATGGGCGGGTTGGTCCTCGCGTACCTGGCGGCGGCGGCGCTGATGCTGGTCGGCACCCTGACGAGCCGGATCTGGCCGCTGCCCGACCTCCGGTCGGTGAACCGTGAACCGGCGGCGTACTGGCCACAGTTGCACCTGGCGCACGAACCGGACCCGGGGGTGGGGCCGGTGCTGGTGACGGTGCAGTACACCGTCCGGCCGGAGCGGGCCCAACAGTTCCTGGCGGCGATGGACCTGGTGCGTGGCGCGCGGCAGCGGACCGGGGCGATGCGCTGGGGGCTGTTTCGCCCGGCCGAGACGGTGGATCGCTTCGTCGAGGTGTATGTGGTGCCGTCCTGGGACGAGCACCTGCGCCAGCACGGCGGCCGGTTGACCGGTGAGGACCGCGCGGCCGAGCAACGGGCCCGGGAGCTGACCGACGGGGAGCCCGAGGTCCGACACCTGGTGCCCGCCGCCGCCGGCCCCACGCTCTCCGACGACAGCGAGGCGCTCTGAACGGGCACCGCCAACGCGAGCAGCGGTCCACGCCGGACGTCAACCGGCCAGCGCGCCGCAGGCCGTGCTGATGGCCGGTGCCAGGCCGCCGTCGCCACAGTCGATGTTCGCCGCCGCCCGCCCGGCGAGCTGCCACTGCGCCCCGGACCGCTTCAAAAAGATCTGCGGTTCGGGAAGGGTGTCCGGCGAGCCGGCCGGTACGGCGGTCAGCCGGGCATAGGAGTTCCGACAGGCGAAGACCTCCACTCGGGCGATCCGCACGCCGCCCAGCAGCGCCTGGCTGGCCGCCTGCAACGTGCCGGGCGTACAGGTGGTGTCGGTGTCGATTGCCCGATCCGGCGCTCCGCCGCCTTCCGCTGGTGCGCCGGCACCGGCGGCGGCCCGATCCGAACCGTCACCGGCGACGGTCCCCGCGCCGCTCGCCGGGCCCGGCCCGGCGGTCGCGGTCCGCGTGGCGTCGACGGAGGGCGACGGACCACCGGTCGGGGGTGGCGTGGACGGGATGGACCCGGGCGAGCTGGCGGCCGGCGCTCCGACCGAGCGCGGGGCGGGTTGCCCGCATCCCGCCACCGCACACGTCAGGGCCATCGCCACCGCCATCGCCACGTCACTGCCTCGAACTCGCACAGCTGACTCCCTACCTCGTCGGTCGGGTCGGATTGACTTCCCGGACCCGCCGACGACGGTAGGAGCCGTGCCTCTGCCAGAGCTGGAACAAACCTTGAATCCGCAGGCGGAGCGGCCTTTCAGGCGGCCGACACGGCCAGCGGGCCGCCGGCGGGCGACCCGAAGACGGAGCCACAGTCGGGGCCGCAGGCCCGGTGCCAGCCCGGAGCCTCCGCGGCCTCCCGGGTGCCCAACCTGGTGAACACGGCCAGGGCGTCGGCCCAGGCGGTGTGAGCCCCCGGCAGGTCACCGGCCGCCGCCCGGACCATCCCGGTGTCGCGCAGGGTTCGCGCCCGGCCCAGGTCGTGCCCGAGGGCCTGCCATCCGTCGTACGCCAGCCCCAGTGCGCGGACCGCGTCGTCGAGGTGGCCGGCGGCGAGGTGCAGCTCACCGATGGTGCGCTGCACGAGGGCGGTGCCCAGCCGGTCGTGGAGCCGCTTGCAGGTGATCAGGGAACGGTCGAGCGGCCCCCGGGCCTGGTCGATCTTCCCCTGGCGCAGCCAGATCTTCGCCAGCGCCTGCGACGTGTAGCAGGCGATGTGCTCGTCCTGATGCTCCACGATCAGGGCGTGTGCGCGCGAGCACCACTCCTCCGCCTCGTCCAACTCGCCTCGTGCCCGGTGCACCAGGCCGATGGCACGGGTGGCGATGGCCTCGCCCCGCCAGTGGCCGAGGGTGCGGTACGCGCCGATCGCCTCGCCGAGCCGCGCGGTGGCCGCCGCGTCGTCCCCCAACTCGCGGTGACAGTGCCCGAGCCCGTAGCGGGCGTGCGCGGCGCCGTTCTCGTCGCCGAGTCGGGCCAGCGTCTCGGCGGCGGCCGTCAACAACGGGATCGCCTCGTGGTGCCGTCCCACCTCGCGCAGCACGGTGCCGAGACCGTTGCGCGCGGCGGCGGCCCCCGCCTGGTGACCGGCCTCGTCGAAGAGCGCCACAGCGGCGGGAAAGTAGCGCTCCGCCTCGTCGAACCGGTCCTCCTTGTAGCGGAGCAGCCCGATGCCGCACTCGATGACGGCCTGCGCCACCCGGTTGCCCGTGCGGCGGGCGACGCCGATCGCCGCCGCGTGGGTACGGTCCCAGCTCACGAAGTCGTTGCGGACCGCGAACGAGGCGAAGACCAGCGCGTCGGCCAACGCGCAGGCGGCGGCGTCCATGTCGAGTTCGGCCGCGCGCTCCACCGCGGCGACCAGGCACGCGCCCTCGGCGTCGAGCCAGCCCGGCCGCAGGTGATCCGCGGCGAGCACACAGGACTGCAGACTGACCGGCATCGGCGGTTGCCGGTACAGCGGTGGCACCGCGTGCGGAAGCCGCTCGCCGAGGCGCTCGCTGAGCTCGGTTGCCGCGGTCAACACCCGGGCCACCGCGGTGTGCAGTTCGGCGGTGCTGTCCTCCTCGACGGCACGCTCGTACGCGTACAGCCGAACCAGGTCGTGCATCCGGTAGCGCACCGTGCGGTGCACCGGGTCCGACACCACCTCGATCAGCCGGGCGTCGACCAACAGGTCCAGCAGGTCCTCGGTGACGTCGACCGGTTCGCCCAGCAGCGCCGCGCCCAGCCACTCGGCGAAGGTGGGCGCCCCCATGAAGCCGAGCAACCGGAAGATCCGCCGCGCCGCCGGGTCGAGGCCCTGGTAGCTGACCGCCACGCTGAGCCGGACCGCCAGCCCGTCGGCGGTCATCTCGTCGAGCCGGTTGCGCTCGTTGCGCAGCCGGTCGGCGAGCCGGGCGATCCGCTGGTGTGGTCGGGCGGTCAGCCGCGCACCGACGATGCGCAGGGCGAGCGGCAGGCCGGCGCAGAGTTCGACGAGCGTCTGCGCCGCCGCCGGCTCACGAGCGACCCGGTCCGCGCCGATCATCTGCCCGAGCAGGGCCAACGACTGCTGGGAGTTGAACATCGTCAGCTCGACGTGGTGCGCCCCGGGAACAGTGGTCAGCCGGGCCCGACTGGTGGCGATCAGGGCGCAGCCCGAGTCGCCCGGCACCAGCGGACGGACCTCCTCGGCGCTGACGGCCGCGTCGAGGACGATCAGGATGCGTCGTCCGCTGATGGCCGACCGGTACTGGCCCAGCTTCTCCTCGGTGCTGCGCAGCTGCTGGACGTTCGACACGCCCAGGGCACGCAGGACCTGATTGAGGACGCTGACCGGGTCGCTGCGCCGGCCGTCGAGCCCCACGAAGATCTGCCCGTCCGGGTAGCTGGTGCGCAGCAGGTGGGCGAGTCGGACGCTGAGCGAGGTCTTGCCGACGCCGCCGGGCCCGGACAGCATCAGCGGTGGCCGTGCGGTGAGCGTCCGCTGGGGCTGGGCCAGGGCGGTCAGCGCCTGCTCGATCTCCGCCTCACATCCGGTGTGGTCCGGCAGCGGGGGCGGTAGCTGGCAGCCAGGGCCGGCCCGCCCGGCACGCGGTGCGTCGTCCGGCTGGTCCTGCTCGTCCGGGTCGGTCGACGCGACCGGCTGTGGTGGGGCCACGGCGGGTGGCGGCGTCGGTTCGCGCACGACCGCCGGGCGCGGCACCGACTCGTCACGCAGGATGCGTTGGTGCAGGAGCTGCAGCTCGCTGCCCGGGTCGACGCCCAACTCGTCGGAGAGCAGGGCGCGGGTCCGGGCGTACTGGTCCAGCGCCTCGGCGCGTCGCCCGCCGAGGTGCAGCGCGCGCATCAGGTGCAGGACGAGGGGTTCGGTGAGTGGGTCGCGTTCCAACGCCTGGCTGAGCCGGTCGGCCACCGGCCCGGGACGGCCCTGGCGCAACTCGCTCTCCGCCCACTCCACCAGCGTGCCGAGCGCCTGCTGACGCAGTCGTTCCCGGACCCGGGCCGCCCAGTCGCCGGGCAGCCCGTCCAGCGGGTCGCCGCGCCACAGCTCGACCGCCTGACGCAGCAGCTGCGCCCGTCGCGGGTCATCCGCGTCGAGGTGCTGGATCTGCTCGCTCAGGGTGCGCAGTTGCCGCAGGTCCACCCGGTCGTCGGCGGCCTCCAACTGGTACCCGCCCGCCCGCCGGGCCACCGTGATCGGGCTGACGCCCTCCCCGAGCGCGGCGGCGGCGAGCAGCCGGCGGATCCGGGTGATGTAGGTGTAGAGCACCCCGCGGGCGTCCGCCGGGGGCGAGCCGTCCCACACCCGGTCGATCAGCATCTCGACCGGTACGCCCCGACCGACGTCGACGGCCAGGGCCGCCAGCACCAGGCGCTGTTTCAGCGGGCCGAGTTCGATCGGCCGGCCGGCCACCTGGATCTGTAGTTCGCCGAGTATTCGAAGTTCCACGGCATCGCCCCCGCGCCCCGTTTGGTCGTCCACATCGGCCGTCACCAGGCCGGACGTGCTTGTCAAGAATTCGTTCAGCTTCCCTACCGAATGCGGCTGCGAAGGTTTTGCCACAGCCGATCCGATGCACCGCTACCGGAGAGGCGAGCACGACCGACCAGTGCACTTCCCCTTCCGAGAGGAGCCGCCAGCAACAACTTCATCGAACGATGCGCAGAGAGCCGCCGGGGTGCCGGCAGCCCTCGTGATCTTGCACGTTCGCAGCGACTCTAACCGGCGATCGGTGGCTGTCATTGCCCCCGAGGCGATGCCGGCTGCCCCGACGGGCCCTTCACCGGCCCGAAAAACCACCTTTTGCATTGGAGGACACCTGCTATGCGATTCTTCGCAGCACGCGGAAACCGGCAGTACACGACCCGGCTGATCGCCGGTGCGGCGCTGAGCCTCGCGGTCATCGGGGCGAACGCCCTGCTCACGATCTCGCCCGCCGAGGCGTCATCGATCAACGGGCCGATCACCCGGACCGAGATGCTCGACCGCGCACAGAACTGGGTCGATCGCGACATCACGTACACCCAGACCGGCACCTGGGCCAAGGACGTCGACGGTTCGCACACCTACCGGCGGGACTGCTCAGGTCTCGTCTCGATGGCCTGGCACCTCTCCCAGAGCTATGTCACCGACCAGTTCCAGGGCAGCAACGCCATGTGGACCACGCTCGGCAGCATCAACGACTTCCAGCCCGGTGACGCCATGGTGCGCAGCGGCCACATCGAGCTCTTCGCGTTCTGGAAGGACAAGAACGACCACTCCAAGGGCGCCTATGTCTACTCGTTCAACAGCGACGGGCAGACGGTGCAGAACCCGTACGCGAACAACAACACGGGCTCACGCGGCTTCAACGGTTGGGACGACCTGAGGACCTACAAACCCATCCGGCGAACCGGTATCGAGGCCACCGAGCCGACACCGGAGCCGGAGCCGGAGCCAACGCCGGTCGCGGACCCGAACGTGGTGCAACTGTCCGGGGACTTCAACGGTGACGGTCGCGACGACGCCGCCATGCTGTACCTCCACAAGGACTCGTCGATCGATTTGTTCACCTCGCTGGCCAACGCCAGTGGCGGGTTCGGGGCGTACTTCGGCAGTTACAAGCTGCCGGCGAATTCGTGGAAGTGGAACTCTTTCCGGACCATCGTGGGTGACTTCAACGGTGACGGGCGTTCGGATCTGGGGGCGATGTACTACCAGGCGGACGGGTCGATCACGATGCACACCGCGTTGGCGAACACCAGTGGTGGGTTCGGTGCGTTCACCGGGAGTCTGACCGTACCGGCGAGTGCGGCCTGGAAGTGGGACGCGATCCGGCTGACCAGCGGTGACTTCAACGGCGACGGACGTGACGACGCGGCGATGCTCTACCACCACAAGGACGACTCGATCGAGTTGTTCACCTCGCTGGGCACCACCAGTGGCGGGTTCGGCACGTTCACCGGCAGCTACAAGATCCCGGCGAACGCCTGGACCTGGGACTCGTTCCGGACCATCGCTGGTGACTACAACGGCGACGGTCGTGCGGATCTGGCGGCGATGTACTACCAGGCCGACGGGTCGATCACGATGCACACCGCGTTGGCGAACACCAGTGGTGGGTTCGGGGCGTTCACCGGCAGCCTGACCGTGCCGGCCAGCGCCTACTGGAAGTGGGACTCCGTGCGGTTGACCACCGGTGACTTCAACGGTGACGGCCGCGACGACGCCGGAATGCTCTACCGCTACAAGGACGAGTCGATCGAGCTGTTCACCTCGCTCGGCAACGCCAGTGGCGGGTTCGGCACCTTCACCGGCAGCTACAAGCTCCCCGCGAACTCCTGGAAGTGGGGTTCGTTCAAGACGATCACCGGAGACCACAACGGCGACGGCCGGTCGGACGTGGCCGCCATGTACTACCAGGCCGACGGATCGATCACCATGCACACCGCGTTGGCGAACACCAGCGGTGGGTTCGGTGCCTTCACCGGCAGCCTGACCGTGCCGGCCAGCGCCTCCTGGTACTGGGACGCCATCCGCCTTCTCTGATTCTCCCCTCGCCGCGGGAGGGCTCGACCGTCGAGCCCTCCCGCACGCGTCGCCACGTCGGACCAGACCAGCATCAGCCGGCGCCCACCCGCGCCCGTACGCCGAGGAGTAACCAGTAATGATCAGTACAACGAGGTCGGGCGCCATCGCCGCGTTGGCAGCGGTCGCCCTGCTCGCGGTCGCCACACCGGCCGTCGCCAAGGACCCGGGCGCCGACGCCCCGAACGGACACCCGGCCATCTCCGGCCTCTCCCGAATGACAGCGACAGCGGCGGTCCCCCCGGGCTATCCGGTGACGGGCATCGACGTCTCACACCACCAGGGCACCATCAACTGGTCGACGGTGGCCGCCGCGGGCGCGAAGTTCTCCTACGCCAAGGCCACCGAGGGGCTCTCCTTCATCGACAGCTCCTTCACCGCCAACTTCCGAGGCGCGAAGCAGAACGGCATCCTGGCCGGCGCCTACCACTACGCCCGCCCCGACAAGTCCGACGGCACCAGCCAGGCGAACTACTTCCTCGACCACGCCCAGTACTCCCAGGACGGCAAGACGCTCATCCCGATGCTGGACATCGAATGGCCCTGGGAGGGGTCGGGCGCGCCGTCCCCGTGCTACGGGCTGAGCACGAGCCAGATGTCGACGTGGGTCAAGCAGTTCGTCGACCGGGTCTACGCGCGCACCGGCCAGCGAACGATGATCTACACGAACACCAACTGGTGGAATCCGTGCACCGGCAACAACGCGACGTTCGGCGCCAACCCGCTCTTCATCGCCAACTACAGCTCCACGTACAAGCCGTTGCCCGCGGGCTGGAACCAGTTCACCCTGTGGCAGTACTCGGACAGCGGCTCCCTGCCGGGCGACCAGGACGTGTTCAACGGAAGCCTCAGCCAGCTCCAGGCGCTCGCCGGCGGCAGCCCGGCGCCGACTCCGGTCGCGGACCCGGACGTGGTGCAACTGTCCGGGGACTTCAACGGCGACGGTCGCGACGACGCCGCCATGCTGTACCACTACAACGACGACTCGATCGAGTTGTTCACCTCGCTGGCCAACGCCAGTGGCGGGTTCGGGGCGTACTTCGGCAGTTACAAGCTGCCGGCGAACTCGTGGAAGTGGAACTCGTTCCGCAGCATCGTGGGTGACTTCAACGGTGACGGGCGTTCGGATCTGGGGGCGATGTACTACCAGGCCGACGGGTCGATCACGATGCACACCGCCTTGGCGAACACCAGTGGTGGGTTCGGGGCGTTCACCGGCAGCCTGACCGTACCGGCCAGCGCGGCCTGGAAGTGGGACGCGATCCGTTTGACCAGCGGTGACTTCAACGGCGACGGACGTGACGACGCGGCGATGCTCTACCACCACAAGGACGAGTCCATCGAGTTGTTCACCTCGCTGGGCACCACCAGTGGTGGGTTCGGCACGTTCACCGGCAGCTACAAGCTGCCCGCCAACTCGTGGAAGTGGAACTCGTTCCGGACCATCGCCGGTGACTACAACGGCGACGGGCGCTCGGATCTGGCCGCCATGTACTACCAGGCCGACGGGTCGATCACCATGCACACCGCACTGGCGAACACCAGCGGTGGCTTCGCGGCGTTCACCGGCAGCCTGACCGTCCCGGCGAGTGCGGGTTGGTACTGGGACGCGATCCGCCTGACCACCGGTGACTTCAACGGTGACGGTCGCGACGACGCCGGCATGCTCTACCGCTACAAGGACGAGTCGATCGAGCTGTTCACCTCGCTCGGCAACGCCAGTGGCGGGTTCGGCACCTTCACCGGCAGCTACAAGCTCCCCGCGAACTCCTGGAAGTGGGACTCGTTCAAGACGATCACCGGTGACCACAACGGCGACGGCCGCACCGACCTCGCGGCGATGTACTGCCAGGCGGACGGGTCGATCACCATGCACACCGCGCTGGCGAACACCAGCGGTGGGTTCGGTGCGTTCACCGGCAGCCTGACCGTGCCGGCCAGCGCCTCCTGGCAGTGGGACGCCATCCGACTTCTCTGAGCACGACCGCTCGGTGTGGGAGGGTTCCTGAGAACCTTCCCACACCGCTGTCGTCGCTGGCCCCGCTGCCGGTACGACGTACGGCACCGGCGGTTAGCATGGCGGGACTATGGCGACTGAGCGTAAGGCGACCGCGGACCCGGCCCGCAGCCTGGCCCTTCTCTGGCGCACCCGGGAGCCGACCAGCCGCAGCGCCGGCCCGGCGCTCAGCGTCGACCGGGTGGTCCGGGCCGCGATCGACATCGCCGACACCGAAGGGCTCGACGCGCTGACCATGCGCCGGGTCGCCGAGGCGCTGGGCGTCGGCACCATGTCCGTCTACACCTACGTGCCGGGCAAGGCCGAACTCGTCGCCGTCATGATCGACACCGCGTACGGCGAGATGCCGCGACCCGCCGTCGAGGGCGACTGGCGCACCCGGCTGGAGCGGATCGCCCGCGACAACCTGGCGCTCTACCAGCGGCACCCCTGGATGCTGCGGGCCGAGACGACCCGACCGGTCCTCGGCCCGCACCTGATGGCCAAGTACGACTACGAGCTCGCCGCGATCGTCGACATCGGGCTCACCGACGTCGAGGTCGACGCGGTGCTCACCCTCGTGCTCGGTCACGTGAAGAGCGCCGCGCGCGCCGCTTCCGAGGTGGTCGACCTGGAGCGCGAGACCGGCATGACCGACGGCCAGTGGTGGCAGTCGCACGCGCCCTGGCTGGAGCGGTTCATGACGGCGGGCGCCTACCCGATCGCCTCGCGGGTCGGCACCGCTGCCGGCCAGCAGCACGGCGCCGCGTACGGCCCGGAGTACGCGTTCGAGTTCGGTCTGCAACGCGTCCTCGACGGCATCTCGGTGGTGGTCGCCGAGCGGGCGGCCAACCGGTAGCCCGGCCGGTTCGGGTCAGCGCGACGCGCCCCGGTCCGCCGCCCTGCCGACCCTGCGGGCCAGCCGGGCGAGTGACCGCGCCGACGGGCTGCCCGGCAACCCGACGTCACCCGGCCCGATCAGCTCGCGCCGGGCACGCAGATATTCGCCGAGCGGGCCGGCCGTGCTCACCCGCCCATCGTAGGAGCAGCCACCGGCCGCCCAGACTGGTCCTGTCACTACCAGGAAAAACAGGGAACCGGCTAGCCCCGGCCCATGGGGTGACAGTGTCGGGGTAAGCGTGATCGAGAGACGGGACAGCAATGACAGAGCCCATCACCACCCCCTTCGGTTTCGCCTCGACCGCCGACGAGGTCCTCGCCGGGGTCGACCTGACCGGCAAGCGGGCCGTGATCACCGGCGGCGCCGCCGGAATCGGCGTCGAGACGGCGCGTTCGCTCGCCGCCGCCGGCGCCGACGTCGTGCTCGCGGTCCGCCGGGTCGCGGCGGGTGAGCAGGCCGCCGCCGACATCGCGGCCAGCATCGGCGCGCAGCGGGTCACCGTCCGCGCGCTGGACCTGGCAGACCAGGATTCGGTACGCCAGTTCGTCGCCGGCTGGGACCAGCCACTGCACATCCTTGTCAACAACGCCGGGATCATGGCGTTGCCCGAGCTGGAGCGCACCGCCGAGGGCTGGGAGATGCAGTTCGCCACCAACTTCATGGGGCACTTCGCGTTGACCGTCGGCCTGCACGACGCCCTCGCCGCGGCCGGCGGCGCCCGGGTGGTGTCGGTCAGCTCCAGCGGCAATCTCTTCTCCCCGGTGATCTTCGACGACCTGCACTTCGCGTTCCGGCCGTACGACCCGCTGCTGGCCTACGGGCAGTCCAAGAGCGCCGAGGCGCTGCTCGCCGTGGAAGTCACCCGCCGCTGGGCGGGCGAGGGCATCCACGCCAACGCGCTCAACCCGGGCGCCATCGCCACCGGTCTGCAGAAGCACACCGGCGGCCTGCGTACGCCCAAGGAACGGCAGAAGACCCCGCAACAGGGCGCGGCGACCTCGGTGCTGCTCGCGGCCTCCCCGCTGCTGGACGGGGTCGGGGGTCGCTACTTCGAGGACTGCGCCGAGGCCCCGATCGTCAGCGAACGGCCGGCCGACTACAGCGGCGTGGCCGGCTACGCCGTCGACCCCGGCAACGCCGAGCGGCTCTGGAGCGTGGCGTCCGACCTGATCGCGCGGCGCGGCACCGGCCGTTGACCGCGACGCCCGGGCTCGGCGGAACCCGCCCAGGCCCGGCCGTCCGGGTGGTACGACTGGGGCGGCGGTGGCAGCTGCGGCCGGGGAAGGGTGGCGATGGCGGGCAGGCTTCCGGGACGGCTGCTGCTCCGGCGGGAAGACTCGGACCGGGCCCCGCTGATCGTCGCCCTGCTGCTCTGGGTGATGTTCGACGCGATGCCGGGGCTGTGGCGGTTCATCCGGCGATCCGGTGAGAGTGGCGTGCCCGACCAGCTGCGACACGGACAGCGGCCCCGATGACCGAGCAGGGACGACAGCACGGCGACCAGCCGCGACGACCCGACGTGGTGGAGTTGCGGGTGCACGGCGTGTCCGGGGGCGACCCCACTGTCATCCTCGACCGGCCGCAGGTCCGGCAGGTCGCCGGCGACGACAGCGGGGGCTTCCACCGCGACGCCCGATCGGACGACGCCGAACCGGGCGGGGTGACGCTGGAGGCGTACCGCTGGGGTGACCTGCCCTCCGGCACCGTCGGCCGGACCCTCGCCATGGTCTTCCTGCTGCCGTTCATGCTCGGCAACGTGGCGGTGTGGATGCGACCCACGGGCCGCCACCGCGCGGCCGGGGTCGACGTGCTGTGTCGGCTCCTCGCGCTCAACCTCACCGTGTTGTACGTGGTGTCCGTCGCCGGGGTCGCCCTCGACCTGATCGCCTGGCGCTGTCTCGGCGCGGCCCGGTGCCGCCCGCCCTTCGACACGATGGCCGGACTCGACGGCCGGCACGTCGGGGAGCGGCTGGCCGTGTTGGCGCTCCTGCCGATCGCGGCGGTGGTGCTCCTGCGCCTACTGGGTACCCGCTGGTCCGGCCCGACCGATCATCCACTGTGGGCGATGGAGCCGCTGGTGCGCCGGCTGCGCGCGATCCATGTCGCCGCCGCGCTCGCCGTACTCGACCTCGTGCTGCTCACGGCCCGCCGCGTCGGCGGCGCGACGTTCGGGACGACGCTGCTGCTGGCGCTCAACGCGGCGGTGCTGCTGGCCTGCGTCGGGCTGCTCGCCGCTCCGGGAGTGATCGACCGGCCGGCGACCATGCGAACGGCCAGCTGGACCGCCCGCACGGCGGCCGGCCTGTGCGCGGCGACCCTGGCCGTCGTGGCGGCGGACCCGCGGGGTTGGGCGCCGGCGACCGGGCTGCCCGGCTACGGCGGAATCGCGGGTGGGGCACTGCTCGGCCAGATGGCCCTGCTGGTGCTGCTCAGCGCGGTGGTGCTGGGGCACCACGGTCGGGTGGGCGGCCGGTCCGCGCTGCCCGCCGGTCTGGGGGCGGCCGTCCTCGCCACCATCGCGGTCGGCCTGGCCGGTGGGCTCTCCGCCGACCTCGTCTACCAGAGCGGGGAGTTGCTCGGCGGCTACCGCGGTGACGGGGGGCCACCGTTGCCGTACCGCTGGACGCTGCTGGCCTTCTTCCTGCACTTCGTCGCGGCGGCGCTGCTGTGTGCCGTGATGACAGTCGTGTCCCGGCGGCGTCGGCTGCGGGCGGCGGCGGCCATCACCGCCCGCGACTTCCCGGACGTAGCGCCGGAGGCGGTCGGTCGGCTGCGGTTGACGACGAAGACCGTCGCCCGGGCCCGGTTCACCGAGTGGTGGGGTCTGCTGGCCGTCACGTACGCGGCGCTCGGGGTGATCGGCCTGACCACGAGTCTGGTGGGGGGCACCGGGCGTGATCCGGAGGAGTTGGCGCGGCGGTTTCTCGGGCTGCCGGCCGGAGTGATCGAGATGGGGCTCAACGGGAGCAGCTACCTCATCGCCGCGTTGGCGTTCACGCTGTTGGCCGGCGGTGTGTTCGCCTTTCGGACCAACTGGTTCCGTCGGCACGTCGGCATCCTGTGGGACCTGGGCACCTTCTGGCCCCGGGCCGCGCACCCGTTCGCGCCGCCGAGCTACGCCGACCGCGCGGTGCCGGAGTTGGCCGACCGGATCAGCCAGCTCGCCGAGCGTCACGTCGGGGTGCTGCTCTGTGGGCACAGCCACGGGTCCGCGCTGCTCGCGCTCGCGGTGCTGCGGCTGCCCCCGCAGGTAGGTCAACGGGTCGCCCTGCTCACCTACGGGTCACCGCTGGACCGCCTGTACGCCCGGCTCTTTCCGGCCTACTTCAACGAGGAGATGCTTCGTGAGGTGGGGGAGCGGGTCGGCTGGCGGTGGCTCAACCTCTGGCGGGACACCGACCCGGTCGGCGGGTGGGTCTTCGCCGCACACCGGCCCGGCGATCCGCCTGCGGACCCGGCCGATCCGGCGAGTCACGTCGACCGGCGGTTGCGGGACCCGACGGACCTGCTGCCGGCACCGGGGGAGCGGTCTGCGCCAGTGCTACGGGGGCATCATCCGGGGGAAACCGACCCCGACTTCCGGGCCGCGGTGAACGACCTCATCGCACGCCTGCGAGCCGCGGGCTGAGCTGCGCCGGACGCCGACGGCGCTGAGCTGCGCCGGGCGCGAGGGCGGCGCTGGGCCGCGTCGGCGTCAACGGTCCATCTCGGGGATCCGGTCGGACTCCGCCACCGTCGCGCGGACCTTCCGCAGCGTGGCGTCCGGGGCACGAATGGCGGCACGCCAGCGGTCCAGCGTCCGGGTGAGCACCCGGACCACGAACTGCAACTGGTTGACCTGCTCGCGGAGCGTGCCCAGCTCGGACCGGGCGCTGAGCGCCTCGCCCTCCAACTGGGTGATCCGGGTCTGCAACGGCTGCACGAGGGTGAGGGCGGCCTCGGTGAGGGTGTCGGCGGCATCGGCCTTGAACTTGCCCCGCTGCACCACAACGGCGGCGATCGCGGCCAGGCCGGTGCCGCCGCCGAGGATGCCGAGCACGCTGAGCGCCACCTGCACCCAGTGCGGTGCCGCCGGTGGGGGTGAGCTGTTCACGTGACACCTGTCCGCAACTGTTCGTAGGTGACGAGTTCGCAGGCGCGGGCCAGGCGACGCAGGTCGATGGCGATCTGTGCGGCCCGCCAGAGCGATCCCACAGTCACCGCCATCACGAACGAGATCGCGACGAGGGAGTTCCGGCCGGACATCACCAGTACGGCTACCGCGTACATGCCGGTGATCGTGCCGAGCACCAGCACCGACGCGAGTTCGAGGCCGAGCCCGGTGGAGAGCCGGCCGGGCCACACGATGCCCAGTAGCCCACCCACGCCCACCGCGATCAGCCCCAGTTCCCAGGCGACCTGGATCGGTGCCGGCATGGACGTCTGAACTGATGTCGGACGGACGTTGAGGGTCAGCATCAGCACGCCGCACAGCGGCGCCGCGGCCAGGACAGCGATCTCGTACGGCTGGTGGCGGGATCGGATACGGAGGTTTCCCACGGCAACTCCTTGGTCCAGGACCGACGTCCGGCAGTGGCCGGCGGACCAGTGCCGTTGGGTGGGTCGCGCTGTCGAGCGGCGATCCGTGCGGCGAGGCCCCCAGTGGTGCGTTGCCTGCTGACGGTCGTTGGGCGAGAAGTACGGAGCGACCAGACGTCGTTGGCTGCCGTTATCTGCCTGTGTAGCACCGATGACCGGTTGTCGTCCACCTGGCGTAACGTCGTATTACCGCAGGTCAGGGCGCATTTCAGAGGCCTCTGGACGGCATGTGCGCGGCAGGCGGCGACCCGGTCGTTCCACCACCTCGCCGACGGTCGGTGTCGGATATCTTACCGAGGGTGACAGTGGGGTGACTGGGTCGCCGATCGGTCAACGCGCAAGCAGGGCGCGCACCGCCCGGAGCACCTCGGCCGGGGCCTCCTCCGCCATGAAGTGTCCGCAGCTGACCGTCTGGTGCTCCAGGTCCGGCGCCCAGGCCCGCCACACCGCCGCCGCGTCGTAGCCCAGCGCCGCGCCCCAGTCCTGCTGGAGCACCGTCACCGGCATCCGCAGCTGGTTGCCGGCCGCCCGGTCAGCGGAGTCGTGCGCCACGTCGATCCCGGCCGACGCCCGGTAGTCGGCGACGATCGAGGGGACCGCCTCGCGGGACGCCCGCAGGTACGCGGCCCGCACGTGCGCCGGAAGGGCCTCCGGGTCACGGGTCCAGATGTCCAGGAAGTGACCGAAGAAGGCGTCCGGGCTGCCGGCGATCAGCTTCTCGGGCAGGCCGGGCGGCTGCGCCATCAGGTACAGGTGGAACGCGACACCGGCGCTGGTGCCGTGCAGCACGTCCCACATGTCCAGGGTGGGTAGCACGTCGAGCAGGGCCAGCTGGCTGACAGCCGCCGGGTGGTCGAGGCCGGCCCGGAACGCGACCAGGGCACCCCGGTCGTGCCCGGCCAACGCGAACCGGTCGTGACCGAGCGCGCCGGCCAGCGCCACGATGTCGGCGGCCATGGTGCGCTTGGCGTACCCGGTGCCGTCGGTGTCGAGCGGCTTGTCGCTGTCGCCGTAGCCGCGCAGGTCGGGGCAGATGACAGTGTGGTCGGCGGCCAGGTCGGCCGCGACGTGCCGCCACATGAGGTGGGTCTGCGGAAAGCCGTGCAACAGCACGACCGCCGGCCCGGAGCCGCCCACGGCGGCGTTGAGCGTCACCCCGTCGGCGACGGTGACGCGGCGGTAGTCGAATCCGTTGATCCTGGGGTCCACGGGAAATCTTCCTGGTGAGCAGTGCCGGCGGGGGCGGTGGCCCGTCGCCGTCGTACCTCGTCGAGCCTGCCCGCCGGTGATCAGCAGCCGGTCAGCGTCCGATCAGTGCCGGCCGGGCCGCCCGCCTACTGTGGTGCCATGACCAGGCAGCTGACGGCGCCCGTCGCGGTGACCTTCGGCGTACTCGGGCCGGTGATCGCCGCGACCGAGCACGGCCCGGTCCCGTTGCGGGGCCACCGGCAGCGCCTGGTGCTGGGCCGGCTGTTGATCGCCCACGGCCGGGTGGTGCCGGTGGAGCGCCTCGTCGACGACCTGTGGGAGGTCGCACCGGACGGCGCGGTGGGCGCCATCCGGACGTTCGTCGCCGACCTGCGCCGGGCCCTGGAGCCCGATCGACCACCCCGGCAGCCGCCCCGGATCCTGGTCACCGAACCACCGGGGTACGTGCTGAAGGTCGCCCCGGACGCGGTGGACGCCGGACGATTCGAGGCCGCCGTCGGCGAGGCGGCGGACCTGCTGGCGGCCGGCCGTCCCACACCGGCCGTGGCCGCGCTGGATGCGGCGCTCGACCTCTGGCGCGGGCCCGCGTACGCCGACTGCGCCAACGAGTCCTGGGCGGTCGCGGAGATCAACCGGCTGAACGAGCTGCGGATGCTCGCCGTCGAGCGGCGGGCGGAGGCGCTGCTGGCGGTGGGCCGACCGGACGAGGCCGCCGCCGACCTACCGGCACACCTGGCCAGCTATCCGCTGCGCGAGGACGCCTGGCGGCTGCTCGCCGTGGCCCGCTACCGCGCCGGCCGGCAGGGCGACGCGCTGGCCGCGCTGCGGGAGGCCCGCCACGTCCTGGTGACCGAGCTGGGCGTGGACCCGGGGCCCGAGCTGCGACAACTGGAAGCCGACATCCTGGCCCAGGCCCCGCACCTCACCCCACCGGTCGACCGGCCGGTCGCCCCCGGCCTCGGCGAGCCGGCTCGCCCCGTCGCGGCCGGGCAGCGCCCGTTCGTCGGCCGCGACGCCGAGCTGGAGCGGCTGCGGCGCGCCGCCGACGCCGCGTCCCGGGGCCACCAGCCCACACTCGCCCTGCTCAGCGGCGACCCGGGCGCCGGCAAGACGGCGCTGGCCGAGGCGGTGACCCGGCAACTCGCCGCCCAGGGCTGGACCACGGCGTGGGGACGCAGCCCGGAGTACGAGGGCGCCCCGCCGGCGTGGCCCTGGACCCAGATCACCGACGCGCTCGCCGGGCCGAACGCCCCCGTCGTCACCGCCGACCCGGAAGACGACCCGACGGAACCGGCCGACCCCGCCACGGTGCGGTTCCGCCGGCACCGCGCGGTGGCGTCGCTGCTCACGGCGGTCGCCGACCGAGCGCCGGTCCTCCTGGTCCTCGATGATCTGCACCGCGCCGACGGTGACACCCTGGACCTGTTGACCGCGCTGCTCACCGGCCCGCAACCGGCCAGCGGGCCGGTGCTGATCCTCGGCACCTACCGGGCCACCGAGATCAGCCCGGAGCTGACCGCCACCCTGGCCCGCGCCGCCGGGCTGGAGCCGGTCCGGGAGTACCTCGCCGGCCTGCCCGCGTCGGCGACCGGTGAGCTGGCCGGCGCCATCGTCGGTGCGGAACTGGACCAGGCCACCGCCCGGTCGATCCACAACCGCAGCGGCGGTAACCCCTTCTTCGTCCGCGAACTGGCCCAGTTGTACGCGGCCGCCGGGGAGTCGGGGCTGGCCGCCGTGCCGCCCGGCGTACGCGACGTGATCCGGCACCGGTTGGCGCAGCTGCCCGCCCCGACCCGTACCGTGCTGCGCCAGGCGGCAGTGCTCGGCCGGGACCTCGACCCGGACGTGCTGGGCGTGCTGGCCGGTGACCCGGCGGCGGTGCTGGACGCCGTGGACCGCGCCCTGGCAGCCGGATTCCTCAGCGAGCGGGAGCCCGACGGGCGGCTGCGTTTCACCCACATCCTGGTTCGCGACACGCTCTACGCCGACCTGTCCGCGTCGCGCCGCTGCGCCTGGCACGCTGCCGTCGCCGAGGTGCTGCGACAGCGGGAACCCGTCGAACCGGCGGCCCTCGCGTACCACCTGCTGCGCGCCGGTGGGCCGGTCGCGGCCGCTGAGGCGTCGAGGTACGCCCGGGTGGCGGCCGAGCGGGCCGAACGGGGCGGCAACCCCCATGAGGCGGCTCGGCTGTGGGGTCAGGCGATCGACGCGTACGACCGCGCCGGTGGGGTCGAGCCGGGCGGGCGGGTGACCGCGCTGCTCGGCCTGGGGCGGGCGCTGGCGGTGACGGGCCGGTTGGCCGACGCGCGGCGACGGCGCGCCGAGGCGATCGCCGCCGCCGAGTCCACCGGCGACCCCCAGCTGATCCAGGAGGCGCTGGCCGGCTTCGACGTGCCCGCCAGTTGGACGCGCAACGACGACGACGTGCTCTCCGGGCACATCGTCCGGGCCGCCGAACACGCGCTGACAGCGCTCGGCCCGGTCCGCTCGGCGCAGCGCAGCCGGCTGCTGAGCACCCTCGCGCTGGAACTGCGCGGCACCACCACCGATCGTGGCCGCCGTGCCGCCGACGAGGCCGAGGCGATCGCCCGCAGCGTCGGCGATCCGGGGCTGGTGGCCTTCGCGCTCAACGCCCGCTTCATGCACTCCTTTCACCGCGTCGGTCTGGCCGGCGCGCGGGCCCGGATCGGCGTCGACCTGGTCGACCTGGCCGTCCGGCACCAGCTGGTGACCTTCGAGGTGCTCGGTCACCTCGTCCTGGTCCAGGCCAGCTGCGCGCTGGCCGACCGGCCCGGCGCGGATACCCACGCGCGCGCCGCCGACGATCTCGCCGAGCGGTACGAGCTGCCATTGGTCGGCGTCTTCACCAGGTGGTACGCCGCACTGCGGCTGGCGCTCGACGGCGACTCGGCGGCGGCAGCGCGGGCGTACGCCTCGGCAGCCGACCGCACGAGCGCCGAGGGCATGCCGGGGCTGACCCGGGGCCTGCTCCCGTTGGCACTGCTCGGCCTGCGGCTTGCCGACACCATCGGCACCGACTGGCCGGCCACCGGGCCCGGCGGTGCGGACCGGCTGATCACCGGCGCTGACGACGGGGCGGACCTGGACTGGGGTCCGCACGAACCGTGGGTCCGACCACTGCTGCTGCTCGCCGCCGGTGAACGGGACGCCGCCGCGGCCGCCCTGCGGGCCCTTCCCGAGGGACCGCACGACCTGCTGCGGGAGGTACGGCTCTGCCTCGTCGGTCGGGCGGCGCGCGTGCTCGGCGACCGGGCCACGATGACCCGGGTTCACGCCGAACTGCTGCCGGCCGCCGGTGAGTTGGCAGCGGGCAGCGGGGTGCTCACCGTCGGACCGGTGGCCGGGCACCTCGCCGACCTGGCCGCCGCCCTGGGCCGGGACGAGGAGGCGGCCGAACACCGTCGTACGGCCGGTGCGGTGACCGCCCGCGCCCGTGCCGGGGCCTGATCCGCACCCGCGACCACCACAACTTGCCGGTTTCCGCCGGAACGCACCGACCGGTGCGGTCAGATGGAGCCACCGGCGCGTCCGCCGTCGGCCATGGTCCGAGGGGGTAGGCGTGGAGGCGCTCGTCCTGATCGTGGTGCTCGGTGTCACAGTGCTCGTCGGTACCACCGTCGGCGGTCGGTACCGGGTGGCCCCGCCGGTCCTGCTCATCGCGTTGGGCGTGCTGCTCGGGTTCACGCCGCCGCTGTCCGAGGTCACCCTGGAACCGGATCTGGTCCTGCTGATCTTCCTGCCGGCGATCCTGTACCGGGAGAGCCTCACCATCAGCCTGCGCGAGATCCGCGCCAACCTGCCGGTGATCGGGATGCTCGCCGTGGTGCTGGTGGTGCTCACCATGGTCACCGTGTCGTACGCCGCGCAGGCGTTCGGGGTGAACCCCGCCGCTGCCTGGGTGCTCGGCGCGGTCCTCGCGCCGACCGACGCCGCCGCGGTCACCGGTCTGGCCAAGCGGTTGCCCCGCAAGCTGCTCACCACCCTGCACGCGGAGAGCCTGATCAACGACGGCACCGCGCTGGTGGTCTTCGCGGTGGCAGTGGGTCTGCTCAGCCAGAGCGCCGAGCCGGGCGTGCTCGGCGTCGGCGAGGAGTTCGTCGGCGCCAGCGTCGGCGGTGTGGTCGCCGGTCTGCTGGTGGGGGCCGCCGTGGTGCTGGTCCGCAAACGGCTCGACGATCCGCTGCGCGAGGGCGCGCTCAGCGTGCTGACCCCGTTCGGCGCCTTCCTGCTCGCCGACTCGGTGCATGCCAGCGGTGTGTTGGCGGTGGTGGTCGCCGGCCTGGTGCTGTCCTACGCCGGCCCGCGGGTGATCCGCGCCCGGTCCCGGGTGCTGGCGTTCGCGTTCTGGGACCTGTCCACCTTCCTGATCAACGGTGGCCTGTTCGTCCTGCTCGGCACGCAGATTCCCCGCGCGGTGCGGGGCATCACCAGCACGTCGCCGCAGCGGGCGCTGCTGATCGCGCTGGTGGTCACGGTGGTCGTCGTGGCCACCCGGCTGCTCTTCATCTATGTCACAGCGCAGTCGGCGCGACTGCGCCGCCGCCGGATGGTGGACGACGTCGGTCGAGGTCCCTCCGGCTGGCGGGTGGGGACCGTCGGGGGCTGGGCCGGTTTCCGGGGTGCGGTGTCGCTCGCCGCCGCCCTGGCCGTCCCGACGATGACTGTGGATGGCCGGCCGGTTGTCGAACGCGACCTGATCATCTTCGTCACCGCGCTGGTGATCGTGCTGATCATGCTCCTGCAGGGCACCACCCTGCCGCTGGTGGTGCGCTGGGCCGGGCTCAGCGGCGACCCGGGACGCGTCGACGAGGCCCGGCACGCCCGGCGGCGGGCCGCCGAGGCGGGCCTGGCCGCCCTCCCGCAGGTCGCCGCGGAGATCGGTGTCCAGGGTGATTCGGTGCGTCGGCTGGAGGCCGAGTACCAGCGGCACCTGGAGGACCTCAACGAGGGCGGTGGGACCATCGCCGATGAGCGCCGGCTGGAACGGCAACTGCGCCTCGGCGTCCTCGCGCACAAGAGGCGGGAGGTCACCCGACTGCGCGACAACCGGGAAATCGACGACCTGGTGCTGCAGGAACTCCAGTCCGCGCTGGACAACGAGGAGATCCGGCTGCTGGGGCGCGAACCCAACGAGTGACCGTCGGCCACCGCGCGCCCGCGCGGCTCAGAGCACCTGGTCGAGGAACCGGCGCAGCCGCGGATGTTCGGCCCGCTCGAAGACGGCCTCGGGCGGGCCGGCCTCCAGCACCACACCCCGGTCCATGAAGGCGACGGTGTCGGCGACCTGCCGGGCGAAGCCCATCTCGTGGGTCACCACCACCATGGTCATTCCGGCGGCGGACAGGTCGGCCATCACCCCGAGCACACCCTTGACCAGCTCCGGGTCGAGCGCCGAGGTCGCCTCGTCAAAGAGCATCACCTCGGGCCGCAGCGCCAGCGCACGGGCGATCGCTACCCGTTGCTGCTGACCACCGGAGAGTTGCGCCGGTCGGGAGTTCGCCTTGCCGGCAAGCCCCACCAGCTCCAACTGGGCGCGGGCGAGCGCGTCCGCCTCGTCCTCACCGAGCTTGCGCAGTCGGCGCAGCGCCAGCGTGACGTTGCGCAGCACGCTCATGTGCGGGAAGAGGTTGAACTGCTGGAACACCATGCCCACCCGCTGCCGCAGCGCGTCCGGGTCGTCGCCCCGCACGCTGCGCCCGTCCAGCAGCACGTCGCCCCGGTCCGGTTCGATCAGCCGGTTGATGGTGCGCAGCAGTGTGGACTTGCCCGACCCGGACGGGCCGATGACACAGGCCGTCGCGCCACGCGGCACCGACAGGTCGACGCCACGCAGCACCCGGTTCGGTCCGAAGGCGAGGTGCACGTCGCGTACGTCGAGGCTGACCGAGGTCGTGCTGGCGGCGGTCATCGCCGATCCCCTTCCATCGCGTACGGCGCGGTGTCGTCGTCCTCGTCTGTCGGCGCGGTGGCCGGCCGACCGTTGCGCAGCCGGCGGTCGATCCAGTTGACGACGTGCGTCAACGGAACGGTCAACGCCAGGTAGCACAGGCCCGCCAGCAGCAGCGCCGACTCGTTACCGGTGGTGGCCGCGTAGTCCTGCCCGATCCGGAACAGCTCCCGCTGGCTGGCCACCAGACCGAGGAAGTAGACCAGGCTGGAGTCCTTGATCAGCGCGATGAGCTGGTTCACCCAGGCCGGCAGCACCCGCCGGATGCCCTGCGGGACGATCACCAGCCGCATCGCGTCGGCCCAGGAGAAACCGAGCGCCCGGGCGCCCTCCAACTGGGCGGCCTCCACCGACTGGATGCCCGAGCGGAAGATCTCCCCGATGTACGCGGCAGCGATGAGCGACAGCGCCAGGATGCCCAACGGGTAGGGGTCCGGTCCCCAGACCTGCATGCCCAGCGGGGCCAACCCGACGCCGATCAGCAGGATCGTCGCGGCGGCCGGCAGCCCCCGGAACACGTCGGTGTAGACCCGCGCCGGCCATCGCAACCAGCGGCTGCGGGAGATCCCCGCGACGGCCAGCAGCAGGCCCAGCACCGAGCCGAGCAGAGCGGCGGAGACCGCCAGGATCAGCGTGTTGGGCAACCCGACGGTCAGCATCTCGGGCAGCGCCTCGCGCATCGAGTCCCAGTCGAAGAACGTTTCCCACAGGGTGCTCAACGGATCCATGTGTCGCCTCTCCTACCGCCCCGCTCGCTCGTCACCGGTTCAGGACGCCGCCGACGCGGACGCCGACGGCGCCACAGTGACCGCGCCGCTGCCCGGCTTGAAGTCCGCCGGGATCGGCCGGCCCGGGTAGTACTGCGCCTGCAACCGGGTCCAGGTGCCATCGGCGATGACCTCGTCGAGGCTCTTGTTCAGCGCCTCGCGCAGCTTGTCGTTGCCCTTGGCCACGGCGTACGCGGTCGGTGCCGGGCTGAGCTGCTTGGCCGCCACGGTGATCTTGCCGTTGCTGTCGGCGGCCGACTTCTCGCCGATCTCCGCCGGGGCGATCCACGCGTCGGCGGTGCCCGCCTTGAGCTGGTTGATCGCACCGTTGTAGTCCGGCACCCGCACCGGGTTCAGCTGCTTGCCGGTGGCGTAGTCGTCCTGGACCGTGCCCTGCACCACCACCACCCGCTTGCCGGTGAGCTGGTCGAAGTTGGTGATCGGCGAGCCGGCCGGGACGTCCAGGCCGAAGTAGCCGAAGTCGTAGCCGTTGCCGAAGTCGACTGTCTTCTTGCGGGCCTCGGTGATGGTGATCGAGGAGCTGCCAACGTCGAACTTGCGGTTGTTGACCTGGCTGAGCAGCGCGGAGAAGTCGGTGCCGACGAACTCCACAGTGAGGCCGAGCTTGCCGGCCACGGCGGTCAGCAGGTCGTTGTCGAAGCCGGTGAACCTGCCGTCCTTGAGGTACACGTTCGGCGGGGCGTCGGTCAGCGTGCCGGCGCGCAGCACGCCCGGCTGGGCCAGGCCGTACGGGTTGGTGGTGGCGTCGGACGAGCTGTCGTCGCCGCAGGCGGTGAGGGCGGTGGCGGCCAGGATCGTCGCCGCCCCCAGGGCGGCGGCACGGGTCACTGCGGGAAGGAATCGCACTGGTGTCTCCGAAGGGTGGTGTCTCGGCGGGCGTGGGTGCGCGCCACCGACGGCGCGCCCGATGGGCGTACCGGTGGAAAGGGGTTTCGGGAGGGTGGTGCTAGAGCGCGGTGCCGCGACGACAGGCGGCGCTGCACATTCGCATCGTGTCCACGTGCCGTCGCCGGGTCAGTGCGGGCGAGGGTCGACCGGTGCGGAGGTCCGCGACGTCAGTCGGTGGGGTGGTGCTGAGGATGCGCATGGTTCTCCCGGGTCTGTGCTGACCTGGGTGCCAGGCCACGCTTGCACCGACGTCGTGCCGGTGCCTGGTCTTCACCCGGGGCACCCCACCGCGGAGGAGGGTTGCCGGCCAGCGAGCCGGGGCTTCGCGCTGGCGCTCATGACCTGCGCCGAGGCTAGCAGCACCAACGGGTGCCGCGTCCAGTCGGTATGACCACGCTCACCGTGCGCGACGAGCCGTCCGCGCCCAGGTCAGCCGGCGTGCACGTGCGGTCGACGGTGTGGGTCGGGTTCCTGGCGGCGCAGGATCTCCCGGGTCACCGAGGCGATCGCGCCCTGCCCGAACGCCAGGTAGCGCAGGAAGTTGCGAACCGGGCCGCCCTCGGACCACTCGAAGTAGATGTGGGGCCGCCGACGGCTGCGGTCGCGGATCTCCAGCAGCAGGGCGGCCAGCGCGGTGGGCACCGACGAACTGGCCAGGCTGAGCACCGGGAAGCGGCCGTCGACGACGCTGCCGCGGACCAGCACCTCGGTCTCGAAGTCGGACGGGTCGGTGACCTCGACCTCGACGAAGATGACGTCGCTGTCGTCGGGGAAGTCGTTGTCCGCCATGGTCTGGGCGAGCTTGGCGCGGTACTCCGCCTCGTCGCGCCGGTCGGGTTCGTGCGCGATGAGGCGGATCCGCCGGCCGGCGCGTTCGTCGATGATCCGGGCCGCGGCCGGATCCAGTTCGACGTGATCGACGCGCAGCTCGTAGGCCCGCATCAGCCGGGACAACACCGACACCAGGATGATCCCGCCGATGAAACAAGCGGCGATCTTGACGCCACTGGGGCGTTCCACCACGTTCGCCAGCGTCGTGTAGACGAAGATCACCGCGATGACGCCGAACGCGATGGTGCGACCGCGCTGACGCTGCCGCAGCGCCGCGAGCGTCACCGCCGTCGCGGCCGAGGTGATCAACACCAGCACCCCGGTGGCGTACGCGCCGCCCTGCGCGTCCACGCTGGCCTCGAAGACGATCGTGATCAGGAACGCCACCGAGGTGAAGACCAGCACCAGCGGCCGGACGGCTCGCGCCCAGGTCGGCGCCATGCCGTAGCGGGGCAGGTAGCGCGGCACGAGGTTGAGCAGACCAGCCATCGCCGACGCCCCGGCGAACCAGAGGATCCCGATGGTGGACAGGTCGTAGATGGTGCCGAACACCTCGCCGAGGTGAGCGTGTGCCAGATAGGCCAGCGCCCGCCCGTTCGCCGGCCCGCCCGGCTGGAAGGCGTCCGGCGGGATCAGCACCGTTGTCGTCACGCTGCTGGTGATCAGAAAAACGCTCATGATCACCGCTGCGGTGGTGAGCAGCCGGCGCGCGCCACGGATCCGGCCCAGCGGTCGTGCCTCCGAATCCTGCGGGTCACCCCGTACGCTCGGCATCACCGCCACCCCGGTCTCGAAGCCGGACAGACCCAACGCCAGCTTCGGAAAGACCAGCAGCGACAGCCCGACCACCAACCACGGGTCGCCGTGCCCGGTGGTCAGCGCGGTGGTCCAGTCGCCCACCGCGCTCGGATGCCTCACCACCCGCCACAGCGCGTCGGCCACCACCACCGCGTTCAGCGTCAGGTAGACCGCGACCAGGACGACGGCGATCCCGATCGCCTCGGTGAATCCCTTGAGGAACACCGCGCCCAGCAGCGACACGAGCAGCAGTGTGACCAGCACCTCGTGCCCCTTGAGCGCACTCGGCCAGAAGGGGTTCTCGTCGATGTGCGCCGTCGCGTCGGCCGCCGAGAGGGTGATGGTGATGATGAAGTCGGTGGCCGCGAAACCGAGCAGCACCAGCACCAGCAGCTTGCCCGGCCAGTAGCTCAGCAGGCGGACCAGCATCGCGATGGAACCCTCACCGTGCGGGCTCTCCACCGCCACCCGCCGGTAGACCGGCAACGCGCCCAGCAGCGTCACCAGCACCAGCACCAGCGTCGCCACCGGCGAGAGCGCCCCGGCGGCCAGCGCCGCGATGCCCGGCTGGTAACCCAGCGTGGAGAAGTAGTCCACACCGGTCAGGCACATCACCTTCCACCACGGGTGGTGCCGGTGCTCCGGCGGGCGCCCGTGCGGTCCCGGGTGCTGCACGGCCTGGTCCGAGCCGGCGAGCAGCCACCCCCGCAACCGGCCGGCGCGTCTGTCGAACGTCACCGGCGCGTCCCCCGTCATCCCGCTCACGGTCACCGTGAGTATCCGCCCATGGGGCCGCTGCCGTCCGCCGGTGCGCGGAACCCAGCCGACACCCCGGCGGGTTTCGGGCCCAGGGCACCGGGGATGCAGCCTCCCGGTCCGGACCGGACGGCACCGGGGGAGGGGACAGGGCATGGTCGGCCGTCGTTTCCGCCCGGGTGGTGGCTTCGGCCGTCAACTCGACGAGTACGAGACGAGGGTCGGCGTGGTGCCGCCCCCGGAGTCGCCCGCAGCCTCCCACGGCCTGGTGGACAGCGCGGTCTACCTCCGGGGGCACCGGTTCGCCTCGCCGTCCGGCCTCGCCGAGACGTACCGCTGCCTGCAGGAGCAGGACGACGCGATGGCCTGGATCGGGTTGTACCGGCCCGACATCGAGCAGATCACCTCACTGGCCCGCGAGTTCCGGCTGCACGACCTGGCGGTCGAGGACGCGATCAACGCCCACCAGCGGCCCAAGCTGGAGCGCTACGGCCACACCCTGTTCGTGGTGCTGCGCGCCGCCCGCTACGACGACCTGCGGGAGGAGGTCGAGTTCTCCGAGCTGCACCTGTTCATCGGGCCGGGTTTCGTGGTCACCGTCCGCCACGGTGAGGCACCGGACCTGGCCGCGGTGCGGCGGCGGATGGAGACCGAGGCGCAGATGCTCGCCCGGGGCCCGGAGGCGGTCCTGTACGCGATCCTGGACCAGGTCGTCGACGGGTACGCGCCGGTGGTGGCCGGGCTGGAGAACGACATCGACGAGATCGAGACCCAGGTGTTCGGTGGCGACCCGAACGCCAGCCGCCGCATCTATGGCCTCAGCCGCGAGGTCATCCAGTTCCAGCGGGCCGCCCGCCCCCTGCTCAGCGTGCTCGACGCGCTGGCCGTCGGCGCGGGCAGCGCCAGCGCCGACGAGGAGCTGCGCCGCTACCTGCGCGACGTGACCGACCACCTGACCCAGGTGGTGGAGCGGGTGGACGGTTTCCGGCACCTGTTGCAGAACATCCTCACCGTCAACGCGACCCTCGTCTCGCAGCAGCAGAACGAGGAGATGCGCAGTCTCACAGCGGCCAGCTACAGCCAGAACGAGGAGCTGAAGAAGGTTTCCTCCTGGGCGGCGATCCTCTTCGCTCCCACGCTCATCGGCACCGTGTACGGCATGAACTTCGTCCACATGCCGGAGCTGAACTGGCGCTTCGGTTACCTCTTCGCGCTGCTGTTGATGCTGCTGGTCTGCGGCACCCTCTATGTGATCTTCAAGCGGCGCGGCTGGCTCTGAGCCCTTGGCCGCGGCTCACTCGATGCCGCGCAGGATGTGCCGTTCGTCCTCGACGTCGTCGTCGCCGGCACCGATCCGGCCGAGCAGTACGGCGGCCGCCCAGATCGTCAGGGGGGTGGCTGCCCCGGTCATTCCGCCGCCGGTCCGGTCGTCCCGGGTCTGGCTCCGCTCCGTGCGCGGTGGCCTGCGCTGAGCCTGCATGGGCCCTGCCTCTCCTCGTCGAAGCCGCCGTGGGCGGCGCGGGGTGAATTCGCGCCACCGGCCGGGTGGGACCGCCCGTGAGCAGCCCACCACCGGTACGACAGCCACTCGAACCTTCCCACGCCCGGCCACTTCCGCACCGCTTGTTTTCGGGTTTCCGACTGCCGCCCGCCAAACCGGACATTACGCAGCGACGGTCGAGTCACGGTCAAGGCAGCGGGTGGGCGATGCCCCGGGCATGGTCGGTGAGCGCCGCGCCGACCACCGTCGCGGCCAGCGGCAACACCTCCAGACAGCGGCGCACCGCGGCGGCCATCAGCGTGTTCGGCACCCGCATGGACAGCGTGCAGTGCGGCACCCAGCGCCCCGGCTGGTAGTGCTCGGCGAGGGGGATGCCGGCGGCGGCGAGCCGGTCGTGCACCAGCCGGTGGTGCGCCAGCAACTCCGGGGTGGGCGTCGGACCGAGCCAGAGCACCCGACCGACGAACTGGCCGGCGTGCTGGAATTCGAGCCGCAACGGGGCGGCCACCACCGTCCCCTGTAACGCCTCGGCGACCTGCTCCGGGTCGAACCGGGGCGCCACCATGAGCGAGACGTGTGGACGGTGGCGCTGCTCCAGCAGCGAGCGCATGCTCTGCACGCCCTCGGCCTCCAGCGCGTCCCAGAGCACCCGGATCCGGCGGGTGGCGTCCGGGTCCAGGTACAACTCCAGCGCGGCGACCATTTGATCACCGTAGCGGCCGAGGTTTGCCCGCCCGTCTCCGGCGGTACCTGATCCGCAACCGACCAGGAAGGCGCAGCACGTGAATGTGAGTGACCTGCTGACCGAGGCGTACGACCGACTGCCCGACCTCGTCCGCGCGGCGGTCGAGGGCCTCAGCCCCGAGCAACTGCGCCACCAGCCCGCCCCGGGCGCCAACTCGATCGGCTGGCTGGTCTGGCACCTCACCCGGGTGCAGGACCATCATGTCGCCGAGATCCTCGACGCCGACCAGATCTGGGCCAGCGGCGACTGGGCGGGGCGGTTCGGGCTCGCCGCCGACCCCGACAACACCGGCTACGGGCACTCGCCCGCCCAGGTCGCGACGGTTAGGCCGGAGAGCGCGCAGGCGCTCATCGACTACTACGGGGCGGTCGCCGGGCGTACCGGGGACTTCCTGGCCGGTCTGGCCCCGGCGGACCTGGACCGTGTGGTCGACGAGGCGTGGGATCCGCCGGTCACCCTCGGCGTCCGGTTGGTCAGCGTCGTCGAGGACGACCTGCAACACGTCGGCCAGGCCTCCTACGTGCGTGGCCTGCTCGAGGCCGGCTGACGGCCGGGCTCACGGCACGATCACCGCCCGGCCCTCCAGGGTCCCGTCGCGCATCTGGCGGTACGCGTCCAGGGCGTCGTCCAGCGCGAAGGTGGTGATGCTCGGCCGGACCAGGCCCCGGGCGCCCAGGTCGAGCACCTCCACCAGCTCGGGTCGGCTGCCCCAGTAGGTGGTGGCGATACTCAGCTCGTACGGCACGGAGAAGAACGACACTCCCACGGTGCCGCCGCCGATCCCCACGATGGTCAGGTCGCCCACGGTGCGGGCCGCCGCCACGCCGAGCGCCAGGGTGCTGTCCGCGCCGACGAAGTCCAGCACCACGTCGGCGCCCCGCCCTCCGGTGGCATCCCGGATCTCCTCGGCGGCGGTCGGTCCGGAGGTCACCGTGCGATCCGCGCCGCACTCCTCGGCCAGCCGCAGCGCCTCGGCCCGGGTGTCCACGGCGATCACCCGCGCGGCGGTGGTGGCCTTGAGGATCTGCACGCCCACGTGCCCCAGCCCGCCGACCCCGATCACCACGGCCGTGCTGCCCGGTGGCAGCTTCGGCCAGGAGCGCCGGACGGCGTGGTACGGGGTGAGCCCCGCGTCGGTCAGCGGCGCGGCTTGCACCGGATCCAGACCCTCCGGTAGAGGTACGACGTGCCGCGCGTCCGGGACAAGTTCGAACTCGGCCATCCCGCCGTCCAGTCCGAGCCCACCGCCTCCGCTCGGCACCGGCGCGGCGGAAGGGTTCTCGCAGTACGGGTCGATCCCGAGCCGACAGCGGGCGCAGGTGCCACAACCCCATGCCCCGAACACCGCGACCGGTTGCCCGACGGACAGCCCGGTCACCCCGTCGCCGAGGGCGTGCACCCAGCCGGCGTTCTCGTGACCGAGGGTGAACGGCGGGTTCCAGGGCACCGTGCCCGGCTCGAACTCGTCCATCAGGTGCAGGTCGGAGTGGCACGCGCCGGCACCGCCGATCCGGACCACCACCTGACCCGGCCCGGGCGTCGGGTCGGGGACCTCGACCAACTCCGGTTCCGACTGCCACTCCCGCAACCGCAGTGCACGCATGCCGGTGCTCCCGTCTGTGTCGGCTGAACCACTGGCCTGCCCACCTCGTCGCGCGGCAAACGGGCCGCCACCGGCGCGACCCCGGGGCACCCTCACCCGTTCCGGGTGAACCGGCCTCACCCGGGCGCAGGTGATCCTGCGGGGAACCGTGGGGAGGGGATCTGATGGGTGCGACGGCGGAGCAGTACCTGCGACAGCTGGACACCGGTCGGCGACCCGACCTGCCGGAGACCACCGCGGGGACGCTGCGGTTGGATGTCCGTGACGACGGCAGCACCGACCACTGGTACCTGACCATCGCCGGCCAACACGTCCAGGTGACCCGTTCGGCCGAGGACGCCGAGCTGGTGGTGCGGGCCGACCGGGCGGTCTTCGACCGGATGGTTCGCGGCGAGTTGCACCCCGGAGCGGGCCTGCTGCGCAACGAGGTGACAGTGCACGGCAACGTGCAACTGCTGATGCTGCTGCGGCGGATCTTCTCCGGGCCGGACGGCGCCCGTCACCCGCGCGAGCTGGGCCGGGCCGCGCTTGCCGGCCGAACCGCGCCGGCCGGCGGGGCCGTGTCTGCTGGCCGGGCCGTGACGACCGCTCGGGGTGGTCGGCCGTGAAGCAGGAACTGGTGCACGTCATCGCGGGCAACATCTTCGCCATCACCGACGCCCAGGGCGACATCGAGCCCGACCCGCAGCTTCCGGTCGGACTCTTCGCGTACGACACCCGGTTCCTGTCGCACTGGGTGCTGCGGATCGACGGTGAACGGACCAACGCCCTGTCCCGGGACGACCTGACCTACTTCGAGACCCGGTTCTTCCTGGTTCCCGGCACGGCGAGCCACTACATCGACGCCGACGTGTCGATCATCAGGCACCGTTCGGTTCACGACTGTTTCCACGAGAACATCACGGTGCTCAACCACTCGTCGCAGCCCGCCGAATACACCGTCCGGCTGGAGATGGCCAGCGACTTCACCGACATCGTCGAGGTCGGGCAGGTGCGGCAGCGGGCCGTCGAGGTCGCCGCCGACCCGGCGCGTCAGCAGCTCGTGCTGCGCTACCAGCGGGAACGGTTCATCCGGGAGACCACGGTGTGCAGCACCGTCCCCGCCGACGTGGACGAGCAGGGGATGACCTTCCGGATCCGCATCCCACCCGAGGGGAGGTGGGAGACCGACCTGCACGTCACAGTGACCATGGGCGGCGAGGAGGGTCGGGATCTCCGCGCCGACCTGCAGTCGCACCAGCACGCCCTGCGCACGGGGATGGACGAGGACCTGAGCCGGTGGCTGGACCGTGCGCCGCAACTGGTGGCCGAGCGCGCCGGCCTGGAAGAGCTCTACCAGGGCAGCCTCGCGGACCTGGCAGCGCTGCGCTACCAGCCGTTCTCGTACCGCGAGCGGGTGCCGATCGGTGGTCTGCCGTGGGCGATGGGTCTGTTCGGGCGGGACAGCATCATCACCTGCCTGCAGACGATGGCGTTCACCCCCGAACTGGCCCCGTCGACGCTGCGGATGCTGGCGCTCGTGCAGGGCGGTCAGCTCGACGACTGGCTGGAAGAGGAGCCCGGCAAGATCCTGGCCCACCTGCGGTACGGCGAGACGGGGGCGTTCCGCGAACGGACGAGCGCGTTGTACTACGGCGCTGCCGACACCACCCCGCTCTTCGTCGTCCTGCTCGACGAGTACGAGCGCTGGTCCGGTGACGCGGACCTGGTCCGCGAGCTGCGCCACCCGGCCCGGATGGCGCTGGACTGGATCGACGAGTACGGCGACCTGACCGGCGACGGCTACGTGCGCTACCAGCGCCGCAACGAGCGCTACGGCGCGGTCAACCAGAGCTGGAAGAACTCCCCGGACGCGATCGTCGACGCCCACGGTCGACAGCCCGCCTTCCCCCGCGCCACCTGCGAGTTGCAGGGTTACGCGTACGACGCGAAGCGCCGAGGCGCCCGGCTGGCCCGCGAGTTCTGGGGCGACCTCGCGTACGCCGACCGGTTGGAACGGGAGGCGGCAGCGCTGAAGGAGCGCTTCAACCGGGACTTCTGGTTGCCACACCGGGGGTACTACGCGTTGGCGCTCGACCCGTACGGAGAGCCGGTCGACGCGCTGGCCTCCAACATGGGGCACCTGCTCTGGAGCGGGATCGTCGCTGACGACCGCGCGGAGGCGGTAGCCGAGCACCTGGTCGGGCCGCGACTGTTCAGCGGTTGGGGGGTACGCACGTTCGCCACCGGGCAGCGCACCTACAACCCGGTGGGCGCGCACCTGGGCGCGGTGTGGCCGTCGGACAACGCGGTGATCGCCGCCGGGCTGCGTCGCTACCGCCTCGACGCTCAGGCGGCCCGGATCGCCGCCGGCGTCTTCGACATGACGCTGACGCTCGGTGGCGAGGTGCCGGAGGTGATCGCCGGCTACGAGCGCAGCCTGACGACCTACCCTGTGCAACTGGCGACGAGCTGCCGCCCGCAGGCGTGGTCGTCGGGGTCCCTGCTGATGCTGCTCGCCACCGTGCTGGGCCTGCGGCCCACCGGCGACAACCTGCTGGTCGACCCGGCGGTGCCCGAGGGGTTCGGCCGGCTGGAACTGCTCGACATCCCCGGCCGTTGGGGTCACTCCGACGCCTACGCGAGAGATCGGAGCACCGAACGCCGGCACCGCCTGCGGTGAGGCCGAGAATCAGCGCAGGCGGTGGCGATGACGGTCGGCGTCAGCCCATGGTCTTGGCGCCGTCGATCGACTCGCGCAGGATGTCGGCGTGCCCGGCGTGCTGGGACGTCTCGGCGATGAGGTGCAGCAGCACCCGGCGGACCGTCCAGCTCGCCCCCGGCTCGAACCAGGGAGCCTGCGGCAACGGGTGCGCCGCGTCCAGGTCGAGGGTGGCGACCAACTCGTCGGTCCGGGCGGCCACCTCCTGGAAGCGCTCGACCAGAGCGGCCAGTGTCTCACCCGGTGCCATCTGGAACTGACCGACCCAGTCGACCTCCTCGCGGCCCATCGCCTCCGCGCCGCCCACCGCGAAGAGCATCCACCGGTGCTCGACGCCGGCCACGTGCTTGATGAGGCCGCCGAGGCAGAGACCGCTGACGGTGGGGCGATTGGCCGCCTGCTCGTCGGTGAGCCCGTCGACGGTCTGCAAGAGGAAACCGCGGTGCCTGCGGAGCGCCTGCAGGAGATCGGTGCGCTCACCGGTGAGCTGCTCAGTGCTGGTCATGCCGCCACCCTTTCGTCGATGTCCACCCGGTGCCACCGTATTGCCGGGCACCGACACTTCCCGGGCACGGCACCAGGTCGACGGAGGACCGCCAGCGGTTGCCGATCCGCGTCGATGGCGGTCCACTGAATGACATGGCTGTGATTAAGGTGGGCACGTCGTCCTGGGCGGACCAGTCCCTGCTGCGCTCCGGGTGGTACCCCCGCTCGGCCAGCACGCCGGCGCGTCGGCTGGGCTTCTACGCCAGCCAGTTCCCGTTGGTCGAGGTGGACACGTCCTACTACGCCATCCCGGTGCCGGAGACGACCCAGAGCTGGGTGGACGCCACACCGGACGACTTCACCTTCGACGTCAAGGCGTTCAGCCTCTTCACCGGTCACCCGACGCCGGTCACCGTGCTGCCCCGGGATCTGCGTCCGGCCGCCGGCCCGAGCCGGATCCGCCGCCGTGACCTGCCGGAGCGGGCGTACGACGAGCTGTGGACCCGGTTCCGCGCGGCCCTGGCGCCGATCGCGGCGGCCGGCAAGCTCGGTGTGGTGATGTTGCAGTTCCCGCCGTGGCTGGTGCGCAGCCCGGCGGCCGAACGCCGGATCGTCGAGCTCGCGCAGCGCTGCCGGCCGTGGCGGGTCGGTGTCGAGCTGCGGCACGGCTCCTGGTTGGACGACGCGGCCGCGGCGGACACCCTGGACCTGCTCCGCGCCCACGACCTGTCAGTGGTCTGCGTCGACATGCCACAGGGACACCCGTCGTCGGTGCCGCCGATCCTGAGCATGACGGCGGAGCCGGCGGTCGTCCGGTTCCACGGTCACAGCGACGCCTGGGTCGAGGGCGACAAGCAGGAGAAGTTCCGCTACGCCTATGCCGAGGACGAGCTGCGGCACTGGGCGGGACGGCTGGCCGAGTTCGCGGCTCTCCCCGACGAGCTGCACGTGCTGTTCAACAACTGCTGCGCCGGGCAGGCCCAGCGCGACGCCACCCGGCTGGCGCAACTGCTCACCGAGACGATGGTCGCCGATCACGCCGTCCCGACGAACGGTTGACCGGCGCACCTGCCGGCCGGCCGGGGTGCGGGTCCGGTCAGGACCGCCGTCCCCGGCTGCGCAGCGCGTCCTGGGTCGACTCGCCGATCTCCGCGTCGTCGGGGAAGGTCCGGCCACTGGGCGCGGGATCGGGTGGGGCGCCCGGCCCGGCCATCGGCGTGCGCGTCGGCTCGACCGAACCGAAGCCGTGTCGACCCGCCGGGCCCGTCCGACCCGCCGGGGCACCCGCCCGCCGCTCGCCGCGCCGGCCCTCGGGCACCGCTGTCTCCTCGCTGCCCTCGTCCATCGGTGAGTCGTCGTCGGTGCCCCAGGGCGCGTCGGCGTCGAAACCGTCGCCGGTGCCCCACGGGTTGGTCGCCTCCGGCTCCAGCCGGTCGTTGTCGCCGCTGCGTCCCTTGTGCGCCGTCATGGCCACCCCGCTCGTCGGTCCGCCGCCACCGGCGGACGATGTGCCGTCCTCGGGCCGGGCTGCCCGCCCGCCCTCGCCGCCCGACAGGTCACCGGCGCGCCGCCGCACGGGCGCCGACTCGTCGTCGCGTGGGATTCGTCGTCACTCCGGTTACACGCGCGGGGCCGGCCAGCGCCCCGCCGTCGAGGTGGCGGCGGGACGCCGGCCGGCCCGACGCTTCAGCGTCCGGCCATCGCCATCGGCCGCTTGCCGTTGCTCATTCCCGCCATCTTGATCATGCTCTTGGACGCGCCCTTCATCCCACCCGCGCGACCGAGCATCCCGCGGAACACCTGGCCGGGCTTCTGCTGCTCACCCATGTACGCGGTGACCACGACCAGCGTCCCGGTCAGCGCCGGAATGGCCCACTGGAGCAGCTTCATCTGCCGTTGCGACGAAGCCACACTGGCCGGGGTCTGGTGGTTCGGCTCGGTGGCACCGCTCACCGACGGGCCGCCGGCCTTCTCCAGCCGCATGCCGACCAACCGGCTGTAGCCGGTGACCGCGAGCGCGCCGATGGTCAGCGCGGTCTTGATGGCGCTGGCCCGGCCGACGCCGGACTGGGCCGCCACCCGTGGGCTCTCGGTCACCAGTTCGCCGACGGCGCCGGCCAGGTGGGCGCCGATCGCCGCCGCGTTGACCGGCGTCCACTTGGACCATCCGGCCGACGCGACCGGGAGCCGCTGGGTCGAGTCGCTGATTTTCGCCGCTGCGCCGTTGACACCGAAGGCACCCATGAGGGAGCCGCCAAACCAGGCCGCCAGGCCCAGATCGTGCATCGAACGCAGTGCGGTGTGCCGTTCGGACATGTGATCCCCTTCCGCCGTGTCGGGCGGTGCGGCTTACCCGCCGCTCGGGCGGCTAACCCCGGCCCGCCAGGGCCGATCCGCGCCGTGGCGGGCAACTACGGGACATCCGTGGCGTCGGTGCGTCGGCCTCGTCCGGGCAGGAGTCGTTCGCCCGGTGGCGGGTAGATCCTCCAGCGACGCCGACGAGAGGGGAACGCGATGTCGCAGCCGGACGAGAGCCGGGAGAAGACCCCCAAAACAGACGCGGTGCTCATGCACCCCGACAACGACCCGAACCGGAACACCGCCGAGGTCGCGCCCCGCAAGGAGCACGCCGAGATCCAGGTCGAGCGGGACGGTGAGCTGGTGCCGCTGGACCAGGACGAGTGAGCCGACCCGCCCCCGACGGGCCGGTACGGCTCAGCGGGGCGGCAGGTCGGTGGCGAAAGCGGCGATCCGCCGCGCCAGCGGAACGCCCGCGCGGACCCAGGTGAAGTGGTCCAACGGCGCTCCGGCCTGCGCCACTGTGTACCGTTCCCGGGTCACCGGCGCGTCGCCGAGCTTCGCGCAGAGGTGGTCCATGGTCTCGTGCGGCGTGTACTGGTCGTCGTCGACGCTGACGGCCAGCACCGGTGTCCGTACCGCGCGGACCGCGGCCTCGGTGTCCGTACCGTTGAGCCGGGGGAACCGACCGGTCCGCGCGGTGTACGCCCAGTCGCGGATCACGCCGCGCGCCTGCCGGCCACCGAAGCCCCAGCCCGGCCAGACGCCGAGCAGCGCCGCCGTGGCGGCGATGCCCTGGGTGTAGGGCAGCACGCCGAGGCCGCGCCGGCCCGGGTAGCTCCGCCAGTGCGGGATGCCGACAGCTACCAGCGCCAAGCCGTCCACCTCGCCGCCGCCGTGCAGGGCGAGGTGCAGCAGCGCGGCCTGCCCGCCGAGTGAGTGCCCGAGAAGCACTCGGGTGCGCCCGTCCAGTCGCGGCTTGAGGGCGGCCAGGACGGCGCCGACGTCGTCGGCCAGTTCGGCGTAACCGTGCCGGTCCGCCCGACTCGGCGCGGGCGTGCTCGTCCCGGTGCCGCGCAGGTCGGCGACGACCACGGCCAGCCCCGCGGTGCGCAGCGCGGCGGCGAAGGGCCGGTAGTAGCGGGCCCGGACGCCCATCGCGGGCCAGATCACCACCACCGGTGCGCCGGTCACTCCGGACGGTTCCGGATAGACCTGCACACCCAGCCGGCCACCGTCGACGTCGACGAACTCCTGCGCGTACTCCAGATCCCCGTTCACCGGCCCAGCCTACGGCCCTGACGTTACCGGCGGGTAGCAGCAGGCCGTCGACGACCGGGGCGCAGCTGACGCCGCACGCGACGGAGGGCCCCGCCACCTGGCGGAGCCCTCCGACCGACGCTGCGCTCAGGAGACCGAGATGGCCCCGTTGCTGGCGCGCACGCAGGCCACCGAGCGGGCGCTGGTGGAGGCCGCGCCGCTCAGGCACTGGCCGAGCACCTGGTGCCCGGTGGCGTTCGGGTGCCACGACTCCTGGCAGGTCTGGAAGTAGCTGACGCAGGTGTTCGCGATCCGCTGGATGGCGATCTTGTCCTTGCCGGCGAGGCTGGTGACGAAGGTGCCGGTCGCGCCGTCCTGAAGCCGGATCGGAGTGGCCAGCGCGCCGGTCGGGCTGCCGGTCTGCTCGCAGAGCCGGGCACCGTTGAAGGCCTGCTGCACGTTCAGGTACACCAGGTCGTCGGCCGGGAACTCGGCAGCGAGGGTGTCCCTGGTGGACTTCACGATGCTGCCCAGGCCCTGGGAGAAGCGGTGCCCCGGCGCCAGGCTGGCCCGGTGGATCGGGCACCCGCCCGCGTACCGCTCGGCGCCGAGGTCACGGAACTTGTCCCGGGTGTCGTCCCGGCCGTCCTCCTCGTGGAACGTCTGGTTCAGGTCCAGCGGCAGCGGGTTCGTGTAGTCCTGGAACACCACCCGGTGCTGACCGTCCGCGTCCACCTGGTCGAGGGTGGTGAGGATCTGGCGTACGGCCGCCGTGGTCTCCGCGGTCGCGGCGCTGAGCTGCGCGGCGGTGGCCAGGTCGGCGTCGCTGCACGGCTTCTGCTCCACCGGGCCGTTCAGGTACGCCCAGAACTCCCACCAGCCGGTCCAGGCGTCGGCGATGAACCGGTTGGCGCACTTCTCCGCGACGCTGCCGAAGGTGAACGAGCTGTTGTTGGAACCGAGGCCGATCAGCACCAGGTCGATGTCCTGGGTCTGCGCGACGGCGCGCAGCTGGCTCAGCTGCGAGGCCACGGTACGACCGTTGGCCCGCGCCTGGGAGGCGTTGGCGATGTCGTGCGGCTGGCCGCCGGAGCAGGCCAGGTTGAACCGGTTCTGGATGCCCGGCAGGTTGGCCTGGTGGAGCGAGGCGTTCGCCGAGCGGTGGCAGAAGAACGCGTTGTTGTTCGCCGCCGTCCAGCCGGGGAAGCCCTGGCTGACGCCGTTGACGTCGACCACCGGGGTGTACGCCCCGGCGCCCTCGCCACTGATGAAGCTGTCTCCGAGCGCCACTGCGGCGGTGGGCAGCGCGGCGGACGCGGGTGCGGGCAGCGCGACGGCGGTCGACAACGCGGCCATGGCGATCGTGAGTCCCGCGGCGAGCGCGGTACGCCGGAACCTGGGCATGGGGCCCCCATCCATCGAAAGATGAAAGATTCTCTGAGGGCGCGATCAGATCACCCCTGCACGACGGACGTCAATGGCCCGTAACAGATTCGTTCGATGAAAGACACGCGCGCGTAGGCAGGACGCGGTACCGCGTCGAGGCCGGCGTGCGGTGGTGGGGTGGTGGCGCGCGGCGCTACCGGGCGACCCGGCCGCTGCGGTTCAGCACCGCCGCGCCGGCGACGTTCAGACCGACACCCCAGATCAGGAGTACGCACAGCCACTGCACCCACCGCAGCGCCGTCATCTCTCCCGAGAGCAGGTTGCGCACGCTGCCGAACGGGGTGAGCCACGGCTGCGCGGCCTCCACCCCGCCCAGCAGCGCGAACAGCCCCAGCGGCAGGACGATGGTGGCCAGGAACGCCACCGCCGCCGAGCGCACCAACAGGCCCAGCCCGGTGCCCACCAGCCCGGCGACGAACTGCACCAGCACACTGCCCACCGCTACCGTCCAGGCGTTCCGCCACGGCTCGTCGGCGACCTCGGCCGTGGTGAGGGCGAGCGTCGCGGCGCAGATCAGCACGCCGATGACGCCGATGACGACCGCCGGCAGCCCCACCGCGAGCACGGTGGGCAGGATCGCCGGGCGCACCGGCGCCCGGCGCAGGTCGCTGACCAGCAGGATGCCGAAGAGCGGGGTCGCCACCGACATCAGGCTCTGGACGGTGCCCGAGAGTTCGGCGAAGGTCCGGTCGGCCGGAGCCACCGCCGCGACCAGCGCCACGGCGGCCAGCAGCCCCGCCACCAGGGTGCCCATCAGCAGCCACCGCCGGGCCCGGGTGCCAAGGGAGCGCCGTAGGGCATCGCGAAACGTCTCGGTCACCGCAATCGCCTCCCGATCTCCTCGCCCCGGACCGGCGCGCACCCCGCGCGCACATCGGCCGCGATCACGGCTGAGCGTACCGGCGGCGCTGTCTCTGCGTGGCCCCATGATCACCCGGCGGCTGTTCGTTGGCTCACGTCCCGAGGGACCCGCGCGGCGGGTCGCACAGGGCCTCCGACACTTGTCCTAGCCTCGGGCTAGGCTCGCTGCGGCGCGCCACGCCGGCTGATGTCGCCGGTGACCGGCAGCACACCGCCGAGACCGGGGAGTACGACCAGTTGACCGCAGAGCCTGACACCCTGTACGGGGCCGATGACCTCACCCACCTTGAGGGGCTGGACGCTGTCCGCAAGCGGCCCGGCATGTACATCGGTTCCACCGACAGCCGTGGCGTGGGTCACCTCGTCAACGAGATCCTCGACAACTCCACCGACGAGGGAGTCGCCGGCCACGCCAGCCACGTCGAGGTGATCCTGCACCCCGACGGCTCCGTGCAGGTCGACGACGACGGCCGGGGCATCCCCACCGACGTGCACGCCAAGTCCGGCATCTCCGGCGTCGAGCTGGTGCTGACCCGGCTGCACGCGGGCGGCAAGTTCGGCGGCTCCGGCTACAAGACCTCCGGCGGTCTGCACGGCGTCGGCGCGTCGGCGGTCAACGCGCTGTCCCGCCGCTTCGACGTGACCGTCCGCCGGGCCGGCAAGATCCACACGATGTCGTTCCGGCACGGCGTCCCGGGCATCTTCGACGGCGACGGGCCGGACGCCCCGTTCACCGCCGGCCCCGGCCTGCAGGTGACCGGCGCCATGAAGCGCGGCCAGCGCACCGGCACCTCGATCCGCTGGTGGCACGACGCCCGCTACTTCGAGACCGGTGCGGCGCTCGACGTCGACGCCGTCCGGATGAAGCTGCGCAACACCGCGTTCCTGGTCCCCGGCGTGACCTACCTGCTGCGCGACCTGACCGGTGAGGCGCCCGCCGAGGAGCGGTTCCACTACCCCAACGGGCTCAGCGACATGGTGGAGTTCCTCGCCCCGGCCGGCGACCGGCCGGTCTCCGGCATCCTGCTGGTCAACGGCGAGGGCACCTACCGGGAGAACGCCGCCGACGCCAACGGCGTCATGCAGTCCAACGTGCAGCGGCGGGCCGAGGTCGAGGTGGCGTTCCGGTGGGGCACCGGTTACGAGCGCACCGTCGAGTGTTTCACCAACACCATCCGCAACGCGCACGGCGGCACCCACCGCAAGGGCTTCGAGCGGGCCCTGGTCCGCGCGCTCGCCGACGCGATCCGCAACACCCGCGGTCTGCTCAAGGCCAAGGAGGAGCCACCCACCCTGGACGACGTCCTGGAGGGGATGACGGCCGTGGTGCACGTGCGGATCCCCGAGCCGCAGTTCACCTCCCAGACCAAGGACGAGCTCTCCACCACCGGCATCACCAAGGTGCTCCAGTCCCTGGTCGACGCGCACGTCAAGGCCTGGCTGGAGGACCGGCGCACCAAGGCCGAGGCGCGCACCGTCCTGCAGAAGATCGTCGACGCCGCCCGGGTGCGGCTCACCCAGAAACAGCAGAAGGACGCCGCCCGGCGCAAGACCGCCCTGGAGGGCGCGTCCATGCCGCCGAAGCTGGTCGACTGCCGGGCCACCGGCATCGACCGCAGCGAGTTGTTCATCGTCGAGGGTGACAGCGCCCTGGGAACGAGCCGGATGGCCCGCTCCTCGGAATACCAGGCGCTGCTGCCGATCCGCGGCAAGATCCTCAACGTGCAGAAGGCCAACCTCCAGCAGGTTCTGGACAATGCCGAGTGCGCGGCCATCGTGCAGGTGCTCGGCGCCGGCTCGGGGCGCACCTTCGACCTCTCCGCGCTGCGTTACGGCCGTGTGCTGATCATGGCCGACGCCGACGTGGACGGCGCCCACATCCGGACGCTGCTGATCACCCTGTTCGCCCGGTACATGCGGCCGCTGATCGAGGCCGGTCGGCTCTACGCCGCGATGCCGCCCCTGCACAAGATCACCACCAAGGGGCGCAACCCGCAGACCGTCTACACCTACACCCAGGCCGAGATGGAGACGACGGTCCGCAAGCTGGAGAAGGCCGGCAAGCAGATCGTCACCCCCATCCCACGGTTCAAGGGTCTCGGTGAGATGGACGCCGACGAGCTGTGGGACACCACGATGAACCCGGCCACCCGTGCCGTCCGCCGGATCACCCTGGACGACGTCGAGGCCGCCGAACGCATCCTCGAACTGCTGATGGGCGAGAAGGTCGAGCCGCGCCGCAACTGGCTGATCGACTCCGCCGACCGGGTCGACCGGGAAGCGATCGACGCGTGAGCATCCGTCTCGCTCTAGTGGAAAGCTGAGTCATGGCACGCCGTAAGGAAAACAAGGTCGACCTCTCCTCGTTCGACCAGGCCGGCGCGCGGGTCTTCGACAATCCGCTGGTCACCGAGGTTTCCGACTCCTACCTGGAGTACGCGTTCTCGGTCATCCACTCCCGCGCCCTGCCCGACGCCCGCGACGGCCTCAAGCCCGTGCACCGGCGCATCCTCTGGTCGATGTACGAGCAGGGTTACCGCCCCGACCGTGGGCACGTGAAGTCCGCCCGAATCGTGGGCGACACAATGGGTAAGTACCACCCGCACGGCGACACGGCGATCTACGACGCCATGGTGCGCCTCGCCCAGGACTTCTCCCTCAACGTGCCGCTCATCGACGGGCACGGCAACTTCGGCAGCCCTGACGACGGCCCGGCAGCATCGCGGTACACCGAAGCGCGGATGTCCCGCGAGGCCATGCTGCTCGTCGGTGAGCTGGGCGAGGACACCGTCGACGTCGAGCCCAACTACGACGGGTCGCTGACCCAGCCGACGGTGCTGCCGGCGGCCTTTCCCAACCTGCTGGTCAACGGCGCGTCCGGGATCGCGGTCGGGATGGCCACCAACATGATCCCGCACAACCTGGCGGAGGTCGTCTCCGCCGCCCGCTGGCTGATCAACCACCCGGACGCCACTCTGGACAAACTCATGGAGTTCGTCCCTGGCCCCGACCTGCCCACCGGCGGGGTGCTGCTGGGCCTGGACGAGGTGCGCCGGGCGTACGAGACCGGGCGCGGCGTGGTGCGGATGCGCGGCAAGGTGGAGATCGGCCCGATCGAGGGCAGCCGGGGCCGCCAGGCGATCACCGTGGTCGAGCTGCCCTACGGCGTCGGCGCGGAGAAGGTCATCGCCGCGATCACCAACGAGGTCACCAAGACCAAGCGGCTGACCGGCATCGCCGACGTCAAGGACCTCACCGACCGGGAGAGCGGCACCCGGCTCGTCGTCGAGTGCAAGGTCGGCGTCAACCCGCAGGCGCTGCTCGCCGACCTCTACCGGCTGACCCCGCTGGAGCAGTCGTTCGGCGTCAACAACCTGGTCCTGGTCGACGGGCAGCCGCGCACGCTGGGTCTCAAGGCGCTGCTGGAGGTCTTCCTGTCGCACCGCTACGAGGTGGTCACCCGACGCACCTCGTACCGCCGCCGCAAGCGTCAGGAGCGGCTGCACCTGGTCGACGGTCTGCTGATCGCGCTGCTGGACATCGACGAGGTGGTCCGGCTGATCCGGGGCAGCGACGACGCGCAGGCCGCGAAGGACGGGCTGATGAGCCGGTTCGGCCTCTCCGACATCCAGGCCACGTACATTCTGGACACCCCGCTGCGTCGGCTGACCAAGTTCGACCGGATCGAGCTGGAGGCCGAGCAGGAACGGCTGCGCGGCGAGATCGCCGAGCTGAGCAAGATCCTCGACGACGAGCGGGTGCTCCGCAAGGTGGTCTCCGACGAGTTGGCGTCAGTGGTCAAGCAGTTCGGCACCGACCGTCGGACGACGCTCGTCGACGGTGACCTGAAGGAGGTGCTGGCCGCGTCCGCGCCGGCCGGCCCGCTGGAGGTCGCCGACGATCCGTGCCAGGTGATCCTCTCGGCGACCGGGCTGGTCGCCCGGACCGCTGCCGAGTCGGAGGAGAGCGCCGAGGGGCGTCGCCGCAATGGCCGGGTCAAGCACGACACGGTACGCGCCATCGTGCATTCCACCGCCCGGGGCCGGGTGCTGCTGTTGACCAGCGCCGGTCGGGCGTTCAAGGTCGACGTCCTGCCGCTGCCGGTGCTGCCCGAGCAGGCGGGCACGGTGTCACTGCGGGGTGGTATGTCGGCGGCCGAGCTGGTGCCGTTGGCGGCGGGGGAGACCGTCGTCGGCCTGGCGCCGCTCGGCGGGCAGGCGGATGGCTCCCCGGGGCTGGCGTTGGGCACCCGGCAGGGCGCGGTGAAGATCTGCGCGCCGGAGTGGCCGGTGCGCTCCGACGAGTTCGAGGTGATCGGTCTGCGCGACGGTGACGAGGTGGTCGGTGCGACCTGGCTGACCGACGGCGCCGAGACGTTGACGTTCGTCACCTCGGAGGCGTCGCTGCTGCGCTTCCCCGCCGGGTTGGTCCGCCCGCAGGGCCTCAAGGGCGGTGGTATGGCTGGCATCAACCTGCCGGCCGGCGCGCGGGTGGTGTTCTTCGGCGCGGTGCGCACCGACGACCCGGGGCATGGCGATCCGATGGTGGTGACCTCCACCGGCGCGACGGTGAAGGTGACGCCGTTCAAGGCGTACCCGGCGAAGGGTCGGGCGACCGGCGGCGTGCGCGCGCACCGCTTCCTCAAGGGTGAGACGGACGTGGCCGTTGCCTGGGTGGGCCCGCGACCGGTCGGCGCGACCGGCACCGGCGACCCGGTGGAGCTGCCCGCGGCGGATCCTCGGCGCGACGGCAGCGGCTTCGCGGTGATGCTCGGCCCGACGGTGGTGGGTCACCTGATCGAGCGCGACTGACCCACCCACCTGCGGCGTCGCCCGAGCGTGCCAGGTCCGCCGAAGATCGTGCTCGATCCTGGAAGTAGTGGCATCACCGACGCGGTGATGCCACTCGATCCTGGATCGAGCACGATCATGGGGAGCGGGGTCTCCGGAAGAGCGCTATGGTGGGGCCCTCTGTTGTCGGCGGCGGTGGAGATCCCGATGGTCGGCCACGGCCACAGCCTCAACGTCGCGGTAGCCGGCTCCCTGGTCCTCTGCAAGTTAGCCGGCCTCCTCTAGCACAAGGCGAGACGTTCGAGGCGGCGGCGGACCTCCTCGGCTGCGGGGTCGCGCACGTCCTCGTAGATCCGCGCAGCCAGGCGCCAAGCGGCAGCGGCGGCGTTCCGGTCGCCCATCCCTTCCCGGGTGTCCCCTAGCCGGATGAGGGTTTCCGCCTCGTGGTACCGGTCCGCGGAGGCGCGAAAGAGGTGGATCGCCTGCTCGTAGCAGTCGACCGCGCGGTCGCGTTCACCGAGGCGGTCGTAGGCGAACCCGAGGCTGTCCAGCGTCGCGGCCTGACCGTTGCGGTCGTCGGTCCGGCGTTGCTGGTCGAGGGCCTCCCTGCAGCTGGCGATGGCCTGGACGTAATCGCCGGTGGTGGCGAGCAGCCAACCGATCGCGTTCAGGGTCCGGGCTTCGCCCGCGTGGTTGCCGACGAGCCGGTAGAGCCGCAGCGCCTCGCGACCGTGTGTGAGCGCCTCGTCGAGCCGGCCGTCCAGGTAGCAGAGTTCGCAGTAGTTGTGCAGCGTCTGGGCCTGGCCGATCGGGTCGCCGAGCCGTTCGTGCAGCTCAAGCGCGCGCTTGAGCCGGTGCTCGGCCGTGGTGCGGTCGCCCAGTCGGATCAGTGCGCGGGAGAGCAGCCGGTTGGCGACGGCCTGTCCGGCGAGGTCGTCGATCTTCTCCGCGGCCGTCAGCGCGACACTCTGGATGGCGAGTTGGTCCTGCCAGAGGCCGCGCGGCGCCGAGAAGGTGGTCAGCGCCCACGCGATCTGCCAGGCGTACGCTTCGAAGCCGTTCTGGGCGGCCTGTCGGACCACCCGGACCAGCACCCGATGCTCCACCGTGAACCAGGCGAGTGCGCCGTCGTGATCGGTCACCGGCCGCCTGGCGGGTACGGGAAGCGGGGCCACCGGCTCGATTGCGGGCCACTGCGGCTGCAGCAGCAGGGCGGCCGGGTAGGCGGCGTGCAGGTAGTGGTCGTACAGGCGCTGTCGGGCTGCGACGTGTTCGTCGCCGCGTTCCGACGACTGCGCGAGTTCGGCAGCGTAGGCGCGCAGGAGGTCGTGGAAGGCGAACCGGCCGGGCGTGTGTTCCGTCAGCAGGTGGAGCCGGGTCAGTTCCCGCAGGATCGGTGTGACGGCGGTGGCCGGCACGCCGGCGAGCGCCGAGGCCGCGGCGGCGGTCAGGTCCGGGCCCGGATGCAGCCCCAGCAGGGTGAACAGCCGGGCCGCGTCCGCACCGAGGGCCAGGAACGACCACGAGAAGACGCGCCGGACGTCGCCGTCGGCCAGCGCGTCCAGCCGTGCCTCGGCCCAGTGCAGTTCGGCGGCGATCGCGCTGAGCGGAAACGTGGGATGGGTCGCGGCACGCGCCGCGACGATCGACAGTGCCAGCGGAAGCCGGCCTGCGGCCTCGATGATGTCGGCCACGGCCCCCGACGCGGAGGCTAGCCGGTTGTCCCCGAGACGTCTGGCCAGCAGGCTCATCGACTCCTCCGCCGTGAGCACGTCCAGTGTCAACGGCGTGGCGCACTCGCTGGCGACCAGGCCGCCGAGTCGGTCACGGCTGGTTACCACGACCATGCAGCGGCCCGCGCCGGGCAGCAGGGCGCGCACCTGGGCGGAGTCGCGAGCGTTGTCGAGCACCAGGAGCATCCGACGGGAGGCCAGCAGGCTGCGGTAGAGACCAGTCCGCGCCTCCGTGTCGGAGGGTATCCGCGCGTGGGGCACGCCGAGCGCTTCGAGGAAGCCGGACAGGGCGTCGGCCGGGGACACCAGGCCGACTTCGTCGTAGCCGCGAAGGTTCACATAGAGCTGGCCGTCCGGGAAACGGTCGGCCACCCGGTGCGCCCAGTGCAACGCCAGGGTGGTCTTGCCGACTCCGGCCATGCCGGACACCACAGAGATGGTCACGCTCGTGGGCAACTCGGCCCCGCCGCTCAGCAGCCTGTCGAGGCTCGCCAACTCGACGCTGCGTCCGACGAACTCCGGCACCGCACGTGGCAGTTGCTCGGGACGTTGATGGAGCGGCCCCACCGCCGTGCCCGACGCCGGCCGGTCCGGCCCCGTCGGTGGTTGCGCCGTCAGTCCCGGGCGGTGATGCAGGATGTCGTCGTACAGTGCGACGAGCTCGGGTGCGGGATCGAGGCCGGTCTCCTCCGCCAGTTTCTGTCGGGCCTGCCGGTAGGCGTCCAGCGCGCCGGCCACGTCTCCGATGCGGTACAGGCCCACCATCAGCTGGCCCCACGCCCGCTGTCGCAGCGGGTGCCTGTCGAGCAGGCCGCGTAACCGGTGCACGACGTCGGCCGACGCGCCGAGGGCCAGCATCGCCTCGGCGTGGTCCTCCTCGACGAGCAGCCGGCGTTCCTCCAGTTGCGCCACCCGCCGCGCCAGCCGTGGGCGCAGTGGCAGGTCGGACAGTGGTGCACCACGCCACAGGCGTAGCGCGTCGGAGAGTTCGGCCTCGGCCCGGTCCAGGTCGGCAGCGGCGAGCGCCTCACGACCCCGCGCCGCGGCGGCGTCGAACAGGTCCAGGTCCCGTTCGTCGGGGCCCACCCGCAGCAGGTAGCCGCCGGCCGCGGCGGTTATCCCGTCCCAGGTCGCCCCACCGCCCAGTGACCGCCGTAGTCCGCGTACGTAGGTGCGCAGGTTCGCGGCGGCCGACGGCGGCTCGTCGTCGCCCCACAGCATCGCTGTCAACTCGTCGGTGCCGACGACCTCATTCGGGCGCAGCAACAGGGTCGCCAGCAGGAGACGCTGCTTCACCGAGCCCAGTGGAACCGACCGGCCGTCGTGGTACACCCGGAACGGGCCGAGGAGTTCGAAACGCAACCAGGCACCTCACCTGTGGGCACTGCCATGTGCTGCCACGTTTACAACACCCGGACAACGCGGGCGAGCGGATGTCTGTACGCCAGTTGTGCGGCGGTTGTACGGGGCCCACCGTACCGTTCTACCGTCCGCACCGCCCCATCCACGAGCGTCCACCCCTTGCCCCCGGTCGACTCGTCTCGTCGTGCCCGGGGTGGGACCGCGTGGCCGGCCGCCTGAGGGCCGATGTGGCCGGTTTGACCCCTCGTCATCATCCCGACGACCTGAACATCAGATTGGATCACACTCAATGAAATCCAGGATTGCCGCGCTACTGACGGCCGTCGCACTGGCGTTCACAGCAATGGTCGTGACAGCAGGTCCGGCCTCCGCCGCCACGGCCCCGTGCCGCCAGTACAGCTACGGCTACGGCGGAACCGGCAACTGCGTCAAGGCCATTCAGGGCATCGCGAACGTCCTCTCGATCACCAACGCGGCGCGGTCCGAGGCGGGTCCGGTCGCCCGGGACGGTCGCTTCGGCTCCCAGACGCAGGCCGCGATCATCAAGATCCAGCGTGCGGCGGGCATCGCCGTCGACGGATACGTCGGCCCGCAGACGTGGCGGGCGCTCTGCTACTACGGGGCGTTCTGGGGACACGACATGCAGGCCAAGGCCGACTACCGCTGGGCGAAGTCGTACGCCTGCTGATCCGCCCATCAGCCGGCTGCGACGCAGCTGCCGACCAGCGACTCGCAAGGTAGGTCCGGACGCGGGGGGTGTCCGGACCTACCTTGCGGTTCCCCCGGCCTCATCGCCGTCGCGGCGGTGGGGCGGCTGCCGCCCGGGGGCCAAGGTCAGGCGACGTTGTGGGGGCGGAACTGAACGCTCACGCGAGGGCCCACCGGGCGGGTGGTCTTGGGGATGGCGTGCTCCCAGGTGCGTTGACACGAGCCGCCCATGACGATCAGGTCGCCGTGGCCCACCGGGAAGCGGAGGCTCTCACCGCCGCCGCGTGGGCGGAGCAGCAGCGGTCGGGGCGCTCCGAAGGAGACGATCGCGACGATGGTGTCGCTGTGCGCGGAACGGCCGATGGTGTCGCCGTGCCAGGCCACGCTGTCGCGCCCGGAGCGGTAGAGGCACATGCCGGCGGTGACGAAGGGCTCGCCCAACTCGGGCGCGTAGTGGCTGGTCAGCGCGGCCTGCGCGGCGGTGAGCACGGGGTGGGGGAGTTGCCGTGCGCCGTCGTACCAGCAGAGCAGCCGGGGCACGTCGACCTCGGCGTCATACATGGTGCGCCGCTCGGCCCGCCAGGGCACCTCGGTGAGCAGGGTGTCGAGGACCGAGTCGGAGCCGCGCACCCAGCCGGGGAGGTGGTCGACCCAGGCGCCCCGGCTGAGCTGGTGTCGGCGGATCTGGCCGGGCAGTGGTCCCAGTGTGGGCCCGGCGTCGGCCAGGTCGAGCATCGACGGCTGGTAGGCGGCCTGCGTCATGCAGCCACCCTAGCAGCAGTTTCGTACACCCGTGCGAATGGTGGCGGTGGCGCGGTCAGCGCGGCACGGCGACACGCACCGCGTCGAACACCGCGTCCACGACCCGGGCCCGGCCCTGCCCGTCGACCGTGGACCAGGCGCGCGCGGTGAGCGTCGCCCGCCGCTGCGGCGAGCTGAGCAGCCCGTGTAGGGTCCGCGCCGCCGCGGCGCGGGCGGCGCGTCCGGCGACACCGCCGGCGGTCAGCTCCGGCAGTTCGCCGAGGCCGGCGGCCAGGCCGTGCCGCACCACCCGGGTGTACGACTCACGTTGGTTGTCGACCACGCAGACCAGGGCGCTGGGGGCGCCCAGGCAGCAGAGTTCCCAGGTGGACGTGCCGGCGGCGCTGACCACCAGGTCGGCTCCGGTGATCAGGGCCGGCAGCGAGGTGGTGGGCGGGACCGGTCGGATGATCTGCCCCCGCCCGGGGGTGACGTCCTCGATCTCCGCTTCGATCTCGGGTCGCCCGACGATGACCGTGAGGTCCATCGGGTGACCGGCGGCCACCAGCACCCGGGTCAGCACCGGGGCGGCGCCCACCGCGTCGGTGCCGCCGAAGAAGGCCAGCACCCGGGGGCGGCTGACCGCCGTGGCGGGCGGGGCGACCGGCGGCCGGGCGTTGATCACGCTGTCGCGCAGCAGGGCGTACCCGCTGCCGGCGAGCAGCCGGCCCGGCAGCCCCGGCAGCTCCGCGCCGAAGTTCTGGTCGAGGTAGAGATCGGCGACCTGGCCCCGGCTGTCGCCGTCGATGATGGCGACCGTGTACACACCGGCGGCGCGCAGCGCGCCCGCGCCGGCCGGGTCCAGGTCGTAGGAGTCGAGGACCAGCACGTCCAGTTCGTGTCGGCGGGCCGCCTCGACCAGATCGGCCGCCGAGTCCGGGCCGGGGAGCAGCGGGATGCCCCGCGCGGCCAGCTCCGCGGTGGCCCAGTCGAGCCGTTCGACGGTGCCGAACACCGTGACGTCGGCGCCCCGGGCGAGGAACTCCTCGGCGAGCGCCAGGCAGCGGACGAGATGGCCGACACCGCGCCGGGGGCCGGCGTCGCAGCGCAACCCGACCCGCACGGTGCTCAGGACTCCTCCAGTTGCTTTTGTCGGACGTCGGCGTTGAGCGCGCGCAGCCGGGGCTGACCGTCGAGCCAGTCGGTGAGCTTGGCCAGCGGCACGCTGACGTCCCCGAAGTGGTCGATGATCGCGCTGACCAGCGCCCAGTCCTGCTCGGTGTCGAGGGTCAGCCGCAGTGCGGAGCGGTCCGGGGTGAGCGTCACCCCGAGCACCCGGAACAGCTCCGGGTGGGTGTACGCGTACGAGGTGACGTGCACCCGGTGGTGGTCGGTGGCGAGCCGGCCCAGGGTGCGGAGCGTCTCCGCTCGGATGATCTCGACGTCCAGCCCACGGGGCAGGGTCCGGGCGATCGACGTGCTCGCGTAGTCCAGCCCGGGGACCGCCCGGTACACCGACGCGACCAGGTTGATGATCTCCGGGTCGAGCAGCGGGCAGTCGGCGGTGAACCGCATGACGGCGTCCCCCGGGTGCGCCGCGAGGGCGCCCACGAACCGGTCCAGCACGTCGTCGACCGGCCCGCGGTGGCACGGCACGTCCAGCCGCGCGCACTCGTCGGCCACCGCGTCGTCGACAGTGTCGGTGCTGGTGGCGACCACCAGGTCGGCGAGGACACCGCTGTCCTGGGCGGCGCGGACCACCCGGCCCAGTACGGACCGTCCGGCGAGCGGGCGGAGCACCTTGCCGGGCAGCCGGGACGAACCCATGCGCGCCTGCACGATGCCGACGATCCGTGGCGGCGTGCCGGTCCCGGGCGGCGGTACGCCGGTCACTGCTGCTCCTCCTGCTTGGGGGCGAGCACCGCGATGGCCCGGCGTTTGGCGGCGCGGGCGCCCCGTTTGGCCAGCCGGGCCGGGGTGATGGCGAGCCGACCCACCCGGTAGCTGATCGACCCGCTGAGCAGGCTGATCGTGGTCTCGGCCCGGCGCAGCGCCCGTTCCCGTGAGGTGAGCAGTTCCTCGGTCCACGCGGTCAACGCGGCCAACCGGGTGAGTTCCTCGCGCTGGCGCAGCCACGCCTCACGCAGCTGCTGGTAGCTGTGCCCGCCGATGGGTGGGTCGGTCGGGGCGACGGCGTGCAGCTCGGTGGCGAGGTCGGCAGTGCCTGCGGCGTCCAGCCCGTGCAGGGCCGCGGCGATGGCCGCCTCGGCCTCGACCGCCTCGCTGACTGTCGCCCGGTCGAGGTCGTGGCCGGCGAGGCCGCCGAGCACAACGGTCAGGCCCGCCACGTCGAGGGTGGACGGCCATGGATGGGCGTACCCGCCGGTGAGCAGGCCCGTGGCGAAGCGCCACAGCGCGCGGGCGAGCACCACGTCGGCGGGGAGCGCGGCGGTGACCCGCCAGCTGGGGTCGAGCACCGCGTACCGCTCGCCGTCGAACACGACGTTGTCGGTGCCGGCCAGCGCCGCCGCGCCGGCGATCCGGCCGTCGGCGTCGGCCTGGTCGGTGAGCCAGCCCGCGTACCCCCGCAGCAGCGCGCGCACCGTGCCCAGGTCGCGGCGCACTGCGGCGTCGAGCAGCACGGTACGCAGCAGCCGGCCGGACGGCACCGGCCCGGACAGCGCGTCCGCGTCCCGGTAGGCGGCCTTCCCGCTGGCGAACGGTGCGCCGGCCGGGGTCCTCGGGTCGCTGGTGGGGATGAGTCCCCAGCGCCAACCGGAGGGGCCGTGCAGCACCTCGAGCACGCCGATCCCGGGACGGCCGGTCTGCACGAGCGCCACCGGCAGGTCCCGGTCGGCGGTCGGCGTGCTCGGGTCCTCCGGGTCGGCGGGGCGGTGGGCGAGGGTCAGCCAACCCGGCGCGAGGTCGGCGGCGCGCCCTGCGTGCAACGCGTCCACCGCCAGCCGGGCCGGGTCCTGGAGCACCGTGGCGCTGGTGAAACCCCCGGCGCAGGCACCGTGCAGCACCGCGTCGAACAGACCGGAGCCGGCGTCCCGGTCGAGGTGGTCGGCGTCCAGCAGGGCCGTCGGGGTGCTGACATCGGGGTACGCGGCCCAGCACGTGGCCGGCATCAGCCCCGCCACGCTGAGCCGCTCGCGCAGCTGGTCCCGGTTGGCCGGGCGGGCGCGGTCCAGCACGCCGCCGATCGCCCAGGCGGCATCGTCGCGGCGGGCGTACCAGGGGGTGGTGTCGACCAACCGGTGCAGGCCCAGCGGGTTGTCCAGGCGCAGCAGCAACGCGCCACCGGGTCGCAGCACGGTGACCAGTCGGGCCAGCACGCCGTCCCAGCCGAGCTGGGTGCCCTCCACCGACTCCACCGGGTCCAGTCCGGCGGCCGCGATCACCACGTCGTACGTCTCGTCCTCGGGCAGTCCGGCCGGGCCGCCCACCACCAGGCGGGCCGCCCGGTGCGCCAGCGCCACCGCGTCCGGGTGGCTGCGCAGCAGGCAGGTCACCTCGGCGTGGGCGAGCCGGTCGAGCAGCGCCGGGTCGTGTGGACCGGCCACCAGGACCCGGGCGCCGGGCGGCACCAGCCGGGCGGCCAGCGCGGCGAGCGGCCCGCCGTCGGCCAGCCGTTCCTGCGGCAGGTCGGACCAGGCCAGCATCTCGCCGCCCGGCAGGGTGATCCGGCCGGCGGGTGCCGTCTCAGTCGTCACGGTCTTCCTCTTCCTCCTGGAGGTTCGCCCAGCCGAGCAGCTCGCGCAGTTCGGCCGGCGTGCAGCGGTGGTCGGTGCCCAGCTCGGCGCGGGCGATCTCGACCGCGGTGGGCAGGTCGACAGTGCTGCCGTGCAGCTGCGGCCACTGCCGCCGGATCCGCGCGGTGCCGCCGAAGGTGGGGTCCTCGTTGGACAGGATCATCGGGTCGCCGTAGACGGCTGGTTCACACCCCGCCGCGATGCCGTAGAAGATCGCGCTGGTCAGCCGGTTGGAGGCGACCCGGCGGTGCCGGCGCAGCTCGGTGAGCTGTCGGTCGAGGAAGTCCGGGTCGGTGTCCTTCCACCAGTGCCCCCGGTAGCCGTGGCAGATCACCCGGAATCCGGCGCGTTCGTAGAGCCGGCGCACGTTGCGCATGCGGTACTCGTGCCAGTAGAGGCAGACCGTCACCGGGCCGGGTTCGGTGTCCCGGATCAGGGCGATCAGTTTGCGGTGGTCGCCCTTGACGTGCTGCCCCTCCCAGCCGTGGAACGGGTACCAGATGGTGCCTTCGCGATCTTCGGCCGGTGGGTCCTCGCGTCGCAGGGCCAGCAGGTAGACGAACGGCGCGCCGATGACGACCACGTTGCGTCGCCCCACGGACCAGGCGCGGCGACGGGTCTGCTCCGACCAGAGCAGGCTGGGGGTGCGCTCGGCGTACGGGTGCCCGGGGGCCAGACCGTCACCGATGTTCCAGCCGTGCTGCACGTACCCGTTGATCCGGGGTGGGTGCCGGTCGCCGAGGCCGGCGTAGCGGGCCAGCACGTGCGCGTGGCCGTAGAAGTGGTTGGCGTGGTGCATCAGGTTCCCATCAGGCGGCGGTACGCACCGAGCCGACCCGCACCGCGGCGGTCAGCGCGTCGATGACGCGGTCCTGGTCGGCGTCGCTGAGCCCTGGGTAGAGCGGCAGCGACAGCTGTTGGGAGTAGAACGACTCGGCCACCGGGCAGGAGCCACGCCGGTAACCCAGGTCGGCGAAGGCCGGGTGCCAGTGCACCGGGATGTAGTTGACCTGGACCCCGATGCCGGCGGCCCGCATCCGGTCGTACACCTCGCGGCGGCGACCGTCGAGCACCCGGATCGGGTAGAGGTGCCAGGCCGGGTCGGCCCACGGTTTGCGGGTGGGCAGCAGGACGCCGTCCAGGTCGGCCAGCGCCTCGTCGTAGCGGGCGACCAGGGCGCTGCGCCGGGCGGTGAACTCGCCGAGGCGACGCAGTTGACTGCGTCCCAGGGCGCAGAGCACGTCGGGCAGCCGGTAGTTCAGCCCGAACTCGTGGACCTCCTGGTGCCAGCCGCCCTCGTCCGGGAACCGCAGGTCGTCGCGTTCGCGGACCACGCCGACGCCACGGAACCGGCGGGCCCGCTTCAGGACCTGCGGGTCCAGTGCGGCGACGGCACCACCCTCGGCGGTGGTCAGGTTCTTGGTGGGGAAGAACGAGAACGTGGTCAGGTCGGCGAGCGAACCCACCGGCCGGCCGCGGTACGTGCCGCCGATCGAGTGCGCCGCGTCGGCGAGGAGCAGCGCGTCACTGCCCTTGACCGACGTGCGCAGCGCGTCGTAGTCGGCGGGGTGGCCGGCGTAGTCGACCGCCGCGACGACAGTGGTGCGGGAGGTGACAGCGGCGGCGGCCGCCGCCGGGTCGAGGCAGAACGTCTCGTCCTCGACGTCCGCGAAGACGATCTTCGCGCCGAGGGCGGCGGCGCTGCTGGCCGTCGCCACGAACGTCATCGGCGGGACGACCACCTCGTCGCCCGGTCCCACCCCGGCTGCCGCGTACGCCACGTGCAATGCCGCGGTGCCGTTGGAGACGGCGGCGACGCCGACCCCGCCGGTCCACCGGGCCAGGTCGGCCTCGAAGGCGTCGACCTGCGGGCCGGTGGTGAGCCAGTCGCCGCGCAGCACGTCGGCGACCGCCGCGATGTCGTCCTCGTTGATCGACTGCCGGCCGTACGGGAGCATCCCCGTCATCAGTTGATGCCGAGCATGTCGCGCAACTGCTCGACGGTGAGCCACTCGTCGTTGGTGTCCGACTGGTAGGCGAAGCCGTCCGGCACCGGGTCGCAGTCGACCGGTGCCTGGTAACCCCAGGTGGCGATGGTCGGCTGGACGATGAACCGCCCCTCGGCGCGCAGCGTCCGCCGGCTGTCGTCGGGCGCGATCATCTCCTCGTGCAGCTTCTCGCCCGGCCGGATTCCGATCTCGTGCGTGGTGGCGTCCGGGGCCACGGCCTCGACCAGGTCGAGGATGCGCATGCTCGGGATCCGTGGCACGAACAGCTCGCCACCCTGCATCTGGTCGAACGAGTCCATGACGAACTGCACGGCCTGGTCGAGGGTGATCCAGAAGCGGGTCATCCGCTTGTCGGTGATCGGCAGGCTCTTGCCCTCGGCGGCCAGCCGACGGAACAGCGGGACGACCGAGCCGCGGCTGCCCACCACGTTGCCGTAGCGCACCACCGCGAACCGGGTGGGGTGCTGGGCGGCGTAGTGGTTGGCCGAGACGAAGAGCTTGTCGCCGACCAGCTTCGTCGCGCCGTACAGGTTGATCGGGCTGGACGCCTTGTCGGTGGAGAGCGCGATGACCTTCTTGACACCGGCCTCGATCGCCGCGTCGACGACGTGCTGCGAGCCGGTGATGTTGGTCGCGATGTACTCCGAGGGGTTGTACTCGGCGGTGTCCACCTGCTTGAGCGCGGCGGCGTGCACCACGTGGTCCACACCGTGCATGGCCCGGGTGAGGCGGTGCCGGTCCCGGATGTCGCCGATGAACCAGCGCAGCCGCGGGTCGTCGCCGAGCTGCTGGCGCAGCTCGTACTGCTTGAGCTCGTCGCGGGAGAACACCACCACGCGGGCGGGGTCGGCCTCGTTGAGGATGTGCCGGAGGAACGTCCTGCCGAAGGAACCAGTTCCCCCGGTGATCAGAATGGACGATCCATTCAACTCACTCAATGTGGTGCTCCCGTGTTCGTGGATGAACGAGCGGCCCTGGGCCAGCCGACCGGGGTGACACGCTAGCCATGGCGGGTTAACTCCCCGGCGCTCGCGGGTGAACCGCAACCTCTGCTCCTGTGAATGCCGGACACCGCGCAGGCGAACACTTCCGGCCGCCCCGGATGTGGGCTGACCTGGCCGGATCCGACCGCTACAGTGGCCGCGCGAACGACCGGCGGCAGTGCGCGCGACCCGGTCCCGCGTTCACCCGACATCCACACCAGCTCGGTGCGAGCGGGCCAGCCAGTGCGGCACCGACGCCAGCCGACGAGCCTGACGGGCCGGCGCGGGGCCTGGTCCGGCCGGCAATTCTGGAGGCGTTGATGGCACCCGGTAGTGACGTGATCGACCGGCCGGTGGTGGTGGCCGAGACGCCCAGCGGTCCGCCCGCCAGGCGGTGGCTGGTGCCGCTGGTGCTGCTGGCCGGGTGGGTGCTCAGCGTGGCCTGGCGGATGTGGTTGTCCCGGCACATCGTGCTGCCGATCGCCCACACCGACGAGGACAGCTACCTGAACACCGCCCGCGCGCTGGCCGGCGGACCGGGCGGCTTCAGCAGCGAGAACGATCTGCTGCGTCGGGTCGGCTACCCCATGCTGATCTCGCCGGCGTTCCTGGGGGACCGGGATTTCACCGACAGCTACCGGATCGTCCAGCTGATCAACGCGATGGTGAACTCGACGCTGCTGCCGTTGGCGTACCTGTTCGGTCGCCGACTGTTCCAGCTGCGCAGGTCGTACGCGCTGCTCGGCGCGGTCGCGGCGGCGACCCTGCCCGCAACCGCCTTCTACGCGGGCGTCGCCATGATCGACGCGGTGCTGGCGCCGCTCGTGGTGGCCTGGCTGCTCGCCGTGCACCGCTGGGTCGCCCGGCCCGGCCCGGTCGCCGCCGCCACCGTCGGCCTGCTGGTCGGTGGGTTCCATCTGCTGCACTCCCGTGGCCTGGTGATCGTGGCCGTGCACGCCGGACTGGTGCTGCTGCTGTTCGTCCGCCGCCGGATCAGCCCACCCGTGGTGCTCGCGGCGCTGCTGCCGGTCCTCGCCATGGCGCTCGTCAACGAGGCCGCCATCCGCCACCTCGGCGGCAGGGTCTACCTGCTCGGCAGCACCCCCGACGGCAGCACCTTCGAGGCGCTCGCCTCCGCCCAGGGGCTGGTCCGCACGAGCGCGGCGGTCACCACCCAGCTCTGGTACCTCGTGGTGATCACGTTCGGGATGGCCGGGGTGGCCTGGGCCGGTGCCGTGCGCGAGCTGTGGCGCCCCCGGCACGGCGACGCGGGCCGTTGGACGATGGGGGTGGCGCTGGTGGTGACCATCGGGGTGGCCGGTGGCGCGTCGGTCATCCTGTCCGGAGTCACCGGCAAGCCGTTGGACGCCATCTACGGCCGCTACGTGCAGATGCTGGCGCCGTTCTGGCTGCTGGTCGGCCTCGGGGTGCTGTTCACCGCCGGGTGGCGGGTGGTGCAGCGCCGGGCGGCCGTCGCGGTGGCGCTGCTGGTCGGTGGCGGTGCGCTGGTCGCCGCTCGACTCGCCTATGTGGCCAGCCAGGGCCACCGGTTGCGGTACGGCGGTTTCAGCGCGCCGGACCTGATGGCGTTGACCGGGGGCTGGCGGGAGCTGCGACCGGTGGTCGGTTCGCTGGTCGGCATCGCCGGCTGCGTGCTGCTGGTCGCCACGGTCCGGGTGCCCCGCCTGCGGCTGCCGATCCTCGGCGTCCTCGTGGCGGCCAACCTCGTCACGATGCAGGTGATCGACCAGCGGATCGTGCGGCCGACCGCCGAACGCACCCAGCCGACGCCCCGGGTGGCCGACGTCGGCGTACGCCCCGGTGAGCGGGTGTGGGCCTCGACCGGTGTGCAGTACATCCTCCGGTTCAACCTCAGCCACCAGGTGACCTGGACCGACGTGCGGTGGTTCGACGACGGGCGACCGCCGGCCGTGGCGCAGGTGGTCTTCGCCCGCTGGGCGCCCGGGCAGGCCGACGACTGGGACGGCACGGCGTACGGCTTCGTCCGGCTCGGCGGCAACCCGCAGCAGCACTGGGCGGCGTGGCGGCGGGTCTGATCCGCCACGCCCCGGTGGACACCGCTGTCCGTGAACGGCGGATGTCCACCGGAAGCACTGTCGGTTAATGATTCCGGTCCATTACGCGAAAGTGTCCGACAATCAGCGCTGGCGGCGATCCTCCCGCGCCAGGGAAATCGGGATGACGGTGATTTCCCGGCCGTCGGTCAGCTCCTGTTTCGGGGTGCCCTCGACGAATCGGAAACGCCGGTTCATCTGTCGTACGACGGTATTGTGGCCGAGCACCTCGCCGTCGAGCCGGTCCAGGTGCAGGCCGTCGAAGGCGTACTCGACGGCCTCCCGCATGACCCCCAGCCAGGCGGGCAGCGTCTCATCCCGCCCGGCCAGCCCCTCGGCGTCGAGATAGAACCCCCACGCCCCGGTACGCGGGCCGTCCAGCCGCAGGTCGAAGAAGGTGACCACGCCGCAGGGGCGGTCGTCGCGCACGTACACCAGCACCCGTCGGGACGGGTCTTCGCGGACCGCCGACCACCACCGGGCGTGCTCCTCGGCGGTGATCTCGTGACTGGTCTTGCTGACCTGTCGATTGGTTTCCTGATTACGCCAGGACAACATCAGATGAACGTCGTCCGTCGTCGCTTCGCGCAGCACGTGCGTCTCGCTTTCCTAGCCGTTCACGTCGGGTGCCGGCACCTTACCCGGGCCTACCGGGAAATGGGATACGCATTCATTGGGTTGTAGACTGCGGCGCATGAACGAATTGAGTCGCGCGCAGATCCGCGACCTCATGGCTCAGGTGCTGAAAAACCAGGACAAGGAGCTGCCGGGCGACGACGCCGCCCAGTTGCGGGAGATCGGCTTCCGGTCGCTCGACTTCTCCGAGCTGGCGCTGCGGGTGGAGGACGAGACGGGGGAGGAGCTCAACTTCGACGCCCCCGGGCTGCGTCGCATCGCCACCGTCGGGGACGTCCTCGACTTCCTCGTCGAGTTGCAACACCAGTGACCGTCGCGACGTCGCGCCACAGCGCCCCCGCGCCCGCGGAGCCGGCCGGTGTGGACAACCGGCTCGTCGTCGGTGGCGCCGCGCTGACCTGGCGGTCGCTGCCGACCCCCACACTGCCCGACCCGGCGGCGGTGCTCGCCCACTCGGCGGTGCACGCGCTCACCGCGGCGCGGCAGCACGCCGTGCACGGCACCGAGCTTCTGCTCAGCACCGCGAGCCGGGTCGACGCGGCGCTGCGTACGGAGCTGCTGGAAGCCGGGTTCACCGTCGGCGTCCTCGACGACGACGGCGTGCACCCGGGCGCACCGGCCCGGCCGCGAGCCGCCGAGCCGGGCCGGCTCTGGCTGCTGACCTCGGGCTCCACCGGGCGTCCGAAGCGGGTCGGGCACACGCTCGACACGCTGACCACCGTGCGGGTCGACCAGCCCGGCCGGACCTGGCTGTGCCCGTACGCCCCCGGCACGTACGCCTGGTGGCAGGTGGTCACCCTGTCGTTGACCCAGCCGGGCCAGCACCTCGTGGTGGTCGAGCCCGACGAGTTGGACGACTGGCCCGGTGTCGCCGCCGCGCACGGGGTCGACGCGGCCTCGGGCACCCCGACCTTCTGGCGGCGCACCCTCTACCGCGACGCCGAGGCGCTGGCCCGGGTGCCGCTGCGCCAGATCACCCTCGGCGGTGAGCCGGTGGACCAGGCGATCCTGGACCAGCTGCGGGAGGTCTTCCCGGCGGCCCGGGTGTCCTGGATCTACGCGTCCTCGGAGGTGGGGGCGTCCATTGTGGTGCACGACGGGCGGGCCGGGTTCCCGGTCGACTGGCTGGACCGGGACACCCCGGGCCGACCGACGCTCTCCGTCGTCGACGACGAGCTGGTGGTCACCTCCCCGTACCACGGTGCCGGTCTCGCCGGCCCGGTCCGCACCGGCGACCGTGTGCAGGTGCTCGACGGCCGGGTGCTGATCACCGGCCGACTGGACTCCGACGAGATCAACGTCGGTGGCAGCAAGGTCTCCGCCGGCATGGTCCGCGGCGTGCTCGCCGGTCATCCGGCGGTGGCCTGGGCCCGGGTGACCGGCCGCCGGGCCCCGGTGCTCGGGCGGATGGTGGTCGCCGAGGTGGTCCTCGCCCCCGCCGCCAGCGGTGTGCCGGACGAGGCCGCGCTGGTCCGCTGGTGCGCCGACCGGCTTCCCGAGCACGCGGTGCCGCGCCGCATCCGCGTCCTGACCGACATTCCCGTCAAGGAGACCCTGAAGAGCGATGTCTGAGCCCGCCGACACCCAGCTCGTCCCACCCAGCTCCGTGGTTCTCGTCTCCGGCGGGTCCCGTGGCCTGGGCCTGGCCATCGTCACCGACCTGCTCGACGCGGGCGTACGGGTGGCCGCGTTCGCCCGCACCCTCACCCCGGAGCTGGAGAAGCTCGCCGCCGAGCACCCCGACCGGGTGCACGTCGGCGCGGTGGACGTCACCGACCTGCGGGCCGCGCAGAGCTTCATCCGCGAGGTGGAGCAGCACCTCGGCCCGATCGACGGCATCGTCAACAACGCCGCGATGGGGCAGGACTCCCTGCACGCGCACACCGCCACCGACGACATCGCCCGGATCATCGAGACCAACCTGACGGCCCCGCTGCAGCTGACCCGGCTGGTGATCCGCCGGATGCTCGCCAAGGGGCTGCGCGGGCGGATCGTCAACATCACCTCGATCTGCGGGCAGCGCGGTTTCCCCGGCCTCGTCGCCTACTCGGCCACCAAGGGCGGCATGGACGCGGCCACCCGCTCGCTGGCCCGGGAACTGGGCGGCCGGATGCTGGTCAACTCCGTCGCGCCCGGCTTCTTCGCCTCGGAGATGTCCGCGGTGCTCGGTCCGACCCAACTCGACCAGATCGTGCGCCGTACCCCGACCGGTCACCTGACCGAACCGGCGGAGGTCACCCCGGTGGTGCGGATGCTGCTGCGGGAACACACGAACATCAACGGCCAGGTCATCGTGGTGGACGGTGCCGCCTCCGTCTGACCTGCGACCGGTTCTGGGGCCGGCGCGGCACGGCGACGTCGCCGTGCCGCGTCCGGTGCCGGGGCTGCTCGCCGCCGCCGAGCAGCATCTGCGGATCGGGTCACCGGCCACGATGGCCGACGCGGTGACCCGTAGTCACGTCGACGATGGACGGTGCGTCGGCTGGTACGGCCCACCGGTGCCCGGCTGGCGGGTGGCCATCGACGCGGAGCGGGCGGACGCCCCGGTGCCCCCGGCGCTGGCCCGCCGCTTCGGCACCGGTGACTTCTGGGCCCGCTGGACCCGGGCCGAGTGCTGCTGCAAGCTGGCCGACGTGCCGATAACGCTCTGGTGGCGCCGACACGGCCTGACCATCCCGTCCGACGGCGCCGCCCTCTGGCGAACCCTCCGCCCGCAGAACCTGGTCATCACCGTCGGCTTCGCCCCCACCCTCCCGCCCTCGCGATCTTGCACTTTCTGACGCCGAATCGCGGCTGATGCGCCTTTCGTCGGGACAGTAACTGCAAGATCGCGGGGGTGGGGGCGGGGTTAGATGAGGTTCCAGGTGAGGGGGGTCCCTCGGGGGACGTCGGTGGTGAAGGTGCGGCCGAGGACCCGGTCGATCTCCACCGGGGGCAGGCCGCCGGCTGGGCGGATCGAGCGGACGTTGTGCGCGGTCACCGGGTCACCGGCCCGGACGTCCTCGACCACGAAGAGCGACCGGCGGAACCGCAGCCCCTCCCGCTCGGCGGGGGTCGGGCCGATCGCGGTGCCGCCCAGGGCCGCGTACGCGCGGCCGGACTCGGCGACCAGGGCCGAAAGCTCCGCTGGGTTCAGGGAGAAGTCCGAGTCCACGCCACCGTCGGCCCGGTCCAGCGTCACGTGCTTCTCGATGAAGCAGGCGCCGAGCGCCACCGAGGCGACCGCGACCCCGATGCCGGGCGTGTGGTCGGAGAGCCCCACCGGCACGTCGAACGCACCGGCCAGCACCGGCAGCCGGCGCAGGTTGCTGTCGGCCGCCGGCGCCGGATAGGACGCGGTGCAGGCCAGCAGGATGATGCCCGCCGCGCCACCGGCGCGGGCGGCGCGCACGGCGGCGTCGATCTCGGCGACCGTCGCCATTCCTGTCGAGATCACCATGGGCTTGCCGGTGCTGGCCACCAGTCGGATCAGCGGCAGGTCGACCAGCTCCGACGAGGCGATCTTGTACGCGGGCGCGTCCAGCGACTCCAGCAACTGCACAGCGGTCGCGTCGAACGGTGACGAGAAGACGGTCAGGCCACGCTCGCGGGCCCGTTCGAAGATCGGGGCGTGCCACTCGTACGGGGTGTGCGCGCGCTCGTAGAGGCGGTACAGGTTCTCCCCGCCCCACAGCTCGTGCCCACTGGAGATCCGGAACGCCGGCGTGTCGACGTCGATGGTGATGGTGTCCGGCCGGTACGTCTGGAGCTTCAGTGCGTGCGCCCCGCTGTCGGCCACCGCGTCGACGATGGCCAGCGCCCGATTCAGATCGCCGTTGTGGTTGCCGGACATCTCGGCGACCACGAACGGTCGCTCACCGGCACCGACCGCGTGCGGTCCGATCTTGATTGTCGCCGTCATTCCGACCTCTGCTCAGGTACGCCCGCACCGGAGTGCGGTGGTGCTGTCGTCGTCCACCCGGCGGGCGGACGACCTGGAAAACCACGGTGCCGGGTGCCGCCTCGGGGTGCGGTGGGGTCGATCACGTCAGCCGGCCGCCGGCCAGCGCGTCACGGCGCTCCGGGGTGGGCGCACCACTGCGTGTCGGCGCGTTGTCCGCCCGTCGGCCCGGTTCCTCGTCGACGGCTGGCGAACCGCCGTCGGCAGCCACCGGGCCCGGCCGACGCAGCCGACCGGCGACCCGGTGGGCCTGGCGCAGCGCCGAGTACGCCAACCAGTCACCCCGCCCGACGAGGCGGTGCTTGAGTCCCGTCGCGCCGGGGGGCAGCGGGTAGCCGCCGGTGGGCAGGTACCGGCGGTAGTGCGCGGCGGCCCGGTGGAAGAAGTCGCGCCGCAGGTGCGGGTGCAGCCGGCCGTCGTTGCCCACCACCACCAGGTAGTGGCTGATCATCAGCTCGAAGAGTTCGGCCTGCAACCGCTCGTCCGGGTGTTTCCGGGCCACCCAGTCCATCAGCCGCTCGTACTGGTCGAAGGCGTCGAAGTGCCGGCCGCTGCGGGTGGAGGTGATCGCGCCCTGGCGGCCCTGCCGGTAGAGGTAGCAGACCCGGTCCAGCACGGAGATCTTCTCGGCCCCGATCAGCAGCGGGTGGCTGAACGGGATGTCCTCGTACCAGCCGGGGAAGAAGCGCAGCTCCAACTCGTCCATGAAGCCCCGCCGGACCACCTTGTTCCAGGCGGTGTGCTGCACCCGCAGCAGGCGCGGCTGGTCGGCCAGCCGGGTGACGCCGGTGATCCCGCGCAGCAGCGGGCTGCTCGCGTCGACCTCCCGCCGGCCGTCCTCGTGCACCCGCAGGTGGTCGAGCATCAGCACGTCGGGCTGGTGCTGGCGCAGCCGGTCCAGCACCGCCGCGATGGTGCCCGGCGGCAACCAGTCGTCGCTGTCGACGAACCAGACGTACCGGCCGCTGGCCACGTCGAGCCCCGCGTTGCGGGCCAGCCCTAGGCCCACGTTGCTGCTCAGATGCACGACGCGGACGCCGTCGCGACCGGCCGCGTACGCGCGGAGCATGTCGCCGCAGCCGTCCGGGGAGGCGTCGTCGACGGCGATCAGCTCGACCGCGTCCGACTCGCCCGCCGGGATGTCGGCCCGGATCGACTCAAGGCACTGGTACAGGTACGCCTCGACGCCGTACACGGGCACGACGATGCTCAGCAGCGGTGCGTGCGTCGGCTCATTGACCACGCCCGCCACCTTCGACGACCCGGGTGGCCGGCCCCGGAACCTGACGTTGCCGCCGATGGTGGAGTCTCTGAACTCCCGGGCAGCGGAAGGTTAACGCCGACTGGCGGGCGGTGCCGTGGCGCGGAAAACGGCGGGTGGGACGCGTCCGGTTCACCCAGGAGTGACCCGGTAGGGTGCCTCGGTGCGGCCCTGCCGGGCCGTCGCGGGCGTCGCCGTCGCGCCGTCCGACGCCGCGCCGAGGAGGCTACGACAGTGCTGGTGACCCCGCCGAGCGCCGGGATCCCGGCATGACGAGCGTCGCCGCGACGTCGGCCGCCCCACCCGCACCCGCCCTGCCCCGGCTGCCGTCGCTGACCGGGCTGCGCTGGATCGCCGCCCTGCTGGTCTTCGGCTTCCACGCGGGCACCATGCGGATCATCGCCGAGCCGGACTACAAGGCCGTGGTCGACGCCCTGTTCACCCTGGGCCTCTCGGGGGTGCAGTTCTTCTTCATCCTCAGTGGTTTCGTGCTGGTCTGGTCGGCCCGGCCGGGTGACTCCCGGCGGACCTTCTGGCGGCGGCGGGTCGCCAAGATCTACCCGAACCACCTGGTGCTGTGGGCGGCGACGCTGGTGGTCGCCTGGTGGTTCGCCGACCCGGTCCTGCCGGCGGCCGCGCTGGAGAACCTGCTGCTGCTGCAGGCCTGGGACCCCCGGCCGGGCTGGTTCTACAGCATCAACACGGTCAGCTGGTCGCTCTCCTGCGAGTTCTTCTTCTATCTCTGCCTGCCGCTCGCCCTGCCGTTGCTGCGCCGGGCCCGGCCGAAGCTGCTCTGGGCGCTGATCGTCGCGCTGCCGCTGCTGATCCTCGCGCTGTGGCCGGCGCAGGAGTTGGTGCCGGAGGTGAGTCGGTGGTGGTTCACCCAGATCTTCCCGCCGGTCCGGTCGCTGGAGTTCTGGTTGGGCGCGGTGGCCGCCGAGCTGATGCGCCGAGGGCTCTGGCGCGGGCCGGGTCTGGCCGTGGCCAGCGCGATCTTCGTGGTCACCTGGGTGGCGGCCGCGCAGTGGATCCGCGCCGAGCTGTGGACCACGTTGCTCGCCGTCGCGTACCTGTTGGTGATCACCGCTGCCGCTGACGCGGACGTGCGGGGTCGGCGCTCGCCGTGGCGTTCCCGGCCGTTGATCTGGCTCGGTGAGGTCTCGTTCGCCTTCTATCTGGTGCACGTGCTGGTGATGACGAGCGTGCTGCGCTGGAGCGGGGACTGGGGGACCGGCTTCGCGGGCTGGCGTGGGCCCGCCGTGGTGCTCGGCTTCCTGGTGGCGAACCTGATCCTCGCCGGGCTGCTGCACCGCTTCGTCGAGACCCCGATGATGCGCCGGCTCGCACCGCGCCGTCCGGCCCGGCCGGCGCCCGTCCCCCGGCAACGCGCGGCCGGTGCCCCGACCGCCGGTGACGGCGACGCCGAGGGCGGGGCCGCGGGGGCCGCCGACGAGGTCGGTTTGGCCAACGGCCGATCACCGTACGCCGACCGGCGCTGACAGCGTCCACCCTGGTCAAACGGGTCGGCGCGGCGCGATCCGACACGCCCGTGGTCGGTGCGCCCGCCTCGGCGTGACGGTAGCGTGGGGACGTGCTTCCGGTCGCGTTCACCTGTCCGCTGTGGTGGGTGGCGCGCTGGGCGACGCGGGTGCTGACCAGCCTCGCCGTCGTCGCGGCCCTGGCGCTCGGCGCAGGCCCGGCCACGGCCGCCGCGTCGACGCCCAGCCCGGTGCCACCGTCGAGCGTGGTGTCGGCCTCCGTCGCCGCCGGGCCGCTGGCGGCCTCCGGTCGGCACGTCGGGGCGCACGCTGCGGCGCGCCCGGCAGCGGCGATCCCACCGGACGCCGTCGAGGAGGCCGTTCCCGCCTGGGCCGTCGACTCGCCCGGGGCGCTCCCCGAGGAGCACTGCGTCACCGCGACCGGCGTGCTTCCGGTCCGCGCGGCGGAGTCCGACCGGCTGCCCCTCGTCGACAGTGCGAGCGGTCGGGCCTGCCGGGCCCCACCCCGGCGCTGAGCCACCGGGACGATCGTCCCGCCGCCGCGCCTGTCGCCCCACCCGCTTCCCACCCGCCGACCGGTGGCCCGCCGTGGCCCGCCGGCCGGTGTGGCCCCATCGCACTGCTCTCTCCCCGAGGTGCCGACCATGGAGACCGCCGTCTTCTACCAGTTCGTGACCGAGGTGCCGCGAGCCGCCGCCATCTGGTCGACCCTGGTCCTGCTGACCCTGGGCCTGCTCACCGTGCTGGCCGCCCGCCCCGAACGGGACCGGCCCGCCGACGACCCGCTCCCGGCAGCGCCCACCGCCCGGGAGGTGGCCGCCGCCGAGGCTGCCGACCTGCGCCGCTACGCCGAGGAGGTGGCCGTCGCCGCGGCCGGCGCGGCGACGACAGCCAGGCGGAGACGTGCCGCCTGGCTGAGCGCCCAGGAGCAGATGGAGCGGGCCTGGACCGGGTACGACGCGGCGGACACCGCCGCGCGTCGCTTCGCGGGCGCCGGGGCGCTGCCCACCCCACGGACCCCGCACACCCCCGCCGAGTACGCGGCCCGGGAGCGCTATCTGCACCGGGCGGCGATGGCGGCGTACTGGCGGGGTGACCTGAGCATGGTGCAGCTCGGTGACGTGTTCGGGCACCGGCACGGCTGGGATCCCCGACGCCACCCCGTCGAGCAGGAGGTGTTGATCAGCCGGGTGGTCCGGGATGCGCGGCTGGCCGACTACCAGGCGGCCGCCGACCGTGAGCGGGCCGCCTGGCGTGACGCGGAGCTGGCCGCCGAGTCGGCTCGTACCCTCGCCGAGGAGGCGTACGCGGCGGCGGCCCGGCTGCGCCCACACCCGGTGGCCGCCCGCCGGACGGTGGCGGGGGCGTTGCGCCCGGCCGTCGTGGCACGGTGGCGACCGGCCCGGGCGGGTTGAGCCCGATCTGTGATGTGAGGCCGGTCACGCAATTGTGAAATCGGACGTCCGGCACGAGCCGCGCCATTGTTCCCGCGATTATGGTCGCGTTCTTCGTCGCCTGTCCGGTTGTCGCCCGTAGGCGCGCCCGTAACCGGTTGTCCCATCGAGTCACATCATCGGCAATACGCGCAGAAATTGCCTCGCCGATTGAGGTTTACGCAGGTGAGCCCGGCTTGGCAGGGCGCGGAGCCGCCAGTACTGTCGTCCTGTCCGATGCGGTAACCGATCGCAAGACGCGACGCCGCATCGACCCGCTTAATCGTGATCAACGAACCGGGGACCCATCAGTAAGTCCGGGGTGAATCCGCGAGCCACGGCCCGCGGTAGGGCGATCTTCCCGCCCGAATCCGTCAGCTAACCCGGTAGGCGGTGTCGGAAGGAGTCCCATCCTCGTGCAGCACCTTTCCACCCCTCGGTTGTTCCCTCGCCTCCACGGCGCGGCGATGCACCCGCTCATTCGTCCAGTGACGGTGAGCTGACCCCCCGGGTCATCGCCTTCCCCGCCCGGCCACGCCGGGCGTTCCCCTGAGCGGTTCACCATCCGCGGACCACGGTCCGCGCGCTGGCGCCTGCCCGGATACCGGTCCGGCCCCGGTGTGCCGCTCTCCCCCCGATCCGTGGAGGACCCCGTGAAGCACACCCTGCAGCGTCAGCTCCGCCGCCTCGCCACCGAGCGCCCGTACCAGATCGTTGTCGCCTCCGCCGCGGCTCTCGCCATCGCCACCACCGGCGGTGCCCTGCTCACCACCGCCGACGACGCCCCGGCCGACCAGCGCACCGCGACCACCGTCGCCGAGATGCGCAGCGACGTCGCCGCCTCCCGTGGCGACGTTCGGGACGCGTCCCCCTCGGCCAGCGCCGCGCCGACCACCGCCGCGCCGGCCACCAGCGCCGCGTCCCCCGCCGCGAAGGCCAAGAGCAACCCCGACCTCACCCGTAAGCCGACGCCGCCGAAGCCGCCCGCGACCAAGGTGCTCGACTACGACTACGAGGCGCAGAACACCTACTACAACTGCGGCCCGGCGGCCACCCGCAACGCGCTCAGCGCCGCCGGCATCGACCGCACCCAGGAGGAGCTCGGCGCCGAGCTGGGCACCACCGAGATGGGCACCAACTCGGCCGAGGACACCACCCGGGTGCTCAACGCCGAGGTGAAGGGCTCCCCGTACCGGACCCGGATGTTCCCCAGCGCGCCCAGCCCGGCGCAGATGGACCGCCTCCAGGCCGACGTGGTGAAGGCCATCACCGACGGCCGGGGCGTGGTGGCCAACGTCGTCGGGGACGCCACCGACACCGACGGCGGCTGGCACTCCTACGGCGGCGGGCACTACATCGCCGTCGTGGGCTACAAGGACAACGGTCGCACCGTGCGGATCGCCGACTCGGCGAACCCGGCCGACCCGTCGTACTGGATCACCACCATCGACCTGGCCAACTGGATCACCAGCCGGGGCTACTCCGCCTGACCCGGGCACGCCGAGGACCGCGGGCGTCGTCCCCCACAAGGGGCCGGCGCCCGCGGCGTCTTCGGCGGTGCGGTCAGTAGGTGATGAAGCCGTACAACGCCTTGTGGTTCGACTTCGTCCCGACCACGGTGTGGTCGACGGCGGACGACTGCACACTGCCCCTGACGAACAAGTAGTCGATCTTGCTGGAACCGTTGGTGGCCGCCGACCCGTACCCGGTCATGCCGTAGCCGCTGAGCGTGCCGGGGGCGATGCCGGTGCGGTTCGCGTCGATGCCCACCACGCGGATCGTCGACGCGTTCAGCAGCGTGGTCGCGTCCGCACCGAGGTGGATGCCGCTGTTGGCGATGCCCCGGTCGCCGTCACCGGCGCAGGCGTTCTGCCGGTTCTCCTGCGGCAGGTGCATCGTCGCGGCGAACACGCTGGTGCCGGTCGCCTTGATGGTGAAGCGCGCCGCGATCGCGCTGGTCCGCTTCCACTTGTAGTAGTCGGTGCTGTCCGGGTCACTGTTCGGCGGCTTGTACAGCGTGCACCCGGCGCCGTTCGCGTACGCCGTGCCCGGCTTGAGCCAGCCCGCGCTCCAGTACTTCGAGATGTCGCCACTGGCGAGGTTGAGCGTGCGCTTGTTCCAGATGATGGCGTTGGTCTGCTTCTTCTTCAGGTCGCCGAGCGACTGCGAGCTGCACTTGTGCGTGCTGCCCCACGGCTCCGGGTCGTCCCACGCCACGATCGCCCCGTAGCTGCCCGCCGGGTAGCCGAACTTCGCCGACAGCTGGTCGGCGTACGCCTCGGCCTGGCCGGTGCCGCGCACCTGCTGCACGATCAGGATGTCGGGCGCCACCACGCCGCTGGTGCCCGTGCGACCGGCGTCGTCGACCAGGATCGAGGTCAGGTGGTCCGGTCCGGAGATCCGGGTGCAGCTCCCGTCGGAGTTGTTCACCACCAGGTTCTCGATGTTGTTGTTGTAGACCCGCAGCACCCGGTCGGCCGCCGTGACCGCTGCGCCGTTCGGTGCGGCCACGTCCGATGGCGTCGCGGACGCCCGGTGCGGTACGCCGAGCGTGACGGCTGCCAGTGCCGCGACCAGCGCCGACCCGTACATCCTGTACACAGTGGCTCCCCTCGGGACGGAATCGACAGGTGGCTCTGTCCGTCCGGCCCGGAACTCTACAGTGGATCATTCTTTGGTGGGGGCGGCGTGGATGACGGCTCTCGTACCAGGCCGTGAACCGTGGGAGACTGCGGCCGTGGTGGATGAATCGGGTGGTCAAGCCGGTCGCGGGCGGGTCCTGCTGCTCCTGCACGGGATGGGCACGACCGGGGACGTCTGGTTGCCGTGGGCGCCGCTGCTGGAGCAGCGCTGGGCGGGGCGGTGGCTGGCACCGGACCTCGCCGGCCACGGCTGGGCGGCACCGCTTCAGTCGTACACGTTCGCGGGGTTCGCCGACCGGATAGCGCGCGGCCTGGCGCCCGGCGACCGGCTCGTCGTGCTCGGACATTCGCTGGGCGGGGTGGTCGGCCTCGCGCTGGCCGCCCGCGCCGCCGGTACGCCGGTGGACGCCGTGGTCGGGTTGGGCATCAAGGCCGTCTGGTCACCCGACGAGCTGACCCGCGCCGCCGACCTCGCCGCCCGCCCGATCAGTTGGTTCGCGACCCGCGCCGAGGCGGCGCGCCGCTACCTGCGGGTCTCCGGGCTGGCCGGCCTGGTGCCGCCGGACGACCCGGTGGTGGACGCCGGGCTGCGCCAGGTCGACGGCCGGTGGCGCCTCGCCATGGACCCGACCGCGTTCGCCGTCGGCGAGCCCGACCTGGCCGCGCTGCTGGCGGCGACCGACGCGCCGGTCGTGCTGGCGCGCGGGGAGCACGATCCGATGGTCACCGACGAACAGCTCAAGGAGTACGGCGTGCCGGTGGCCACCCTGCCCGGCCTCGGCCACAACGCGCACGTGGAGGACCCGGCGGCCGTGCTGGCGCTGCTCGACCCGTACCGCTGAGCGGCTATGCCGGGGTGGACGCGGTGAGCGTCTCGGCCGGTGCCAGCTCGCGCCGGGCGGCTGCCAGGAACGCCTCGGCGTACGACTCGGCGGGGAAGTCACCCAGGTAGCGGCGGCGGGTGGCCCAGCGGGCCTCGGCCAACGGGTCGGTGTCCAGCAGTGCGGTGAGCACGTCGTCCACGTTGGACATGTCCCGGCGCAGCACGTAACCGGACCCGGCCAACGGGAAGCGCTCCACGAACCGCTCGCCCTCGCCACCCATGTCGGTGACCGCGTACGGCTTCCCGGAGTAGAGGAAGTCGGAGATCACGCCGGACACGTCGGAGACCAGCGCGTCGGAGGAGTTGACGCACTCGGTGAGGCTCAGCTCCCGAGCCGCCGCGCCGACCACGTGCTGGCGGCCGGTGCGCGCCCGGTCGACGACGAGCAGTTCGGTGAGGCGGCCCAGCTGACGTGCCGACGCCGGGTTCTGCGCGGTGTACGGGTGGGCCCGCAGGATCACCGTCGCGCCGCGCTCCAGCAGCCGCTGCAGCAGCCTCTCCGCCACCGGCAGCGAGCAGTAGTCGGCGTCGGCGTGGTGCCCGGTCCAGGTCGGGGTGTACAGCACCGTGGGGTGTGCCAACCCGCGCGCCGGCTCCGCGCGTACCTCGATCGACTCGACCTGTGGGCGACCCACCACCACGAACTTGTCCGCCGGGATCTGCACCCCGGCGCGGGCGTACCTGTCGATCGCCGCCTGCCCGGCCACGAAGATCCGGTCGAAGATCCCCGACACCGGGTTGGCGCTCGGCGCCTTGTCGCTGTCGCCGTGGTGCAGCTGGACGTGGGTGAGCTGGGTGAAGCGGACACAGTGGCTGTTCTTCGCCCCGTGGTTGACGTAGAACGCCACCCGCAGGCTCGGCACCAACGCCTCGTCCATCGCCCCCAGGGTGGGGCAGTAGACGACCGGCGCGTCGGTTGCCGCCGCGATCGGGGCCAGGAACTCTGGTTCGCGCACCACGACCAGGAACGGTCGGCCGATCCGTTCCAGGTACGGCAGCCACATGGTGACCTGGTATTCCGACCCGGGGGGTGCGGAGAAGTAGAGCAGGAACTCCGGGCGGTGCCGGCGCAGCGCGGCGGCCACCGGCCCACCGCCGGCCCGCGGCCGGAACCGTCGCCGGGCCAGGTCCAGTGCGACAGCACCGGCGCCCGCCCCGACCAGCAGGCTGGCGGCCAGCGCCACCCCGGCCGGCAGGGCGAGCGCGGCGGCGAGCGCCAGGGCGGCGAGCAGCCCGAGCAGCGCCGTGCCGAGCTGGCTGGCGACCAGCGGCGTCCAGGCGCGGACCGGCAGGTTGGCCGCCCGGATCTCCAGACTGCCGGCGGTGCGCAGCGGACCCACCAGCAGCACCAGCCCCAGCAGGACCAGCCCGGTGACGACCAGTGCGACGTTGAGCCCGTCGTCCAGCCGCCGGGCGTAGCCGACCAGGATCGCCGCGGCGATCAACGTGGTCTCCGCCACCAGGTCGGCGCCGGGCCGGATCCGCTGCTCGGCGGCCGTGGCGGCCAGCGCGGCGACGGCCAGTGCCAGCCCCCAGCCGGTGGCACCCGTGAGTGCCAGCACGACAAAGGCCAGCACGGCCAACCCGATGGTCAGGCACCGGGCGGCCAGCTTTCGGACCAGGTCGCCGCGCATGTCGCTCCGTTCGTGGTTCCGCCGCCGCCGGCGTCAGTTCGCCGACGTCGCGCCGGCCGGTGCCTCGAGAGGACCCGACCCGGCCTGGGCCGGCACGGTCGGCGTGGGCCCGTCACCGGGCGCCCGGCGTACGTCGATGACCTGACCGGTCAGGTCGGAGATCAGCACGTCCAGCGACGACTGGGCGACGGCCTCGGCGGCGAGCAGGGTGTGCTCCGGCTCCTCGCCGAAGGCCCGGGTCCGCATCGGGGTGGCGGTGCGCTCCGGGTTGATGCAGTTGACCCGGACGCCCACGTCGGCCCACTCGTCGGCGAGCGCCTGGGTGAGGTTGACCAGGGCGGCCTTGGTGGCCGAGTAGAGCGCGTAGCGGGCCCGGCCCCGGGTGTAGGAGCTGGAGGTGTAGAGCAGCAGCTGACCCTTGGTCTGCTGGAGGTACGGCAGGGACTGCCGGGCGATGGTCACCGGGCCGACGAAGTTGACCTGGAGCACCCGGTCCATCGTCTCCTCGTCCATCTCGGCGAGGGCGCCCCGCTCCAGGATCCCGGCGGTGACCACCACGTGGTCGATCCGGCCGGTGGCCTCGAAGGCGGTCGTCAGCGCGGCCTCGACGTCCTCGGCGCGCTCGACGTGGGTGCCGGTGGTGGAGCGGCTGAACGGGAAGACCTGCGCGCCGTAGCGGCGGGCCAGCTCGGCCAGCTCGTGACCGATGCCGTAGCTGCCGCCGAACACCACGATGGTGCGGCCGGTCAGCTCCTCGGCGTAGCTGCGGTGGTCGGTGAGCCGTGGTGCCTGCGCGGCGGCGAGCTGGAAGAGCTTGTCCGCCAGGTGCACGTCGACCGGGTGGGTGACCTTGATGTTCTCGTCGGAACCGTCGATCACCTTGATCGGAGTGCCGGGCAGGTAGCGCAGCACCACGCCACAGTCGTCGGTGGCGGCGAAGGCCGGGTCACCCTCGGCGATCCGGTACGCCTCGCGGATGGTGGGGGAACGGAACGCCTGCGGGGTCTGGCCACGGCGCAGGCGGGAACGCGTCGGGATGTCGGTGATGCAGTCGTTGTCGTCGACCTGGATGATCGTGTCCGCGGAGGGGATGGCCACGTCCACGGCGGCGTAGCTCCAGAGCGCGTTGACGCACTCGCGCACGATCCGGCCGCTGAGCAGCGGACGTACCGCGTCGTGGAAGAGGATGTTGCAGTCCGCCGGGCCGACCGCGTCCAGCGCGATCCGGGTGGTGGCGTTGCGGGTGTCGCCACCCTCGATCACCTTGGTGACCTTGCGCAGGCCGGCCTTCTCGACGATCTGCCGGGCGTCCTCGACGTGGCCGCTGGCCATCAGCACGATGATCTCGTCGATCTCCGGTGCCGCCTCGAAGACCGCAAGGGTGTGCTCGATGATCGGCTTACCGGCGATCTTCAGCAGCTGCTTCGGGATGCCGAGGCCCAGCCGGGTCCCGGTGCCTCCGGCGAGAACCACCGCCACTGTCCGTGAGGGGCGCCACGGCGTCGGGTTCTCCGCTTCGGCGTCCGGGCCAGTGGTCTGGTCCTGCGTCATTGCCGGATCCTCACTCTCAGGGATGCGTTAACGGAAGGTTCCGCCCGAGCGGCGACGGAATGAACCTTAACGCGCGGACCGCGCCGCCCCAACGCGGGCGACGCGGTCCTCGGGGGTGCCATGTCGATGCCGGACGTTCGCGGAACTCTACTTGCTGTTCGCGTACGCCTCGTATGCCCGGATGACCTCGTCGGTGGGGCCGTCCATCCGGATGACGCCCGATTCCAGCCAGATCGTCCGTTCGCAGGTGTCCCGTACGGAGGAGAGCTGGTGGCTGACCAGGAACACCGTTCCCGCGCCCTCGCGCAGCTCCCGCACCCGCTGCTCGCTGCGCTTGCGGAAGCCCTTGTCGCCGGTGGCGAGCGCCTCGTCGATGAGCAGCACGTCGTGCTTCTTGGCGGCGGCGATGGAGAACCGCAGCCGGGCCGCCATGCCGGACGAGTACGTCCGCATCGGCAGGCTGGCGAAGTCACCCCGCTCGTTGATCCCGGAGAAGTCGATGATCCCCGCGGCCTGCTTGGCCACGTCATCGGGATGCATGCCCATGGCCAGGCATCCGAGAACGACGTTGCGCTCCCCGGAGAGGTCGTTGAGCAGGGCGGCGTTGACGCCCAGCAGCGACGGCTGCCCCTGGGTGTGGATGGCGCCCCGGTTGACCGGCAGCAGGCCGGCGATGGCCCGCAGGATGGTGGACTTGCCGGAGCCGTTGCTGCCGATCAGCCCGATCGCCTCGCCCCGGTACGCGGTGAAGGAGATGCCCTTGACCGCGTGCACCTCCCGGACGTTCGGCGCGTGGGTGCGCTTGACCAGCCGGCGCAGCGCGGCCACCGGCGTGGTGCCACCGGCGGCGCCCTGGTGCACCCGGTAGATGATGTGCGCGTCGTCCACGACCACTGTCGGGATGCGTTCCTGCGTCCGGGTCATCGTCGCGTTCGCCTCGGTGTGGGCGTTGAAGTGCTCAACCACGGCCGTACTCCTGTTCGCCGCGCCAGAAGTAGAAGAAACCGCCGATGCCGGCCACCAGCGCCCAACCGGCGCCGACCAGCCAGAGCTGGGTCAGCGACTCGTTGAGCAGCGGTGCCTCCTCAAGCAGCGCGTACCGTGCCAGCTCGATGTAGACCAGGAGCGGGTTGAACTGCACGAGGGTCGTCGCCCAGCCGGGCAGCCGTTCGAAGAGGCTGACGCTGTAGAGCACACCGGAGCCGTACATCCAGGTCCGCATGATGAACGGCATGACCTGCTTCAGGTCGCTCGACTTGGAGCCCAGCCGGGCCACCAGCAGCACCACGCCGGCGTTGAACACCGCCTGCAGCAGCAGGGCCGGCACCAGCAGCAGCCACTCCCAGGTGAGCGGTTCGCCGGTGACCAGCACGATGCCGACGAGCACCACCATCGAGGCCAGCAGTTGCTGGAACTGCGTGATCGTGGTGGACAGCGGCAGGCTGGCGCGGGGGAAGTGCAGCGCTCGAATCAGCCCCAGGTTGCTGCTGATCGACTGCGTGCCGGCCAGGACCGCGCTCTGGGTGAAGTTGAAGATGAACAGCCCGGTGGTCAGGTAGGCGATGAAGTTCGGGATCTCGTTCTGCGCCAGCACCACCCCGAAGATCAGGTAGTAGACCGCCGCGTTGGTCAGCGGGGTGAGCACCTGCCAGAGCTGACCCAGCTTGGCGTTGCTGTACGAGGCGACGAGCTTGGCGTTGGCGTACGCGGCGATGAAGTGCCGGTAGGCCCATAGTCGGCGGCTGTACTCGACGAGGCTGGGGCGCTCACCGGCGACCCGGAGCCCGTGCCGAGCGGCCAGCTGCGCCTGGGTCAGGCCCGTGGCGGGGTCGACCAGCGCGGTGGTGGCCATGGAAATGGCGCTCCGATCTTTCGTGCAGACGGGGGTTGCTCGCGACGATCGCATCCTAGTGGGAAATTTGCGCGGGGCGCCGCCTCGTCGCTGCCAGGACAGTAGTCCGAAACACGTCGGGACGCAACCGTACCGTCGTTGCGCTACGCTGTGCGGCGTGACCTGCGATAAGAGCCCTCGATGACCACCGAGAAGAGGCGGGCACCGGCCGGCGCGGCGGTGCTGCGCGACGAGATCACCACGGCGATCCGCCGCGCGCTGATGCAGGAGCTCGCCGCTGTCGGCTACGGCCGGCTCTCCATCGAGGCGGTGGCCCGCCGGGCCGGCGTCAGCAAGACGGCGATCTACCGACGGTGGAGCTCGAAGCTCGACCTGGTGCTGGAGATCGTCGCCGCCGCGGCCCACGGCAAGCTCCCCGCGCTGGACACCGGCACGCTGCGCGGTGACCTCGCGCTGCTGTTCCAGGTGGTGGCGCACGCGCTGCGGCACCCGCTGGCGTCGCAGATCATCCCGGACCTGCTGGCCGAGGCCGCCCGCAACCCCACCATCGACGCGACCCTGCGTCAGGTGCTGCACACCCGGCAGCAGGAGATCGGCGGTCGCCTGGTCACCCGGGCCGTACAGCGTGGTGAGCTGCCCGCCGACACCGACCTGGACGCCGCCGTCGACCTCATCGTGGGGCCGCTCTACTGGCGGCTCGCCATCGCCCGGCTCCCGCTCACCGACGGCTACCTCGACAGCCTCGTCGAGTCCGTGGCGGCCGGGCTCGGCGCCGACAACGTTCTGCCCCGCCCCCGGGCGGCCCCGAGATCTGACTGACCAGCACCCCGACACTCGGTCGCCGGCAGCAGCGGTCGCTCTGCCCGATTCCGCTACGCTGCCCCCTTGACACCCGGCCATCACCGTGCCGAGGCCCCTCATCCGTCTGACGAGTAAGGACGCCCGTGGCCAACGTCGACAGCATCGCCGTAGCGCCCGCCGAACCGGATCCGACGCCCCGGAGCGGGCAGGCACCCCGACCGTCCCGCGCTCGGGGGCTGTCCCGGGTAGGCGCGCTGGTGGCCCACGCCCCGGCGGTGCTCACCGATGGCGCCGTGATCGCGTTCGCCCTCTTCACAGTGCTCTACCACCTGGCCTTCCTGGGGGACCTGCGTCCGTCGGTGACCTTCCGGATCTGGCTGGTGGCCTGTGTGGTGCTCGCGGTGGTGGCCGTGCTGCGCGCCCGCCGCCGCGCCGGCACCCGGACCGACAGCGCCCCGACCGACAGCGCCCCGGCGGTTCCGGAGGAGCCCGACGGTGCGCGGCCCGCCACCGACCGTCGCCTGCTGATCGGCGTTCTGGTCGCCGCCGTGGTGGCCTCCGTCTCCGCCGGTGCGGCCGGTACCAGCATCGACCTCACCTGGTGGATTCCGGCCGTCGCCGGCCTGCTCGCGGCCGTCGGCGGGCTCCTGCTGGTACGCCAGGCGTGGCTGCGCGGCCCGGTGCCCGCCCCGGCCGCCCCGGCGCCCACCGCGGCGCAGTCGGCGTACGCGTTGGTCGTCTCGGTACTGGTCGGCATCTCCTCGTTCTTCATGGCCCGCAACACCCCCGACGACGTCTACTACGTCGGCAAGTCGGTGTGGATCGCCGAGCGTGACCTGATCCCGCTCAACGATTTCCTCTTCTCCGAGAACGTGCTGCCGGCCATGGGCTCGCAGCCGCCCATCCCGTCGATCGAGGTCTTCGACGGCGCGTTCGCCAACGTCGTCGGCATCCACGCCAGTTCGGCCCTCTGGTACGTGCTGTTGCCGATCATGGCGATGCTCGCCGCGCTGGCGCTGTGGCGGTTGACGCACCGGTGGGCCCCGCGCCGTGTGTTGCTCGCCTTCACCGTGGCGATCGCGTACCTGTACCTCGTCGCCGGCGACGATGCCGCACTGGGCACGTTCCACCTGCTCCGGCTGCACGAGGGCAAGGGCATGTTCGTCTCGGCGGTCATCCCGCTGATGTGGCTCTACCTGACCGAGTGGTTCGACACCCGGTCGCGGCGCAGCCTGGTGCTCATCGTGGCGCTCTCGATCACCGCGATCGGGCTCACCAACACCGCGGCGATCATCCTGCCGATGCTCGTCGGCGCCGCCGGCTTCGCCATGCTGCTGGTCGGCCGGTGGAAGGCGGCCGTCGTGGCGGCGGTCGCCGCCCTCGCGTACCCGATCGGCTCGCTGGTGGTCTCCCGCCTGGTGCTCGGCGGGATGACCGCGACCGGCGCGGACGACGCCTTCTTCGACGCGGCGTACACCTACCGGCGGACCCTGCTGTTCGGCGTGGTCGGGGTCATCAGCGGTCTCGCGCTGTGGTGCGGCGCGTTGCTCGCCCGCCGCCGCACGCCCGCGCTGCTCGCCGCCGGCGCCGCCCTGGCGTTGAGCGTGTTGTTCGTGCCCGGCGTGCTGGAGGTGCTCAGCGCGTTGAGCGGCATCTCGGTGGTGTTGTGGCGGGTGCCGTGGCTGCTCGCCCTGCCGACGCTGATCGGTCTGCTCTGCACCGTGCGTGTGCCGGCACCGAGCCGGGCGCTGCGCCGGGCCGCGTCCGGTGCGATCGCGGTGCTGCTGGTCGCGTCGTTCGCGCTGTTCGCCACCCCGATGTGGTCGTCGAAGAGCTGGGTCGAGGTGCACCCCCGCCCCACCTGGAAACTCCCGCAGCAGCGTCAGGCGATCGCGTTCTGGATCAAGGGTCTGGACCGCCCGGAGGGTCTGCTGCTCGCCCCGAAGACGATCATGCGGACGACGCCGATCGTCACCAGCGAGGTCCGGGTCGTCCTGCCCCGTGACTTCTACCTCGTCGAATACGACCTCAACTCCCAGTTCGCCAAGGACCGACTGTTGCTGTCCGAGTTCGCCGACGGCACCGCCAGCCCGACGCCGGCGGAGCTGACGCCGGCCCTGGACCGCCTGGACGTGGGCACCATCTGCGTCTACAACGGCAACCGGTACGCCCGCGACACCGCGCCGAAGCTGGGCTACCAGGAGTTCGCCAAGCGCCCGAGCCCCGGCGGGATGACCTGCTTCCGGCGGGCCGGCTGACCGCTGCGCCCACCCCACGCGCCCGACCCCGTGCGGGGGTCGGGCGCGTCCCGGGCCGGAATTTTGCCCGAAATGGTGCCGGATACCCGAGCGACACCGAGCTGTCCGCTCGCGTTAAGGTCGCAGTCACACGCAGCGGGCCGCGACTGAGCCACTGCGCGACGGGGGAGTGACGTCGGTCCATCACGGGCACCGCCCGCAACGAAATCTCGTAGGGAGCGAACTCGCTTGTTCGGCACGTTGACAGGACGCCTCGGAGTGGCCGCCCAGAGTGCGCTACTGGTACTGGCCTACCTGGTCATGCTCGTCGCTGGCGTATTCGGTTGGGTCGGCCTGTTCGCCGTCGCCGGGTTGGCCGCCATCATCGGCGAGTTCGCCGTCGCCCGCTGGTCACCGCCGTCGCAGCTGCTGTTGGAGAAGGTGGGCCTGCACTGGTCGTACCGGCAGTTGACGCGGGACCTCGCCGCCGTGCTGCTGGTCGCCGCCGAGGTGCGGCTCAGCGGCGGCGAACTGACCCTGCTGCTCGTACTGCCGGCCGCGGTGTGGGTCGTGTCGGTCTTCGCCGGCGCGTTCTCCACCATGATCGAGCGTCGTAACCCGATCTCCGCCATGGTGCGCAACATCGAGCTGGGTCCACTGTCCAGCGCGCCCACGCCGCCCGCCTGGGCGGCGGCGGTCGCCGGTGACCGGATGCCCCTGCTCAACCTGCTGCTGGTGCCGGCCGGTGTGGCCGCTGCGGTGCAACACGACCCGACGCCGTTCTTCGTGGCCGGTGCGGTGGCGGTCGTGGCGACCGGTCTGGTGGGCGCCATCATCGCGCTGACCTGGCTGCGGGGTCGGGGCGCGGGACAGGGTCCGCTGCTGCCGGCGGTCCAGCGGTGGCTGGACAACTACCGGCCGGAGGTGGCGCTCTACTTCGCCGGCCCGGCCAAGGACGTCTACCAGGCCAACATGTGGCTCGCCCCGACCGAGGCGCTCCAGCAGCGCGCGGTGGTGCTGATGCGCAGCCGGGAGGCGTTCCTGGAGCTGGCCGACACCCGGCTGCCGGTGATCTGCGTACCGGCCGGTGTCGACTTCATGAACCTCGACCTCGGCGGCGTCCGCGCGGCGCTCTACGCCGCCAACGTCGGCGCGAACATCCACATGCTCCGCGAGCCGGGTACGAAGCACGTCTTCGTCGGGCACGGCGACAGCGACAAGCAGGCCAGCGTCAACCCCTACAGCAAGGTGTACGACGAGGTCTGGGTCGCCGGCCTCGCCGGTCGGGAGCGTTACGCGCGAGCCGGTGTGGGGGTCCTCGACTCGGACATCGTCGAGATCGGCCGGCCGCAGCTCGCCGGTGTGCACACCTTCGGCGCCGAGTCGGTGGACCGGCCGTTCACGGTGCTCTACGCGCCCACCTGGGAGGGTTGGCTCGACGACGACCCGTACCACACCTCGCTGGTGCTGATGGGTGAGCGGATCGTCAAGGGGCTGCTGGCCACGAACCCACGGCTGCGCCTGATCTACAAGCCGCACCCGCTCACCGGGTCGCGGTCCAAGGCGGCGAGGGCGGTGCACGAGCGGATCGTCGCCGCGATCCGCACTGCCGGGGGCGACGCCGACGCGTCCTCGTTGGACGGCACCGCGCACCTGGTGGTCACCGGCCGCACGCCGGCGCTGTTCGACTGCTTCAACCAGACCGACCTGCTGATCAGCGACGTGTCCAGTGTGGTGTCCGACTTCGTGCAGAGCCAGCGGCCGTACGTGGTGGCCAACCCGGCCGGCCTCTCGGAGGACGACTTCCGCCGCGAGTACCCGACGGCTCGGGCCGCGTACCTGCTCTCCAAGGACTGCGGTGAGCTGGAGAAGATCGTGACGGTCACCCGGGCCGGCGACGACCCGATGACCGAGGCCCGCCGGGAGCTGAAGACCTACCTGCTCGGCCCCGCCGAGGCGAACCCGATGGACCGTTTCCAGCAGGAGATCGACCGGCTCTGTCACTGAGCTGTTGCCAGTACGGCAGCGCGCCCGGCCCGACACCGTCGGACCGGGCGCGTTCGCGTCAGCGTGGGTTCGGGTCGGCGTGGGTGCGGGTCGGCGTGGGTGCGGGTTAGCCCACGTTCGGGTCAGCCCAGCAGGGCGGCCACCGCGTCGGGGACCGGAAGGTCCACCGGCAGCGCCCGCGCCGCCACCACCGCGGTGACCGGCAGCGAGCCGTACACGTGCGGGAACAGCTGACCGCCGCGCGACGGCTCCCACCGCAGCGCGTCGCCCAGTCGCTCCTCCTCGACGCTGAGCAGGGTCAACCCGGTGGCACCGGCGAAGTGTCGCCGTGCCGTCTCCACCACCTGGTCGCCGGAGGAGAGGTGGATGAAACCGTCCTGCCGGTCCACGGCGGAGCCGGCGAAGGCGCCGACGGCGAGCGCGTCGTCCCACTCCGCGCTCGACAGCAGTTTGTAGATCACCACAGCAGCGTACGGGGCGACCGTCGGCGCGCTCGCCCGGTTTTCGCCGGTACCGCCGCGCCCGCCGCCTCCCGCCGGGCATGCTCAGGTCAGAGGCCGCGGAGGGATGGGCGATGCAGAGCTACGACGATGACTGGACCGACAGCCAGCGGGCACTGTACGACGAGTGCTACCGGGCCGGCGGCGAGTGGGCCGAGGACCCGGACACTCCGTCCGACGACGTACAGCACGTGATCAACCTGGCCGAGGCGGACGACGACGCCTTCGACGATGCCGAGATCGACTACCCGCCGCTGGTCGACGCTGTCACCCAGGCCAGCGGGGTCACCGTCACCAGCGTGCCGGCCAGCCACGAGGACCCCGGTTTCCGCGGATTCACCGACGGCGTCAGGGACGCCACCGCCGAGGACGTCTTCGGCCTTTAGGGCGTGGGTCGCCGCCCGGCGCGGGCGGGCGGCCTCCCGGTCCGCGCGCGCTTCTGCCACCATTCGCAGAACAAGCGCTGCGACGGACGGGGGCACGGGTGCGAATCCTGCTGGTGGAGGACGACCGCCGGGTGGCCGCTGCGCTGTCCTCCGCCCTCACCCGCCGGGGGTACGAGGTCGAGCACGCGGCCACCGTCGCCGCCGCACTCTCCGCCGCCCCGTGCGACCTGGTGCTGCTCGACCTGACCCTGCCCGACGGGGACGGCACCGACCTGTGCCGGGAGCTGCGTCGGCGCAGCAGTCAACTCGGCATCATCGCGGTGACCGCCCGGGGTGAGGAACGGGACCGGGTGCTGGGTCTGCGCCTCGGCGCGGACGACTACGTGGTCAAGCCGTTCTCGATGGTGGAGTTGCAGGCCCGGATCGAGGCGGTGCTGCGCCGCGCCGCGAACGCCGCCCCCGAGCGGCACCTCATCGAGGCCGGTCCGGTACGCATCGACGTGGCCGCGCGGACGGTCACCGTCGACGGGCGGGTCGTCACGTTGACCCGCAAGGAGTTCGACGTGCTGCTCTCGCTGGCCCGCCAACCCGGGGTGGCGGTGCCCCGCGACCGGATCCTGCTCGACGCCTGGGGCACCACCTGGGCCGACCGGCACACCGTCGAGGTGCACGTCGGGTCGCTGCGCGGCAAGCTCGGCGACGCCCGCCTGGTGGAGACCGTGCGCGGCGTCGGTTACCGGCTGCGCGACGCGTGAGGAGCTGACGTGCGTCGCCGCCTGGTGATCAGCTATCTGCTGCTGATGGTCCTCGTCCTCATCGCGTTGGAGACCCCGTTGGCCGCCACCATGGCCAGCCGGGAGACCGAACGGGTCCGTGCCGACCGGCTCGCCGACGCCACCCGGTTCGCCTCGCTGGCGGGGCCGGCGTTGCGCGACGGCGGGCCCGGCCCGATCGAGTCGGAGCTGACCAGCTACGACGACCTGTACTCGATCAGCGCGGCGATCGTCGACCGGGACCGGAACACCCCGGTCTCGTCGCCCCGGTGGCAGCCCACCCCGGGCACCGCCACGGTCCTGGACGTCGCGCTGTCCGGGCAGCAGACCAGCGCCCCCGAGTCGGTCTGGCCCTGGACGACCGACTCGGTGGTGGTGGCGGTACCGATCAACGACGGCGGTGAGGTGCTCGGCGCGGTGGTGATCGTGACCCCGGCCGACCCGATCCGCCGAGCTGTCGTCGCGTGGTGGCTGCTGCTCGCGCTGGCCGGTCTGCTCGCCGTGCTGGCCTGTGTGCTCACCGCGTTCGGGCTGGCCGGTTGGGTGCTGCGTCCGGTCACCGAACTGGACGCGGTCACGCACGAGATCGCCGAAGGCGACCGGGGCGCCCGGGTGCAGCACCGGCTGGGGCCGCCGGAGCTGCGCCGCCTCGCGGCCAGCTTCAACCACATGGCCGACGTGGTCTCCGACGTGATGGACCGGCAGCGCGCCTTCGTCGCGCACGCCAGCCACCAACTGCGCAACCCGCTCACCGCGCTGCGGCTACGGGTGGAGGAGCTGGGGCCCAGCCTCACCGACGAGGACGGTCGGTCCGAGCACCGGCTGGCCCTGGAGGAGACCGACCGGCTCGCGTTGGTGCTCGACGCGCTGCTCACCCTCGCCAGGGCCGAACGGGAGGAGAACGAGCGCGTCACCGTGGACGCCGCCGCGGTGGCCGCCTCCCGGGTGGCCGCGTGGGCGCCGCTGGCCCGGCACCGGTCGGTCGCGTTGCGGCTGGCCACCACCGACGCCCCGGCGTACGCCCAGACCGTGCCGACCGCCGTCGACCAGGCGTTGGACGCGCTCATCGACAACGCGGTGAAGTTCAGCGGGGCGGGTGGGGCGGTGACGGTGACGGTGGCCCGCCGCGACGGCGGGGTGGCGCTGGAGGTTCGCGACTCCGGCCCCGGCATGACCGAGAGTCAGCTCGGCCAGGCGACCGAGCGGTTCTGGCGGGCCCCGGACGCGCAGAACGTGGACGGCGCAGGGCTGGGCCTGACCATCGCGGCAGTGCTGGTCGACGCGTCCGACGGGCGGCTCACCATGCGCCCGGGGGAGTCGCGGGGGCTGGTCGCCGCCCTGTGGTTCCCGGCGCCGGTCCTCAGCGTGGAGCCGGCGGAGGAGGAGCCGGCGCAGGAGGAACCGGCCACCGACCTGCGGCCCAGCCCGGCGCGCTGAGCCCGGCCGTCACGGTTTGGTGGCGCGGTACCACGCGGCGGCGCCCGGGTGCAGCGGCAGCGGCGCGGTGACGATCGCCGAGCGGGGGCTCATCCGTCCCGCCGCCGGATGCGCGGCGGCCAGCTCGGCGCGGCGGTCCATCAGCAGCCGGGTCACCTCACGGACCAACGGTTCCGGCAGCCCGGCCCGGACGATCAGGTAGTTCGGGTTGGCGACAGTGGTCACCGCGTCCACCCCGTACACCGAGCGGGGGATGTCCCGGGAGACGTAGACCTGGCCGTAGCGCGAGCGCAGCGGCTCGGTCCACTCGCTGAGGTCCACGATCCGGATGGCGCTGGCGTCGGCCAACTCCTCAATGCCCCGCACCGGCAGGCCTCCGGAGAAGAAGAACGCGTCGATCCGCCCGGAACGCAGCGCCTTCACCGAGTCGTCCAGACCGAGCCGCTCGCGGCGCACCTCGCCGCCACCGAGGCGGGCCACCTCCAACAGCCGGGTCGCGGTGATCTCGGTGCCCGAGCCGGGCGCGCCGACGGAGACGCGCCGGCCGCGCAGGTCGGCGACAGTGCGGACCGGGCCACCGCTCGTGGTGACCAGGTGCAGTTGGTCGTCGTACACCCGGGCGACGGCGGCGACCGCGGGGCTTCCCGTCGTGCTGGTGGGCAGCACGTCGGCCTGGGTGAAGCCCAGCTCGGCCCCGCCGGAGCCGACGAGCTGGACGTTTTCCGCCGAGGCGGCGGTGACCACCACGCTCGCCCGGACGTCGGGCAGTTCCCGGTTGAGGATGGCCGCCAGGGACTGCCCGAACGCGTAGTAGACAGCGGTGGGGCTGCCGGTGGCGATCCGGATCGACGTCGGCGGGGTCGGGGCGTCCCGGCAGCTGGCGACCGCGAGGTTCGCGATCAGCAGCACCGTCCACAGGGCGGCCAGGCCGGTGCGGCTGGACGAGGTACGACTCACGCGGTGCACTGTGCGCCGTCGTGCCGGTGCGCGCAAGCCCGGGTCGGGCGACGTCCGGACGCCGGCACCGATCAGCAGGCGGCGCGACCCGCCGGCGCACCGACAGCACGCGCCGGGTTCATCCCGCGTGCTGTCGCCGTCACGGGTGCCGCCATCGGTGCGCGCGCCGGCTCCAACGCCGCGCTGCGCAGGATCCGCTGCCGGTCCGGGCCGTCGGCCACGCTGACCAGGAAGCAACCGGTGCCGGGGCGGAGCCGGGCCGGCACGTCGAGCACGGCCGCGCCCCGGATGAGCACCGCTGCCAACTCCCGGTCGGTGAGCCGGACACCGAGGATGTGCCGGCGGACGTGCCGCCCGGCGGCCAGCAGCGCCGAGCGCCAGGCCGCCTCCGCCAGCCGGGTCACCAACCGCCGACGGGCCGGCGAGGCGCCGGGCAGCGGCCCGCCGAGCAGCTCGCGCCGCCCCTGCCACCAGCCCGCGTCCAACATCCGGGTGTACGCGCCCTGGTGCTCCCGGGGCACCCACAGCCGGTGCAACTCGTAGCGGCGGCGCAGGCCGCCGACGGCAACCTCGTGGGTGACCGGGATGTCCAGCCGGGCGAGCAGTTGCCGCATGCGCTGCGCGGCGTCCTCCCGATTGAACTCCACCCCGGGGGTGTGCTCGGCCCGTACCGCGCTCGGTCGGGCGGCGGTCGGCGGCGGTGTGCACCGTTGCAGGCAGGCGGCCTCGAACGCGTCGCCCAGTGTCAACCAACCCAGCGGGGCCGGGGACGTCGAGGGGTGGGGCCGGTCGAGCAGGGCGGGTTCGCGGGTCAACGGAGGCTCCCTTGTCGGAGTCTGGGTCGCCTTACCGTGGCCCCTGTCACGCCGTTACGGAACCGCTCCGGCCGAGCCTTGAGCAAATCTTGCGGCTGCCGTGCCCGCTACAGGTCGGTGACGACCACATCCACCTGCCGTACCCGGCCCGCGGCGGTGCCCTGCTCCAACACCGTGTGCTTCAACTCCCGCAGGGTGCCCACCAGCTCCGCCGCGGTACGCGGCCGGGCGCCGGCGACGAGGAGGTCGCGGACCAGCCGCCCCTTGGTGGCCTTGTTGAAGTGGCTGACCACCGAGCGGACCGGCACCCCGTCGACCTCCCGCTCGTGCAGAACCCGCACGGTGACGGTGCGCTCGGCCAGCTCTCCGCGCGGCGTCCAGGTGGCCGCGTACGCACCGGAGCGCAGGTCCAGCACCGGGCCCCGCCCGGCAGCCCCGTCCACCGCCGGCGTCAGCTCCCTGCGCCAGTACGCCGACAGCGCGCCGACCTCGGGCAGTCGGGCGCCGATCGGGCAGCGGTACGGCGGGATCCGGTCGGCCAGCCGTACCGCGCCCCACAGGCCGGAGCTGATCAGGATCGACCGGCGGGCCGCCCGTTGCGCCGCGGCCGGCAGGGAGGCCAGGTCCAGCGCCTCGTAGAGCACCCCGGTGTAGAGCCGCTCGACCGGGGCGGTGGCCGCCTCCCGCAGTCGGGCGTTGCGCCGCAGTTCGCCGCGTTGACCCTCGCTGAGGCCGAGTGCCGACCGCGCCGCCTGCTCGTCCGGCCCGGCGCTCAGCGCCACCAGGGCGTCCAGCACCCGCTCGCGGGCCGGGTTCAGCTCGGGCAGCGACAGCCGGTCCGGGGTCCAGCGCCGTCCGGTGCCGGCGTCGGCCTTCCCCTCCGAGGGCGGCAGCAGGATGAGCATGGGTCTCCTCGACGGGCGAAACGCGGCGCCCCACGCGCCGGCCCGGCCAGCGTACGACCAGCCCCTACCGCCAGGGCCGCACCGGGGTGTCGGGGTGGTACACGCGATAGCCGCCGACCTCCCGCACCGGCGTGGCGTCACCCCGGTCGGCGAGCAGCCTCCGCAGCCGCCGGTCCATCGGCGAGCCGGCCTCCACCACGTAGCCCGGCCGCTCGGCTCGCCCCACCTGCCGCCAGTACGGCCGGTAGCGGTTCTGCCCGGGGGACAGGTCGGCGTCGAGCACCCCGCAGACCACCGACTCGTCCGTGTTGAAGATCAACCGGTTGCAGGTCCAGTAGTCCCCGTACACCTCGTGGGGCCCGTCGGCGCGCAGCGCGGCGGCCAACTCCCGGGCCTGGCGCTCCTCGGTCCGCGACGCCGCGGTGCCGGTGGCCGCGAAGAGCACGGTGATCACCAGCGTGGTCACTGTCAGCGCGGCCAACACGGCGGCGGACAGCGCGCCGGCGATCCGGCCCAGCACGCTGCTGGTGCCCCGCCAGGCGGTCAGCGCCGCCACCCAGAGCGGCCAGAGCACCGCCGGCAGCGACAGTTGCAGCACCGACAGGTAGCGGGCGTTGTCCAGTGGGCTGGTCGCGGCGAGCGGGCTGCGCACGTACGACAGCAGTGTCAACGCCGCTCCGGCGATCAGCGCGAGCTGCACGACCGGCCCGACCCGCTCTGCACGCAACCCTCCGGGCCTTTGCTCTGCACCCGCGGACGCGACACCGGCGCGTTCGACCCGCTCCCTACCCGGAGTTGCGGCCGCGCGACGGTACGCGAGCACCGCGAGTGCCGTGCCGGCCACCAGCAGCACCGGGTACAGCACGCCGAACCACTGTTGCCAGCGTCCGCAGCCGTCCACCGGGCAGAGCCCGTGCGCCAGCGGCACCCCCTCCAGCAGGCCACCCCGGATCCGGTCGGACCACGGTGGCTGCGGCCCGGTCTTGGTGCTGACCTCCCGGAACACCGACAACGAGTCCTCACCGGGCCCGGCCCGCAGGTTGTCGACGATCATCGGGGCCACCCCGACGACCGCCCCCGCCACCAGCAGCAGACCGCACCAACCGAGCAGCTCCCGCCGTACCGCCCAGAGCAGGGCCAGCCCGGCCACCGCGAGGTACGGCAGGATCAGCCAGTCCGACCAGACCGACAGCCCGACGAGCAGCCCGAACAGCCCGATCGCGAGGCGTCGGCGGTGAACCGTGCCGACGGCCAGCCCCACGGTGATCAGCAGCATCAGCAGCACCGCCGGCTTCACCTCCGGCCGCCCACCGACGACGGTGAGCTGGTCGCGCACCACCCGTTCCGGCCCGAGCGCGAGCAGACCCACCACGAAGGCGGCGAACCACGGTGTGCAGAGCCGGCGGGTCAACCGGTGGATCAGATAGAGGAAGACCGCGTACAGCACGAGCATCGGCAGCCGCAGCACCGGCCAGCTCGGCCCGGCCACCGCCATCAGGGGAGCGGCCAGGTACGACTCCAACACCCCCATGTAGTGCTGGCCGTAGAGAAAGATCGGGCGTTCCCGGCCCTGGGCGATGTGCAGCGCGGCGAGACCGAAGGTCGCCTCGTCGCTGTTCGACACCGGCACGGTGAAGAGCGTCAGAATCAGCCGGTAGACGACACCGGCGACCCCGAACAGCAGCGCGACGAGCGCCGGCCGGTCGAGTCGCGGACGCCATCGCCCGCGGTGCTGCTCTGGATGCGACACGACCAACGCCCCCGTCGTCGTCCCGACCGGAGTGTTTCACGTCCGGCCGGGCCGCCGAGGTGGATCGGCGCAGCCAGGGTTGGCGGGGCCGGTACGGCCGGGGCTGGCTGGGCCGGTGCGGCCGGGGACGGCTCGCGTGGCCGTGGCTGCCGACGTGTGGCAGGGTTGGCGCGTGCCACCCACTCCCGCCGGCCAGCTGGCCGTACCGAACCTGCACCGGGCCGCGCGGATCGAGGACGCCGTGCACCAGCTCGTCGAGCGTCGGCTGCGGCGCACCGGCTGGCGGATCAACATCGTCGCGTACACCGGTTACGGCGCGCCGGGGTGGGTGCGGGTGATGTGTCGGGTCCTGCTGGGCCGTCCGGACACCCGCCAGCGGGGTCGGCTGGACAAGGTCCGCGGCTGGCGCAGCTTCACCACACTGCCCGCCAAGCACGTCACGGTGACCATCGAGGCCGGCGGGGTGTGCCACGAGACGCGGGCCGACCGCAGCGGCTTCGTCGACACGCTTGTCGAGGCCGACCTGCCGCCCGGTTGGGGCACGGTCCGGCTCAGCGTCCCGGACGCCGAACCGGTCGACGCGCCGGTGCGCATCCTCGACCCGGACGTCAAGTTCGGCATCCTCTCCGACATCGACGACACGGTGATGGTGACCGCGCTGCCCCGACCGCTGCTCGCCGCCTGGAACACGTTCGTGCTCGACGAGCACGCGCGCAACGCCGTGCCCGGCATGGCGGTGCTCTACGAACGGCTGGTCACCGCGCATCCCGGCGCCCCGGTCTTCTACCTCTCCACCGGCGCGTGGAACGTGGCGCCCACGTTGACCCGCTTCCTGTCCCGGCACCTCTACCCGGCCGGGCCGCTGCTGCTCACCGACTGGGGGCCGACCGCCGACCGCTGGTTCCGCAGCGGCATGGAACACAAGCGCAGCACCCTGGCCCGGCTGGCCAAGGAGTTCCCCGACGTGCGCTGGCTGCTCGTCGGCGACGACGGCCAGCACGATCAGGAGATCTACCGCGAGTTCGCCGCCGCCCACCCGGAGAACGTCGCCGGGGTGGCGATCCGCCGACTCTCCCCGACCCAGTCGGTGCTGGCCGGTAGCCTGCCCGCCCCGGCCGGCCGCCCCTCGTCGGGGCCGGTGGGGCAGAAGTGGCTCTCCGCCCCGGACGGCGCCGGCCTGTGGCAGCTGCTGCGCGACGCCGGCCTGGTCTGACCGTCAGCCCCGCCGAGCTATCGGCCGTCGAACACGTCTTCGAGGACAAGTCTCGCCCGGCCGGGGACCTCTTCGTCCGGGAAGATCTCGGTGCAGAGGCCGAGGACCTCGTCGGGGTTGTTCAGCCCGAGTTGCTCCACCAGGAAGCGGATGTCCTCGGCATCTCGGCGCCGTGCCGCGAGTACCTTCATGGCAAGCAGGTGTTCCGGGGACGCCGCCGAGACCCGCAGGCCAGGGTGATCGAAGACTCGTGGTGCCTCCGGGCTCCGCCAGCGGCGACGTACACGCTCGCCTGTTCGTTCAGCCACCACCGCGGCAGCCCGAGCTCATCAGCGACAGCCCGCGCTTCGTCGAGCACGATGCCGTGCGGCTGAAACACAGCGTCGATGTCCCGGGTCGCCCGACGGGCGTCGTAGGCCAACGCCATTGCAGCTCCACCGAAGATGTACAGGTCGGCGATCACACCTCGCTTTGCCAGCCGGTCACCGAGCCTGCGGAAGGCGTCCTCGATGGCAGTACGGTCCAGCAGCGGGTCGTCGGCGCTCACGCGACCTTCAACTCCTGTGGGGAGATGAACACCCCACGGCGCCGGAACGCCGCAGGCGAGTGCACCACGGCGTCGACGCGGGCGGCGCGAGTGTTGAAGGGGAACCAGAACTGCCGTAGCGACCGCGTCTCGACCCACGAGGGAGCGCCGCGCCCGTCGCGGGCGGCGAGGTACTCCGTCAGCGCCGCGAGGAAGACGTCCCAATGATCGTCACCTGTCGGAGCTGGCTCCTGGATCAGCAAGTCAGCGCGACGCTCGGACGCTTCCCAGCTGTACTCCTCCAGGAACTCCGCCACCAGACGCCACCGCCTGGGGTCGTCGACCCCGGCGAGCAGGACGCCCAAGCGTGCCATCGTCATCGGCTCGTACATCGCAGGACGATTGCTCACAGCGTCAACGCTAGTACAGGTCTGCGCCGACCTGCCGTAAGCCCTGCCCTTCTACCGTCAGCGGCGGCTGTCAGCTTTGGCGGAGCCAGATCGCACCCAACGGCGGCACCTGGAGGGCCGCTGACGCGACCATCCCGTGCCACGGCACGTCCTCGGCCCGCACCTCACCCAGGTTGCCCACCCCGGACCCGCCGTAGTGGTGGGCGTCGGTGTTGAGCACCTCGGTCCAGGTGCCACCGGCCGGCAATCCGATCCGGTAGTCGTGCAGCGGCTGGGCGGAGAAGTTCGCCACGCAGACCAGCGTCGAGCCGTCCGGGGCGATCCGGATGAACGACACGGTGTTGTTGGCGACGTCGTCACCGGCGATCCAGCGGAAGCCGGCCGGCTCGGTGTCCTGGGCCCAGAGCGCCGGGGTGTCCCGGTAGACCCGGTTGAGGTCGCCGACGAGGCGTTGCACGCCGGCGCGGGCCGGGTCGTGCAGCAGGTACCAGTCGAGGCCGCGTTCCTCGCTCCACTCCCGGTCGTCTGCCAGCTCGGAGCCCATGAAGAGCAGTTGCTTGCCGGGGTGCGCCCACATGTACGCCAGCAGCGCCCGCACGTTCGCCAGCCGCTGCCAGGTGTCGCCGGGCATCTTGCCGGCCAGTGAGCCTTTGCCGTGCACCACCTCGTCGTGGCTGATCGGCAGCACGTAGTTCTCGCTCCAGGCGTACGCCAGGGAGAAGGTGAGCTGGTGGTGGTGGTGCTGGCGGTAGATCGGGTCCTTCGAGGTGTAGAGCAGGGTGTCGTGCATCCAGCCCATGTTCCACTTGAACCCGAAGCCGAGCCCGCCCTCGGCGGTGGGTCGGGTGACCCCCGGCCAGGCGGTGGACTCCTCGGCGATCATGACGACGCCGGCGTGGTGCTTGTAGACGGTGGCGTTGACCTCCTGAAGGAAGGCGATGGCCTCCAGGTTCTCCCGGCCGCCGTACTGGTTGGGGGCCCACTCGCCGTGGTTGCGGGAGTAGTCCAGGTAGAGCATCGAGGCGACCGCGTCGACCCGCAGCCCGTCGACGTGGAACTGGTCGCACCAGTAGAGCGCGTTGGCGACCAGGAAGTTGCGGACCTCGTTGCGGCCGAAGTCGAAGACGTACGTGCCCCAGTCGGGGTGCTCGCCGCGCCGCGGGTCGGGGTGCTCGTAGAGCGGGGTGCCGTCGAACCGGGCGAGGGCCCACTCGTCCTTGGGGAAGTGCGCGGGCACCCAGTCCAGCAGGACGCCGATGCCGGCGGCGTGCAGTTGGTCCACCAGGTACCGGAAGTCGTCCGGGTCGCCGAACCGGGAGGTCGGCGCGTAGTAGCCGGTCACCTGGTAACCCCAGGAACCGCCGAACGGGTGCTCCATCACCGGCAGGAACTCCACGTGGGTGAAGCCCAGCTCGGTGACGTACGCGGTGAGCTGCTCGGCCAGCTCGCGGTAGCCCAGGCCGGGCCGCCACGAGCCGAGGTGCACCTCGTAGACGCTCATCGGCTCCTGGTGCGGCTGCCGTTCGGCCCGCCGGGCCAACCAGTCCGCGTCGTTCCACCGGTACGTCGAGTGGTGCACCACCGAGGCGGTGGCCGGCGGCACCTCGGCGTACGCGGCGAGGGGGTCGGCCTTGTCCCGCCACTGCCCGTCGGCGCCGAGCACCCGGTACTTGTAACGGGCCCCGACCCGCGCGTTGGGGACGAACAGCTCCCACACCCCGCTGGAGCCGAGCGAGCGCATCGGCCAGCCGTCGTCCGGCCCCCAGCCGGTGAAGTCGCCGACCACCCGCACGCCCTGGGCGTTGGGCGCCCAGACGCTGAACGCCACGCCCTCGTCGAACACCCGGGCGCCGAGCGCCTCCCACAGTCGCTCGTGCCGGCCCTCGCGGATCAGGTGCAGGTCCAGGTCGCCGAGGGTCGGCGGGTAGCGGTACGGGTCGTCGTGCGCGGTGCCGTCGACCTCCACCCGGTAGTCGAGCACGACGCCGTCGACCTGCGCCTCGAAGACGCCCACGTCGTGGACCCGCTTCATCGGGTGCCGCTCGTCGCCGACGAGCAGCATCACGTCCCCGGCGCCCCGGCGCATGGTGCGGATCGTCGTCGACGAGTCGGCGGGGTGCGCGCCGAGCAACGCGTGCGGGTCGTGCGTCGCGCCGGAGATCAGCTGGTCCATCGGTCGTCCTTCGGGGCGGGAGCGGTCGGCGCGGAACGGGACGGGCGGGTGGCGGCCGCACGGGCCGCCGCCCGGGACGCCAGGGTGGCCGGCGTCGCCGCCACGCTGGCCGGGGGCCCCGGAGCGGCGGTTGGGGCCGATGGCGCGGTGGCGGGGGGAGACGGTTCGGTGGCCGGGGCCACCGGGGCGGTGGCGGGGGCCGACGGCGCGGTGGCGGGGGGCGACGGCGCGGTGGCCGGGGCCACCGGGGCGGTGCCGCCGGACAGGTCGTCCGGCACGTCGGCGACGGTGAGGTCCGCCGGTTCGGCGCCCGCCAGCGGCGGCGCGACCGGCGGGGTCGGGCGACGCACCGTCAACACGTGCGCGGGTTGCAGGTACGGGTCGAGGCGTACCGCGTTGCGTTGACCCCAGTCGTAGCTGGTGCCGGTCAGCTCGTCGTACACCGTGAAGCGCTCGTGCCAGTCGAAGCCGAGCGCCGGCATGTCGAGGGTGGTGTTGCCCCACTGCACCTCGCGCGGGTCGAACGAGCAGATCACGATGACCGTGTTGCCGGTCTCCGGGTCGTGCTTCGACCAGCACAGCAGCGCCGGGTTGTCGATCTCGTGGAACCGCAGGTTGCGCAGCTGGTGCAGGGCGGGGTTGTCCCGGCGTACCCGGTTGAGGGTGGTCAGGAACGGCGCCAGCGAGCGGCCCTGCGCCTCGGCGGCGGCCCAGTCGCGGGGGCGCAGCTCGTACTTCTCGTTGTCCAGGTACTCCTCGGCGCCCGGCCGGGCCACGTGCTCGAACAGCTCGTAACCGGCGTAGAGGCCCCAGGAGGGGGAGAGCAGCGCGGCCAGCACCGCCCGGATCTTGAACATCGGCGGGCCGCCGTGCTGCAACGACTCGTGCAGGATGTCGGGGGTGTTCGGCCAGAAGTTCGGCCGCATGTAGTCGGCCGCCTCGATCAGCTCCTCGCAGTACTCCCGCATCTGCGCGGCCGTCGTGCGCCAGGTGAAATAGGTGTACGACTGGGTGAAGCCGATCTTGCCGAGGCCGTGCATGATCGCCGGCCGGGTGAACGCCTCGGCCAGGAACAGCACGTCCGGGTCGACAGTCTTCACCTCGGCGATCAGCCAGTGCCAGAAGTCGAACGGCTTGGTGTGCGGGTTGTCCACCCGGAAGATCCGGATGCCCTCACCGACCCAGTGCAGCACCACCCGCAGCACCTCGGCCCGGATGCCCTCGGGGTCGTTGTCGAAGTTGACCGGGTAGATGTCCTGGTACTTCTTCGGCGGGTTCTCCGCGTACGCGATGCTGCCGTCGGCCCGGGTGGTGAACCACTCCGGGTGCTCGGTGACCCACGGGTGGTCGGGCGCGCACTGCAACGCCAGGTCCATCGCGACCTCCAGGCCCTGTGCGGCAGCCGCCTGGATGAAGGCTCGGAAGTCCGCCGGCGTACCCAGGTCGGGGTGGATCGTGTCGTGGCCGCCCTCGGCGGCGCCGATCGCCCACGGCGAGCCCACGTCGGTCGGACCGGCGGTGAGCGCGTTGTTGCGGCCCTTGCGGTTGATGCGGCCGATCGGGTGGATCGGCGGCAGGTAGAGCACGTCGAAGCCCATCGCGGCGACACCCGGCAGCCGTTCGGTGGCGGTCGCGAAGGTGCCGGACCGGCCACCCACCGCCCCTTCGGAGCGGGGGAAGAACTCGTACCAGGCCGAGTAGAGCGCCCGCTTGCGGTCAACCCAGATCGAGTACGCGTCACCGGCGGTGACCAGCTCTCGCACCGGGTGCTCCCAGAGCAGGTCGGCCAGGGCCAGAGCCGGCCCGACCCGCTGCGCCAGCGGCAGGTCGGTGTCGACCAGCGCCGTGAGCGCGTCGGCGACCCGGGGCCGGTCGGCGGCCGGGACGAGGCTGCGGGCGGCGGCGAGTACCCGAGCGCCTTCGGCCAGGTCGTTGGCCAGGTCCTCCGGCCCCTGCCCGGCGGCGACCTTCTTGGTCACCGCGTTCTGCCAGGTCAGGTACGGGTCCTGGAACGCCTCGACGGAGAAGGTCCACGAGCCGACGGCGTCGGGGCAGATGGTGGCGTGCCAGCGGTCCTGACCCGGCTCGCCGGGGCGCATCCGGGTGAACGGCCGCGGCTCGCCGTCGGGGCCGGCCCACACCACGTTGCAGCCCAGCGCGTCGTGCCCCTCCCGGTAGGCGCGCGCCGACACCGGGACCGGTTCGTCGACGACCGCCTTTGCCGGGTACCGCCCGCAGGAGACGACGGGGGAGACGTCTTCGATCGGGAACCGTCCAGTCACCCCGCCAACCTACTGCGCGAGATCCGTTCGCGCGCGGCCAAGCGTGCCGCTCTGTCCCACACCCGGTGCACGGAAGGTGTCGCGACGATCCGAAGGACGCAAGATCGCGCAAAATCCTGGTTCTAGTGGTGTCGGAGCCTCGGCGATGCCACCAGATCGTGGTTCCAGCGTGATCTTGACGGCGGCGGAACGGGATCACCGAGCCGGAGGTGCCGTAGCCTCCGGTCATGATCAAACGGGTGAGGGTCGCGGTCGTCGGTGTCGGCAACAACACGTCAGCGCTGGTGCAGGGGATCGCGCTGCACCGCCACAACGGCAGCCTGGTGGGTGTCCGCCGGCCGGTCGTCGACGGGATCGCGGTGGGCGACATCGAGTTCGTCGCGGCCTTCGCCACCTCCAAGGAGAAGATCGGCAAGGATCTGACCGAGGCGATCTTCCTGCCGCCCAACAACGTCCCTCGGCTGAACTGCGACCTGCCCAGCTCGGGTGTGCCGGTCACGAAGGGGCTCGTCGACGCGACCGGGGTGGACCGGGTGGCGGCGGCACTGGCCGGGGCGGAGGTGCTGCTCTACTCGGCGCCGAGCGGCCGACCGGAGACCGCCCGGGCGTACGCCGAGGCGGCGCGCATCGCGGGCGTCGCCTTCATCAACACCACCGCCGACCCGATCTCCCGCGATCCGCAGGTGATGAGCCGGTTCGAGGCGGCCGGTCTGCCGCTGCTCGGAGACGACCTGGCCAGCCAGTTCGGCACCTCGGTGGTGCACAACGCGCTGTTGCGGCTGCTGCGCGAACGGGGCCTGGCGCTGATCAGTTCCTACCAGGTCAATCTGGGCGGTACCGAGGACTTCCGCAACCTGGTCGAGAACCCCAACACCAAGAAACAGTCCAAGCTCAACGCCCTGCCGGACGCCGACAAGGTCGAGGTGGCTCCGCTCGGCTACCTGCCGCACCTGCGATCACAGAAGGTGGCGCACCTCAACATCGAGGCGCAGGGCTGGGGTGAGACGACGCTGAGCCTCGACGTGAAACTGAAGGTTGACGACCCGAGTGGCGCGGCCGGGGTCAACATCGACCTGATCCGCATCGCGGCCGTCGCGCTCCGCAACGGGCACGGCGGTCACCCCGCACAGGCGACGTCGTTGTTCAAGTCCCCACCCGGAACGCCGATCTGACCGGGCGGACGTCGACCGTACGGGTGAGGGCCGCCCGGCCGGGGCGTCGGTGGCATACGACGGTGAGTCAATGGGCCAATGACAATCCTCGCGATCGTCGTCGGCGGTGGTATCGGCGCCACCCTGCGGTACCTGCTGGGGCTCGGCTTCGCGCCGTCCACGCCACCTGACTTCCCCTGGGTCACCTTCGTGATCAACATGGTGGGCGCGTTCGCGCTCGGCGCCGTGATGACGCTGCTCGCGGCACACCGGCTGCCGGGCCCGTGGGGCAAGCCGTTCCTGTCGACCGGGCTCATCGGCGGGTTCACCACCTGGTCGCACTTCATCGTCGAGAGCGACCAGCTGATCGGGGCGCGGCGCAGCGGAATCGGCATCGTCTACCTGGTCGTGTCCATCGTCCTCGGAGTGCTCGCGGCGGCGCTCGGCGCCCGCCTGGTGGAACTGCGCACCGGGCGTCCGACGGCAAGGAGTGCCTGATGTGGGTCGGCATCGGGGTGTTCCTGGCCGGCGGACTCGGAGCGCTGAGCCGCGCCGGCGTCGACGCGTTGGTGAAGCCGTGGTGGAGCAGGCGGGCCACCGGGTCCAGCAAGGCGTTCCCGGCGAGCACCTTCCTGATCAACGTGTCGGGCGCGTTCGTGCTCGGCATCGTCACCGGCTACGCGGTGAAACACACCGCCGGAGGCGCGCAGGACTTCGCCACCGTCGTCGGCGTCGGCTTCCTCGGCGCGTACACCACCTTCTCCACCGAGGAGTGGCACACCCTGGGACTGCTGCGCAAGAACGCCGCCGTCGAGGCCTTCAACGTGCTCGGCAGCCTCTGCGCGAGCCTCGTGCTGGCCGCACTCGGCCTGTGGCTCGGCAGCCTGCTCTAGCGCCAGCAGGCAGCCTGTCTAGCGGGCCAGCACGGAGCGGTAGACCTCCAGGGTCTGCCCGGCGATGGCGTCCCAGGAGAAGTGCTCCACCGCGCGTCTCCGGCCGGCCAGGCCGAACCGTTCGGTGCGCGCCGGGTCCGCCAGCAGAGTGTTGATCGCCGCCGCCAGGTCGGCCACGAAACGGTCCGGGGCCAGGGGCGTGCCGGAGCCGTCGGTGGCCTGCTCGATCGGCACCAGCAGCCCCGTCTCACCGTCGGCCACGACCTCGGGGATACCGCCGGTGGCGGTCGCCACCACCGCCGTCTCGCAGGCCATCGCCTCCAGGTTGACGATGCCCATCGGCTCGTACACCGACGGGCAGGCGAAGACGGTGGCGTGGGTGAGCACCTGGATCACCTCGGTCTTGGGCAGCATCTCGGCCACCCAGACCACCCCGGAACGGTTGGCCCGCAGCTCGGCCACCAACTCCTCGACCTCGGCGGCGATCTCGGCGGTGTCCGGCGCGCCGGCCAGCAGCACCAGTTGGGTGTCCGCCGGCAACTCCCGGGCGGCGCGCAGCAGGTACGGCAGCCCTTTCTGCCGAGTGATCCTTCCCACGTAGACCACGCTCGGCCGGGACGGGTCGATGCCGAGCCGGTCGAGCACGTCGGTGTCGGCGTCCGGGGCGTACTGGATGGTGTCGATGCCGTTGTAGACCACCCGGACCCGGTCGGGGTCGATCTGCGGGTACGCGGTGAGAACGTCGGAGCGCATCCCGCCGCTGACCGCGATGATCGCGTCGGCCGACTCGTACGCCGTGCGCTCGATCCACGAGGAGAGCGCGTAACCGCCGCCGAGCTGCTCGGCCTTCCACGGCCGCAGCGGCTCCAGGCTGTGCGCGGTCACCACGTGCGGCACCCCGTGCAGCAGCTTCGCGGTGTGACCGGCCAGGTTCGCGTACCAGGTGTGGCTGTGCACCACGTCGGTGCCGGCCGTGCCGGCGGCCATCTCCAGGTCCACGCCCATGGTGCGCAGCGCGGCGTTCGCGCCGGTCAGGCCGGGCGGTTCGGGGTACGCGGTGACGCCCGGCTCGGTGCGCGGCAGGCCGAAGCAGTGCACCCGCACGTCGGTGCGGCGGCGCAACTCCCGGGCCAGGTACTCGACGTGCACGCCCGCGCCGCCGTAGACCTCCGGTGGGTACTCGCGGGTGAGCAGATCGACGCGCGGCGGGGTGGGTTCCGTCATGACCCCGCACCCTAGTGCAGAAGACTCCCCGTACGAGTGGTGAAGTGGGGCGAGGGTGGATAGCGTCGGGGCATGGCTGCCAAGGTGCTCGCGATCGTCCTGGCGGGTGGGGAGGGCAAGCGCCTGATGCCACTCACCACGGACCGGGCCAAGCCGGCCGTCCCGTTCGGCGGGATGTACCGCATGGTCGACTTCGTCCTCTCCAACCTGGCCAACGCCGGCTATCTCAAGATCGTCGTGCTGACCCAGTACAAGTCCCACTCCCTCGACCGGCACATCACCAAGACCTGGCGGATGTCCACGCTGCTCGGCAACTACGTCACCCCGGTGCCCGCGCAGCAACGTCGCGGCCCGTGGTGGTTCGCCGGCTCGGCCGACGCCATCTACCAGAGCTTCAACCTCATCAACGACGAGCAGCCCGACTACGTGATCGTCTTCGGCGCCGACCACATCTACCGAATGGACCCGCGGCAGATGGTGGAGGACCACATCGCCTCCGGTGCGGCGGTGACCGTCGCCGGCATCCGCCAGCCGCTGTCGATGGCCGACCAGTTCGGCGTCATCGAGGTCGGCGAGGACGGCAAGCGGATCCGCGCGTTCCGCGAGAAGCCCACCGACGCGGTCGGCCTGCCCGACGCGCCGGACGAGATCTACGCCTCGATGGGCAACTACGTCTTCACCACCCGGGCCCTCTGCGAGGCGGTCGAGCGCGACGCCGAAGACAAGACCAGCAAGCACGACATGGGCGGCAGCATCATCCCGATGCTCGTCGAGCGCGGCGAGGCCAACGTCTACGACTTCCGCGACAACGAGGTGCCGGGCAGCACCGACCGCGACCGCGGCTACTGGCGGGACGTGGGAACGCTCGACTCGTTCTACGACGCGCACATGGATCTGATCAACGTGCACCCCGTCTTCAACATGTACAACTTCGACTGGCCGATCTACACCGAGCAGCCGCCGTGGCCGCCGGCGAAGTTCGTCCACCAGTGGGGTGAACGGGTCGGCCGGGCGGTCGGCTCGATGGTCTCCCCGGGTGTGGTGATCTCCGGCTCGCTGGTGGAGAACTCGATCGTCTCGCCGAAGGTGCGGGTGCACTCCTGGGCGCACGTCGAGGGCTCGGTGCTGATGGAGGGTGTGGAGATCGGCCGGCACGCGGTGATCCGACGGGCCATCCTGGACAAGAACGTGTTCGTCCCGGAGGGCGTCGAGATCGGCGTCGACCTGGAGAAGGACCGGCAGCGCTACACCGTCTCCGACAACGGCATCGTGGTGATCGGCAAGGGCCAGAAGGTCGTGCCGTGAGCGTCCCGCACTTCCCGAGGAGGATCCCGCAGTGACCCACCCCCGTGCCGGCCAGCCCGCCGAGCCCGCCGACCTGGTCGACGTGCCGCGCCTGGTGACCGCCTACTACGCCGAGCATCCGGACCCCGCGGACCCGGCCCAGCAGGTCTCCTTCGGCACCTCCGGGCACCGCGGCTCCAGCCTGCGCAACGCGTTCAACTCCGACCACATCCTCGCGGTCACCCAGGCGCTCTGCGACTACCGACGCGAGCAGGGGTTGGACGGGCCGCTCTTCCTCGCCCGGGACACCCACGCGCTCTCCGCGCCGGCCGCGGTGGACGCCCTGGAGGTGCTCGCCGCCAACGGGGTCACCGTGCTGGTGGACAGCCGCGACGGCTACACCCCGACCCCGGCGCTGTCGCACGCGATCCTCACCCACAACCGGGGGCGGACCAGCGGGCTCGCCGACGGCATCGTGATCACCCCGTCGCACAACCCGCCCGACGACGGCGGTTTCAAGTACAACCCCACCAACGGCGGGCCGGCCGACACCGACGTCACCCGGTGGATCCAGGACCGGGCCAACGCCATCCTCGCCGCCGGGCTCAAGGAGGTCCGCCGGATCACCTACGCGCGGGCGCGGGCCGCCGACACCACCGGGGAGTACGACTTCCTCGCCCACTACGTCGACGACCTGCCGGCGGCGATCGACATCGACGCCATCCGTGACGCGGGGATCCGCATCGGCGCGGACCCGCTGGGCGGGGCGAGCGTGGCGTACTGGGGTGAGATCGCCGAGCGGCACCGGCTGGACCTGACGGTGGTCAACCCGACCGTCGACCCGACCTGGCGGTTCATGACCCTGGACGGCGACGGCAAGATCCGGATGGACTGCTCCTCGCCGAACGCGATGGCGTCGTTGATCGCCGCGCGGGCCGATTACCAGATCTCCACCGGCAACGACGCGGACGCCGACCGGCACGGCATCGTCACCCCGGACGCCGGGCTGATGAACCCCAACCACTTCCTGGCGGTGGCGATCGGACACCTGTTCCGCACCCGCACCGAGTGGGGTCCGGCGGCCGCCGTGGGCAAGACCCTGGTCTCCTCGTCGATGATCGACCGGGTTGCCGCCGACCTGGGCCGACCCCTGCTGGAGGTGCCGGTCGGCTTCAAGTGGTTCGTACCCGGCCTGCTCGACGGCGCTGTCGGCTTCGGCGGTGAGGAGAGCGCCGGGGCGTCGTTCCTGCGCCGCGACGGCTCGACCTGGACCACCGACAAGGACGGCATCCTGCTCTGTCTGCTCGCCGCCGAGATCCAGGCCACCACCGGCCGCAGCCCGAGCGAGCACTGGGCGGAGTTGGCCGAGCGCTTCGGCGCGCCCGCGTACGCCCGGATCGACGCCCCCGCCACCCGGGAGCAGAAGGCAGTGCTCGGCAAGCTCTCCCCGGACCAGGTCACCGCCACCGAGCTGGCCGGTGAGCCGATCACCGCGACGCTGACCACCGCCCCGGGCAACGGCGCACCGATCGGTGGCCTGAAGGTCAGCACCGAGTCCGGCTGGTTCGCCGCGCGGCCCTCCGGCACGGAGGACGTCTACAAGATCTACGCCGAGTCCTTCCAGGGCCCCGACCACCTGAAGAAGATCCAGGAAGAAGCCAAAACCCTGGTAGACCAAGCCCTAACCCAGGCCTAACCCGCACCCCCCTGCCCCCCCTTTACCCCGGTTGATCAAGAGGTTTGCGTCATGCCGACCGGCGTGTCGTGACGCAAACCTCTTGATCAACGGCGTCGCGGGGCAGGCAGCAGGGGGGGCGGGGTGGGGGGTATCAGCAGGGTGGGGGGTCGGCGGGTGGGGGTAGTTGTTGGCCGCGCCGGCGCAGTTCTTCGGGGAGTAGTTCGCGGAGTTGCTCGGGGAGGAACGGCAGGTCGAGCAGCGTCATCTTCAACTGGTTGCGCTCCTGGTAACGCAGCGGATCGAAGCGGACCACCAGACCGGCGTCGCGGCGGTACGAGATGTCCACCGTCCCCTCCGTCGCCGCGTCGCGGAACACCAACCCGTCCATCTCCACGACCACCGGCGACGAGTTGGGCTGCAACTCCAACCGGATCTTCTCGTCCGGGGAGAGCACCACCGCCCGGGAGATGCCGGCCATCGGCGCCGCCGGCGTGATCACCACCGAGTCCGCCGCCGGGGAGATCAGTGGACCACCGGCGGCGTAGCTGTACGCCGTCGAGCCGATCGGAGTGCTGACCACCACGGCGTCGCTGCGGTAGTAGCCGTACTGCTGGCCGTCGATGGCGAGCGTGACGCTGACGAAGCCGGCCCCCGGCTGGCGAACCAACGCGATGTCGTTGAACGCCACGATGTCGTCACCGCAGACGTCGCAGGCGAGGCAGGCGTGCGACTCGATGGTGAAATCCTTCGACAGCAGCCGGCTCAGCGCTTCGGGCAACTCCGGCGGTTCGACTTCGACGAGAAACCCCAGACGACCCAGGTGTACGCCGAGCACCGGCTTGGGGTCGCCGATGGCGGAGCGCAGCGCACCCAACATGGTGCCGTCACCGCCGATGCTGATCAACGCGTCGGCGCGGGCCGCGACCTCACCCGCCGGCACCGGCTCGACGGCGGACGGGACACGGTGCTGGTCCTCCTCGCGCACCATCAGCGTCTTGTGGTGACGCGTCGCCCACCGCTCGATGATCCCGACCACCTCGGTGACATCCCGGGTGGGGTGCAACACAAGTCCCAGCCCCGACACCCGTACAGCTCATCACATCGCTGGCGGGCGCACCCGGCGTACGCCGAAGGTGTGCCGGCGGCCCGCGGACCGCCGGCACACCTCGCCGCCGTCAGGGGCGGGGCTGACCGGTGAGGTGGGTCAACGAGCGGGCGACCAGGTCATCGCGGGCCGCCGGAGGCAGACCCTCCAACCCGAAGCCCAGATACACCGTGTCCCCGGTGACCACCACCGAACCCTCCTCGAACGCCTGCTGGCTGCGCGACCAGTCGTTGGCGTTGCCCGCGGAGCCGGGCGGCGGACCGGCCACCGTCCAGCCCCCCAGGTCGGCCGACTCGAACGAGGTCTCCGCCACTGTCGACCCGTCGACAAGCACCCGGGCGTCGTCCAGGAAGACACCCAGCCCCTGGGTGCCCCAGTCCGAGGCGTACGTGATCGACACCTCGACCTGCTTGCCGGCGTAGCCCGACAGGTCGACAACGAACTCCTTCCAGCCACCCGACGACCCGGTCGCCGCGTTCCAGCTGCCGGTGCTCCCGGTGGGGGAGCAGTCCGCGCCCTGGTAGTGCGCGAGGAACGGGTGCAACTGCTCCACCCAACCCTCGGTGCAGCTGTCGCCGGTGACAGTGCCGGTCTTGCCGTTGACGTCCGGCAGGGTCGTCCAGTCGTCGCTGCCCACCTCGTGCGCCTCGACGAACATGAAGTCCCAGTCCTGCTCGATCTCGTAGGAGGTGAAGAAGCGCAACTCCGCGCTGCTCGCCCCGGTGAGGTCCACCGTGCGGGTGAGCCGCTTGTACGACTCGTCGGTCTGCCCGCTGTACAGGTACCACTCACCGGTACGCGGATCGAACGGCGCACCGCCCGGTCGGGTCCAGCCCACCGGCGCGGAACTGGCGAACTGCGGGAACTCGTCCGGCGGCAGGAAGCTCGACGTGGTCAGGAACGACGCGGTGTGCGCCTGGTTCTCCGCCGAGCCCGAAGCGTTCAGCTGCCCGGTGAAGCCGGTGAACGCCGCGTCGGTCCCGGCGACCGGGAACGGTTCCCCCGCCGGGCTGGTCCCGCCGTCACTGACGTAGGTGTGCGCGCCCAGCCAGTACTGCTGGAAGTCGTTCAACAGGGGCAGACAGCTGGCGGCCCCGGCGTCGGTGCACTCCGGTGGCGCGTCCGGGTGATAGACGTACGACCCGTTGGCGCCCTGCGCGAACAACGCGTACTGGCCGCTGACCAGCAGTTTGCCGCCCTCGTTCAGGTAGTCCCGAACGGCCAGCTCGGTGTCCAGGGCCGCCCTGGCCGTCGTGCCGGCCACCTGACCGGGGGAGCGCAGGATCACGTCGTCGCCGGTCTCCCAGACCACCGCCCGGTAGTGCGACAGCACGCCCAGCGGATGCGGCGCCTTGCGGCCCATGACGTCGAAGTCGTACACGTCGCTGCTGCGCCCGGCGGCGCTCAGCGACGCCGCGACCTCGTCGGCGTACTTCGCGGTGCTGCCGGTCTGCGCCGGGCTGAGGCCGGTAACGTCCTCCATCGCGAGAACCAGCACGTCACCGCCGATGTCGTTGTGCACCCGATAGGTAAAGTGGTCGCTGGCCACCACCCCGGCACGCGGTTTGTTCCCGGTGAACCAGACCTCCACCCGGTCGCCCGGCTTAGCGCCGCTGACCGTGCCGCGTAGCTCGGCGTAGTAGTCGTCGTGCGTGTCACCGTACCGTTCGCCGCCGCGCCACTCGCGGACCGCGACAGTCTTCGGCCGTCCACCGTTGACCATGTAGTGCATCCGCACGTTCTTCAGCGCCCGACGGGTGATCGAGGCGACCTGCTGGGTGCGCCCGTACGAGGTGTCGAAGGCATCCACCACGAAGTCCGGGGTGCTGCGACCGACCACCGACACCGGCTCGTCCGGGTCCGCTGCGGACCGGGCCACGGCCAGCGCGAACGGCAGGTTCTTGCCCACCTCGCCGGCGATCAGCGCCTCGTCGTCCGGGAAGATGAAACCGCTGACGCAGTCCTCCGGGCGCCACTGGTCGTCCGGGTCGACGGCCGAGGCGGCCTCGCAGGTGGACATCTCCGGGGTGAAGCCCAGCGTGCCGTACTTGACGGTGGCGTGACTGTCGGTGTCCCCGTTGGTGGTGTACAGCTCCGCGGAGATGTCCGGGTCGTAGCCGGGCACCGCCGGGTGCGCGTCGTCCCCGGCCATCGCCTTGTAGATCTCGTCGTCCGGGGTGGGGGTGCTCACCTGCCAGCCGACGCCGTAGAGCAGCAGCTCGGCCGCCGAGTGGTAGTTGACGAAGAACTCGAACCCCACCCGTTTGAAGAGCCGGTCCAGGGCCACCGTCTCCGGCTCCGAGTTGGGGCCCGGACCCCGGTAGGTCTCACTGTTCGGCTCCGGCGACGAACCCTCGTTGTCGTACCCCCACTTGTAGCTGAAGTTGCGGTTCAGGTCGACGCCGTCGCCGGAGCCGATCTGCCCGTCACCGTTGTTGTCCCGCAGGTTCTTGCGCCACAACCGGTTGCCGGGGGTGAAGGTGAAGTCGTAGCCGTCCGGGTTGGCGACCGGCAGGAACCACAGCTCGGTCGTGTTCAGGAGCTTGGTGATCTCCGGGTCGGTGCCGTAGCTGTCCAGCACGTGGTGCATGAGCCGGCGGGTCATCTCCGGCGTGATCCACTCACGGGCGTGCTGCGCGCCGGCATAGAGCACCGCCGGCCGCTTGCCGTCCGCGACGGTCCGCGCGTTCTTGGTGACCTTCACCGCGACGATCGGCTGCCCCTGCTGGCTGCGTCCGATCGTCTGCACCTTGGTCAGCTTCGGATACCGGGCCGCGGTGGCGTTCAGCTCGTCGCGCAGGCCGCCCGGCTCACCGTAGGGACGGAAACTCGTCCAGCCGGCCGCGCCCTGCTCCCGCAGCGCCTGCGACGCGTCCTTGCCGCGAACCTTCTTCACCGACAGCGGTACGCCCTTGTCGGTCAACCGCTTCGCCTGCCGTCGGCTGAGCACCGTCTCGACAGTCGTCCGGCCCGACGAGTCCGTCTTCGCGTCGTGGCCGAGGTCGACCCCCGCCGCGCGCAGCTGCTCCCGCTGTTTCGCGTCGACGGTGCCGACGTACACCTCCAGGCCGTCGCGGGCGCCCGGGTCGGACGGTGGCCGCGCGCTGGCCGGTGGGGTGAGTGCCAGTGCGCCGAGCAGGGTGACCACGCTGGCGATCGCCAGTCGTCTCGGTCTCATCGCGCCTCCTTGGGTGAAGGACCTGTAGGCGCGAGCCTTCGGTGCGGCGTGATCGATGTCAATGGTTCGATGGGGGGAACGTTGCTGACCGTGTCGACGTAACTTCCTGTCGTGACGACCGGTCGCGTGGGCTGGCCGCCGTAAAAGTCGGCGCCGACGTCCGGTCCCGTGCACTCTCCCGACGCAAGAGATGGGCATTCGTGCATAAAACCGACTATCCGCACGTACGCTCGCTCCTGTCCGCAGCAGTGGTGACGAAGCCAGATGGGGGAGCAGGTGTCGATGCGTCAGATCCGTGGTCCGGTCCGGCCGGGCGTCATCGTCGCGGGGCGGTGCCGAGCCTGATGCGCGTGTCGTCGCGGCACCCGGGGCGGATGGTCACGGCGATTGCCCGCCTCCTCGACCTGATCTGGGTCAACGGCTCGCGGGCTCGCAGGGCCGTGCGGGGCGTGGCCAGCGCTCGCCGGTTTGCCGCCCATGGAGACAACTTCACCTTCGACCCGGACGGCGTCTACACCTACGAGACGATCGAGGTCGGCCGCAATGTCGATCTCGGTCACCGTCCGGTCATCATGGCTGCTCGATCCCGGATCCGCATCGGTGACAACGTCATGTTCGGGCCCGAGGTGACCATCCGGGGTGGCAACCACCGGATCGACCGCCTCGGCGTGCCGATGATCTCCGTCGAGAAGTGTCCCACCGACAGGGCTCTCGATCGGGGAGTGACGATCGGCGACGACGTGTGGGTGGGCACCCGTGCCGTCATCCTGCACGGAGTGACGATCGGTCGCGGTGCGGTGATCGGGGCGGGGGCCGTGGTGACCCGTCCGGTGCCGCCCTACGCGATCGCCGCCGGCAACCCCGCCCGAGTGATCCGGTTGCGCTGGCCGGTGGAGGCGATCGTCTCGCACGAAGAGCAGCTCTACCCGCCGGAACGCCGACTGACGCCAGCGGAGCTGGCGGTGCTGTCGGATCTTCCAGGGTCCGCCGCGCGGCCCGACCCGTCCGTCGCCACCGTCCCCTGACGGCGCGGCGCATCGTCGTGCCGTAGTCGCACGATGACGAAGCGTGACAGTCGTTGGGGAAACTCGTTGGACCGGTTGACCAGTAAACGGGGCGTGGAGGCGGGACGCATGCGACTACTCATCACCGGCGGTGCGGGATTCATCGGCTCCAATCTCGCCCGCGCCGCGGTCCTGCGGCGCAGCGTCACCGACATCCGGATTCTTGATGACCTGGCGACCGGGCGGATGAGCAACCTCGACGGCCTCGACGTGGACACGATTCCCGGTTCGATGCTCGACGACGAGGCGCTGGACCGGGCGATGGCCGGCCGCGACGCGGTGGTGCACCTGGCGGCGCTGCCGAGCGTGCCGCGCTCCTTGCGTGATCCGATCGCCTCACACCACGCCAACGCCACCGGCACGCTGCGGGTTCTGGAGGCAGCGCGCCGGCACGACGTGGGCCATGTCGTCGTCGCCTCGTCCTCGTCGGTGTACGGCGCGAACCCGGTGCTGCCGAAGACCGAGCTCGCCTGGACCCGCCCGCTCAGTCCGTACGCGGTGAGCAAGCTGGCCACCGAGGCCTACGCACTGGCGTACCAGACGTCCTTCGGTCTTCCCACCCTCGCGTTCCGGTTCTTCAACGTCTACGGTCCGGCCCAGCGCCACGATCACGGGTACGCGGCTGTCATCCCCCGCTTCATCTACGCGGCACTGCGCGGTGAGCCGACCGAACTCCACGGAGATGGTCGGCAGTCACGCGACTTCACCTATGTCGAGACGGTCTGCGCGGTGCTGCTGGCCGCTGTCGAGCGGACGGTCACCCATCCTCAGCCGGTCAATCTCGCCTTCGGCGTTCGTGCGGAGCTGCGCACTGTGGTGTCCGAGTTGGAGCAGATCATCGGCCGCCCGATCATTCGGCGGCACGTGGCGCCCCGCCCCGGGGACGTCCGGCACTCCGAGGCCGACAACAGGGTGCTCCGTTCACTCTTTCCTGACGTGGTGCCAACTCCCCGGCTCGACGGTCTGCGGGCCACCGTCGAGTGGTTCGAGGCGCACGTGTTGAAGCAGCCCGCCTGATGGCCGACCGCCCCTCACGCGCTGGGGCGGCCCCGCCCGTGCTGGTCGACGCGGTTGACGAGGCGTCCGCTGCCACCACGCCGGCGGTACGGGCCACGACGGTGCAGGCGGAGCCACGCCAGGACGACGTGTCGGCGGCACGGCGGTCGCGTGGCCGTGCGCTGGTCACCGGCATCGCCTCGTCGCTCGCCGGCAAGGCCGTCGGCCTGGTCGCGCCGCTGCTGATCACCCCGATCGCGTTCAGCTATCTCGGCGCCGAGCGGTACGGCATGTGGATGGCGATCACGTCGCTGACCGCGATGGCGTTGTTCGCCGACTTCGGCCTGGGAAACGGTCTGCTCACCCGGCTCTCGCGGCTGTACGCCACAGGTGATCGCCGCGTGGCGGCCCGGGAGATCGCGAGCGCCTACGCCCTGCTCACCTGCCTTGCGGTGGCGCTCCTGCTGGTGTTGGTGCTCAGCATTCAGCTGGTTGCCTGGCCGGCGTTTCTGAACGTCGTGGACCCGGTGGTGGCTCGGGACGCCCGAGCGGTCGTCTTGCTCTGCTTCGGTGCCTTCCTCATCAACATCCCGCTGGCCCTCATCCAGCGGGTGCAGTACGCCCACCAACAGGTCGGGCAGAGCAACCTCTGGCAGGCGGCCGGCAGTCTCGTCTCGGCGGCTCTGGTGGTGGCCGCCGTCGCCGTGAACGCCGCTCCGGTTCTGGTGATCGCCGCCGCGGTGCTCGCCGTGCCGCTGCTGAACCTGGCCAACTCGATCTGCTATTTCGGCTGGCAGCAGCCCGACCTCCGGCCACGCGTGAAGGACGTGCGCGCCTCGAAAGTGCGGGGGCTGCTCCGACTGGGGTTGCGGTTCTTCGGACTCTCCGTGCTGAGTTCCATCGCCCTCAACATCGACGGGTTCCTGGTCGGTCGGGTGCTCGGTCTGCACGCGGCCGCGAACTACGCGGTGATCCTGCGGATGTTCGCCGTGCTGGTTCTGTTCGTCACCTTGGTCAACCTGCCGCTCTGGCCGGCCAACGGCGAGGCGCTCGCACGGGGTGATGTGACCTGGGTCCGGCGCAGCACCCGACGGATGGTCTACCTGTCCGCTGCGGTGGTGACACTGCCCGCGCTGTGCCTCATTCTGGGCGGCAACGACATCCTGCGCCTCTGGGTGCGGTCGGACGACCTTGACCACGTGCCGGTCCCGCTGTTCGTCGCGCTCGCCGTGTGGTCGGTGTTTCTCGCTGTCGCGGCGCCGCTCTTCATGGTGCAGAACAGCGTCGGGCTGCTGGGGGCGCAGTTTCTCGGCTGGGCGGTCTGCCTTGTTGTCGCCGTACCGCTGAAGATCCTCCTTGCGGGCAGGGACGGGCTGTCCGGTGTGGCGCTCGCCTCGGCGCTGTCGTACGGGGTCACCGTGCTTCCCGCCGCCGTCGTCGGATACCGCAAGGCGTTGGCCAGCGTCTCAGCAAAGAGATCGAATCCGATCGAAATGGAGCATGATGGTGAGTACATTGCGCGGCATCGTCGCCGCCCTGCGTGATCGGCGAGCGGCAGCCCGCGACCCGGAAGGGTTCGCGCGTTCGATCGGGGTGAACCTGCGCGGACGGGTGCGTTTCTACGGCGTCAACCGGAGCATGTTCGGCTCTGAACCATGGCTGATCACCTTGGGCCACAATGTCTACATCACGGCCGGAGTGCAGTTCCTCACCCACGACGGTGGCACTCTCATTCTGCGCGGAGAGCATCCCGATCTTGAATGGACCGCGCCGATCAGTATCGGCGACGACGTCTACATCGGTGTCCGATCGATCATCATGCCGGGGGTGCGGATCGGGGATCGGTGCATCATCGGCGCTGGTTCGGTCGTGACCCGTGACGTTCCGGACGGCAGCGTCGCCGCGGGCGTACCTGCCCGCGTTCTCCGGAGCACCGACGAGTACCTCACCGCGATGAAGGCCAAGTCACTCGGCTGTGGACACCTGCCCGCTCAGGAAAAGGCCGCGGTGATCCGAGAGATCTACGGCGTGCCGGGGCATCAGAAGGACCGGGCGGCGCGAGCGACCTCAGCCGGCAGCAGGAGGACGACTGAGCCGACAGCTCCCGCTGGTCCGCTGGGGTGATCGGGTCGAATCACCACCCGCCGCGCGGTGGGCGTACGTCCGTCTGCCCGCTCACGTGGTCCTGCTCGGTCCGCGCCCCGGCCACGAACGCGCTCACCGTGGGTGCCCAGGCCCGGTAGTCGAACGCCGCAGCCCGCTCCCGGGCACGCCGGCTCATCTGCCACCACTGCGCGTCGTCCAGGGTGAGCGCCCGCATGAGGCCGTCCCGCACGTCGTGCGCGCCGGGACCCGCCAGCACGATGCCCTCTCGGCCGTCATCAATGTAGGTCGCCAGGTCACTGGTGTGGTTGAGCAGAACCGGGCAGCCGGCGGCCAGACTCTCGGGGACCTTCGACGGAAAGCCCGCCTCGGCGTAACCCCCGGTGGGTCGGACCAGCACCGAGAAGTGCGCCGCGCGCAGTTCGGCGAGAACACGCTCGCGCGACACCCGCCCCAGGAAGATGACCTGGTCGCCGAGGTCCGTCACCGCCCCCTGGTCCAGGTCGGACATGGCTGCGGCCTGCTCCTGGGTCATCCCGGCTATCGTCAGCCGGACCCGCTGGCGTTCGGGTTCCGGCAGTCGACGGATGCCCTCCACCACCGCGGCGAGGTGGTCCTTGGAGCCCGCGGTGCCGGCGTACAGCAGACGCAGGCTCTTCGTCAGTGACGAGGGCGCCGGTTGGCGATAGTCGGCGCAGTCGACCTGGGGCGGAACCACCAGGACGGGCCGGTTCGGCCGGATGAGACGTCGCTGCAGCGTCGTGGAGATGGCGATGATCCGATCGGCCAGCCGCGCAGCGAGGAAGGAGTGCCACCGGTGCCGGATGAAGTAGGGCGTCAGGCGTCCACGGCGAAACTGTCGGGGGTCGTGCCGTTCGAGAACGTCCACCGTCAACGGGCAGCGCATCGTCAGCCGTAACACGATCCAGGTGGTCAGGTTCCACAACCCGAGTGGAAGACAGACAGCAGTGACCTCACCGACGGGCACCCCCGCCTGACGCAGGGCCTTGAGTACGCGCAGTGGTCGGCTCTGCCGGCGCAGCCAGCGCCGGAGCCGGCTGCCTCCACCTGCGGCGACCAGCGTGATCAGACGCAGTTCGGGTGGCAGGGCGAACAGCTCAGGTTGCCGTTCGTTGTCGGGCCAGTCGTTCACGATCAGGGTTGTCGCGCCCGGAGGAGTCGCGGAGCGGGCCAGCTGGAGCAGTCGGTTCGACATGGCGTCACCGTGCGGGAACCGGTACGCCGCCACCATGACCACTCGTGGCCCGGGTTCGCCGGAGGTAATGGTCGGCTGAGCTGGAGAGGTGAGGGTCTCGTAGCTTTTCATGCTTTCCATTCGTATAAAGCGTGTCTCAGGCTTTTGACGGCTATTGCCGGTGTTACTGTACGCACCGATTCGATTACTGGGGATCAGGGCACGCCGCCGGTGCCGGTCGTCGACGATGGAGTGTCAGTGGAGCCAGCCAGTCGGGACGAGCAGAGTCCGTACACCCCACCTGTGCGAGCACGGCCGATAGTCGTGCAGCACTCGGCCGGTACGCCCGGCGCCAACGGGCCACTGACCGCCGTGGGGCGGGTGCTGGATTCCCCACTCAGCGAGCGGTACGAGTTCGTCCGCATGCATCAGGTCGGCGGCAACGGTGGCCTCAACGTGCCTTTGCTGCGCCAGTGGGTCCGACTTCTGCGGGGGGTACGCCCCGACCTGGTGCACGTGCGCGGCCTGCAGAACGAGGGCTTTCATGGCGTGCTCGCCGCCCGGTTGGCCGGCTGCCCCCGAATCCTGGTCACGGTGCACGGCACCGTGCGGGACCTGAGGCACGGCGGCCACACCTGGCGGAGAACGATGGTGGTCCGTGGCGCGGAGCCGGCAACGCTGCGGATGGCCAGCCACGTCGCCACGGTCTGCGAGTACGCCGCCAACCGGGACTTCGTCCGGGCACACGCCGGCAAGCTCGTCGGCGTGATCCCCAACGGGGTTCCGCTACCTACCGATGTCGGTGCCGTGAGGAGTAGCCGACGCGCGGCCCTCGGCCTTGCCCACGACGACGTGGCCATGATCGCGGTAGCGCGCCTGAACTGGGACAAGGGCTTCGGGGTGCTGGCGGACGCGCTTCGCCGACTGCCGCCACGCCCTGGTCGCCGGGTGCTGCTGGTCGCCGGTGACGGACCGGACCGGGCCGGAATCGCCGAGGCACTGGCCGACGTGCACGGCATCGAGGTGCGGCTGCTCGGCAATCGGCTCGACGTGCCGGACCTCCTCTCGGCCGCGGACATCTTCGTCTTTCCCACCCTGCACGAGAACCTGTCCAACGCTCTGCTGGAGGCGATGGCCCACGCTCTGCCCGTCGTAGCCTCGGCCGTCGGTGGCAACATCGAGGTGCTTCGCCAGGGCGGCGGTCATCTGGTGCCGGCCGGCGACCCTGTCGCATTCGCCACGGCCCTGGAGCCGTTGCTCGACGACGCCGCCGAACGCCGGCACCTGGGGGAGACGGGCCGCAAGGTGGTGCACGACGCGTACAGCCTGCCGGTCATGCTCCGGTCTCTCGATGGCGTCTACCAGCGCATCCTGGCAGGTGCGACGTGACCGACGAGCCCTGTCCCCGGGTGCTACTGCTGGGCTTCACCATCGGGGACGACTTGTTCCGTCACATCGTGGCGCACGACGTCGTCATGCCCACCCAGACCCACACGTTCGCCTGGGCCCTGGTGAGGAGCATCCGCGCCGCGGGCAGTCCGGTCCGTCTGCTCTCCGCGGCCCCCGCGTCGACCTTCCCGCGCAACCGCCAGATCCGCTTCAGGTCGGGGCGGTTCGAGCAGGACGGCGTGCAGGGAGAGCTGCTGGGCTTCGTCAACCTGCTCGGCCTGAAACATCTGACGCGGTTCGTCGCGGTCGTCCGTGCGGGCTCGCGGACGCTGCGCCAGCACGGCGACGACGTTCTGCTCATCCACGGCGTCCACTCGCCGTTCCTGTGGTTCGGGGCCCTGGTCGCGTGGCGACGGTCGGTACGGGTGGTGCCGGTCCTGACGGATCCCCCGGGAGTGGTTCTCCCTGAGGACGGCCGGATCGTCCGGGCGTTACGGCGGCTGGATCACACGCTGGTCCGGTTGGCGTTGCGGCGGTGTTCCGGCGTCGTGGTGCTCACCACCGCGCTCGCCGAGGACTTCGCGCCCTCGCTCCCGCGTCTGGTCATGGAGGGAATCTGCGATCCGCCCCCGGCCGAGGCGTCGACGGCCCACCCCACCCGTCCGCTCGTCTCAGCTCGGCCCCGCGTGGCGCCGGACGAAGCGCCGGCGGTCTGCCGCGACGTCGTGTACGCCGGCGGGCTCACCCGGGCCTACGGTGTGGATCGTCTGGTCGAGGCGTTCCGCGGTATGGACGATCCCGATCTGCGCCTGTTCCTGTTCGGTAGGGGAGAGCTGGAGGAATGGTCCCGGACCCAGGCCGAGGCCGATCCCCGGATCGCCGCCCCGGAGCTGCTCGACCGCGCGGCGCTGATGCCGCGCCTCGCACGTGCCTCGGTTCTGGTGAACCCGCGACCGGTGGATCAGTCGTTCGTCCGCTACTCGTTTCCGTCGAAGCTCATCGAGTACCTGTCGACCGGCGTTCCGGTGGTGACCACCAGGCTGCCGGGCATCCCGCCCGACTATGACCCGTACCTGTGCTTCGCCGAGTCCGACACGGCCAAGGGCCTGCGCGACGTCCTGCTCCGGGTGCTCGCCATGGCTCCCGAGGAGAGGGCCGCTCTCGGGGGCGCGGGGGCCGCGTTCGTACGACGGACGCGCGGTCCGGAGGCACAGGGCGAACGGCTCCGGTCCTTCCTGGCCGACCTGATGACCGCCCCACCGGGTGGTGGTGGCGGGTCGGTGGAGAAGCGCGGCCTACCGCAGCACCCGCGCGGGAGGCGTTGACCCGCTCCCGCTGCGGGTGAGGGCCGTCCACACGTACAGGAACAGCAGGGTGACGACGCCGATCAGCGCTGGGCGCGACATGCCGAGCTGATTGTTCGCCGGGATGTACGCCACGAGCAGACACATCTGCACGAAGATCAAGATCGGCAGGATGCCACCCGAGAGGTTCACCTCGCGCCAGAGCCGGGCGAAGAACCAACCCAGCAGGGCCATGAAGAGCACCGTTCCCGGGAAGGTGAGATCTGAGGCCAGCCAGGGATAGATCGTCGCCCAGTACATGCCCGCAGGCCACCCCGTCCGGTATTCGGTACGGACCGGGTACGCCGGGTACTGGTCAGCGTCGATGCCGAGGTACTGGCTGGCGTACGAGGTGATCGCCGGGGTGCTGCCGAGCCCGTGGGACCAGGTGAACGGCGTTTCGAGGTTGTAGGCGAGGCCGAGGTAACCGTGGGTTGGATAGATCACCAGCGCGGCCAGCCCGGTCGCCACCTGCTCGCCGGCGATCCGCTCGACCGTCGGATTCGCACGGACCCGATCCTGGGTGCCGAACTGGTCCACGCGATCTGCCTGATTGCTCATCATGTAGCCGCAGAAGAGCACGACCACGACCGCCACCAGCACCGTCGCGCGTCGCCGCTTCTGCCGCTGCGCGATGCGATCGGGATTCCGCGACGACGCGATGAGCAGCCCGGCGGCAATCATCAACACGAAGTCGCCGAGGCCCTTGAGCGTGCCGATGTAGAGGAAGAAGACGCTGTAGACGCCGATGCCGGCGAGCCCCACGAGTCGCAGGCCGCTCGACAGTCGCCGCCAGTAGACGACGAGCAGTGGCACGAGCGCGGTGCCCAGAACGCCGAGCAGGGTCAGTACCTGGATGACCGGGTTGGTCCGCCCGGCGTCCTCCTGCTGCTGGTAGACGGTGAACTTGTTGAGGTACGCCCCCGCTGGGTCCTGCAGGCTGGCAATGATGCTGCCCGGACCGGTTGCCCCGTATTCGAGTAGCAGGGCCACGCCGAAGACCATGTAGTAGATGCCACCGGCCAGCACCAACCGGCGAGCCCGCAGGATGTCGGTGGAGCGGGTCGTTCTGGCCCTGGGCGCGGAATTGCCGCGGAAGAGCTGTGCGACATAACCGACGGCAAAGGCGCCGGTCGCGCTCAACACGAACAGCCACAGCACGCCGCGGTTCGGCACCTCCTGCGCCAACGCCCCGGTCCAGAAGAGGCCGAATGTGCCCAGCATCCAGCCGCCGGCCAACAACAGTGGCAGCCACGCTCGCAGCGAACGACGGAACACGGCCGGGGGTTGTTGATTCGTTCGCGGCAACGCCGGCGTTGGCGCGAATCGACGTGTGGTGAGGTCTGGTGTTGTCGTGCTCATCCAGCTGTGCTCCCGCGTCAGTGTCCGCTCCGCCGGGTGCGTCCCGGTAGTGGTCGTTCTGCTCATCCCGGCCTGCACCGCCAAGCTGTCCGTCGGTAGGCGCACGGCAGGACCGAAGACGTGTGTCGTTCTGAAGAGCCGGCCAAGGTCGCAGGCGGACGTGCCGGATGTGTGTCACCAGTGCGTAAGGGTGTTATAGCAAGCGTCGATCCGGTAATTCGCATGTTTCATGAAATGACTGCGACAGATGCCGTTCGGGCTGCGCACTTTGGCGCGACTCGTCGCCGCGTGCGGTCCCCGGGGCGACCGACCACCCGCGATCGTTTCTTCCTTGTCATGCTTTACGGCGATTTAGCAGCGAGAAGCGTATCTGCCGGCTGGACATGTCGTTGTCCCCGGTGCCGCAACCGGCCGAGCCGGCCCTTGCTGCGGATGGATCGTGGGCGACGCCCTGGCTCCACTCGCCGACTCGTCGGGTTATGGATCGGCGAATCGACGACACGGGAGGGTTTATGACTTTCGCTACCACCGGGCACCGCGTGCTCATCACCGGCGGCACCGGTTCCTTCGGTCAGACCATGGTTCGCCGGCTCCTCGCCCGCGGCGTCGGCGAGGTTCGGGTGCTCAGCCGGGACGAGGCCAAGCAGGACGCGATGCGTCGGCTGCTCGGTGACGAGCGGGTCCGCTACTACGTCGGCGACATCCGCGACTACGACTCGGTGCTCAAGGCCAGCCGAGGCATCGACTACATCTTCCACGCCGCCGCCCTCAAGCAGGTGCCGTCGTGCGAGTTCTTCCCCCTCGAGGCAGTACGGACGAACGTGCTGGGCAGCAGCAACGTCGTCGAGGCCGCCGAGCGCAACGGCGTCGGGTCGGTGGTGGTGCTCAGCACCGACAAGGCCGTCTACCCGGTGAACGCGATGGGCATGAGCAAGGCGATGATGGAGAAGGTCGTCCAGGCGCACGCCCGGAACAACCCGAACAGCGCCACCACCGTCTCCTGCGTGCGGTACGGCAATGTCATGTACTCGCGTGGGTCGGTGATTCCGCTCTTCATCGAGCAGATCAAGGCGGGCCGGGCGCCCACCGTGACCGATCCGGGAATGACCCGGTTCGTGATGTCGTTGGCGGACTCCGTCGAGCTGGTCGAGCACGCGTTCCAGCACGCGCGGCCGGGTGACATCTTCATCCGCAAGGCCGCGGCGTGCACCGTCGGCGACCTGGCCGAGGCGGTGTGTCAGCTCTTCGACGTACCCGCCAAGCTCGATGTGATCGGCATTCGACACGGCGAGAAGCAGGCCGAGACGCTGGCCAGTCGGGAGGAACTCGCCCAGGCCGAGGACTTCGGAGACTTTCTCCGGGTGCCGCTGGACGGTCGCGATCTCAACTACGCGCTCTACGTCTCCGAGGGCGAGTTCGGTGCCGGGCTGACCGAGGACTTCAACTCGTCGAACGCGCCGCAGCTCGGCGTACCCGAGCTTGTCGAATTGCTGAAGACGCTGCCCGAGGTGCGCGCGGAGCTGGCGCTGCGAGACCCGGTGTTGGCGTGCTGAAGCTCGCCGTCACCGGCGGCGGAGGTTTTCTCGGCTGGCACGTCCGGGTGCTGCTGCGCGCGCTGGGGTGGCCGGAGCCGACAGTGCTCAGCCGTGTCGACCTGGCCGACCCGGGAGTGATCGCGGCGAAGATCGCCGGCCACGACCGCCTGCTGCACCTGGCCGGCGTCAACCGGGGCGACGCCGCCGAGGTCGCCGCCGGCAACATCCAGCTCGCCACCCAACTCGCCGACGGGCTCAAGCACTGCGCGAACCCGCCGGCGCGGGTGGTCTACGCCAATTCGGTGCAGGCCGGCAACGGCACACCGTACGGCGACGCCAAGGCCGAGGCGGCGCGGGTGCTGGCGGACACCGGCGTCGACCTCGACGACGTGTTGCTGCCGAACCTGTACGGCGAGCACGGGCGACCGCACTACAACTCGGCGGTGGCGACCTTCTGCCGGCTGCTCGCCGAGGGTGGGCGGCCCGAGGTGCACGCCGACCGTGAACTGAGCCTGGTGCACGTCACCGATGCCGCCGCCCGGCTCATCGGGCTGTCCCGCGGGGGGTCGTGGGATCCGGCCATGCCGGCGCTGCGTGTCGGCGTCCAAGCCTTGGCGGACCGGCTCGCCGGGATGGCCGCGACGTACCGGACCGGGGAGATCCCGTCCCTGCTGAACCGGCACGACGTGCGGCTGTTCAACACCTACCGGTCGCACTGCTTCCCGGCGCACTACCCGATGGCGTTGCCCCGGCGAGCGGACGCCCGCGGCGAACTGGTCGAGACGGTCAAGGCGCACGGCGGGGCGGGGCAGTCGTTCTGCTCCACCACCCGGCCCGGGATCACCCGGGGAGAACACTTCCACCTGGCGAAGGTGGAGCGGTTCGTGGTGCTGCGCGGCTCGGCCGAGATCAGCCTGCGCCGGGTCGGCGACCACGAGGTGCTGCGGTTCCCGGTGAGCGGTGCCGAGCCAACCCTCGTCGACATGCCCACGATGTGGGTGCACAAGCTGGTGAACACCGGTGTCGACGAACTGGTGACGATGTTCTGGACCAACGAGCTTTTCGACCCGGACCGGCCGGACACCTGGGCGGAGCCGGTGGAGGCGGCCCGGACGGCGCCCCTGGCGGCAGCAGAGAGAGGGCGGGCATGACCCGGATCATGACTGTCGTCGGCACCCGGCCGGAGATCATCAGGCTCTCCCGGGTGCTCGCGCGACTCGACGACACGGTGGAGCACACGCTGGTGCACACCGGGCAGAACTGGGACAGCACCCTGTCGGACGTGTTCTTCAAGGAGCTGCGGCTGCGGGAGCCGGACCGCTTTCTCCGGGTCGACACCTCGTCGCTGGGGAGGGTCCTCGGCGGGGTGCTCGTCGGCATGGAGACCGCGATCGCCGAGGAGCGACCCGACGCCCTGCTGGTGCTCGGTGACACCAACAGTTGCATCGCCGCGCTGATGGCCCGCCGGATGCGGGTGCCGGTCTATCACATGGAGGCCGGCAACCGGTGCTTCGACCTGAACGTGCCGGAGGAGACCAACCGCCGCCTGGTCGACCACGTGGCCGACTTCAACCTCGTCTACACCGAACACGCCCGGCGTAACCTGCTCGCCGAGGGCCTGCACCCACGCCGCATCCTGCACACCGGCTCACCCATGCGGGAGGTGCTGGAGCACTACCGGACTCCGATCGCCAGCTCGACCATCCTGCGTCAACTGGAACTCGACCAGGGCCGGTACTTCCTGGTGAGCGCGCACCGGGAGGAGAACGTGGACCGCCCCGAGCGGCTCCAGCGGTTGCTGGACTGCCTGGTCGCGGTTCGCGACCGGTGGGGCTTCCCCGTGCTGGTCTCCACCCACCCGCGCACCCGTAAGCGGCTGGAGGCGCTGGCCCCGGATGCCAGCGCACTGGACGGCATCGCCTTCCACGACCCGTTCGGCCTGCTGGACTACGTGCACCTGCAGACGAAGGCGTTCTGCACCCTGTCCGACAGCGGGACGATCAGCGAGGAGGCCGCCATCCTCGGCTTTCCCGCGGTGACGTTGCGCGAGTCGATCGAACGCCCGGAGGCCCTCGACGCGGGCGGCATCATCATGACCGGCCTCGACCCGCTGGGCGTGGTCGAGGCGGTCGAGGTGACGGTGGCGCAGGTCGCCGCCGAGGGGGTGCCCTGCCCGGCCGATTACCAGGTGCCCGACACCTCCCGGCGGGTGGTGGACTTCATCCTCTCCACAGTGCGCCGGCACCACGACTGGGCGGGCATCCGCCGCTGACCAACTCGGCACCAGGGCCGGCGATCACGAACGCGTGATCGCCGGCCCTGGTCGCTGTGCGCCTGGACCTCGCCGGACTCCCGGCCCTGGGCCGCGCGCTGGTGCGCCGTGACGGCGGGACGCCCCCGTGGGCGAACGGAACGGGGTGACGCCCGCGTGGCGTCACCCCGTTCAGCCCCGCCGTGGCGACGGGGTCGATCAGATCAGTGCGACTGCAGGGGCACGCCCCGCGGGCCCTTCACCGCCGGAGCGACCGGCTGGGCGCAGAGCAGCGCGAGCTGCTCGATGATCTTCGCCGGGTCGTCGTACGGGTCGAGCCCGCTCACCTCCATCGGGTCGAGCGGCGGCACGGCCACGTGGGACACCAGGGGGTGGAACGGTCGGGTGTCGACCTCACCGACGCCGAGCAGGTCCTCGTGCAGCTTCTCGCCCGGCCGCAGCCCGGTGTAGACGATGGGCACGGAGCTGGCGGCCTGCTCGGCCATCTGACGCGCCAGGTCGACGATCCGGACCGGTTCGCCCATGTCGAGCACCAGCGCCTCGCCGTCTCGGCCGATCTCGGCAGCCTGGAGCACCAGGTGGACGGCCTCCTGAATGGTCATCAGATAGCGGGTGACGTCCGGGTGGGTGACGGTCAGCGGCTTCCCTGCCTCGATCTGCCGCTGGAAGGCCGTCACCACCGAGCCGCGGCTGCTCAGCACGTTGCCGAAGCGAACACTGAGGAACGTGCCCGGGAACCGGGACGCGGCGTGAGCTGTCAACTGTTCGGTGATGCGCTTCGAGTAGCCGAGGACGCTGATGGGGTTGGCTGCCTTGTCGGTGGAGATGTTGACGAACTTCGCCACGTCCTGGCAGGCGTCCAGCACCGACAGGGTGCCCCAGACGTTCGCCTTGACCGCCTCGCCCGGGTGCCGTTGCAGCAGGGTCAGGTGTTTGAGCGCCGCCGCATGAAAGATGATCTCCGGACGGCGTTCCCGCATGATCCGCCGGATGCCCTCGTCGTCGCGCAGGTCGGCGAGGATCAGTTCGGGGCCGTCCAGCATGGCCCGTCCGGCGAGCGACATCTGCAGGCCGTGCAGGGCCGACTCGTCCCGGTCCAGCATCATCAGCTCGCCCGGGTTGGCCTTCATCACCTGACGGCAGAGTTCGGAGCCGATCGACCCGCCGGCGCCGGTGACGAGGATCCGTCGGCCGGTCAGGCTGTTGGTGCTCAGCGGCAGGTCGCCGACCACCTGCCGGCGGCCGAGCAGGTCGCTGACCTCCACGTCCCGGACGTCGGTGACGGTGATCCGGTGGTCGACAAGGTCCCGCACCGGGGGCAGCACCTTGAAGACCGCGCCGGCCTCGAGGGTGGCCTCGCGGATCTGGCGGATCAGCGCGGCGTCCGCGTTGGCCACCGAGAAGATGACGGCGGTGGCGCCGGTACGGCGGACCGAGGCGGCCACGTCGTGCCGTCCACCCAGCACCCGCACCCCACCGATGCGCAGGTCACGTTTGTCGGCGTCGTCGTCGAGCGCGCCGACCGGCAGGTACCGGCCGCGCGGGTCGCTGAGCATGGCGCGGAGCAGCCCTTGACCGGCGTCACCCATCCCGAACAGCAGCACCGGCGTCGACGACCTGACATCCGGGCGCATGGCGAGGTCGTGTCGGTGCCGGTACACGAACCGGCTACCGAGCATGAGCAGTAGCGCGAGTGCGCCGCCGACCAGCGGGGTGCTCGCCGGCACCGGCCGATCGCCGGACGGCAGGAGCCCGAGCAGCAGGATGGCGGCCGTCGTGATGGTGGTGCCGGCGACGCCCTGGACCTCCTGAAGGCTGCCCAGCGGGTGCCGTCCGGAGTAGAGCCGGCGCAACGCCGCCACCGCCACGTGCAGGACCGCCGCGGCCAGTCCGACCGCCGCGGCCCGGCCGAGCTGGCCGGGAGGGAGCTGGAACTCGAACCGGGTCCAGGCGGCGGCCACCAGACCACCGACCCAGGCGGCGGTGTCGGCCGCGAGAAATCCGATGGCGCGCCGGCGGGCCCTGGCCCGCCGGGTCCGCTGGTCCGGCCGCTCCGTGTGCTCCGTGTCCTGGGGCATGTACTGGCTCCCTGTCCCGATCTCCGACTCTTCCGCCGCCCGGCAGAAGGAGCTTTGCGCTCTTTGTCCTTGTTACAGGGCGAAGCAGTTGCTCTGGCCGTGTTTCGGGTTATCTGAGCTGAAGATCCGGCTATCCTATTGGCCGCCCAGTGCGCCTGGCTGCTGTAGCGGCCTCAGCCACCGCCGTTCGGCCTGGCCACTGGGTGCCACCGGGTGAGCCGTCTTCCTCGACAACGCCACCGGCACCGTGATCAGCCGGCGGCCGGGACGTGGCCCCGGACCGCCTTCTCCAGGTGCATGGCGAGCGCGACGCTGCCGACCCGCTCGGAGAGCCGTTCCAGGTAGAACTGCCGACCGCCGCGGCCCAGTTCCTCGCGTTTCTCAGCGCCCAACTCGTACATCCGACGGATCGCGTCGGCCAGTGCGTAGGGGTCGCCGGGAGGGGCGACGAACCCGGCACCGGACTCGTCGACGAGCCGGGCCGCGTCACCCGCCAGAGCGGCCACGATGGGACGTCCGCACGCCAGGGTGCTCTGCACCTTGCTGGGCATGATCGACCGGAGGAGGGGCTGATCGCGCAGGGAGATCAACTGGACGTCACCGAGCGGCATCAGCTCGACCATCCGCTCGACCGGCTGCTGGCCGAGGAACACCACCCGGCCGGGCGCGTACCGTGCCGCCGATTCGCGCAGCCGGCGTTCCTCCACACCGCTGCCGGCGAACACGAGTGTCAGGTCCGGGATGTCTGCGAGATGCTCCAGGGCGTCGACGGCGACGTCGAGCCCTTGGAGGTTTCCCATGCTCCCGGCGTACATGACGACGAAGCCCTTCAGCCCGAGGGCCGCCGCCAACTGGGGATCAGGTGTTCGCGGCCGGAAGAGGCGCTCGTCGACCCAGTTGTAGACGACCGAGAGTTTGTCCCGGGGGACACCTCGGTTGCTCAGGATGTCGGCCATGCCAGGGGCGATGACCGCCACCGAGGACGCGCCCCGGTGCGCCGTGTCGCAGAACCTGTTGAGCCACCGGACGATCAGGTCGGTGCGACGGCCCGGGCGCACGTAGTCGCTCTCCGCCAGGGTGTCCGGCCAGAGATCCTCCATGAGAATCACGTACGGGCGTCCGTGCAGCCAACGGGCCACCATCGCGGGCAGCGTCACCGTCGCCGGCGACGAGTAGACCAGCCACACGTCGACCTTGCGGAGCAGGTCCAGCCGGGCCGCGGCGGAGGCCGCGAAGCTGAGATAGTTGGCGGCCCGCCCGAGCGCCGACCGGTCGTGACTGGGCACCAGCGGCACCCGGTGCACCGAGACGCCGTTCATCATCTCGAAGCGGTAGGGGCGCAGCCGGTAGCCCGGAGACAGCCGGCCGGACGGATAGTTCGGGAAGCCGGTGAGCACGTGCACCTCGTGCCCGAGGGCGACGAGCGACCGGCTGATGATCCCCGGAACGACGGCGGAGCCACCCTCCGGGTCGTACCACTGGGTGATGATCCCGATTCTCACCGCGCTGCCACCGTGGCCGGAGCAGCAAAGGAACCGATCAGGTCGGTCGGGCCTGACCCGGGGGCGAGAGCCATGGAGAGCCTTCCTGTTGGGGGCGGAGCTACGTCGTCAGGGAGCGGTTTTCCGCGTCCGCTCCGCTCGTCTCGACCGGTCGCCGGTCACCTGTTCGGGGCCGCGCCACGGCGTCGGCGTTCGGCGTCGCGGCGGGTGTCGGCTCGGCGCCGGCAGTCCTCAGCCGCTCCCACGCCTCGGGGCGCAGCGTGGGCGCCAACCCCTGGTCGGTGAGCCAGCCCGGCGTCTGCCGCTTGCCGAACAGGAGCATCTCCACCCGACGGGCGTGCGCGTTGGCGTGCAGACCCGTCCGCCCGTACGCGGTGACGCAGCGCGTCGCGTACCGCGCCATCAGTGGTGGGAGGTGCAGTGGCTCGCGGCCACCGAGCAGGCGCAGCAGCAGCCCTGTCGTCATGCCGTTGTGCGGCTGGAGCACGATGGGCGGCACCGGGCCGTCGACGAGCCCGAGGTGGGCGATCGCCGCGGCGACGTCGTCGATGAGGACCTGGGGTGTCGGCGCGGTACCGTCCCCGGCGACGCAGCTCATCCGCGACTGCGCGAGCCGGACGAGCGCCCTGGTGTTCGGTCGATCCACGTCGTGAACCCAGGTCGACCGATAGATGACCGTATCGATGCAGTCCTCGCGTTGCAGCAGGCGTTCGCCGACCGCCTTCGAGCGGGAGTACGGCGAGAAGGGCATCGTCCGCGATGTCTCGTCGAGATCCATCGCCCCCTGCGCCGCCGCCGAGCTGACGTGGACCAGCCGGTCGGCGTTGACCAGGGCGCTGGCTCGGGCGACGAGGGTGGGCAGCAGTGCGTTTCCGCCGTACAACTCCGCGCTGTCCGGGGCGGACCCGTTCGGCAGCCCGGCCGTGTTGATCACGACGTGTGCGCCGTCGAGCTGTGCGGCGAGGGCATCGACGACGTCCCGCTGGAGATCCGCCGGCACCGAATTCCTCCGGAGTGACTCGGTGAGTGGCCACGACAGGCGCGGTGCGGAGACGAGTTGGACCTCGACACCCCTGCTGCGCAGCTCGGCGACGACCGCGCGGCCGACGAAGCCGCTGCTGCCCAGCACCGCGACCTTCTGCACCGGCCGGTTCCCGGGCCCGGCCGGGTCACCGGCTCGTTGAGCTGACAGTTCTGGCATGGATCGTTCTTCCTTCCGGCGAAGGCTGGGCCCGCTGTGCGGTGAGCCAGGCGGGGGCAGCGAGGTAGGCGGCGAGGATGGCGAGGGCCGTGGCGTCCAGCGCGACCCGGGTGACTGGTCCGCTGAAGGACGCGGCGACCAGGCAGCCGGCCACTGTCGCGCCGACGACGGCGGTCGTCGCGGTGACCCGCTGGTGCGACCAACCGCCGTCCGTCAGCCGCTGATAGGCGTGGTTGCGGTGGGGGCGGTACCAGGCTTCGCCCTTGCTGATGCGGCGCAGGAGCGTCCAGCCCGTGTCGGCGAGATACAACGCGAGTGGCGCCACGGCGGCCTCCGGCGGCGTGCCGCGCACGATGGCGTAGGCGGCGATCGTGCTGAGCGCACCGCCCAGGGCGTACGACCCGACATCGCCGAGAAAGACCTTCGCGACCCAGGCGTTCCAGGGCAGGAATGTCAGCGAGGCGGCGGCGATCAGACTGCCGGCCGCGATCAGTAGCGGAAGGTCCGTGAGCACTCCGAGCACGGCGTACGCCAACCCGCCGAGGATCGCGTGCACGGCCGAGATGCCGTTGATGCCGTCCATGAAGTTGAAGGCGTTCACGTACGAGGTCACCCAGGCCGCCAGGGCGAGGACGAGGAGCACGTGGACGTACCAGGCCTGCCCGCCGGGCACCAGGATCACCGCCGTGCCCAGGCCGGCCAGCACCTGCAGGAGCAGTCGGCTGCGGATCGGGACACCCCGCAGGTCTTCCAGGAGCCCGATCGCCGCGAAGAAGAGCAGCGGTACGGCGATGGACCGGGCGTGTTCGTTGAGGAGAAGCGCGAGCCCCGCCGCCGCGGCGACTCCCACGCCGCCGCCGCGCGGGATCGGTGTGCTGTGCGAGGACCGCTCCGACGGTATGTCGAGCACCGCTGCTGCTCTCAGCAGGCGAAGGACGAGCGGTTGCAGCAGCGTGCCGACGACGAGTGCGAGAACGATTCCGCCAGCGAGCGGAACACTCAGCATGGCGTGATTCCTGACGAAATGCAGTGAGGATCCTCTTGAATGCGTACGAGATTCACCAATTGTGCCTTTGGTTTGAACTGGTCAAACGAGGATGAATCAATCATAGGGGGTCGCTACTATGGACAAACGACCGTTCGCGCTATTCGGTGTGGAACAGGCGGCTGAAACCGCTCGCGCTGTTCTCGACGACGTCCGGCAGCCCGATGCGGGGGCTGACCTCGTCGGTCACCCCGGCGGACGTGACGGTGACGGTGGCCGGCCACCGAATGTGAGACGGGCCGGCCGGCCCGCTCAGAGTCGGGCGGGGGGCGAACCCGGCTCGCCGGTCCCGTCGTCCAGCAACCGGGTGAGCAGCGTCCGCAACGGGATCGACTCGCCGTCGCGACCGCCGGCCCCGACGACCAACGGCGCCGGGCTGGGTTCCGGGTCGGCACCGAAGAGCCAGGCCCGCCAACCACCCGGCACTGTCAACAGGTGGAACCGGCCATCCACGTCCACCGCCCGGGTCTCGGCCCGGTCGACATACCAGCCGGTCAGCCTGGTCCGGTAGCGTCCACGCCCGTCGTACCCCCGGGCGGCCAACCGGGTGGTGGGCAGCCCTCGCCGGGTGGCCTCAGCCACGAACCAGGCCACCAGGTCCGCCGCCTGCGCGTGCTCGGCGGCCCGCCGCCGCGCGTCCGCGTCGGCGTGCGCCCGCACCGCCTGCCGCTGCTGATCCCGCCACTCCCGGGCGTCCCGCTCACCCACGAGGGTGACGGTACGCCACCGGCTCAGTCGAGTACGGCCCGCAGCGTGTGCCGGACGATCAGGTCCACCGCGGGGTCGACCACGCCGACCGCACCCAGGTCGATGACAGCGTCCAGCCGCCCGCTGCGCTCCTGCGGGCCATTCGCTCTCCGCGCGCCGCCAGTGCCGAGCGGGTCGAGCGGGCGCTGCGCGGGGTCGTCCACAGCCGCCGCTGTGGACGGTCCCGTCCTCCCCTGCGCCACCTGTGTCCCGCGCCCGGTCTGGGAGTGCTTGGCGAGTCCTTTCGAGCTGACCCGTTTGTGACATCACGGCATGACCCGCTCGTCGTATCAGATTCGGAGCGACGCGGTGGCGCGGGATACGGCGCGATTCGTTTGCCGCATCAGCTCCAAAGGATGCCGCAAGAGGTTCTTTGCCCGGCGCGGCTGCCCTGCCCGGCAACCCGCCGCGTGGTTGCGCCCGGCACGCGTCGCCGGGCAGGGTCGGTCGACCAGGCCATTGCGGGTTCAGCAGCCGTACGCCCTCCTGCGGTCGGTGCGGCCGGCGGCCGGGCGGTAGGGTCTCGACCGGCCGGTCGGGCGGGTAGGGGACGGGCCGGTCGGGTGAGGGGGAGGACACGTGCTGCACCTGAGGGTGATCGCTTCGCCGGAGCAGTCGGCGAACGTGATCGACCTGCTGGCCGCCGAGCCCGGCGTGACCCACCTGGTGGTGCTGCCCGGCGTCGCCCGGCAGCCCCCGGGCGACCTCATCCAGTTCGACGTCGTGCGGGAGAGCGCCGACCGGGTGTTGCAGGAGTTGCAGCGGATGGGGGTGGACGACACCGGCGGCATCGCGGCCGACGATGTGGAGTTGACCGTCTCCGCCGCGGCTGACCGAGCGGCGGAGCGGGCACCGGGCAGCGGGGCGGACGCGGTGGTCTGGGACGAGATCGCCGCGAAGACTGGCGAGCAGACCGAACTGTCCGGCACCTACCTCGTACTGATCGTGGTGGCCACCATGATCGCCGGCATCGGTGTGCTGTTGGACCAGCCGATCCTCATTGTCGGGGCGATGGTGGTCGGTCCGGAGTTCGGCCCGCTCGCCGCGCTCTGCGTGGCGTTGCTACGTCGTCGGTTGGACGTGATCGGCCGCTCGGTGCTTGCCCTGACTGTCGGTTTTATGGCGGCCATGGCGGTCACCGTGCTGAGCACCTGGGCGTTGACCGCCGCCGGCCTGGTCAGTCGGGAGATGCTGCTCGCCGAACGTCCGCTCACCGACTTCATCTGGCGGCCGGACGCGCTGTCCTGGGTGGTCGGTCTACTTGCCGGCGTGGCCGGGATGCTCTCGTTGACGTCGAAGAAGTCCGGCAGCCTGGTCGGCGTGCTGATCTCGGTGACCACGGTCCCGGCCGCCGCGAACGTGGCGGTGGCCGCCGCCTACGGAGTGTGGGACGAAGCGGGCGGCTCGGCCCTCCAACTGGTGATCAACCTGTGTGCGATCGTCCTGGCCGGACTGCTCACCCTCGTGGTGCAGCAGGTCTGGTGGTGGGGTCTGGCTCGTCGGTCCCGTCGTCCAGCAACCGGGTGAGCAGCGTCCGCAACGGGATCGACTCACCGTCGCGGCCACCGGCCGCGACCACGTCATCGGCCTGGCTCGCGTTTCGCGCGGGTCGTCGCCCGGACGGACCCCGATCTTGGACAGTTTCCGTTCCGTCTGAACGGAAACTGTCCAAGATCTGCTGTGGCGTGGGCGTTTCGGTCGATCGCTCGCGCCGGTTGACCGGGGTCAGGCCAGGCCGGCGCGGCGCAGGGCTTCGGCCATCGCGTCGTTGGCCGGCGCCGGTGCGCCCTGCCGCTGCTGCCCGCCGCGACCGCCCTGCTGCCCGCCGCCGCGACCACCCTGGCCGCCACGGCCACCCTGGCCGCCACGGCCACCCTGGCCGCCGCCACGACCGCCCTGGCCGCCACGACCGCCCTGCGGTGCGCGCTGCGCCGGGCCGCCACGCCCCTCCTGGCTCGTCCGACCAGCACCGCCGGCCGCCGGCTCGTCGTCCAGGCGCAGGGTCAAGGAGATGCGCTTGCGGGGTACGTCCACATCGAGCACCCGGACCTTGACCACGTCGCCGGACTTCACCACCTCGCGGGGGTCCTTCACGAAGGTCCGGGACATCGCCGACACGTGCACCAGCCCGTCCTGGTGCACCCCGACGTCGACGAACGCGCCGAACGCGGCCACGTTGGTGACCACACCTTCCAGCACCATGCCGGGCGTCAGGTCGCTGATCTTCTCCACGCCCTCGACGAAGGTGGCGGTGCGGAACTCCGGGCGGGGATCGCGGCCCGGCTTCTCCAGCTCGGCGATGATGTCGGTGACGGTGGGGAGGCCGAACCGGTCGTCGACGAAGTCGGTGGCCCGCAGCCCGCGCAGGATCGTGCTCTTACCGATCACCGAGCGCAGATCCTGACCGGTGCTGGCCAGGATCCGGCGCACCACCGGGTACGCCTCGGGGTGCACGCTGGACGAGTCCAGTGGGTCGTCGCCGCCGGGGATGCGCAGGAAGCCGGCGCACTGCTCGAACGCCTTCGGGCCGAGCCGGGCCACCTTCTTCAACTCGGTACGCGAGCGGAACGGCCCGTTGGCGTCCCGGTGCAGCACGATGTTCTCGGCCAGCCCGGCGCCGATCCCGGAGACCCGGGTGAGCAGCGGCGCGGAGGCGGTGTTGACGTCCACCCCGACCGCGTTGACGCAGTCCTCCACCACCGCGTCCAGCGACCGGGACAGCTTCACCTCGGACAGGTCATGCTGGTACTGGCCGACGCCGATCGACCGCGGGTCGATCTTGACCAGCTCTGCCAGGGGGTCCTGCAGACGCCGGGCGATGGAGACCGCGCCGCGCAGCGACACGTCCATCCCGGGCAGCTCCTGCGCGGCGTACGCGGAGGCGGAGTAGACCGACGCGCCGGCCTCGGAGACCATCACCTTGGTCAGGTTGAGCTGCGGGTGCCGGGCGATCAGGTCACCGGCGAGCTTGTCCGTCTCGCGGGAGGCGGTGCCATTGCCGATCGCGATCAGCTCCACCCCGTGCGCCCCGGCCAGTCGGGCCAGGATCTCCACCGACGCGTCCCACTGCCGGCGCGGCTCGTGCGGGTAGATGGTGTCGGTGGCGACCACCTTGCCGGTGGCGTCCACCACCGCCACCTTCACGCCGGTGCGCAGGCCCGGGTCCAGGCCCATGGTGGGCCGGGTGCCGGCCGGCGCGGCGAGCAGCAGGTCCCGCAGGTTGGTGGCGAAGACCCGCACCGCCTCCTCCTCGGCCGCCTGCCACAGCCGCATCCGCAGGTCCGCGCCAAGGTGGATGAGGATCCGGGTCCGCCACGCCCAGCGGACCGTGTCGGTCAGCCAGCGGTCGGCCGGGCGGCCCGCGTCGGACACCCCGAACCGGCCGGCGATGGCCGCCTCGTACCGGGTCGGGCCGGTCGGCGCCGCGTCCGCCTCACCGGCCTCCTCCGGCTCCATGGTCAGGTCGAGCACGCCCTCCTTCTCGCCCCGGAACATCGCCAGGATCCGGTGCGAGGGCAGCTTCGGGTACGGCTCGGAGAAGTCGAAGTAGTCGGCGAACTTGGCGCCGGCGGCCTCCTGACCGTCGCGTACCCGGGAAACCAGCCGGCCCCGCGACCACATCTGCTCGCGCAGCGTGCCGATCAGGTCGGCGTCCTCGGCGAAGGTCTCGATGAGGATGGCCCGCGCGCCCTCCAGCGCGGCGGCCGCGTCGGCGACGCCCTTCTCCGCGTCGACGAACGCGGCGGCGGTGGCCTTCGGGTCCTGGGTCGGGTCGGCCAGCAGCGTCTCGGCCAGCGGGGCGAGGCCGGCCTCGCGGGCGATCTGGGCGCGGGTCCGCCGCTTCGGCTTGTAGGGCAGGTAGATGTCCTCCAGCCGCGACTTCGAGTCGGCGGCCATGATCTGCGCTTCCAGGGCCTCGTCCAACTTGCCCTGACCGCGGATCGACTCCAGGACGGCCGCCCGCCGCTCGTCCAGCTCGCGCAGGTAGCGCAGCCGCTCCTCCAGGGTGCGCAGCTGGGTGTCGTCGAGCAGGCCGGTGGCCTCCTTGCGGTAACGGGCGATGAACGGCACTGTGGCGCCGCCGTCGAGCAGCTCCACGGCCGCCCGCACCTGACGCTCGGCCACGCCGAGCTCGTCGGCGATCCGCTGATGAACAGACTGGGTCACGATCTCGATCCGCCTTCGGGAGTGGGTACCGCCTGCATTCTGCCGGGCGGCCCCGACAGCTGTCGTCGCGGCTGGCCGGGGTGACCGGCGGCGGTCCCGGCGGGCCTGCGCTAGCGTGGCGATCATGGAATCTGCTGCGGAGCCGCGCGCCCGGCGGCTCTTCGGCGGCAGCGCCCGGGCCCTCGGCGACCTCGCGGCCAACCCGTTCCGCGCCGACCGGGACCGGATCGTCGGCTCGCCGTTCTTCGCCCGCCTCGGCGGTGTCACCCAGGTGATCAGCCCGGTCGGCTCCGGGCTGCTGGTGCACAACCGGCTCACCCACAGCCTCAAGGTCGCCCAGGTGGCCCGGGCCATCGCCGAGCGGCTGACGGCCGACGAGCGGTGGCGTGACCTGCTGGACAAGCTCGGCGGCCTCGACCCCGACGTGGTGGAGGCGGCGGCGCTCGCCCACGACCTCGGCCACCCACCGTTCGGGCACCTGGGGGAGCGGGTGCTGGACCGGCTGGCCCGTCAGCGCCTCGGCCTCTCCGACGGGTTCGAGGGCAACGCGCAGTCGTACCGGATCGTCACCAGCACCGAGATCCGGGGCGCGGCCACCACCGGGCTGGACCTGACGGCGGCGGTCCGCGCGGCGATGCTGAAGTACCCGTGGACCCGGCTGGACCACCCCGACCCGCACCCGCGCACGATGGATCCGCCGCCGCGCGGAGCCACCCCTCCGCCGGACGACCCGGACAGCGGCTCGTCGAAGTTCGGCGCGTACCGCACCGAGCTGGACGACCTGCGGCAGGCCCGGGAGCCGTTCGCCGGCCGCATCCCGGACTGGCAGCAGACGGTGGAGGCGTCCGTGATGGACACCGCCGACGACATCGCGTACGCCATCCACGACGTGGAGGACTTCTACCGGGTCGGTGTGCTCCAGCAGGGGTCGGTCTCCGCCGAGTTGATGGCCTGGCAGCGCGAGAGCGGGCACTTCCGGGCGATCACCGACGCGGCGTTGGCCACGTCGGCGCGGCGACCCGGGGCGGCGATCGAGCGGTTGCGTCGACAACTGCACCGCAAGGACGCCTGGATCGCCGACGACGACGCGTTCGCCGCCGCCGTCGAGCACGTCCGCGAGGAGCTGGTCGACGGGCTGCTCGCGATGCCGTTCGACGGCTCGATCGAGGCCGAGCAGTACGTGGCGCGTTTCTCCGCCCGCTGGTCCACCCGCTTCGTCGAGGCGATCACCGTCACCGATCAGCCGTCGGTGCGCTCCGGGTACGTGCTGCTCGGCTGCGCGCAGTGGCACGAAGTGCAGGTGCTCAAGTTCGTGCACCACCGGTTCGTGCTGGCCCGCCCGGACCTCGCCCTGCACCAGCGCGGTCAGGCCCGGCTGCTGGGCACCCTGGTCGAGGCCCTCTGGGAGTGGCTGCTCGACCCGGAGGAGGAATCCCGGCTGCCCCGCCGGCTGCACGACCTGGTCGAGTTGGCCGAGGCCGAGCTGCACCCGCGTACCCCGGACCGGATCGGTCGGGCCCGGGGCCGGGCCATCGTCGATTTCGTCGCGCAGCTCACCGACGGTCAGGCGGTGGCCATGCTGGACGCCCTCTCCGGCCGGTCCGGCGCGCTCTGGACCGACGCGTTCGTCCTCTGACCCGCGAGACCCCGGGCCGACGGCTCAGGCCAGCGCTGCGGAGGCCTGACGGACTGCCTCAGGCGATGGCCTGCCACCAGCCGTCGACGGCGGGCGGTTCGTCGACCACCACCCGCTCGCCGGGGCGGGGCACGGCGAGTCGCACGTCGCGGGCTTTCGCCTCGGCCCACAACCGGTCGACCGGCTCGGACCAGTCGTGCAGCGCCAGGTTGAACGTCGCCCAGTGCACCGGCACGAACAGCCCGCCACGCAGGTCGAGGTGGGCGTTCACCGCCTCCTCCGGGAACATGTGGATCGTCGGCCACGCCCGGTCGTACGCGCCGATCTGCATCAGCGTCACGTCGAACGGCCCGTGCTCGGCGCCGATCTCCGCGTACCCGGCGAAGTAACCGGAGTCGCCGGTGTAGAAGACCTTGCGGCGGGCCCCGGCCACCACCCAGGAACTCCAGAGGGTGCCGTCGCGGCGCAGCCCACGGCCGGAGAAGTGCTGGGCGGCCGTCGCGGTGATATCCAGGCCGGCGACCTGGTGCGACTCGGACCAGTCCAGCTCGATGATCCGCTCGGCGGGTACGCCCCAGCGGTCCAGGTGCGCGCCCACGCCGAGCGGTACCAGGAACGGCGCGGACTGCCCGGCGAGCAGCGCCCGCACGGTGGCCATGTCGAGGTGGTCGTAGTGGTCGTGGGAGATCAGGATGGCGTCCAGCGGGGGCAGCTCGTCGATGCCGACCGGTGGCTCGTGCAGCCGGCGCGGGCCGACCAGAGGAGACGGGGAGCACCTGTCGCTCCACACCGGGTCGAGCAGCACCCGCCGGCCCTCGATCTCGATCAGCGTCGAGGCGTGCCCGTACCAGACGATGTTCAGCTCGTCGGCCGCGTCGGCGGCGTCCGTCGTGCCGGGCCGCAGCAGCGGCACCGGTGTGGTCGGGCGCCGCTTCTGCTTACCGAAGATCAGCTCGCGGACCAGGTTGCGGCCCGGCTCGGCGACCATCGTGCGGGTGCCGGCCTGGTTGTGGAAGGTGCCGTCGCGGAACTGGGGCGAGCGGGCCGCCCGTTCGGCGCGGGCCCCGCTGAGCCGGCCGCCGAGCGCCGCCGGCACATCCCGGGCGACCCAGGCCAGGCCGGCCAGCGCGGCCAGCCCAGCCGCGCCGCGCATCCGCCGCCCGAGCGACCGTTCGATGTCCGTGCTCCGCGCTCGTGCCATTGCCGTCCCTCCGACGTGTCCGCCCTACACGGTAGTCACCCGAACCGACCCGTGCCCCGGCGGTCGCCACGCCGGGTCGGTCGCCGACGGTGGCGACCGACCCGGGATGGCGTCAGCCGCCGTTGCTGGGGCGTCGGGCGGTGATCCGGAACGTGGTCCCCACGCCGGCGATCCGGTCCACCGCGGCCAGGAACTTGGGGCCCATGGCGGCCCGGGCCTGCACCGCCGGGTGGGTCGCGCCGAAGTCCTCCGGGTTGGCCTGCCCGTCGGCGAAGAGCGCGTAGGTGAGCACCGCCGCACCGGAACGGTCGAAGATCACCCCGGCCTCGTGCCGGGCGTCGGCGAACCAGCCGGCCTTGGTGGCGACCCGGGCTCGCTCGTCGGAGGACATCGTGCGCCGGATGCCGTCGGTGAACGCCACCGGGGAGCGCAGCAGGCCCAACAGGTACGTCGTCGAGGCGGGGGAGAGCAGCGTGCCGGCGACCAGGGCGCGCAGCAGGTCGTGCGTCTCGCGCGGGGTGCTGGTGCCGAGGAAGAACCGGTTCGGGTTGGCCACCGGCTCGACCTGGGTGTTCGGGAAGCCCTTGGCGACCAGGATGGAGTTGATCTCGGCGGCCGGGGCGACCAGGCCGCACAGCCGCACCGCCGTGTCGTCCGAGACGGTCAGCAGGTTGGCCAGCACGTGCCCGATGGTCACCCGGCTCGGGTACGCGCCGTCGAGGCTGAAGATGCCGTCACCGCCCGGTACGACGATCGCCGCGCTCACCTCGACCTGCTGGTCCAGGGTGAGCAGCCCCCGGTCGACCTTGTCGAGCACCGCCGTGGCTACCGCGATCTTGTTGACGCTGTACGCCTCGATCCGCCGGTCCGCGTCGGCCTGCACCGCGACCACCGGCGCACCGGCCGGGTCGGCGACGCTGACGTACGCCTGCCAGTTGCCACCGGCCTCGGTGCTGTGCTTGGTGAAGACGGCGGCGACCCGTCGGGCGGCCCGAGCGGGGGTGGTCGGCGACGTCTCGGTGGCCTCGGCGGCGCTCGCCGGGGCGGCGGCGCCCAGCACCGTGCCGGCGGTGGCCACGGTGCCCAGGCCGAGTGCCGTTCTGCGGTTCAGTCGCATGATGAATCGTCTCCCCGATCGTGGTGCGCCAGAGCGCTTGCTGGCCCACCACCCTATGCGAGTTGATCGATACACGACGCCCCCGGATCGTCCTGAGTGGCTCAGCCGAGCCGCCGGCGCAGCGCGGCGCCCACCGCGCCAACCGGTCCGAACACGAGTTGCCGCAGGTCGGGAAGGTGACCACCGTGCACCGCCTCGCCGGCCGGGTTCGGCGCGAAGACCGAGCCGTCGTGCGCGGCGACCGGGCGTCCGCTGAGCCCCGCCGCCCGCATCAACGGTCCGACCAACACGTCATAAACCCCCGGCAGTACGGTGAAACCGGCGCGCAGCACCACGTTGAGCCGGCCCACCGACACCTCCCGGCGGGGCCGGTCCACACAGTCCACGATGGCCCGCGCCACCCGCTGCGGCCGGGCGATCGGCGCGGGCGGCCGCCCGATCCGGCCCAGGTAGTTGGCCGCCTGCTGGTACACGGGAGTGTCCACGCTGCCCGGGTTGACCAGGCACAGCCGGATCGCCGGGCGGTCGCGCAACTCCTGCTGCACCGCCCGGACGAGACCCTGCAACCCCCACTTGCTCGTCACGTACGCGCTCATGTACGGCGCGGTGATGTGCCCGAGAACCGACCCGGTGAGGATCACCGTGCCAGCCCCGGCGACCCGGAAGTGCCGCAACGCCACCCGCACCGAGGCCGCCGCGCCGAGCAGGTCGGTCCGCACCACCTGGTCGAAGACCTGTTCCGGCAGCTCGTCGAAGCGCCCGTAGGCCATCACCGCCGCCGTGTGCACCCACACGTCGATGCGGCCGAAACGCTCGACCGCCGCGCCCGCGAGCGTGTCCAGCGCGTCCGGCTCGGTCACGTCGGTCGGCACGGTCAGCACCTCGGCCTCGGCGCACTCGGCGCGTACCTCGGCCAGGGTCGTGGCGGCGCGGGCAGCGAGGACCAGGCGGTCGCCGCGCTCGGCGAACGCCCGCGCCGTCGCCCGGCCGATCCCGCTGCTCGCGCCAACGATCACGACCACCCGGCTCACGGCGCACCCCTCGCCCTCATGGTGCGAGCACGACCTTGATGCAGCCGTCCTCCTTCTTCTGGAACATCTCGTACGCCTGCGGCGCCCGGGCCAGCGGCACCCGGTGGGTACGCAGGTCCTCCACGCCCAGCGGGTCGTCGTCGCCGGCGAGCAGCGGCAGGATCTCGTCGGTCCACCGGCGCACGTGACACTGCCCCATCCGCAGCTGGACACCCCGGTCGAACATCTCCATCAGCGGCATCGGGTCCGCCTCACCGCCGTACACCCCGGAGATCGACACCGTCCCACCGCGGCGTACCGCCTTGAGCGCGGCGTGCAGGACGGAGAGTCGGTCCACCCCCGCCCGGTCGGTCATCGTCTGGGCCACCTTGTCCGGCAGCAGCCCGGCGGCCGTCTGGGCCAGCTTGCCCATTGGCGAACCGTGCGCCTCCATACCCACCGCGTCGATCACCGCATCCGGGCCGCGGCCGTCGACCAGGTCGATCAGCGCGCCCGGCACGTCGGACAGCTCGCTGACGTCGAGCACCTCGATGCCGTGCCGGCGGGCCAGCTCCAGCCGCTCGGGCACCAGGTCCAGCCCGATCACCCGGCCCGCGCCGAGGTGGCGGCCGATCCGTGCGCAGAACTGCCCGACCGGACCCAACCCGAAGACGGCCAGGGTGCCACCCGGTGGGGTGTCCGCGTACTTCACCGCCTGCCAGGCGGTCGGCAGGATGTCGGACAGGTAGAGGTACCGCTCGTCGGCGCCGGTCTGCGGGATCTTGATCGGCCCGAAGTGGGCCTGCGGGACGCGCAGGTACTCGGCCTGCCCGCCCGGCACCGAACCGTAGAGCGAGGTGTAGCCGAACAGGGCCGCGCCCTTGCCCTCGCTGGTGACCTGGGTGGTCTCGCACTGGGCGTAGAGCTGGCGCGAACACATCCAGCAACTGCCGCAGGCGATGTTGAACGGCACCACCACCCGGTCGCCGGGCTTGAGCCCGGTCACCTCCGGCCCGACCTCCTCGACGATGCCCATCGGCTCGTGGCCCAGGATGTCACCCGGCTTCAGGTACGGCCCGAGCACCTCGTACAGGTGCAGGTCCGAGCCGCAGATAGCGGTCGAGGTGATCTTCACGATCGCGTCGGTCTGCTCCTCGATCCGAGGGTCCGGGACCTCCTCGACACGTACGTCCCGCTTGCCCTGCCAGGTGAGTGCCTTCATGTCCCTCGTCCCCTCTCCACGCTGTCTGAGAGGACTGCTACCCGGGCTCGGGCACTTGAACCGGCCGTCAGTCCCGGATTCCTGCCTTCCGGGCCTGGTCTGCCTCGGGGTTCGCGGTGGTTGGGGTGGGGCCCGGGGTGACCATTCCCCTCGGGTTGGTGGTGGTTGCGGTGGGGGCCTGGGGGCGACCGTCCCCGGCTTCGGGCGGTCAGGCTTGATCCCTACGCCGGTGACGGTCGCCCCCCAGGCCTCGCTGATGGGCGTCCGTCTGTGCGTTCCTGCGGAGGTCCGTGAGCCCTGACACCGGTTGCTGCCGCTCGATGCCGCACCTCCGAAGGTCACCCGGGCGGGGGTCACCCGGGTGTGCGCGGGTCCTTGAGTGGCGGCTCGTCCGTCTTGACCCCTTTGTCGTGGTGGTCTCGGGGTCAGCTGGGCCGAGATCGGGTGGATCCACTCGGGTTTCTTGAAATCGCGGTATCCGGCGTGCGGTAACCGGCCGATTTCCTGAAACGCGAGTGGATCATGCGATGCGGACGGGCCGCGACCGGGGTCAGGCTGGGGCGGCCGTCCCCGGCGGAGGGATCAAGCCTGACCGCCCGGAGCCGGGGACGGTCGCCCCAGCCCCACCGCAACCAACGACCGAGAGCCCGCCCTACCAGACGCCCGACCGCCGTACCCCGGAAAGAGCGTGGGGTACGGCGGTCGGGCGTTCGGTACGGGGCTGGACCCTCAGGAACCAGGGGTGTTGTTGGCGCCCTTGGCGGTGGCCGTGAGGTAGTCGCGGTTGAGGCGGCCGATGGTGTTCAGCGGGATGCCCTTCGGGCAGGCCGGGGTGCATTCGCCGGCGTTGGTGCAGCCGCCGAAGCCGGCCTCGTCGTGCGCGTCGACCATGCCGATCACCCGGGTGTAGCGCTCGGGCTGGCCCTGCGGCAGCAGCGAGAGCTGGGTGAGCTTGGCGGCGGTGAAGAGCATGCCGGAGCCGTTCGGGCAGGCGGCCACGCACGCGCCGCAGCCGATGCAGGCCGCCGACTCGAAGGCGGCGTCGGCGTTGGCCTTGGCCACCGGGGTGGAGTGGGCCTCGGGCGCGCTGCCGGTCGGCGCGGTGACGTACCCACCGGCCGCGATGATCCTGTCGAAGGCGCTGCGGTTGACCACCAGGTCCTTGACGACCGGGAAGGCGCTGGCCCGCCACGGCTCGATGTCGATCGTCTCGCCGTCCTTGAACTGCCGCATGTGCAGCTGGCACGCGGTGGTGCCACGCTGCGGCCCGTGCGCGTCGCCGTTGATCATCAGGCCGCACATGCCGCAGATGCCCTCGCGGCAGTCGTGGTCGAACGCCACCGGGTCCTCGCCGGAGAGGATCAGCCGCTCGTTGAGCACGTCGAGCATCTCCAGGAACGACATGTCCGGGGACACGTCGTCGACCGGGTAGGTCACCATCCGACCCTTGTCCTCAGGGCCCTTCTGGCGCCAGATGCGCAGGGTCAGGTTCACTTGTAGCTCCGCTGCGTGGGGTGGACGTATTCGAACTTCAGGTCTTCCTTGTGCAGCACCGAGGGCTCACCGTCGGCGGTGAACTCCCAGGCCGCCACGTACGCGAACCGGTCGTCGTCGCGCTGCGCCTCACCGTCGGGGGTCTGGTGCTCGGCCCGGAAGTGGCCGCCGCAGGACTCCTCGCGGTGCAGGGCGTCGATGCACATCAGCTCGGCCAGTTCGAAGAAGTCGGCCACCCGGCCGGCCTTCTCCAGCGACTGGTTGAGTTCCTCGCCGGTGCCGGACACCTTGACCCGCTGCCAGAACGCCTCGCGCAGCGAGCGGATCTCACCGATCGCCTTGCGCAGGCCGGCCTCGCTGCGCTCCATGCCGCAGTGTTCCCACATGATCTGGCCCAGCTCGCGGTGGAACGAGTCCACGGTCCGGTCGCCGTTGACGGCGAGCAGCCGCCGGACGCGGTCCTCGACGTCGTTGCGGGCCTCGATCGCCGCCGGGTGGCTGGCGTCGACCTTGTCGAGGGGGCCGGAGGCCAGGTAGTTGGCGATGGTGGTGGGCAGCACGAAGTAGCCGTCGGCGAGGCCCTGCATCAGCGCCGAGGCGCCGAGCCGGTTCGCGCCGTGGTCGGAGAAGTTCGCCTCACCGATCACGAACAGGCCGGGGATGTTCGACTGGAGGTCGTAGTCGACCCACAGGCCGCCCATCGTGTAGTGCACGGCGGGGTAGATGCGCATCGGCACCTCGTACGGGTCCTCGCCGGTGATCCGCTCGTACATCTCGAAGAGGTTGCCGTACTTGGCCTCGATGGCCTTGCGGCCGAGCCGGTTGATCGCGTCGGCGAAGTCGAGGTAGACGCCGAGCTTGGTCGGGCCGACGCCGCGGCCCTCGTCGCAGACGTTCTTGGCGGCCCGGGAGGCGATGTCGCGGGGGACCAGGTTGCCGAAGGAGGGGTAGATCCGCTCCAGGTAGTAGTCCCGCTCGTCCTCCGGAATGTCCTTCGGGTTGCGGTCGTCGCCCTTGGTCTTCGGCACCCAGACCCGGCCGTCGTTGCGCAGCGACTCGCTCATCAGGGTCAGCTTCGACTGGTGGTCGCCGGAGACCGGGATGCAGGTCGGGTGGATCTGCGTGTAGCAGGGGTTGGCGAAGTACGCGCCCTTGCGGTGCGCCCGCCAGGTGGCGGTGACGTTGCAGCCCTTGGCGTTGGTGGAGAGGTAGAAGACGTTGCCGTAGCCGCCGGAGGCGAGCACCACGGCGTCGGCCATCTCGGTGCTGATCTCGCCGGTGACCAGGTCCCGGACGACGATGCCCCGGGCCTTGCCGTCGACGAGGACGAGCTCCAGCATCTCGTGCCGGGCGTTCATCTCCACGTTGCCCAGGCCGATCTGCCGCTCCAGGGCCTGGTACGCGCCGAGCAGCAGCTGCTGACCCGTCTGGCCCCGGGCGTAGAAGGTGCGCTGCACCTGGGCGCCACCGAAGGAGCGGGTGTCCAGCAGACCGCCGTACTCGCGGGCGAAGGGCACGCCCTGGGCGACGCACTGGTCGATGATGTTGACCGAGACCTCGGCCAGCCGGTGCACGTTCGACTCGCGGGAGCGGAAGTCGCCGCCCTTGACGGTGTCGTAGAAGAGCCGGTGGACGGAGTCGCCGTCGTTGCGGTAGTTCTTCGCCGCGTTGATGCCGCCCTGGGCCGCGATGGAGTGCGCGCGGCGCGGGCTGTCCTGGTAGCAGTAGGACTTCACGTGGTAGCCCTGCTCGGCCAGGGTGGCGGCGGCCGAGCCGCCGGCCAGGCCGGTGCCGACCACGATCACCGTCATCTTGCGGCGGTTGGCGGGGTTGACCAGCTTGGCCTCGAAGCGCCGGGTCTCCCAACGCTTCTCGACCGGGCCGGCGGGAGCCTTGGTGTCGGCGATCGGGTCGCCCTCGGTGAAGAGTTCCATGTCAGGACACCAATCCGGTGAGTACGGCGAACGGGACCACCAGGTACCCGGCGCAGAGCAGCACGGCGAAGACCAGAGCTGCGGTACGCGCCCGCCGCTCGCCGCGCGGCGTCTGCTGGCCGAGGCTGCGGAACGCGCTGAACGCGCCGTGGCGCAGGTGGAAGCCCACCGTGACGATGGCGAGCGTGTAGAAGAGCGTGACGTACCAGCGCTCCGGCGCGAAGTCGGCGACGACGTTGCCGTACGGCTTGCTCTCGTTGCCGACCGGGTTCAGCGTGCCGGTGGTCAGGTCCAGGAGGTGGTAGATCACGAAGAGCAGGATGATCACGCCGCCCCAGCGCATCGTGCGCGCGGCGTAGCTGCCGTTGACCTTCTTGCGGTGGGCGTACTTGACCGGGCGGGCGGCGCGGGCCCGCCGGGCCAGCACGGTGGCGGCCACGATGTGGGCGACGACCGCCACCACCAGCACGGTGCGCAGGATCCACAGGAACCAGACGCCGGGCAGCAGTGGCTTGCCGATGTCGCGCAGCCAGTGCGCGTAGTGGTCGAACGAGGTTTCCCCCGTGAACACCTTCAGGTTCCCCAGCATGTGGGCGATGAGGAAGAGCACCAGCAGGATGCCCGTCACCGCCATGACGGCCTTGAGGCCGACGTTCGAGCGGATGGGCGACCGAGTTTTCGTCATTACCACGAGACCGACGCTAGGAGCACTTCGATCAGTCGTCCAATGCATCAAACTCGCAGCGTTGATAGCCGTAGGCTATGTAGATGCAGCTCCATCAGCTCCGGTACTTCGTCGCGGTGGCCGAAGTACGACATTTCACCCAAGCCGCCGACCTGGTCGGCATCACTCAGCCTTCTCTCAGTAAGCAAATTCACGCTCTGGAGGCCGACCTCGGGGCGCCCCTGTTCGAGCGGGTAAGGGGCAACATCGCGCTCACCGCGGCGGGTGAGGTGCTGCTGCCGTTGGCCACCCGCATCCTCGCCGACGTGGAGACGGCGACCCGGGAGGTCCAGGAGCTGGTCGGGCTGCGCCGGGGCCGGGTCCGGCTCGGGGCCACCCCCAGCCTGGCCACCTCGCTCGCCCCGCCGGTGCTGCGCCGGTTCCGCGACGCGCACCCCACGGTCGACCTGCGCGTCGAGGAGGGCGGCTCCCAGGACCTCGTCCGTGACCTGCTGCGCGGGGATCTGGACCTGGCGCTGATCATCATGCCGTCGCAGGGCGCCGACCCGGGTCTGCGGGTCGACCCGATCCTGCGGGAGAGCCTGGTGGTGGCCTCGGTGGACGAGGTGCCGACCGCCTCGGCGACGGGCGAGCTGCGCATCACCGACCTTCGGGACCAGCCGATGGTGATGTTCCGGGAGGGGTACGACCTGCGCGACGCGACCATCCAGGCCTGCCGGGAGGCGGGCTTCGAACCGAGCTTCGCGGTGGACGGCGGCGAGATGGACGCCGTGCTCAGCTTCGTCGAGGCGGGGCTCGGCATCGCGCTCGTGCCCGGCATCGTGCTGGCGCGCCGACCGGGCGTGCGGATCACCCCGCTCGCCCCGCCCGGGGTGCGGCGGACCATCGCGGTGGCCCGCCGCCGTGACGTCGTACCCACCCACGCCGGCCGGGAGCTGCGCCGCATCCTGCTCGACTACATTCAGTCGGCCATCGACCGCGACGAGCTCCCGCCCGGGGTGGACCCGCTCTGACCGGCGTCAGCGGCCCTCGGCGTCGTCCATCGCGCGGTAGATTCGCTGCTCCGAGACGGGGTACGGGGTGCCCAGCGCCTGGGCGAAGACGTTCACCCGCAGCTCCTCGATCATCCAGCGGATCTGCCGGACCGCTGTCTCCTGCCGACGGGCCGGCGGCAGGTTGGCGAGCAGGTCGGCGTACTCCTTCTGCACCACGGCGATCCGGTCCTGCTGTTGGCGGTCGCGTTGCGGGTTGCCGCCGAGGCGGTCCAGTCGACGTTCGATGGCGGTGAGGTAGCGCAGCAGGTCGGGCAGGCGCGCGTACCCGGTCTCGGTGATGAACCCGGCGTGCACCAGCCCGGCGAGCTGGTTGCGGATGTCGGCCAGCGCCGCCACCACGGCGAGGTTGCGGGTCGCGCCGAGGCGCTGCTCGACGGCGTACGCGGCGGCGAGGACCTTGCGGACCCGGTCCATCACCTCGACGACGGTGTCGACCAGGTCGGCGCGGACCTTCTCACGCACCGCCGCGAAACCGTCGGCGTCCCACGCCGGCCCACCGGCCGCAGCGATCAGCCGGTCGATGGCCGCGCCCGCGGCGTCCTCGATCAACTCCTGTACACCGCCGTGCGGGTTACGGCTCAGCGCCAGCTTCGCCTCGTTGCTCAGCCGCCCCTGCAGGAACCGAGCCGGGGACGGCACGGTGAGCCGCAGCAGCCGGCGGGTGCCCGCCCAGTGCGCCGCCTCCGCCTCGGCGGGGGAGTCGAACACCCGCACCCCGACCGTGGCGCCCTCGTCCACCAGCGCCGGGTACGCGGTGACCGCGTAGCCGGCCCGGACCTGCTCGATGGTGCGGGGCAGCGTGCCGATGCTCCACTCCCGCAGGCCCGTGCGGGCCACCTCCGGCGCGGCGGCCGCCACCGTTTGGCGTACCTCCTGGCGGAGTTGGCGTTGCAGGGCCGGCAGGTCCTTGCCCTCGGCGACCGGCTTCTCGTCGTCGCCGAGCACCCGGAAGGTCACCCGCAGGTGCGGCGGGAGCTTGCCCGGCTCCCAGGCATCGCGGGGCACTGTCACCCCGGTCATCCGGCGCAGCTGCCGGGTGAGCGCGTCCAGCAGCGACTCCTCGCCGGGCGTGATCGCCGCCAGGGCGGCCCGGGCGTAGTCCGGCACCGGGACGAAGTTGCGGCGGATCGCCTTCGGCAGCGAGCGGATCAGCGCGATCACCGTCTCCTCGCGCAGCCCCGGCACCTGCCAGTCGAAGCTCTCCGCCGGCACCTGGTTGAGCAGCGGCAACGGGATGTCCACTGTGACGCCGTCGTCCGGCGTGCCCGGCTCGAACCGGTACGTCAGCGGGAGACTCACCCCGTCGGTCTGCCACTCGTCCGGGTAGTCGTCCTCGGCCACGCCCGCCCGACCATCGTTGATCAGCAGGTCGCGGGTGAAGGTGAGCAGGTCGGGTCGCTCGCGGCGGGTCTTCTTCCACCACGAGTCGAAGTGTCGGCCGGAGGAGACGTCGGCCGGGATCCGCTGGTCGTAGAAGCCGAAGATGGTCTCGTCGTCGACCAGGATGTCCCGGCGTCGGGCCCGGCTCTCCAGCTCCTCGATCTCGGCGAGCAGCCGCTTGTTCTCCGCCCAGAACTGGTGGTGGGTCTGCCAGTCACCCTCGACCAGGGCGTGCCTGATGAACAGCTCCCGGCTCAGCGTCGGGTCGATCCGCCCGAAGTTGACCTTGCGGGAGCTGACCAGCGGAACGCCGTACAGGGTGACCTTCTCGTAGGCCATCACCGCGGCCTGCTTCTTCTCCCAGTGCGGCTCGCTGTAACTGCGCTTGACCAGGTGCTGGGCGAGGGGCTCGACCCACTCCGGCTCGACCCGACCGGCGATGCGGCCCCACAGCCGGGATGTCTCCACCAACTCGGCGGCCATCACCCAGCGCGGCGGCTTCTTGAACAACGCCGATCCGGGGAAGACAGCGAACTTCGCCCCCCGCGCCCCCAGGTACTCGTGTTTCTGGGCGTCCTTGAGGCCGATGTGCGACAGCAGGCCGGGCAGCAGCGACTGGTGCACCTTCGGGGTGTCGATCTCCTCCGGCAGGTCCGCGCCACCACGGCGGGCCCGGCCGGCGTCCGCGTCGGCCGGGGTGTCGGGCGCCGGCCGTCCACCGCGCCGGTCGCCCTCGCCCGGGGTACGCAGCACCTGGCGCAGTTGGCTGACGATGTCCTGCCACTCGCGGATCCGCAGGTAGTTCAGGTACTCCGCCTTGCACATCCGGCGGAAGGCGCTGGAGGACAGCTCGCGCTGTTGCTCGCGCAGGTAACGCCACAGATTGAGGTAGGCGACGAAGTCCGACTCCTTGTCGGCGAACCGGGCGTGCGCCTGGTCGGCCTGGGCCTGCTTCTCCGCCGGTCGCTCCCGCGGGTCCTGGATGGAGAGCGCGGCGGCGATCACCAGCACCTCGGTGGCGCAGCCGTTGCGCTCGCCCTCGACCACCATCCGGGCCAGTCGCGGGTCGACAGGCAGCTGGGCCAGCCGCCGACCGAGCGCGGTGAGCCGCTTCGCCGGGTCAACCTCGGTCGGGTCCAACGCGCCCAACTCGTGCAGCAGATTGACACCGTCGGTGATGTTGCGCTTGTCCGGCGGGTCGATGAACGGGAACGCGGCGAGATCGCCGAGCCCGATCGCTGTCATCTGGAGGATGACCGACGCCAGGTTGGTCCGCAGGATCTCCGGGTCGGTGAACTCGGGCCGGGACGCGAAGTCCTGCTCGTCGTAGAGGCGGATGCAGATGCCGTCCGACGTACGGCCGCAGCGGCCCTTGCGCTGGTTGGCCGAGGCCTGGGAGATCGGCTCGATCGGCAGCCGCTGCACCTTGAGCCGGCTGGAGTAGCGGGAGATGCGGGCGGTGCCCGGGTCCACCACGTACTTGATGCCGGGCACTGTCAGCGAGGTCTCCGCGACGTTGGTGGCGAGCACCACCCGACGGGAGTTGTGCGCGGCGAAGACCCGGTGCTGCTCGGCGGAGGAGAGCCGCGCGTACAGCGGCAGGATCTCGGTGCCGAGCAGCGTTCGCTTCTTCTGCACCAGCTTGCCCAGCGCGTCGGCGGTGTCCCGGATCTCCCGCTCGCCGCTGAGGAAGACCAGGATGTCGCCGGGGCCCTCGGCGGCCAGCTCCTCGACGGCGTCGCCGATCGCCTGGATCTGGTCGCGGACGTTCTCCTCGTCGGCGTCGCCGTCGTCCTCGCCCTCGGCGAGCTCGACCAGCGGGCGGTAGCGGACCTCGACCGGATAGGTGCGTCCGGAGACCTCGACGACCGGCGCGGGACTGCCCTCGGTGTCAGCGAAGTGCTTGGCGAACCGGTCGGTCTCGATGGTCGCCGAGGTGATGATCACCTTGAGGTCGGGTCGGCGGGGCAGCAGCTCCCGCAGGTACCCGAGGATGAAGTCGATGTTGAGGCTGCGCTCGTGCGCCTCGTCGATGATCAGCGTGTCGTACTGGCGCAGCATCCGGTCGGTCTGCAGCTCGGCCAGCAGGATGCCGTCGGTCATCAGCTTCACCAGGCTGCGTTCGCTGACCTGGTCGGTGAAGCGCACCTTGTAGCCGACCACGTCACCCAGCTCGGTGCCCAGCTCGTCGGCGATCCGGTCGGCCACCGTGCGGGCGGCCAACCGCCGGGGCTGGGTGTGCCCGATCAGGCCGTGCACGCCGCGCCCCAGCTCCAGGCAGATCTTGGGGATCTGGGTGGTCTTGCCGGAGCCGGTCTCGCCCGCCACGATCACCACCTGGTGGTCGCGGATGGCCGTGGCGATGTCGTCCTTGCGCTCACTGACCGGCAGACCCGCCGGGTACGTGATCACGGGCACCGCGGCCTGGCGGGCGGCGAGCCGCTGCTCGGCCCGGACCAGGTCGGCGGTGATCTCGGTCAGCGCCGCCTCCCGACGCTGCGGGTCGCGCAGCTTGCGGGCACCGTCCAGCCGCCGCTGGAGTCGGCGCTGGTCGCGGAACATCAGAGGGGTGAGGCGGCGGTGCAGCTCGCGAACGGGATCGGTCGCGACGGAGGCGGTTGGATTCTGCATGTCGTGCCCAAGGATAGGCAGCCCGGCGGCGCACCGCCCCCGGGTTATCGAGCGGCCCGCTCCTCGACTGCCGTTCACCGGGGGCCTCCGGTCCCGTGACGGCCATGACCGGGACCTAGAGTTGGCGGCCGACGTCGAGCGCTGGGGGAGCCGGGATGGAGATGCGTGACACCGACCGCGCGTTGGTGCAGGCCGCCACCGCGGTCGCCAAGCTGCGGTGCCGCAGCCAGCGCCACACTGTCGCGTCGGCGGCCCGGACCGTGGACGGGCGGGTCTTCACGGGCGTGAACGTCCGGCACGCCAGCGCAGCGGTCTGCGCCGAGCTGGTCGTGATCGCCACGGCCGCGACGCAGGGCGTCACCGCGTTGGAGACGATCGTCACGGTCGCCGACCGCGGTCGCGAGGTCGTCGCGCCCTGTGCCCGGTGCCGGCAGGTGCTGGCCGACCACTTCCCGGACCTGCGGGTGATCGTCGGCCCGATGGACGCCCCGCTGGTGGTCCCGCTCGGGAAGCTGCCGGCGGAGACCGGCAGCGACTCGGCCGGCTGACCGGGCGCGCGTCAGTCTCCGGCGGCGGCCTCCAGCATCGACTGCGGCACCGGCACGCTCTCGAAGCGCAGGTTGCCCTCCGGGAGCAGCCAGGTGGTCACCCGCGCGAGCAGGCGACCGGCACGCACGGCCGGGTCGTTGGCGAAGAGCGCGCGGGCCTCGTCCGGGGCGATGGACAGCACCACGAAGCCCCGCAACCGCTCGTCGTCGGGGTGGAGGAACGGCCCGGCCGCGAGCACCAGCCCCTGCTGCACGAGGCCCGCCTGATGCGCCAGGTGGGCGTCCTGCAGGCGGTCGATGGCGTCCTGCGGCAGCTCCGGCGGATCCGACGGTCGGCTCAGCAGGACGACCGTGTGCTGGTCGAATCGCATGTTCCCACCCTATGAGGCGAATGTCCCTCTTCTGGGTGCCATCGAGCATCTGTCCGTCCTGTGGTCGTCCGCGAATCTCATTCTCATATCGAGGTTCGCGACGATTGGGAGGTGCGGCATGGTCACCAGACGTGGGCTGCTCGTGGCCGGTGCCACCGGCGGCGCGGCGGCGCTGATCCCGGCGGGCTGGCCGGCATCGGGCCGGGCGCTCGCCGCGGCAGCGTCGCTGGACGCCCGTGACATCCCGAAGTACGTCACGCCGCTGCGGATCCCCCCGGCGATGCCGACGGTGGCGCCCGATCCCGAGCGCGACACCTACGAGATCGCGGTACGACAGTTCCGCCAGCAGATCCTGCCGCCCCCGTGGCCGCGCACCACAGTGTGGGGCTACGGCTCCACCGCCCACCCCGGCAGCTTCGGCTACCCGGCGCCCACCATCATGGCCCGGGTCGGCCGGCCGGTGCGGGTGACCTGGGTCAACCAGCTCGTCGACGACCGGGGCGACTACCTGCCGCACCTGCTGCCGGTGGACCCCACAGTGCACTGGGCCAACCCGGCCGGTGGCATCGAGCACCGGGACCGTCACGGGCGGTGGGACGGCAGCCCGCAGGGGTATCGCGGACCGGTGCCGCAGGTGGTGCATCTGCACGGCGCGCACAGCGCCCAGGAGAGCGACGGGCACGCGGAGGCGTGGTACCTGCCGACGGCCCGCGACCTGCCGCCGGACTTCGCCGTGTCCGGCAGCGCGTACCGCGAGTTCCGGTCCCGGTTCGCCGAACGGTCCGGGCTGCGCTGGACGCCGGGCTCGGCCACCTTCGAGTACGCGAACGACCAGCGCCCGTGCACCCTCTGGTACCACGACCACACGCTCGGGCTCACCCGCGAGAACGTCTACGCCGGGCCCGCCGGGTTCTACCTGCTCGGCGGGGACGAGCTGCCGGAGGAAGTGCTGCCCGGCCCGGCGCCGACCCGCGACGACCCGCCGACCGCCTCGTACCACGACATCCCGCTGATGATCCAGGACCGCAGCTTCACCGCCGACGGCGACCTGCAATACCCGAAGCGGTACTCCGGCAACGGCGACGGGCCGCCAGTGTCCGTGCCCGGGTTCTCCGGCTCCACCATCGTGGTCAACGGCCGCACCTGGCCCACGCTGACAGTGCGGCGCCGGCGCTACCGGTTCCGGCTGCTCAACGGCTGCAACAGCCGTTTCCTGCTGCTCAGCGTGGCCGCGAACGCCACCGCCCGGCCGGCCCGGCCGGTGCTGCCGGTCTGGCAGATCGGCAGCGACGGCGGCTTCCTGCCGGAGCCGGTGGCGCACGAACGCGTGTCACTCGGCCCCGCCCAGCGGGTCGACGCGATCGTCGACTTCACCGACGTCCCGGCCGGCACCGAGCTGTACCTCGTGAACGAAGGGCCGGACGGGATGTACGCCGGCGGTCGCCCCGGGGTGGACTTCCCGCCGGCCGACCCGCAGACCACCGGGCAGGTGCTGCGGTTCGTGGTCACCGACGCCGCCGGCGCGGATCCCAGCGTCCCACCGGAACAGCTACGGCTGCCGGCGCACCCTCGGCTCGGAGCGGCCCAGCGGGTACGCCGGCTGTCGCTCAACGAGCGCGGGTCCGGCGGGTCGACGGTGATGCTGCTCGGCGTCCTCGACGAGCGCGGCCGGGGTCTGCCGTTGCGCTGGAGCGATCCGGTGACCGAACAGCCCACCCTCGGCGACACCGAGGTCTGGGAGGTGCGCAACTTCACCCGGCACGTGCACCCGGTCCACCTGCACCAGGTCCAGTTCGAGCTGCTCGGCCGGGGACACTCGGGCAGGGTGCAGCCGGGCCCGGCGGACCGGGGGTGGATGGACACGGTGCTCGCGTACCCGTGGGAGGTGACCCGGATCAAGGCGCACTTCGACCTGCCGGGTCGGTACGCCTGGCACTGCCACCTGCTGGAGCACGAGGACAACGAGATGATGCGACCGCTGAACGTGTTGCCGCGCGGTGGCGCGGCGGCCGGTGACGGTGGCGCGGCGGGCGGGGCCGGGGGAGCCCCGACGGCATCGACAGACGCCGGTTAGGCCTCTTTCTGCAGCTCGGCTAAGGTTAGGCGAACCTAAGCGTGAACGTGCAGGAGACTCGTGACCACCCTCGCCACCCGGCCGACCCCGGCCCGCAACCGGTCCGGCACCCGTACCGGCCGCCGGGTGGCCGTCACCGTCGGGGCCGCGCTGGTGCTGCTGCTCACCGTGCTGGCCAGCTTCGCGCTCGGCAGCCGACAACTCGGCGTCGACCAGGTCTGGCACGCGCTCGTCGCACCCGACGGCGGCGACGCCAGCACCATCGTCCGTGAGCTGCGGATGCCACGGACCGCGCTCGGCCTCGCCGTCGGCCTCGCGCTCGCCGTGGCGGGGGTGCTGTTCCAGGCGCTCACCCGCAACCCCCTCGCCGAGCCGCGCATCCTGGGCATCAGCGCTGGCGCGTCGTTCGGGGTGGTCCTGGCGATCTCCGTCTTCGGCGTCGGCACGCTCGCCGGGTACGTCTGGTTCGGCATCGCCGGAGCCCTGATCGCCGGGCTGTTGGTCTTCGCCATCGCCACCCGCGCCCGCGAGGGCGCCAGCCCGGTCACCCTCGCGCTGGTCGGCGCGGCGCTCGACGCCAGCCTGGCCTCCGGGGTGTACGCCCTGCTCAGCATCGACGCCCGCACCTTCGAGGAGTACCGCTTCTGGGTGGTCGGCGGGCTGTCCGGCCGGGACCTGTCGGTCACCGCGCAGGTGCTGCCGTTCGTCCTCGTCGGGTTGGTCCTGGCCGCCCTGGTGGCCCGCGGTCTGGACGCGCTGGCCCTCGGCGACGACGTGGCCCGTGGACTCGGCCACCGGATCGGCCTGGTCCGCCTCGGCGGTGGCCTCGCCGCCGTGCTGCTGACCGGTGCGGCGGTGGCCGCTGCCGGCCCGGTCGCGTTCGTCGGGCTGGCCGTGCCGCACCTGGCGCGCGCCCTGGTCGGCGCGGACCACCGCTGGACCCTGGCCGTCTCCGCCCTGCTCGGGCCGGCGCTGCTGCTCGCCGCCGACATCGTCGGTCGGCTCGTCGCCCCACCCGGCGAGATCCCGGCCGGGATCGTCACCGCGCTGATCGGTGCGCCACTGCTGGCCGTGCTGGTCCGTCGCGCCCGGGTGGTGACCGCGTGACCACCACCCAGCGCACCTCCGGCCCCTCCGACGCGTCTGACGCCGCCGCCTCGTCCGCCGCCTCCGCCGCCGGCTCGCCCGCCGCTGCCTCCGCCTCGCCCGGTGCCGCCGGCCTGTCGAGCACCGCCGTGCCGTCCGGTGAGTCGATCCGGCTGGCCGGGCGGTCGCTGCTGCGGATCGGCCCGGTCAGCCTGCTGATCCGCCGTCGCGCGGTCCTGGTGGCCGCCGTGCTGACCGTGCTGCTCCTGCTGGCCGTGGTGCTCAGTCTCTCGCTGGGCACCCCGTACGTCGCCCCGGCCGACGTGCTGCGTGCCCTCTCCGGGGCCGGCACCCCGTACGACCTCGTGGTCTTCGACCTTCGGCTGCCGCGCGTCGTGCTGGCCGCCGTGGCCGGCGCCGCCTTCGGCGTGGCTGGCACGTTGATCCAGAGCGTGGCCCGCAACCCGCTCGCCAGCCCGGACGTCATCGGCATCACCCAGGGTGCCGGTCTCGCCGCGACCGTGGCCCTGACCAGCGGAATGGCCGCCGTGCTGGTGGCGCCCACCGCGCTGGTGGGTGGGCTGCTCGCGGCGGCGCTGCTGTTCGCCCTCGGCGCCCGGCACGGGCTGGCGGCACAGCGGTTCGTGCTCGCCGGCGTGGCGGTCGCGTTCGGCTTCCGGGCGCTCACCGAGGTGGTCATGCTCACCGCCGACCCGATCGACGGGCTGCGCGCGCAGATCTGGCTGATCGGCACCCTGGCCGGCAAGGGCTGGACCGAGGCCGCCTGGATCGCCGGCACCCTGCTGGTGCTGCTGCCGGTGCTGGCCTGGGCCGGGTGGGCGCTGAACAGCACCGCCCTCGACGACGACACCGCCCGGGGCGTCGGGCTGCGCCCGGTGGCCCGCCGGATCGGTCTCGCCGGCACCGGTGTGCTCGTCGCCGCGATGGTCACCGCCCAGGTCGGGGCCGTGGACTTCGTGGCGCTGGTCGCCCCGCAGGTGGCCCGCCGGCTGGTACGCGCCGAACGGCCGCCGCTGGTCTGCGCGGCCCTGCTCGGCGCGCTCCTGCTGGTGCTGGCCGACCTGGCCGGCCGGCGGCTGTTCGCACCCACCCAACTGCCCGCCGGGGTGCTGACCGCCGCGATCGGTGGCCCGTACCTGATCTTCCTGCTGCTGCGTGGTCGGCGGCGGTCGTCGTGACGCCTCGAGGAGTCGTGTGATGCTCTCTACCCGCGACCTGGTCGCCGGCTACGACGACCGGACCGTGCTCGACGGGCTCGACCTGGACCTGCCGACCGACGCGTTCACCGTCATCGTCGGCCCCAACGCGTGCGGCAAGTCCACCCTGCTGCGCACGATGGCCCGGCTGCTCAACCCCCGCCGGGGCACGGTGCTGCTGGACGGCACCGCGATCCGCGACCTGCCGACCCGGGAGGTCGCCCGCCGCCTCGGCGTCCTGCCGCAGAGCCCGCTGGTGCCCGAGGGCGTCACAGTGGCGGACCTGGTCGGGCGGGGCAGGCAGCCCTACCAGCGGTGGTGGCGGCAGTGGTCGTCGGAGGACGGCGCGGCGGTGGACCACGCGATGGCCCTCGCCGACGTGACCGACCTGGCCGACCGACCGGTGGACAGCCTCTCTGGCGGTCAGCGGCAACGGGTCTGGATCGCCATGACCCTCGCCCAGGACACCGACGCCCTGCTGCTGGACGAGCCGACCACCTTCCTCGACCTGGCCCACCAGGTGGAGGTGCTGGACCTGCTGCACCGGCTGCGCGCCGAGCGGGGCCGCACCGTGGTCGCCGTGCTGCACGACCTGAACCAGGCCGCCCGCTACGCCGACCACCTGGTCGCGATGCGCGCCGGCGCCGTGGTGGCCGCCGGACCGCCCCGGGAGATCCTCACCGCCGACCTGGTCCGCGACGTCTTCGGGCTGGCCTGTGTGGTCGTGCCCTGCCCGGTGACCGGCGCACCCCTGGTGGTGCCCGCGTACACCGGTGGCAACTCCGCCAGCCCGGTCACCCCCGCCGACGCAGCGATTCCGCTCGCCGGCTCGTACCCCTCGAAAGGACTCTGATGCGTCGTCTCGTCGCCGCTCTCGCCGCGGCCGCCGCCCTCGGCGTCGGACTCACCGCCTGCGGTGAGAGCGACCCGGTCGCCGGCACCACCACCGGGGAGACCCGGGAGATCACCCACGCCATGGGCACCACCAAGGTCCCGGCGGAGCCCAAGCGGGTGGTCGTGCTCGACACCGACAAGATCGACACGGCGCTCTCACTGGGCATCACGCCCGTCGGTGCCGCCACCGCCGGTGAGGCCAAGAGCTGGCCGACCTACTTCGGCGCGGACAAGCTCGCCGGCATCAAGGAGGTCGGGGTGCTCACCGAGCCCGACCTGGAGGCGATCAACGCACTGAAGCCGGACCTCATCCTGGGCAGCAAGTTCCGCCAGGAGAAGTTCTACGACGAACTGGCCGCCATCGCGCCGACAGTGTTCACCGACAAGGTGGGCATCACCTGGAAGGAGAACCTCCTCCTCGACGGCAAGGCGCTCGGCCGCGAGCAGCAGGCCAAGGACCTGCTCGGCGCGTACGAGAAGCGGGCCAAGGACTTCGGTGCCACCCTCGGCGACCCCGCCGCGCGCAAGGTGTCGATCGTGCGGTTCCTGCCCGGCAACATCCGGGTGTACGGCCCGGACTCGTTCTCTGGCATCGTCATCGGCGACACCGGCCTCGGCCGCCCCGAGCGGCAGATGCTCGCCAACAAGGAGGACAAGCGCTTCGACCTGGTCAGCCCCGAGCGGATCAGCGAAGTCGACGGTGACGTCATCTTCGTGACCGCGTACGGCGACAAGGCCGCCGCCGAGCAGAGCAAGGTGGCTGGCGGAACCCTCTGGAAGGGCCTGGGCGCCGTCAAGGCCGGCAAGGCGTACCCCGTCTCCGACGAGGTCTGGATGACCGGCATCGGCGTCGGCGCCGCCAACAAGATCCTCGACGACCTGGCCAAGTACCTCCCCGCCGCCTGACCCCGCCGGCACCGTCGCGAACGAACCCCAAGATCCGCGCAACTACCGGGAAACTGCTGCCTCCCAAGCCGCAGAAGCAGCAGTAACCCGGAAGTTGTTCGGATCTTGGGGTCGGGGGCCCGTCGGGGTCAGCGGGATCGGGAGTTGAGGGCTTGACGGAGTTCCTCGAGGAAGCCGTCGAAGTCCTCCCGGAATCGTTTCGCGGTCACGTGCAGCACGATCCAGTTGTCACCGAGCAGGCGGTTGAGGCGACGTCGATCGCGGTGAAACTGCTCGGGATCGTCGTGCCACAGTCCGTCGTACTCGACGGCGACCTTGAGGTGTGGCCACGCCAGGTCCAGGCGGGCCACGAATCTCCCCTCGCGCTCGACCACGAACTGGGTGACCGGCGTCGGCACCCCGGCGAGCACGATCCGCACGCGAAGTCGGGACTCCGGTGCCGATTCCGCGCCCGCGTCAGCCAGGGCGGCCACCCGCACCATGCGCTTCCACCCTCGGTCGCCGACCCGCGCCCGGGCGTTTGCCCGCAACGATGCGAGTGCCACCAGATGGTTGTGGGCGAGCCGATCCACGATCGCGACGGCCTCCTCCGTCGGCAGCCACTGGGCCAGATCCCAGCAGGTACGCGTCGGCGTGGTCATCGGGATGCCCCGGCGTAGCGTGACGTCGGCCCCGTCGATCGTGCCGACGTGGACGGCGAGGCCCGACACCGGTCCGAACCGCTGGCCGCTGGGCACGAGGACATCGACCGGCTCGTTGCCGGCGACCGACGCTGCGCCGTAGAGCGTTGCCGCGCTGCGCCCGGCGATCACCACACCCGGGGGTAGCACCAGTTGTGCCGCCGCGGCACAACGAGCGCGGTGCGTGACCTCCAGTCGGGCATCCGCGTAGACGTCGCGGAAGAGGGGCCGCCACGCCGAGCTGCGCAGTTCCGCAGGGGTGATGAGTCCGTCCGCGACGGCGCGGGAGCCGCGGAAGACACGCCCCTGCAACCTTGCCGGACGCCGTGGAGAAGCAGGCATGAAGACACCCTGCCGGCCGGGTACGCCCGCCGACAGCCCCTGTGGATAACCCTCACGTGGGGCCGGACGTACAAGATCCGCGCAACGTCAGAGTTCTTGCTGCTTCCCGATCGTGGGAGGCAGCAGCATCCCTGAAGTTGCGCGGATCTTGATGGCGGCGACGGCGGCGGGGTGGGGGTGGGGGTGTGGGCGGGTTAGGCGGCGGTGGACCAGATGGCGCGGAAGGCGGCGGCTTCGCCGGCCAGCCAGCGTTCGATCTGCTCGGGCTTGGCGTCGGTGGGCATTTGGTGGGCCTGGCCACGGCGGACATCCACCAGGACCGGCTCGGCGTGCGGGAGCACCGCGTCCATGTGGCGGGCCATCAGGTGCAGGGTGGCCAGCACCGATTCCTCGCTCGGCGGGGTCTCGTCGAAGTGCAGGCGGACCGCTTCGGCGCGGCCGTCGGCGTGGCGTACACCGAAATGGGGGTTGATCTTGACGGGTAGGTCGCCCAGCATGGCCAGGGCGTCGCGGGTCTGGGCGAGGTCGACGGCGGCCGGCTCGCCGAGGGAGTGCAGCCAGGCCGTGGCGCCGGGAACGAGCGCCTGGTAGAGCGGGCGCCAGCGAGGCTTGACCACGTCGACCACCCCGGTCAGGTGGGTGCCGCCGGTGTGGAAGGCGATGTCGGCCTTGAGTGCCTTGACGAACTGCCCGTGCGGGTTGAAGCCGGACCGGCTGGCTCGCTGCTTACGCAGACCGCCCACGAAGGTCGCCTTGGTGGGGCCGGTGCGGTCGACGTAGCGGGTGAAGCCGAGCAACGTGGCGTAGGGGGTGAGGGGCGTGGCGGCGGGCGCGGTCACGGGCGTCCTCCCGATCGTAATCCTGCAGGTCAGGAACTCGATTAGTACATACATTCTAATCGACGGGTCTGACATCGCCCAGCGAAAGAAGGGGTGCGGAAAACGCGACAAAGGGGGCCGTCCGGCGTGCGGACGACCCCCTGCCGAGACGCCTGTTAGAGCTGGCCGACGTCGGTGATCCGGACGACCGCCGCACCGATCTCGTCCGAGGCGGCCAGGTCGACCTCGGCGCTGATGCCCCAGTCGTGGTCACCGTCCGGGTCGTCGAAGATCTGCCGTACGGTCCACCGCTCCCGGCCCTGCTCGATCATGAGCAGCGCCGGGCCGCGGGCGTCCGGCCCGACCCCGATCGAGTCGTACGCCTCGAAGTACGGCCCGAGAGCGTCGGCCCAGGCGTCGTAGTCCCAGCCGTCCTCGGCGTCCAACTCGGCGAGCAGGTCCCAGCGGCGCAGCGCGGCCAGCTCGACGCGGCGGAACAGCGCGTTGCGCACCAGCACCCGGAACGCCCGTGCGTTGCGGGTCACCGCCGGTGGCCGGTCGGCGAGGGCGGCGTGCGCCTGGGCCACCTCGGCCACGTCGGACGGGTTACGCAGCCGCTCCCACTCGTCGATCAGGCTGGAGTCGACCTGGCGGACCAACTCGCCCAACCACTCGATGAGGTCGATCAGCTCCTCGGTCTTGGCGTCCTCGGGCACTGTCTGCCGCAGCGTCTTGTACGCGTCGGCCAGGTAGCGCAGGACCAGGCCCTCCGAGCGGGTCAGCCCGTAGAACTGCACGTACTCGGTGAAGGTCATGGCCCGCTCGTACATGTCGCGGACCACGGCCTTGGGGGAGAGCTGGTGGTCGGCGACCCAGGGGTGCCCCTGCCGGTACATCTCGTACGCGGCCTCCAGCAGCTCGGCCAGAGGCTTCGGGTGGGTCACGTCCTCGAGCAGTTCGAGGCGCGCCTCGTACTCGATGCCCTCGGCCTTCATGGCGGCGACGGCCTCGCCGCGCGCCTTGAACTGCTGCGCGGAGAGGATCTGCCGGGGGTCGTCGAGGATCGACTCGATCACGCTGAGCACGTCGAGCGCGTACGACGGGGACTCGGCGTCGAGCAGTTCGATGGTGGCCAGGGCGAGGGGGGAGAGCGGCTGGTTGAGGGCGAAGTCGAGCTGGAGGTCGACGGTGAGCCGGATCCGGCGGCCGGTCTCGTCCGGTTCGGGCAGCTCCTCGACGACCCCACCGGCCCGCAGCGCCCGGTAGATGGCGATCGCCCGGCGGATGTGCCGGCGCTGTGCGGCCGGCTCCTCGTGGTTGTCGGTGAGCAGGTGCCGCATCGCGGCGAACGCGTCACCGGGCCGGCCGATGACGTTGAGCAGCATCGAGTGGCTGACCTGGAAGCTGGAGGTCAGCGGCTCCGGCTCGGCGTCGACAAGTCGGTCGAAGGTGGGCTGACCCCAGCCGATCGAACCCTCCGGCGGCTTCTTGCGCACCACCTTGCGGCGCTTCTTCGGGTCGTCGCCGGCTTTGGCGAGGGCCTTCTCGTTGTCGATGACGTGCTCGGGGGCCTGCACCACGACCCGGCCGATGGTGTCGTAACCGGCCCGACCGGCCCGCCCGGCGATCTGGTGGAACTCCCGGTTCTTGAGCAGTCGGGTGCGTACCCCGTCGTACTTGGACAGGCCGGTGAACAGCACGGTGCGGATCGGCACGTTGATGCCGACGCCGAGGGTGTCGGTCCCGCAGATGACCTTGAGTAGACCGGCCTGGGCGAGGGTCTCCACCAGGCGGCGGTACTTGGGCAGCATGCCGGCGTGGTGCACGCCGATGCCGTGCCGGACCAGCCGGGAGAGCGTCTTGCCGAAGCCGGCGGTGAACCGGAAGTTGCCGATCGCCTGGGCGATCATGTCCTTCTCGGCGCGGGTCGCGACGTTGACGCTGGTCAGCGCCTGGGCACGTTCCAGCGCGGCGGCCTGGGTGAAGTGCACCACGTACACCGGGGCCTGCTTGGTCTCCAGCAGCTCCTCGAGCGTCTCGTGCAGCGGCGTCATCGCGTACGAGAAGATGAGCGGGACCGGCCGCTCGGCCGAGCGCACGACGGCGGTCGGCCGCCCGGTGCGCCGGGTCAGGTCGTCGACGAAGCGGGTGGTGTCCCCCAGGGTGGCGGACATCAGGATGAACTGGGCCTGCGGCAGCTCGATGATCGGCACCTGCCACGCCCAGCCCCGGTCGGGCTCGGCGTAGAAGTGGAACTCGTCCATGATCACCTGGCCGACGTCGGCCCGGTCGCCCTCGCGCAGCGCCAGGTTGGCCAGGATCTCCGCGGTGCAGCAGATGATCGGGGCTTCGGCGTTGACGCTGGCGTCGCCGGTGAGCATCCCGACGTTCTCGGCGCCGAAGACCTCGCAGAGCGCGAAGAACTTTTCCGACACCAACGCTTTGATCGGCGCGGTGTAGAAGGTCGTGCGGCTGTCGGCGAGGGCCGCGAAGTGGGCCGCGATCGCCACCAGGCTCTTGCCCGAGCCGGTGGGCGTGTTCATGATCAGGTTGGCGCCGGAGACGATCTCGATGACCGCCTCTTCCTGATGCGGGTAGAGGTCGAGGCCGCGCTCCTTCGCCCAGCCGGCGAACGCGTCGAAGAGGGTGTCGGGGTCGGCGCTTGTCGGCAGCGCGGCGGTGAGCGTCATAGCCTGTCCATGGTGCCTGGATCATGCCCCGCTACGCCAACCGGGCCCGCACCGGACCCCGCCCAGACGCCCCGCCGCATGCGGTTAGGGCGTTTCGTCGGTCACCGCCGGCGGTACAGCAGGTCGGCGACCGGCCGACCGGCGGTGATCGCCCGCCGCTCGAACTTCGTCACCGGGCGGTGCGCCGGACGCGGCGCGAAGCCGCCGTACGCGTCCACCAGCTCCGGATCGGCGTCCAGCGTTGCCTTCATCGCCTCGGCGTACTCGGCCCAGTCGGTCGCGCAGTGCAACACGCCGCCCGGGCGCAATCGTGACCGCAGCAACGCCACGTGCGTCGGCTGGATGATCCGCCGCTTGTGGTGGCGGGACTTCGGCCACGGGTCCGGGAAGAAAACGTGCACGGCGTCCAACACATCCTCGGGCAAGCCGCTGACCAGGGACAACGCGTCGCCCTGTGCCACCCGTACGTTGCGCAGGCCAGCGCGTTCCACCAGGTCGAGGAGGTTGGCGATTCCCGGCGTGTGCACCTCGACCGCCAGATAATCTCGATCCGGGTCGGCGGCGGCCATCGCGGCGGTGCTGTCGCCCATGCCCGAACCGATCTCCAGCACCACGGGCGCCCGGCGACCGAACAGGTCGGCCAGGTCGACGGGCACCACAGGTCCGTCCGGCACATCCAGGCCGTACGCGGGCCAGAGCCGGCTCAGCGCGTCGGTCTGCCGGTCGCTCATCCGACCCCGTCGGGGGTGGAACGTGCGGATCGTCCGGCTCGGGGGCGGGACGGCGGGAGAATGGTCGGTGGCGGTCACAGCGTCCCGAGCCTACGCGACGCCGCCAGCGGATCGGATGTGATGTGCGACCGGAAATGAGAGGATCCAACTGGTACGGCAGGTCGGGTGCGCCACTGCCCGACCCGGCCGCACGGCGTCGAGAGGGGGCATCGTGAGACTGACCCGCGGCGTCGTGACCCTGTCGCTGGTGACCGTGTTCGCCAGCCCTCTGCTGGCCGCCGCGCCCGCGCTCGCGGCGTCCGCGCCCGCGCTCGCGGCGTCCGTGCCGGCGCTCGCGGCGTCCGTGCCCGCCCTGGCGGCACCTGCGCCCGTCCTCGCGGCATTCGCGCCGGAACGCGGCCTCGCCGCTCCTGCCGTGTTCCAGCTCGCCGCCGGCGCTGCGCCGGCCCGGCAGCCGGAAGGGCCGCCCGGTGGCCCGCCCGGTGGGGCGCCTCAACCGCCGTCGCCGGTGGACATCTTCGTCGAGGTCAGTCCCAGCACGGTGCAGCCCGGCTATCTGGTCGGCATCCGGGCCAGTTGTCGGGACAACTCGGTGGGCGCCACCGTGGTCTCCGACGCCTTCGGCGCGGTCGGCGTGCAGCCGCAGCGCGGGGTGCTCACCGCCGCGCCGATGGTGCGCGAGCGCACCCGCCCCGGCAACTACCGGGTCAAGCTGGAGTGCCGCGACGGCGAGACCGCCTCGACCATGCTCCAGGTGGTCAAGAAGACGCCGTCCCCCCAGCCCAGTCGCGGTCCCGCCACCGGCTTCGGTGGCGGTGCGGGCGGCATGACCGGCGAGCTGCTGTTGCCCGCCGGTGCGGCGCTGACCATCACCGGGCTGATCCTCGCCGTGGTGGCGCTGCGTCGCCCACGTCTGGTCCGTGGCGCTGGGCGCTGAGCCGGCCATGGAGATCTTCCGACCCGCTTCGCCGCCGCCAGGCCCCCGACCGTCTCCCGGCCCCCGCCCGTCGTCGAGCCCTCGCCCCTCTTCCGGGCCCCGCCCGGCGCGTGACGACCGCTCGCCTGCCAAGGACCGCCGCGCCCGAGACGACCGGTGGCCGACGGACGACCGGCTCCCGCGTGACGACCGCTCGCCTGTCAACGACCGCCGCGCCCGGGACGACCGGTGGCCGACGGACGACCGCTTCGACGACGATCGCCGCCTGCCGCTGGACGACAGTCCGCTGAGCCCCGAACGCCCGACTGTGGCAGCCCGTCCGCCGACCGCCGTCGCCCCTCGGCGTAGTCGCCCCTCCGGCCGTAGCCCGTGGTCGATACCGCTGGCAGTGGTGCTGGTGTTGGCCGGGGTCTTCGCCACCGGGGCGGGGCTGGGCCGCTCGGTCGGCCCGCTCGACTTCGCCCCCGCCGGCGGTGACCGGCCGGCCCGCAGCGAGTCGGTCGGGTTGTCGGCCAGCCGCCCGGTGCGCCTCTCGGTGCCGGCGATCAAGGTGGCCGCGCCGGTGGCACCGGTCGGGCAGGCGCGCGACGGCTCGATCGCCGTACCACCGTTGGAACGGCACAACGAGACCGGTTGGTACGACCGCGGGCCCACCCCCGGTGAGCCGGGCCCCGCGGTGATCGTCGGGCACGTGGACACGAAGACCGGCCCGTCGGTCTTCTACGACCTGGGCAAGCTCAAGCCCGGCGACCTGATCGAGGTGGCCCGGGCGGACGAGTCGGTGGTGGTGTTCCGGGTCGACACCGTCGAGCACTTCCCCAAGGACCAGCTGCCCGCCGAGCGGATCTACGGCCACGACGGGCCACCCGGGCTGCGGTTGATCACCTGCGGCGGCCAGTTCATCGGCGGGCGCACCGGCTACGCCGACAACGTCATCGCCTTCGCCACCTTCCAGTCCACCCGCAAGCAGTGACCGGCGGTCGGGGCGCTTGATCCACTCGCCTTCACGGAAACCGGGGTAACCACGTCGCCCGGACACCCCGACATCAATGAACCCGAGTGGATCAAGCGCCGGTGGGATCGCACCGGCGGCCCTTCAGTTGCGGCGTCCGCAGGGCGCGCAGCCGTCAGCCCAGGAAGTCGAGGAGTTGACGGCTGGTCTCGTCGGGGGCCTCTTCGGGGATGAAATGCCCGACCGGCACCGGCTCGCCGCGCACGTCGTCGGCCCACTCCCGCCAGATCGCCATCGGGTCGTCGTAGAGCTTCGCGACCTGGCCGCGCTGGCTCCAGAGGAACAACACCGGGCAGGCGATCTTCCGGTTGCCCCGGTCCGCCTCGTCCTGCTGGTAGTCCACCGTCGCGGCGGCGCGGAACTCCTCACAGATCGCGTGCGCCTTGGCGGGGTCGCTGAACTGCTTGACGTACGCCGCCCGTACCTCGGGCGGGAAGGCATCTTTGACCTCGGGCCAGGTGTCGAGCATGAAGTCGACGAGCACTGAGGGCGCTGCCTTGATGAACTGCTCAGGCACCGGCGCCGGTGCCGCCAGGAAGGACCAGACCCAGTAGGAGAGGCTGAACGCCCTGTCCGCGCGGTTGTAGACGTCGCCGATGGGTACCACGTCCATGACGGCCAGTCGGGTGACGGCGTCCGGTTCGTCCAGGGCGAGACGGTACGCGCAGCGGGCCCCACGATCATGGCCGACGAGCCGGAACTGCTGGTAACCCAGAATCCGCATCATCTCGATCTGGTCGCGGGCGATGGCGCGCATGCTGTACGGCTCGTGATCCGACGTGCTGGGCGGTGTGCCGCTGTCGCCCCAGCCCCGCAGGTCGGTGGCGACGACTGTGTACTTCTCGGCGAGCCGTGGCGCGACCTTGTGCCACATGAGGTGCGTCTCGGGGATGCCGTGCAGCAGCAGAACGGGCGGCCCGCTTCCACCTCGGCGGCCGTGGATCGTCGCGCCCGGCGTCTCGATGTCGAACACGTCGAAGCCATCGAACATGGCCAGAATCCCCCGAACCTTGGCAGGCGCCCCGGGCGAACGGCGTGGCGCGGCTGGCGGGGCGACTGGTGGCCGACTACCGCGCGGGCCGCCTCGACGCTATCAGCGGAGACAGCCGGTCCGGCGCGATTCGACTGTGGTGCCGGCCTGAGCACCTCCGCGGGTGTGGCGGCGCGGTTCCGACATCCCGGTCAACTCCGCCATCGATCTCCGAACCTCTGGCTTGACCTCAACCAATGTTCAAGTCCTAGCGTCGCTGAGACGACGTGTCGAGGCGGCTCCTAGCCGTCGGACCGCGGCTGATTGGAGACATACGTGCGTGCGATCCAGGTCTCTGCGTACGGGGGTCCGGAGGTTCTGATCCTGGTGGACCTGCCCGATCCGCAGGCCGGGGAGGGGGAGGTCATTGTTCGGGCCGAAGCCGTGGACACGATCTACGTGGAGACTCAGATCCGCAGTGGCTGGGGGGAGAGGTTCGGCGTCACCCCGCCGTACGTGCCGGGCGGCGCAGCGGCCGGAACGGTCGTCTCCACCGGACCGGGCGTCTCCGCGTCCTGGCTCGGCCGCCAGGTCGTCGCGGGTGCCGGGACGCGGGGTTCGTACGCTGAACTGGTTCGGACCAGCGTCGACCGGCTGGTGCCGGTCCCCGACGGTCTGGGCCTGCGGGAAGCGGCTGGTCTCGCACACGACGGTGTGACCGCCATGGGCATCATCGACAGCCTCGGCGTCAAGCCTGGCGACCGGGTGCTGATCCTGGGGGCCGCGGGCGGCATGGGAACGCTGCTCGTTCAGCTCGCCCACGGTCTCGGTGCGCAGGTCGTGGGAGCGGCCCGTGGCGCGGACAAGCTCACACTTGTACGACGGCTCGGCGCCGACGCTGTCGTCGACTACGCCACGGAGGGGTGGGCCGACGCGGTACGCGAAGCCCTTGGTGGTCTGTCCGTCGACGTGCTGCTGGACGGTGTCGGGGGAGATCTGGGCAGCGACGCCTTTCATCTGGTGGCCGACGGCGGGCGGGTCTCGGCCCATGGGGCGGCGAGTGGCACCTTCGCCACGGTGGACCCGCAGAGTGCTCAGGCGCGCGGCGTCGACGTACACGGCATCGCGGACGTCCAGTTCAAGGCGCCGAAGATGGTGCAGCTCGCGAGCAGGGCTCTGACCGAGGCGGTGCAAGGGCGGATACGCCCGGTCATCGCACGCGAGTACCCGCTGTCCTCCGCGGCCGACGCTCACCGCGCGATGGAGGCGCGCTCGATCCCAGGCAAGGCCCTGCTCATTCCCTGAGGCGGGTTGGTCGGAAGCGGTGGCCCGCGACCCGGACCGTTGCCAAGGTCGCAACAACTGTCCGCAGCTTGACTGGGCGATCGAGCTGACTGCCGAGGTGGCTTCGGTCAATCCTTGAAATCGGAGTGTCCCACTGATTCGGTCACCCCGATTTCCCTGAAACCGAGTCGATCAAGCGCCGCGAGGGTCAACTAGGGCTGGGGGACGTGCAGGGCCACCTCGAACTCCAGGAGGCTGGCGCCGGTGGCGACCGGGGGGCGGGGCTTGTCGCCGGGCGCGCTCGCGTGCGCGGCGCGGGACGGACCGGCGGCCCAGGCCTGGTACGCCTCTTCGCTCTCCCACTTCGTGTAGACGAAATAGCGGGTCTCGCCGGCCACCGGGCGGAGCAGTTCGAAGCCGAGGAAGCCGGGGGAGCTCTCCACCGTGCCGGCTCGGGCGGCGAACCGCTTCTCCAACTCCGCGCCGCCGCCGGCCGGGACGTCGATTGCGTTGATCTTCACGACTGCCATCTGCCCACCCTAGCCAGTCAGAACGCCTCGACCGCGGGCACCAGGTCCGCGTCGACAACGATCGGCGCGTGGTCGGAGGGGCCCTTGCCCTTGCGGGCCTCGCGGTCCACGTACGCGGAGCGGACCGCTCGGGCGAACGGCGCGGACGCGTACACCAGGTCGATTCTCATGCCCTTGTTCTGGTGGAACATGCCGGCGCGGTAGTCCCAGTAGGTGAAGGGGTGCGGGCCCTTCATCGGGGTCGGCACCACGTCGGTGAGGCCGAGGTCGCGCAACGCCGCGAGGGCCGCCCGTTCGGCCGGGGTGACGTGCGTCGAGTGGGTGAAGACCGCCGGGTCCCAGACGTCGGCGTCGGTCGGGGCGACGTTGAAGTCGCCGCAGACCGCCAGCGGCAACCCGGCGGCCAGCTCGGCGTCCAGCGCGTCACGCAGTGCCGCGAACCAGGCCAACTTGTACGCGTAGTGCGGGTCGTCCGGCGTCCGGCCGTTGGGCACGTACACCGACCAGACCCGCACCCCGTCGCAGGTGGCGGAGATGGCTCGGGCCTCGGGCTCGGGGAAGCCGGGCTCGTCGGCGAACCCGACCCGGACGTCACTCAGCCCGGCCCGGGACAGGATGGCGACCCCGTTCCACCGGCCGTCGCTGTGGCTCGCCACGGTGTAGCCCAGCTCGCCCACCTCGGTCACCGGGAAGGCGCCGTCCGGGCACTTGGTCTCCTGCAGGCAGACGACGTCCGGCCCGGTGTCGGCCAGCCACTGCAGCAGCCGGGGTAGGCGGGCCTTCACCGAGTTGACGTTCCAGGTCGCCAGGCGCATGCCCCCAGCCTGCCGCATCCGCCGCCGCGACGCCCGGTCAGCTGCCCGGGGTGTCGCCGGGACGGGTCTGTTCGGCCAGGAACCGTTCCAGTTCCGCGCCGAGTTCGTCGGCGGTGGGCAGGGGACCGGCGTCCGGGGCGAGCAGGCTCTTCTCGCCCCGACCCCGGGCGAACGCGTCGTACTGCTCCTCCAGGGCCTGGACCAGGGCCGCGGCGTCCTCGGTCTGCGCCACCTGGCGGTCGATCTCGACCCGGACGACCTCGGCGGCCGAGCGCAGCCCGTCGCCGGGCAGCAGCAGCCCAGTGCTGCGGGACACCGAGGTGAGCAGCACCTCGGCGGCGGCCGGGTACTCGGTCTGCGCCACGTAGTGCGGCACGTGCGCGGCGAAACCGAGCGCGTCGCGGCCCTGCTCGCCGAGGCGGAACTCCAGCAGGTGACCGACGCTGCCGGGCACCTGGACCCGTTGCAGCCAGGGCTCGTAACCGCTGATCAGCTCCGGGCGGGTGGCGTGTGCGGTCACCCCGGTCGGGCGGGTGTGCGGGACCGCCATCGGGATCGAGTTGAGTCCCACGGTGAGCCGGACGTCCAGCCGGGCGGCCAGCCCGGCGACGGCGGCCACGAAACGCTCCCACTGCAGGTCCGGCTCGGGGCCGGTGAGCAGCAGGAACGGGGTCTCGTCGTCGTCGTGCAGCAGGTGCAGCTCCAGCTTGGGCGCGTCGACGCTCTCCCAGTGGTCCTCGACGAAGGTCATCACCGGTCGCCGCGACCGGTAGTCGAAGAGTTGGTCGACGTCGAAGGTGGCGATCGGCCGACCCTCCAGCGAGGTGAGCAGCTGCTCACGCGCCAGTCGGCTGGCGTTTCCGGCGTCCACGAACCCGGTGAGGGCCTGGATCAGGACCGGCTGCCCGAGGTCGGGCAGATCGTCGGTGAGCTGGTAGAGCTCGTGTGGGTCGAGCACCGGTGCGGACCTCCCTGAAATGTGCCTGCGGGGCGCGCTCGCGACGGAGGGCACCCGTTCGGGCAACGTACCCGCCATCCTGGTGCATTCCTGCGCCGGGCGATCCGTTGGCCGGGTGGTGGGCATGACCGGACCAATCGGTTGTTTGTGCCAGCCGGCTGAGCCGCTTGGCCGATCGGTTGAGGGGCGGTTCGGCCCAAAGGCCGAGTTTGTCGATCATGTCAGGCTGGGTGGTGGGATGTCCGGCTCTGCGACTTCTGTGGCGGTCCGCGCGGGGCACCCGCTTCATCCGGTACGCGAGGTCCGTTCCCCGGGCGGTTCGACCCGCCCGGGGCGTCCACCGGTACCCGTCGAATCTGTGTCGAGGGCCACGTGATCACCGTGCGTGATCGGGCTCTCGGCCTGCCTAGCCTCGGCTGATGCGTGACGACGACACCCTCGACGAGACGTACGCCCCGAGCACCCCCACTGCCGATACGGAGGATGGCACCTCAACCGAACGGACAACCGCCGCGAGCCGGCTCCGGGCGTACGCCCGGGACCTGACCGGTCGACGCCGGGCACAGCTGGCGCTGGCGACGGGCGTGGTGTGCTGCCTCGGTCTGACCGCCGTCGTCCAGGTCCGCGACGAGGACGCCGGAGCGGCGACCCGGGGCGGATCGCCCTCCAGCGCCGAGCTGGCGCAGCGCGCCGAGCAGCAGGGCGCCTCCCGCTCCCTGGACCGCACGGCCGCCCCGAGCGCGTCCGCTGCCGCCCCCACGGCGAGCCCTGCCGACCCGGACACCACCGCGTCGGCCCGCAAGGTCGCCCCGGCCCGCCCGACCGACCCGGCGCCCGTCGCCGGGCTGGACGAGGACCAGATGGAGAACGCCGAGGCGATCGTCCGCACCGGCCGCAAGATGGGGGTGCCGCGCCGGGGTCTGGTGATCGCGGTGGCCACCGCCATGCAGGAGAGCAACCTCTACAACGTGGCCAGCGGCGTGCTGCCCGAGTCGCAGGACTATCCGCACCAGGGCATCGGCTGGGACCACGACTCGGTCGGGTTGTTCCAGCAGCGCTCCAGTAGCGGCTGGGGCCCGGTCGGGCGGTTGATGGACCCCGAGTTCGCGACCCGGCAGTTCCTCGCCGCGCTGCAGCAGGTGCCCGGCTGGCAGGGGATGCGGCTCACCGACGCCGCCCAGGCGGTGCAGGTCTCCGCGTACCCCGAGCACTACCAGCAGCACGAGTGGCGGGCGACCCGGGTCGTTGACGCCATCGTGCCGGCGGGGCGGTAACCTACCGCCCACTATGGACGGTCAGGGTTGAGGCTGTCGCATCCCGGGTACATGTCTTGCGGGTACGGGGTACAAACATGACTACGGGATCGTCGACAGGAGGACGACATGTCACTGATGCAGCGGATCACCACGTTCCTGCGATCACCGAAGGGGCAGCAGTTGGTCGAGCGAGGTCGTCGGGAGATGGCCAAGCCGGGCAACCAGCAGAAGCTGAAGGGGTTGGCGGCCAGGCTGTCCAACCGCCGCCGCTGACCGCTCCATCGGCCGCCCTGTCCACCGATCCCACCCCTGGGGAGACCTGGTGACCGACACCCCGCCCGTCGGCGGTCAGCCCGCCGCTCCGACTCCGCAACCGTCCGTCGACCTGCCGGCCGGGCCGGTGGACGCCCCCGAGGGTCCGCCGGCCCGCCTCTGGGACCGGATGCGTGACGACCCGCAGTACGCGCCGGAGCACCTCGCCCTGGAGGCGGTGCGCCGCCTCGGGCCGGAGGCCGTGCAGTGGGCCGCCCGGGCCCGGGCCGAGCAGCCCGGGGTCTCCGCCGATGTGCTCGCCGACCAGGCGGCCCGCAAGTTCGTCAACCTGGCCCGGCTCTCCGGCGCGGTTTCCGGCGCGGCCGGGCTGCCCGGCGCCGTGATCGACGTGGGCGTGCTGGCCTGGACCCAGGCGCGGATGGTGCTGCACATCGCCGCCGCGTACGACGTCGACCCGCTGCACAGCGATCGGGCCACCGACCTGCTGGTGCTTCAGCGGGTGCACAAGGTCGCCGAGAGCGCCCGGCTGGCGCTCGGCGTGGCCGCCGGCCGGGAACGCGCCGACGCGCTCTTCGGCCTGGGCGGCCAGCGTCCGCTCGGTCGGGTCATGCTGCAACTCGGCGTCCGGCTGGCCCAGATGGCCGGCGTCCGGGCCGCCAAGCGGATGGTTGCCAAGATCGTCCCCGGCGCGGCCATCGTGCTCGGCACCTGGGCCAACTCGTCGGCGACAAAGGATCTCGCCCAGCGGTCCCGGGCCCTCTACCGCTCCCGTGGCAGCGCCGTCCCGGAGCCGCGCCAGCCCTGACGTGCGTCCCGGTCCTCAGCTGGCCAGGCCGGAGGAGCGCCAGGTGACCTCGGCGATGCGGCCCTGGCCGGTGGCGTTGGGGTGGAACCAGTCCAGCGGGTTGAGCAGATCCAGCGTGAACCGGACCTTGTGCAACGCGCCGCCGTCGTGCCGGCACCGGGACCCGTACGCCCGGCAGGCCGCCGTCAACTCGGCGTTGTAGGCGGCGATCCGATCCCGGACGGCGGCCCGGCGCGCCCGGTCGGCGGGGGCGGTCGAGGTCGCCTCGGCCAGCAGGGCCGGGCAGATGCCGCCCCGCCGCCACGCGCGGGTCGCCCGGGCGTCGTCGTGCCCGACCTCCCAGAGCCGGTACAGGTCGGGGATGCTCACCACCAGCACCCGGGCCTTCGGCCGGCCGGTCCGCAGAACCCGCAGCCCCTGGTCGACGTCGGCCCGGAACTGCTTCACCGGCGTCATCGCGTCCACTCCGCCCCGGCAGACGTCGTTGGCGCCGATCAGCACCGTGACGTAGTCGGCGCGGTCGCGTACCGCCGCCTGGGCCTGACCGGCGAGAGCGTCCGCGCGGGCGCCGGGACGGGCGTGGTTGTACCTCCGGTCGCGGATCGCCGAGTTCTGGTCCAGCAGCCGTCGGTAGTGGCTCTGCACCCGCAGCCCGTCCCCGGTCGACCAGGAGTTGCGCTCGCAGGAGGTGAGCACCAGGCAGGAGGCGAAACCGGTGCTGATCGAGTCGCCGAGGGCGGCGATGCCGCCGGGCCCACCCGACGGCGGGGCGCTCGTGGTGGGGCGGGGTGTCGCCGAGGTGCCACCCTCGCAGGCCAGCGCGACCAGCGCCGCGAGACAGGCCAGGGCGGCAACCCAGCGTCGAGGCATGACGTCTCCCGTTCCGCAGCACAGAGCGACAGCGCGGTAACTCTATGCGCAGGACGCGGTGTGCCGGGAAGTTGCTGTCGGGTATGCGGCAGAGCGCCGACACGGAAGCCGTCGAGGTGCTATGCGTCCCGCCAGGGTGCCGGCTGTCCGTGCAGCCACCAGTGCAACGCCCGGGTGATCCGGGGCAGCACCAGATAGGTCATCAGCGGGGTCAGGCAGAGCGTCATCAGGAGCACTCGGGCCGCCAGCGGCACCGCGTCGAGGAAGCGGCTCGTCAGCAGGGTGGCGGTCAGGCTCAGCGGGAAGAACGCCAACCAGATGGTCACCGCCTGCTTCCAGCGGGGCGGCGACGCGGGCGCGACCGGCTCCACCGGGTCCACCGAGTGCTCCAGCGGCCTGTCGAACCAGCCCTCGATCCCGGTACGCCGCTCCACCCGGGTGTGCTCGACGATGCCCTGCGCCGAGCTGAGCCACCAGTGCCGCTGCGGCGACTCCTCCCACCGGCGCAGCGTCTCGGCGTCGGCGAAGCGGTAGAGCATGTGCCACTCCGGCGAACCGGGGCCGCTCTGCACCCAGCCGGCGCCCAGGAACCCGGGGAACGCCTCGGCCAGCGCGGTGCCGGCCCGCATCCAGGCCACCATCTCGCTGGCCCGGTCGGGGTCGACGCGGCGGGCGATGGAGACGGTCACCGGCACGGTGAGGGTCATTGACATGCGCTCATCCTCCGGCCGGCGGGGCCGAGGCGCGAACGGATGTGCCGGAGCACACCGGCGCGGCCGGGTCCGCCCGCGCGCCGTACCGGTTAAGCCGGCCGATCGGGGGTAGATCGGTGGGTATGACGAGATCGCAGCCTCGGCGCGCCCGTGGCACGGTCGGCCACGCGAACAGCGCGCTGAACCTCCGGCTCACCCTCGCCAGCTTCGGTCTGGTGATCATGGTGGTCTTCGCGGTGCTGGCGTTCTGGGCCGGTATCGCCTGGCTCGGCGTACTCTGCGCGATCTTCGCCGTGGTCGCCGTGGTCGACCTGGTCGTGATCCAGCGCCGCCGCGCCGCCCGCCGCCGCGAGGAGCCGGGCGTACGACACTCGCTGTTCGAGTGACAGGAGGACGAGATGCCCCACATCGCCACCACCAACCCCGCCACCGGCCAGGTGCTCAAGACCTATGAGGCGATGTCCACCGAGCAGCTCGACGGTGCCATCGAGCGCACCGACCTCGCGTTCCAGCAGTTGCGGGAGACGACAGTCGACCAGCGCGCCCGGTGGATGAACGCCGCCGCCGACCTGCTCGACGCCGAGCGCGACGAGATCGCCCGGATCATGACCACCGAGATGGGCAAGACGTACGCCGCGGCGCAGGCCGAGGTGACGAAGTGCGCCACTGCCGCCCGCTTCTACGCCGACAAGGCCCCCGCGTTCCTCGCCGACGAGCCGGCCGACGCCGACGCGGTGAAGGCGACCCGGGCGTTCATCCGTTACCAGCCGATCGGCGTGGTGCTCGCTGTGATGCCGTGGAACTTCCCGCTCTGGCAGGTGATGCGCTTCGCCGCGCCAGCGCTGATGGCCGGCAACACCGGGCTGCTCAAGCACGCCTCGAACGTGCCGCAGACCGCGCTGCTGCTGGAGGACGTGTTCCGCCGCGCCGGCTTCCCCGAGGGGGCGTTCACCACAGTGCTGGTCGGCTCGGACGCCGTCGACCGCATCCTCAGCGACCCCCGGGTACGCGCCGCGACGCTCACCGGCAGCGAGCCCGCCGGCCGGTCCATCGCCCAGATCGCCGGACGGGAGCTGAAGAAGACGGTCCTCGAACTCGGCGGCAGCGACCCCTTCGTGGTGATGCCCTCGGCCGACGTGGACCGGGCCGCCGAGGTCGCCACCACCGCCCGCTGCCAGAACAACGGCCAGTCCTGCATCGCCGCGAAGCGGTTCATCGTGCACACCGACGTCTTCGACGCGTTCGCCGAGAAGTTCGCCGCGAACATGGCCGCACTCCGGGTCGGCGACCCGATGGACCCGGACACCGACGTCGGGCCGCTGGCCAGCGAGCGGGGCCGCGACGAGGTGCACGCCCAGGTCCGCGACGCGGTGGACAACGGCGCGACGGTGCTCTGCGGGGGCGAGCGGCCGACCGGTGACGGCTGGTTCTACCCGCCGACGGTGGTCACCGACCTCACCCCGCAGATGCGGATGTGGTCGGAGGAGGTCTTCGGCCCGGTCGCCGGCCTGTTCCGGGTGTCGTCGTACGAGGAGGCCATCGCTGTCGCCAACGGCACCAGCTTCGGGCTCGGCTCGAACGCCTGGACCCGCGACCCGGCCGAGCAGGAGCGCTTCGCCACCGACCTGGACGCCGGCAACGTCTTCATCAACGGGATGACCACCTCCTACCCCGAGTTGCCGTTCGGTGGCGTGAAGAACTCCGGGTACGGGCGGGAGTTGTCGGCGCTGGGCATGCGGGAGTTCTGCAACACCAAGACGGTCTGGGTGGGCGAGGGCGCCGCATCGGCCGGCGCCGGCGCGCACGCCGAATAGTTCGCGGTGCGGCACGCGTCAGCCGGCGCCGTCGTGGGTAGGAAGTGTGCCCATGACGTCGTTCGGGTTTCACGCCTCCCATGAGCAGATCGGTCCGCGCGCCCTGTTGGAGGCGGTGATGCACGCCGAGCGGGCCGGCTTCGACGCCGCCATGTGCTCCGACCACTTCTCCCCGTGGAGCGCCCGGCAGGGCGAGTCCGGCTTCGCCTGGTCCTGGCTCGGCTCGGCGTTGCAGGCCACCGGTATGCCGTTCGGCGTCGTCAACGCACCCGGTCAGCGCTACCACCCGGCGATCATCGCGCAGGCGATCGGCACCCTCGGCGCGATGTACCCGGGCCGGTTCTGGGCCGCGCTGGGCACCGGCGAGGCCAGCAACGAGCACATCACCGGCGACCCATGGCCACGCAAGGACGTGCGTTCCGCCCGCCTGCGCGAGTGCGTCGACGTGATCCGCGCCCTGCTGGCCGGCGAGGAGGTCAGCCACGACGGGCTGGTCCGGGTGGATCGCGCCCGCCTGTGGACCCGCCCCGAGCAGCCGCCCGCACTTGTCGGCGCCGCCGTCAGCGTGGCCACCGCCCGCTGGTGCGCCGAATGGGCGGACGGGCTGATCACCGTGAACGCCCCGGTGGCGCACCTCCGCGAGATGATCGACGCGTACCGGGACGCGGGCGGGCGTGGACCACTGCACCTGCAGGTGCACGTCTCCTGGGCGCCGGAACAGGCACAGGCCGAGGCGATCGCGTACGACCAGTGGCGCAGCAACGTCTTCCCCCCGCCGGTCTGCTGGGACCTGGAGACCGCCGAGCACTTCGACGTGGTCTCCGCCGACGTGCCGGCGCAGCGCGTCGCCGAGGTGGTGAACGTCTCCTCCGACCTGGGCCGGCACGTCGGCTGGCTGGAGGAGTACCTGGAACTCGGCTTCGACCAGATCGCCCTGCACCACGTCGGGCAGGAGCAGCGCGGATTCATCGACGCGTTCGGCGCGGAGGTGCTGCCGAAGCTGCGCCCGGGCGGCTGAGCAGAGCGGTGTTCACGTACCCCTAGGCTCGTACCCCATGGAAAGCCTGTTCCCGGTCGTCGTCTTCCTGGCGATCGCCACCCTGGGCGCCGCGTTGGCCCGCCGGCTCGGCCTGCTCGCGCCGATCGTGCTGGTCGTCCTCGGCCTGGCGCTCTCATTCGTGCCGGGCTTCCCGCAGGTGCACCTGGAGCCGGAGCTGGTGCTGATCGGCATCCTGCCGCCGCTGCTCTACGTGGCCGCGCTGGAGACCTCGGTGCCGGCGTTCAAGAACAACATCCGGCCGATCCTGCTGCTCGCTGTCGGCCTGGTGTTGTTCACCGCGTTCGTGGTCGGGTTGGTGCTGCACCTGCTGTTGCCCCAGGTGCCGTTCGCGATCTGCCTGGCCCTCGGCGCGGTGGTCGCCCCACCGGACGCGGTGGCCGCCACGGCCGTCGCCCGCCGGGTCGGGCTGCCCCGCCGGGTCGTCACCATCCTGGAGGGCGAGAGCCTGGTCAACGACGCCACCGCCCTGGTGCTGCTGCGGGTTGCGACGATGGCCACCGTCGGCTCGGCCGTCGGCACGGCGGAGGTCGCCGTCGAGGTGCTGCGGGCCACCGGCGGCGGCATCCTGATCGGGGCGCTCGGGGCGCTGGTGTTCGGCTTCCTGCACCGGCGCATCACCGACCCGCTGCTGGACAACGCGCTGTCGCTGATCATTCCGTTCGCGGTGGTGTTCACCGCCGAACACCTGCACGCCTCCGGCGTGGTCGCGGTGGTCGTCACCGGTCTGGTGCTCGGCCACAAGCTGCCGCAGCTGCTGTCGGCGGCGTCCCGGTTGCAGATCGGCGCGTTCTGGCGACTTGTTCGGTTCCTGCTGGAGGGCCTGGTCTTCCTGCTGGTCGGGCTCCAACTGCGGGACGTGCTACGCGAACTCGACGAGCCGATCGGCTCGCTCACCCTGATCACCCTCGCGGTGCTCGCCACCGTCTTCCTGACCCGGTTCGTCTGGCTCTTCCCGGCCACCTACCTGGCCCGGTTGGTCCCCCGGGTCCGCCGCCGTGACGCCCGTCCGTCGCCGAAGGTCCCGATCATCATCGGCTGGGCCGGCATGCGCGGCGTGGTCACCCTGGCCGCCGCGCTCGCGCTGCCGCTGACCCTGGCCGGCGACGAGCCGTACCCCAGAGCGTTGTTCATCTGGCTGGCCTTCGCCGTGATTGTTTTCACCCTGGTCGGCCAGGGTGCCACCCTGCCACTCGTCGCACGCCGGTTGAAGCTGCCGCCGGACGACGCGGTGCAGGACGCGCTCTCCGCGGCCGGGGTGCAGCAGCAGGCCAGCAGGGCCGCCCAGGACCGCCTGGACGAGTTGGCCGACACCGCCCCGGACCCGGTGGTGGCCCGGCTGCGCCGAGCGGTGGAGGACCGCACCAACATGGCGTGGGAACGACTCGGCGGCGACGAGCGGGAGACCCCGTCGCAGGCGTACGGTCGGCTGCGACAGGAGATGATCGACGCCGAGCGGGAGGTGTTCCGGGCTGCCCGGGACTCCGGTCGGATCCCTGAGGAAGTGCTGGTGCAGGCCTACCGCGACCTGGACCTGGAAGAGTCGTTGCTGCGAGAGGTTGAGAAGTGAGCTGTCAGCACCTGACCGAGGCCGGTGCCGCCGCACCACGCACCCCCGACGAGTGCGCCGACTGCGTCGCCATCGGCGACACCTACTGGGTGCACCTGCGCACCTGCCTCAGCTGCGGGCAGGTCGGCTGCTGTGACTCGTCGCCCAATCAGCACGCGAGCAAGCACTACGCGTCCACCGGCCACCCGGTGATCCGCTCGGCCCAGCCGGGCGAGGCCTGGCGCTGGTGTTTCGTCGACGAGGAGATCGGCTGACGGTCAGCCTGGGTGCGGTGACCGGCTGGCCAGGGCGCGGCGGGTGAGTGGCGGCACGGCGAGGCCGGTGAGTGCGAGCAACCCCGCCAGCGCCAGCCAACCGATCGGGCCGCCGTCGATGATCAACCAGGTCAGCAGGGCAGGGCCGGCCGCGCGGGCCAGCCCGGCGAGCAGTCCGTCGACCCCCTGGTAGGCGCCGAGGGCGTCCGGGGCGGCGAGGTCGTAGGCCAGCGCCGCCCCGGCCCCGGCATGCCACAGGTCGCCCATGGTGTAGATCACCGTCGCGGCCAGCAGCAGGCCGATCGCCGCAGCGGTGGGCACGACGGCGGTCGCGGCCCAGAGCAGCATCCCGGCCGCGAGCACCAGCCCGGCCCGGCGCATCGTCGCCGCCGCCGGCACCGCGTGCCGGGAGCTTTCGCTGAGGCGTACGGCGAGCAGCACTGTGAGCAGCGTGTTGACCAGCAGCGCGGCGGCGACCGTCACCGTCGGCGCGTCGGTGCGGCTGACCACCCACAGCGGCAGGATCAGCGACAGCACCACCCCGTGCACGGAGAGCACCGCCGAAGCGCCGGCCACCGCGAGGAAGCGCCAGTCGCGCAACGCACGTGCCGGACGCGGCCGGACCGCCCGCCGCACCGGCGGATACGACGGCAGTCGCATGATCAGCGCCGCCGAGACCAGGTAGGTCGCGACGTTGCCGAGCACCAGCAGCCGGTACGCCCACCCGGTGTCCGCCACCAACGCGAACGCGGCCAGCCCCGCGCCGAACGTCACGCCCAGGTTCGCCACAGCGCGCAGGGTGGCGAACGCGTGCACCCGGCCCTGCGGGCCAGCGACCGCAGCGACCAGCGCGGCGCGGACCGCCAGGTTGCCGGAGACCAGCAACGCGTCCAGAGTGGCCACCAGCAGGAAAACCGGGAACGAGCCGACCAGCAGGTACGCGGCGGCGACAACGGCCTGGGCCAGTTGCAGCACCGCGCGTAGCGCCCGGGGATCACGCCGGTCGGCGAGCCCACCGAGCGGCACGCTCGCGGTCAGCCCGACCAGACCCGCGATAGTGAGCCCCAGCCCCACTTCGGTCGGTGTCAGCCCCACCGAACGGGTGAGATAGAGCGCCGCGCCGGTTACCCACAGCCCGGTGCCGACCGTGTTGGCCATAGTGGCCAACGACAGGGTGCGCAGCCGACCAGGCGGCGGCAGCGGCGACAGTGATCGCCAGCGGCCGCGGACCTCCGCCGTGGTGCCCATCCACCGACCCTAGGGTCGCCGCCTGCTCATCGATGCCCCGCGCGGTGCGGTGCCCGTCACAGCCCGTGCCCAGAACGTCTGGCTCCCGTGAGCGGTGGCGGCCTCCTACGCAGCTGCCGGAACGGAACTGACGAACCAGGCGCCCGACCTGACATCGACAGGGTCATCGACCCAGGCCTGCACGATGACGGCGACGTCCGAGGCCACCGGCCATGCGTCCACGAGCCGCCCCTTTGGTGTGAGGTCGACGTGTGCGCGCAGTGTTTCAACAGCCTCCGGTGGCAGGACCCACGAACCCTCCAGGAAGCCGTCCACGCCGAACTTCTCGACCAGGTTCACGATCGCCACCGTCCCTACCCAGCCACGGCGGCCGGTCACCGCCCGGCAGCCTCACCGCCTGGACGCGAACGGGGGACGTTACGTCCGCCGGTGGTACTGGTTGCGGCGAGGGAGTCGGTCCGGGTCGAGCCAGGCCGGCGGGACGAACTCCGGGTGACCGTCGCCGCCGAGCCGAACCGTCCAGTCGCCATGATGGAGATGTCGGTGATGGTGGGCACAGAGCAGTACAGAGTTGGCCAGGCTGGTGCTGCCGCCGTCGGCCCAATGGCGGATGTGGTGGGCGTCGCACCAGCGGGGCGGGCGGTCACAGCCCGGGAAGGCGCAGCCGCGGTCGCGCAGGACCAGGGCGCGTCGCAGGGGGCCGGTGACCAGTCTGCGTTGCCTGCCCACGTCGAGCGTCTGGCCGCTGCCGTCGAGGACGGCCGGCAGGATCGCCGCGTCGCAGGCGAGACGGCGTACCGCCTCCGAGGTCACCCGTGGCCCGGTGTCGAGGGTGCCGGCGTCGAGTTGCCGGGTCAACACGTCGAAGCTGGTCGTGACGACGATCTGGGCGGGCTCGCCGCCGTGCTCGGGTAGCTCACCGGTGCGCAGGGCGAGCCGACAGAGGTCGGCGAGCGCGTCGTGGCGGCGTTGCCCTGGAGAACGCGGGTCGTCCGGACCGGACGGTGCGGTCAGTGGGTCGAGCGCCGCGCGCAGCAGCCCGGCCGCCTCCGCATCTAGGTTGCCGGACAGCCGTAGCCGGCCGTCGCGCAGCTCGGACAGCGTGACGTGACGGTCCCGGTCGGCTCGACGCGCCTCGGTGTCGAGTGCCGCCCGCGCCGCGGCGTCGGCGACCTCCGGGGCGACATGGTCGAGGACTCTGCTGCCCAGCTTGCGCAGCAGCGCCGGCTCGAACTGCCCGGCCCACTCGACAAGCACGCCGACCGCCTTCTCGGCCGCCTCGGCGCCGGCGGCCGTGTGCACTGTGCGGACCGTGTCGCTGATGACCCGGGCCTGCTCCACGGTGATGGCTCCGCTGGCCAGAGCAGCCCCCACCCCGGACGTTCCGGCGTCCAACGCGCCGGCGAGATCGACCAGTCGGCGGGCGGCGGGAATGCTCAGCCGCAACCGGTCGCGCAACCACACGGCCGTCGATGACGCGCCCTGCGTCCTGGCCGTGCCACGACCGTCGAGCTCGCGCACCAGGACCAGTTGCACGGCCGCCAGGCGCTGCGCGAGCCGGTGCGCGGCGTCGAGCGCCGCGACGAGGTCCTGCTCCGGAAGAGCCCACACCGGGGCGCCGAGGCAGTCGGCGAGCGCCGCCTCCGCCTGCGCCAACTCCTCCACCATGGACCGAAAATAGAACAGGTGTACGACAGTTTAGCCCGACCGCACCCTGCTACTCCCCAACTCCAAGGCCCAGCTCGACCCAGCCCAGACCTACCCGCGCCGACCGGAACGGTGTCGGTCGACCAAGCGGCCAGTTCGGAGTGCGGAGGTCGGCCGGAGAATTCGAGCATCGCGCAAGCCTGTCAGCGGGCCACGTGGTCGGCGAGGCGCTCGGTGGCGAGGCAGGAGACGAGGCAGCGTTCCTTCGCGTCGCCGGTCAGCCGGGCGGTCCAGTCGGTGAGGCCACCATCACCGATCTCCAGGTCGCCACCGAGGAGGCTGATCCGTAGGGCGCACCCGGTGTAGTAGCCACGACCACGGGTGCGCTCCGGCTCGTCCACGAGCGGCACCGCACCCCCGGCGAGCGCCGGTCGGACGGTGTCGGCCAGCCGTTCCCGGACGGCCTGGTCGTCGAAGTGGGTGACGTGCAACTGCGGGACGGCCGCCGGGGCCAGCTCGGCGAGGACGGTCCGCCAGTAGGTGAGGTGCCGGACCAGCAGCCGGGCCTCGGTGCCGCCGGCGCCGGTGTCCCGGGCGCTGGACACGAGGGCGAAGAGCCGGAAATGTGCCGACGCGTCGCTGCCGAAATCCTGGGCCCGCAGCACCCGGTGGGCGGCGGCCAGGTGCACCTCGTCCTGCCGACGGCGACGCACGGCTGCCTCAACGGCGAGGGCGTTGGTGGGATCGCTCAGCACCTCGCTGGCGCGCATCGTGGTGAGGATCCTGTTCTGGCTGACCGGTGCGACGACCGAGCAGGTGCCGACCGGTACGACCGGCGACAGCTCCACCCCGGCCACGTCGGCGGGCAGCAGCTGCCACATCCGGGCCTCCACCTGAGCGAGCAGGCGCGGGTCGGCACGGGCCGGACGGACGAAGCGGTCCTCGCGCCAGCGGCGTACCACCTCGGGCGGACGTACGGTCGCCGCCCGGTCGCGGGCCACACCCAGCAGAAGAGTACGTAGGTCTGCCCCGGACAGCCCGGCCAGAGCGGCCCGCGTCCCCGTCGGCATCGCCGTCCACACCCGACGCTCCGCGCCGGCCAGATCGTCGCCATCCATGGGCCTCACCTTGGCTGACGCGGCACTACCGCTCCACCGCTTTTGCCGCCGGTGCCAGTAATTCGTCCACGTCATCAGCTCGACAGCGTTGCCGGGAGGGACGCCGACTGCCGGCAACCCCACCTAGGCTCCAGCGACACCGCGGCGACACGACAGCGGCGGCGGCGACACGACAGCGACAGCGGCGACCGACAGCGACAGCGGCCGCGCCTCAGCGACCGCGACGAGGAACGGGGACAGAGATGATCAGCGCAGTCTTCTTCGATGTGGGCGGCACCATTCTCGACGAGTCCCGCGAGTTCGCCGACTGGGCCGACTGGCTCGGCGTACCCCGGCACACGTTCTCGGCGGTCTTCGGCACGGTGATCGCCAGGGGTCTGGACTATCAGGAGGTGTTCCGGGTCTTCCGGCCCGACTTCGATCTCACCACCGAGCTGGCCCGTCGGGAGGCCGCCGGCCGGCCGGAGTCGTTCGCCGAGGAGGACCTGTACCCGGACGCGCGTGAGTGCCTGACGTCCTTGAAGGACCAGGGCCTGTTTGTCGGCCTGGCCGGCAACCAGCCGGCTCACGCGGAGGCGACCCTGCGCGATCTCGACCTTCCCGTGGACGTGATCGGCACGTCGCACCGGTGGGGCGTGGCGAAGCCGGCACCGGCGTTCTTCGAGCGGGTCGTCGACGCGGGCGGCGGGGTCGCGTCGTCGATCCTGTACGTCGGGGACCGACCCGACAACGACGTCCGCCCGGCCCTGGAGGTTGGCATGAAGGCGTGCCTGATCCGCCGGGGTCCGTGGGGGTACATCCTCGACCCCTCCGAGGTGGCCGAGCGGTGCCTGTTCCGGATCGACTCGCTTGTCGAGTTGCCGAGCCTCGTCGCGACGCACAACGCGGCCGGCGGTTGACCCGCCGACCGCGTGTTCGTGCCGTCCTGGTGGCCGCCTTCCCCGGGCGGCCACCAGGACGGGGATCAGGTCAGCGAGCAGGCCGCGCCGTTGACGGTGATCAGGCCGGGGCTCGGGTTGGCGCCGCCGCTGGTCGTCGCATTGAAGCCGAACATCACCGAGCCGCCAGGCGCGATCTTGGCGTTGTGCGACTCGTTGCGCGCGGTCACCGTCGCGCCGGACTGGGTGACCTTCGCCAGCCACGCCTCGCGGACCCGCTGACTGCCGGTGAACGCGAAGCGCACGTTCCAGCCGTTGACGGCGCTGGACCCGGTGTTGCGGATGGTCAGCTGGGCGGTGAACCCGGTGCCGCCCTGCCAGGCGCCGTAGTTGGTGTACGCCACCGAGCAGGTGGTGGCCGGTACCGCGCCGGCGTCACCCTGGTCGGCCAGGAACGAGGCGATCCAGGTCAGCGCCGAGTTCCAGTTGATCGCCACCTCGTTGGTCGAGTACGAGTTGATGTCGTCGACGTAGCAGAACATCGGCTCACAGCCAGCCAGCAACTGCGCCACGAACGGGTCCTGGAGGGCCGCGTTCGGGCCACCGGCGAGGGAACCGGCCGGCGGTCGGGGCAGGCTCGGGTCGAGCTGGTGGCCGAAGATCCGACTGTGCTGGTTCTCCGCGGCGTGCTCGCCCCACCCGGTGACGTAGGAGATGTTCAGGGCGTTGCGACCGAGGATGTAGTCCATCGCCTGCACGGCACCGTCGCGGTAGGCGGCGTTGCGGGTCAGGTCGAACGCGGTGGCCAGCACCACGGCGTTGTTGATGACGTTGCTGTTGCCGCCCCAGAAGTAGCTGTTGGCGTCACCGGGCATCGGCAGCCCGTACGCCTGGCGGCGCAGCTCGGCCAGGTACGTGTCGGCCGCGGCCGTGACCGACGCGCGGACCCGGGCCAGATCGGCGGCGGGCAGCCCGTTCGGCACGGTGGCCAGGTCGAGGCGGCCCAGCGCGGCGACGCTCTGCCAGCCGAAGCCCCGCGGGTCGAACACGTTGCCGGTGTGGTGCGGTGAGGCGGTCAGGTCGGCCAGGTAGGTCTGCGCGCCGGTGGTCAGGTACAGCTCGGCCGCCGCCCAGTAGAACTCGTCGGTGACGTTGCTGTCGTCGTACGCGCCGCCGCCGGTGCCGTCGGTCGGGCTGGCGTACACCGCGGGGTGGGCCTTGGCGGCGGCGTAGGCCGTCTTCGCGGCGGTGTCGCAGCGGGCCGCGAAGGTCGCGTCGTACGGGGCGAAGAGCCGGGCGCACTGGGCGGCGGTGGCGGCGAGGTTGAGGGTGGCCGCCGTCGACGGTGCGTGCAGCTCGCGCGGCTGCGGGTCGTCCTGCGGGGCGAGTGGCAGCCCGGTCCAGTTCTGGTCGTGGATCTTGTGGTGGACCATGCCGGCGAGCGGCTTGCCGGCGGGCACCTGCATGCGCAGCAGGAACTCCAGCTCCCAGCGGGCCTCGTCGAGGATGTCCGGCACCCCGTTGTCGCGCTCGGGCACCCGCAGCGTGCCGTCGGCGAGTTCGGCGCCGCCGTTGGCGGTGGCCGCCGTCTTGGTCCGCTCGAAGGTGTTCAACAGCTGGTAGGTGGCGATGCCGCCGTTGACCACGTACTTGCCGTGGTCGCCGGCGTCGTACCAGCCGCCGCGCACGTCCAGCGAGTAGTCGCAGACCCCCGGCTGGCAGGGCACGTTGGTGTCGCCCTGGTTGGGTGCGACGCCGAGGTGGCCGGCGGGTCGGGCGTACTCGTCGCCGATCAGGTCGCCGTCGATGGCGATGCCGCTGCGCTGGGCGTAGAAGAACTGCAACGAGTCGGAGCGCAGCTGGTCGTAGAGGGCGCCGGAGACGTCGAACGGGTGGCTGGTCTCGCCGTCCACGGTGAGCGTGAGCCCGGTGCCCGGGGTGCGGTAGCTGGAGAAGTCGACGGTGTGCACGTTCTGCCCGGAGGCGGCGTCGACACCGCGAGCGGTGGTGGTGCCACTGGCCACGACGGCGCCGGCGGCGCTGCGCAGCTGCCAGGGCAGCGCTTCGGTGGCCTCGGTGACGACTGTGGCGTTCTTCGGGCCGCCAGGCAGGTAGCCGACCTGGTTGACGCGCACCCGTGGCCCGGTGTCCGGCACGTACGGCTCGGGCGGCTCGCCGCCGCGCAGCGAGACGTCGTCCAGGCAGATCGTCTGCGCCTGGGCGGCACCGCCGACCTGGAAGATCAGTTGGGCGTTGGGGTTGGTGTCCGGGACGGTGAAGGTCTGCTCGACCCGCTGGGCGGTGCCGGTCGCCGTGGCGTCCACCGCCGCGTACGTGGTGTAGGGGGCGCTGCCGAGCTGCAACACGGCCTTGACCGCGGCGCCGGGGGTGGCGGAGACATCGAAGCCGAGGGTGTATTCGGCGCCGGCGATCAGCGGTACGCCGTCCTGGCCGATGCCGGCGTCCCACGGGTTGGCCAGCCCGCCCGCCACGGTGGTGCAGAGCCGGCCGTCGGTGACCGCCAGCGGGCCGGTGCCGAAGGAGAACCAGGGGCTCACCCCGGCGCTGAAGTCGCCGTTGTCGATCTGCTCGGGGGCGTCCGGTGGTGGGTCGGCGTGGGCCGCGCCGGCGCCCGCGCCGGTGAGGGCCAGAGTGGTCGCCGCAGCCAACAGGAGGCGGCGTCGGGATGGCGTCACGGGGAGTCCTTCCGGGACGGGAAGTGGGACGTGGTGGTGGCACTGTGGGGCGACGAATCCTGGGAGCGCTCCCAGTTGTCGGCTCGATGTTTCCAGCGTCGGTACCTCATGTCAATTGATCTGATTGGATGGGTTCCGCCGTGCGACGAGGGCGGTCACCCCGGCGGGTGCTCCGCGACGCGCTGCCACCCGAACGTGAGATTGGCCGCGCCACGCGCCGTCGTCCTGATCTCCTAGAGACAACTGCGCCCTTCGCCTGGCAGGCTGCCTCCCATGACCCTGAAGCTGCGTTCCGTAGGAACGAGCGACCGTGGGCTGATCCGCAGCGGAAACCAGGACGCCCTGCACGCCGGCACCTGGCTCGTCGCCGTCGCCGACGGCATGGGCGGGATGGCCGCCGGCGACCTGGCCAGCGCCCTCACCATCGACGCGGTCGCCCCGCTGGACGTCGAGACACCCGAGGACGCCCTGGTGGCCGCGCTGGAAGGCGGCATCGCGCTGGCCACCTCCCGGATCCGGCAGGCGGTCGCCGAGGATCCTGAGCGCCAGGGCATGGGCACCACGCTGACCGCCCTGCTCTTCGCCCGTACCGGCAGCTGCCTGGCCCTCGCGCACGTCGGCGACTCCCGCGCCTACCTGTTCCGTGAGGGCGTGCTCAAGCAGGTGACCCGGGACGACACGTTCGTCCAGATGCTGGTGGACCAGGGTGTGATCACCGCCGACCAGGCCAGCAGCCACCCGCGCCGCGCAGTGGTCACCCAGGCCCTGCAGGGTGACGAGGTCTCCCCGTCGTACGCGACGATGGTGCCCCGGGCCGGCGACCGGTGGCTGTTGTGCAGCGACGGCCTCTCCAACGTGGTCCGCCCGGACACCCTCACCGAGGTGCTCGGCGGCTATCCGGACCGGGGCGCCTGCGCCAGCAAACTGATCGACCTGGCCCTGCACGCCGGCGCGCCGGACAACGTCACCGTCGTGGTGGCCGACGTGGTCGAGGAGTAGGCCGGCGCTCAGCGCCGACGTGGCGTGGCGTGCCGGGTGGGCGTCGCCGTGGCCGGGTCCTCCGGCCACGGGTGCCGGGGATAGCGCCCGCGCAGCTCCGAGCGGACCTGCGGGTAGCCGGTGCGCCAGAACGACGCCAGATCGGCGGTGACCGCCACCGGCCGGCCGGCGGGGGAGAGCAGGTGCAGCAGCACCGGCACCCGACCGTCGGCGATGCGGGGGGCCGCCGGCCAGCCGAACGTCTCCTGCAGTTTCACGGCGAGCACCGGCGCGGCCGGGTCGCCGTAGTCCAGCCGGATCCGGGAGCCGCTGGGGACGTCGATCCGTTCCGGGGCCAGCTCGTCCAGGCGGGCGGCCTGCGCCCAGGGCAGCAGCCGGCGCAGCGCCGACGGCACGTCCACCCGGGCCAGGTCGGCCCGGCGTCGCGCGGCGGCCAGCTCCGGGCCCAGCCAGCTCGGCGCGGCGTCGAGCAGCGAGGTGTCGTCGACCTCCGGCCACGGATCACCCAGGTGGTGCCGCAGGAACGCGAGCCGCTCCCGCAGCGCCCGCGCCGCCGGCGTCCACTGCAGCAGCCCGAGGCCGTCCTGACGCAGGCCGGCGAGCAGCGCGGCGGCCACCTCCGCCCGGTCCGGCCGGTCCAGCCGTTTCTGGACCAGCTCGATAGCGCCCAGCCGGGTCACCTCCCGGGCCACCACGTCCCCGTCGAACCAGCCGACCTCGCGGTCGGTGCGCAGCAGCGGGCCGGCCGCCTCCCGGGCCGTCGCCTCGTCCACCGGGCAGGCCCGGCGGATGCGGGCCGACGGCGCGCCGGGGGTGCGGTCCGCGACCGCGACCGCCAGCCAGTCGGACCCGGCCAGCCCCGAGCCGGCGGCCAGCTCCGCTGCGGTCCCGCCGGTCATCAGGTACGCCGAACCGCCCGGCCGCCGCACCCGGGCCAACCGTTCCGGGTACGCCAGACCGACGAGCAGCCCGGCGGCGAGGTCGTCGCTCAGCCCACCCGCGCCGCGGTCGCCGGTGCCGTCGACGCGACCCGTCGCCGGGGCACCGGTCGGCAGCGCGGCGCGCAGCCGGCGTACCTCGGCACGCCAGCGGGCCGTCGCGCCCGCGTCCACGCCGGTGCGCAGCCGACGCCAACCGGCGACCAGATCGTCACCGGGGCCGGCCGCGCTCTCCTCGGCGAGCACCGCCACCACCTCGGCGGCCCGGTCGGCGCCGACCCGGCCGGCACCGTCGAGCAGCGCCCGGGCCAGCCGCGGATGCGCCCCGGCGGCGGCGATCGACCGCCCCCGTGCCGTGATCCGACCGTCGGTGTCGACGGCGCCCAGGGTCCGCAGGGTGTCCCGGGCGACAGTCATCGCGGCGGCCGGCGGCGCGTCGGGCAGCGCGAGCCCGACGCCGTCCGGTCGGCCCCAGGCGGCCAGCTCCAGCGCGAAACCGGTCAGGTCGGCGGTGGCGATCTCCGGTTCGGCGCGGGCGGGCAGCCGCTCGTGGGTCGCCGCCGACCAGCAGCGGTAGACGTACCCGGGGGCCTCCCGGCCGGCCCGGCCGGCCCGTTGGGTGGCGGCGGCCCGGGAGACCGGCACGGTGACCAGCGCGCCCAACCCACGGGCCAGGTCGATCCGGGGCACCCGGGAGAGCCCGGCGTCCACCACGATCCGCACGCCCGGGACGGTCAGACTGGTCTCGGCCAACGCGGTGGCCAGGACGACCCGCCGTCGGTCCGCGCGGCGCAGGGCGGCGTCCTGCTCGGCGCCGCGTTGACGGCCGTGCAGGGGCAGGAGCGCGACAGTGTCCCGCAGGTCGGTCAGTCGGCCGGTGACCGCCGCGATCTCGCCGGCCCCGGGCAGGAAGACCAGCACGTCGCCGTCGTGCTCGCGCAGCGCCCGCCGGACGGTGGCGGCGACGTGGTCGAGCAGGGCCCGGTCCACCGGCCCGGCCCCGGGCGCGGCGATCGGGCGGGCCGGGGGCGCCCAGACCCGCTGCACCGGATGCAATGCTGAGTCGGCGCGGACCACCGGGGCCGGGGTGGGCCCGCCCAGCAGCGCGGCGAACCGGTCGGTGTCCGGGGTCGCCGACATCGCCAGCAGCCACAGATCCGGCCGGAGGGTGGCGCGCGCCTCCACGGTGAAGGCCAGCGCGAGGTCGGCGTCGAGTTGGCGTTCGTGGCACTCGTCGAGCAGCACGGCACCCGTGCCGGGCAACTCCGGGTCGTGGTGCAGCCGGCGGACCAGCAGGCCGGTGGTGACCACCTCGATCCGGGTGGCCGGGCCGACCCGGCGTTCGCCGCGTACCGCGTAGCCGACCCGCTCACCGACCCGTTCGCCGAGCAGCTCGGCCATCCGCCGGGCAGCGGCCCGCGCCGCCACCCGGCGAGGCTGGGCGATCACCACCCGACCGGTCACCCGGTCGGCCACCGCCAGCGGCGCGAGGGTGGTCTTGCCGGTGCCCGGCGGGGCCACCAGCACGCCGGCGCCGGCCTCGTCCAGTGCCGCGACCAGCGCCGGCAGCACCGGACGGACCGGCAGATCGAGGGTTACGTCGGAGAGCACGGCCCAGTCTCGCACCGGCCCGGGTGGGTCAGGGGCGACGGACCTCGCCGACGCCGCGTACGAAGGCCTGCCAGGGCGCCGCACCGAAGGCGAGCACCGGGCCGGAGCGGTCCTTGCTGTCCCGGACGGCGACCTGACCGTCGACTGTCGCGACCTCCACGCAGTTGCCGTTGCCGCTGCTGCGCGTGCTGGTGCGCCAGTCCGCTCGGGTCAGGTCGTACGCCGTCATCCGCGGTACCTCTCGTCTGCGTCGGCGTGCCGCAGGAGCGGTCACGCAAAGTTACGAGAAGCATGCTCAAGACGGGTCAACGACGCCGCCGGATCGAGCGCCATCCGGCACAGCTCCTCGTGCAGAAGGCTATACCCGAGCACATGATCGGCTTCCTCCAGAGCCAGCCCCATCGTGAGGTTATCCAGGTAAACCACTGACGCGTCGCCGGCGTCGGCAAAGTGGAGGATCACGTACGGGGTGCTCATCGCCGGATGTCCGCCGGCCGCGAACGGAAGTACCTGAATTGTCACGTTGGGTAGTTGTGCGATCCGGCTCATGTGGACCAGTTGTTCGGCCATCACCGCGGTGCCGCCGACCGGGCGCAGCAGCACCGCCTCATTGATCACCACCGACAGGTCGACCGGGTCGTCGCGGCGCAGCACCTCCTGCCGGCGCAGTCGGGCGGCGACCTTGCGCTCCAACCCGTCCTCACCAGCGGTACGCCGGAAGATCTCCCGGGCGTACGCCTCGGTCTGCAGCAGTCCGGGCACCGACTCGGCCTCGTACGTGCGCAGCGTCGCCGCCTCGGCCTCCAGCCCGACGTAGAACTCGAACCACTCGGGGAGCACGTCGCTGTAGTTCTGCCACCAGCCCCGCTGTTGGGCACCTCGGGCGATCTCGATGAGCGCCTCGGCATCCGAACCGGTCACCTCGTAGAGCGCGAGGGCGGCCCGGACGTCGCGTGGCTTGATGCCGATCTGCGCGGTTTCGATCCGGGAGAGGTTGCTCTTCGACATGTCGAGCTGACGGGCGGCCACATCGAGGGTCATGCCCGCGCGTTCCCGAAGTTGGCGGAGTTCCCGCGCGATGCGGCGTCGCCGGACGGTCGGGCTGGCAGCGGGTCGGATGGCGGGGGTGGCGGTCACCGTCCGAGTCTGCCACGACAGATTCGCAGGTCGCGCCTGCACGGAGTGCAACTTTCAAATCTGGGAGTTGCGTTGCAGTAGCTGTCGGTGCATCCTTTCCCGGTCGCGATCACTGTGGACACACCTGTGCGGGAGGACCGTTGCTCATCGCCGACGAGTTCTTCCTGATCGCACACAACGACAGTCGCGGCAAGGCCAAACTGCACCCGGCGGCGACGGGGCTCGGGCTCGCCGGCGGGCTGCTCGGCGAGCTGATCCTGTATGGACACATCACCGTGCTGGGCGGGCAGGTCACCGTCATCGACCGTCGCCCGCCGGCCGACGCGCTGGCGCACACCGTGCTGGACCAGCTGGTCGGCGAGTCGCAGCACCGGGAACTGAACACCTGGCTGAGCTTCCTGGCGCAGAGCGCGACGACCTCGGTGGGGGAGCGGCTGGCCCGCGCCGGGGTGCTGCGCCGGCAGGAGAGCCGCCGGCTGCTGCGTACCACAGTCACCTACCTGCCGATCGACCTCAACGCGGTGGCCTGGCCGGCCACCCGGCTGCGGGCCCTGCTGGACCGGCCGGACCCGCCGGGCGTGCCGGACGCGCTGCTGCTCGGCCTGGTCGTGGCCGCCGGGCTGACCCGCGAGGTGCTGTGGAGCGCCGGCCCCCGGGCCCACCACCGGTTGAACGTCCTCATCCCCGCGCTGCCGGCCCCGCTCAAGGAACTCGTCGGGCACACCGAGGCCGCCGTCGGCGCCGCCGTGCTGCGCGGCATCCCCTGACCCGTCCCGGTAACCCCCAACCCTCCCCTCGACAACCGGAGTAGTCGTATGCCCCCGACATCGACAGTCGACCGACCCAGCAACGTCTCCGAAGCCCTGGCCCGAGGTCGCCTCGGCATCCCGTCGGTCATCTTCTTCGTCCTCTCCGCCGCGGCGCCGCTGACCGTGGTGGCCGGCGTCGTCACCACCGGCTACGGCGTCATCGGGGTGACCGGAATCCCGCTGGCCTTCCTGCTGATCGCCGCGGTGCTCGCGCTCTTCTCGGTGGGTTACGTGGCGATGTCGCGCCGGGTGGAGAACGCCGGCGCCTTCTACGCCTACATCTCCCGGGGTCTCGGCCGACCGGCCGGCGTGGGCGCCGCCTGGGTCGCGCTGATCGCGTACAACGCATTGCAGGTCGGGCTGTACGGCACCATCGGGGCGGCGGCCCAGCCGGTGCTGGACCGGCTCTTCGGGGGGCACCCGCACTGGGCCGTCGTGGCCCTGGTGGCCTGGGCGTTGGTCGGCCTGCTCGGCCTGCTCCGGGTCGACCTCAACGGCATGGTCCTGGCCGCGCTGCTGGTCGCCGAGATCGTGGTGGTCCTCGTCTTCGACCTCGGACAGATCAGCAACCCGGCCGACGGTCAGGTCGGCTTCGCCTCGTTCTCGCCGGACAACCTCTTCGTGCCCGGCGTCGGCGCGGTGCTGGTGCTGGCCATCCTCGGCTTCGTCGGCTTCGAGTCGGCGGTGGTCTTCAGCGAGGAGAGCAAGGACCCGAAGCGGACGGTGCCGCTGGCCACCTACCTCTCGGTGGCGATCATCGCCGGGCTGTACGCGCTGTCGTCCTGGACCATGACGGTCGCCGTCGGGCAGGACCAGATCGTCGCCGCGGCCGGCGAGCAGAGCATCGAGCTGATCTTCAACCTGGCCGCCGCGCAGCTCGGCGACACCGTGGTCACCATCGGGCAGGTGCTCTTCCTGACCTCGGTGCTGGCCGCGATGATCTCGTTCCACAACACCACGGCCCGCTACACGTTCGCACTCGGTCGGGAGCGGGTGCTGCCGGCGGTGTTCGGGCAGACCTCGGCCCGGACCGGGGCACCGCGGGCCGCCTCGGTGGCACAGAGCGTCCTCGGGCTGCTGGTCATCCTGCTGTACGCGATCAACGACTGGGACCCGGTGGTCCAGTTGTTCTTCTGGGTCGGCACCACTGGCGGTTTCGGCGTCCTGCTGTTGATCGCCACCACCTCGGTGGCGGTGATCGCCTACTTCGCCCGCTCGGCCAGCGGTGAGAACCTCTGGCGGCGGGCCATCGCGCCCGGCCTGGCCACCATCGCGCTCTTCGTGATCATCTGGTTGGCCGTGTCGAACTTCGCCAACCTGCTCGGCGTCTCCCCGGACTCCACCCTGCGCTGGGCGCTGCCCGCCGCGTACCCGGTGGCGGCCCTGCTGGGCATCGGCTGGGCCCTGCTGCTGCGCAGCAACCGTCCGGACACGTACGCCCGGATCGGCCTGGGCGCGGCGAGCGCCGCCGCCGCCGTCACGTCGCCGCCGCCGGCCGCCGTGGAGGTGACCCGATGAGCGTGGTCATCGAGCGGCTCGGACCGGAGGAGACCAGCCTCGTGGCGGGTCGGATCGCCGAGGCGTTCACCGTCCTGGAGGTGACGACGTGGCTGGTCCCGGACGCGAGTAAGCGGGAGGCCGTGCTGGCCGGGGACTTCGAGATCCTGGTCGGGCACGCGATGCGGCACGGCATGGTGCACGCCACGGCGGATCGCGCCTCGGTCGCCGTCTGGTTTCCGTCGGTCGGCGAGCCGGCGCCGCCGCCGGCGGACTACGACGCCCGACTGGCTGCCGCCTGCGGCGAGTGGACCGACCGGTTCCAGCACCTCGACGAGCTGTTCGCGGCGAACCATCCGCATCCGGATCACCACCACCTCGCCTTCCTGGCGACCCGGCCGGACCGGCAGGGGCAGGGGTTGGGTAGCGCGTTGATGCGCCACCACCACGCCTGGCTGGACGCCAACGGGATGCCGGCGTACCTGGAGGCGAGCAGCCCGCGCAGCCGGGACCTGTACGCGAAGCACGGCTATCTGGCCGGCGAGCCGTTCCGGGTGCCCGACGGCACGCCGTTCTGGCCGATGTGGCGGGAGCCGGTCGCGCCCTGACGGGGTTCACCGCTACGCCCCGCGGTCGAACTGTCACGCACGCGTGACAGGAGCGGGCAGAGGGGAGGGCCGGGTCCACGGACCCGGCCCTCCCCTCCCGTCAGCTGGTCAGTACGTGCCGTCGAGCTGGCCGCGCAGCTTGGTCAGCGCCCGGGTCAGCAGCCGCGAGACGTGCATCTGCGAGACGCCGATCTGGTCGGCGATCTGCGACTGGGTCAGGTTGCCGTAGAAGCGCAGGGTGAGGATCTTCTGCTCGCGCTCGTCGAGGGTGGCCAGTGCCGGGCCGAGGGCGACCCGCAGCTCAGCCAGCTCGAACTCGCTGTCCTCGCCGCCGAGCATGTCGCCCAGCTCGGTGGCGCGCTCGCCGTCGCCGGTCGGGGTGGACAGCGACACCGCGTTGTACGCGCGGGCGCCCTCCAGGCCCTCCAGCACCTCTTCCTCGGTGAGCTTGAGGTGCGCGGCGATGTCGGCGACCGTCGGCGAGCGGCCGAGGGTCTGCAGGAGCGAGCTGTTGGCGTCGGAGATGGCCAGCCGCAGCTCCTGGAGCCGGCGGGGCACCCGGATGTCCCAGGTGCGGTCGCGGAAGTGGCGCTTGAGCTCGCCGATGATGGTGGGGATCGCGTAACCGGCGAAGTCGACACCGCGCGAGGGGTCGAACTTGTCGATGGCCTTGATCAGGCCGATCGCGGCGGTCTGCGCCAGGTCGTCGTTCGGCTCGCCGCGCCCGCTGTAGCGGTGGGCCAGGTGGTTGGCGAGCGGCAGCCACGCCTCGATCGCCCGGTCTCGCAGCGCGGGGCGCGACGGGTGGTTGGCGGGCAGCGCCGCCATCGCGTTGAGCACGTCGGCAGCGCTGTCGGTGAGAGCGCGCGGGTCGAGCTTGGCGCTCGCCTTGGCGGCGGTGCTCGGCTGCTCGGTGATCGTTGGCGCGGTCATGGGTGGTCCTCCCTGCACCTCGTCCACGGACAAAGAGACGTGACGCTTTGGTTTAAGTTCCAATGGGCCGTTCGGGAGTCACCTTAACCTGATCGTCTCCCCGAAATCTAGCCGAAAGGTTGATGTACTTAAGGGATGTCGAGTAACAAAACAGGCAAACAGGCGGGAAGTTGAGGTCGCTGTGAGGAGCCTTACCCGCTTTCTCGCCGCAGAAGCGCTGCCCGGTCGTCCGACCGGCTCCACCGATCGGCCCCCGGGCCTCGGCGACTGGTCAACACGAAATCCGACAAGTCGGCCGGAGTGTCGACTATCCGTCCTTGTCCCGCTGGCGGGACCGGCCGTAGCGTCGCCTGTACACACCCGGTTCGGAGGCACCGTGCTCGATCCAACCGCTCCCCAGCTCGTCGTGAACAGCCGCACCCTCTACTTCAGCTGGCTGCCGGCGGATCCCGACGCCGTCGCCGCCCTGGTCCCGCCGGGGCTCAGCCCCCGCCCCGACCGGCAGGTCTTCCTCAATCAGTACGTCGTCGACGACGAGACGCAGACCTCCGGCTTCGGCGCGTACTCGCTGACCTACCTCGGTGTCTCGCTGCTGGGCGTCGACGCGCCCGGCGGCCTCAACGCGGGTGGCTGGTGGACCCACTACGTGGCCTCCAGCCGACTGGTCCGTGAGTACGCCGTCGCCCGCGGCGCGCCGGTGTTCGCCGGGCGCACCCGGATCGAGGTGACCGGAGAGGACCTGCTCGCCGAGACGGAGATCGACGGCACGACGGTGATCCAGGCGCGGTGCCGGGTGGGGGAGACCGGGCACGCGATCAGCAGCGGGCACCACCGCTACTTCACCCGACGCGACGGCCAACTGCTCAGCTCGGCCTACCCGTTCGTCGCCGAGCCGGTCGCCCCGTTCGAGATCGAGTCGGTGGAGTTCCTCCAGCGCGGCCACCCGATGTACGCGCTGCGCCCGGCCAACCCGCTGACCATCGGCTTCGGCTACTACTCACCCCGCTCGTCGTTCGCCTACCCCGGTGGGTTGAACGTGTACCGGGCCCCCGCGCCCGAGCCCACCCGGCCGCTTCACCAGGTGCCGGCCAGTCTCGCGCGCAGCGGCCTGCCGTCCGGGTCGTAGACCAACCGGTACATCGGCAGCGCCCACGCCCTGGTGTACCACGGCAGCCGTTCGGGGCGGTGCGGGCGCAGTCGCCCGGGCGGCCGGTCACCCACCTGGCCGTCGTCGTACCACTGCTGTAGCGCGTCGGCGGCGGCGGTGACAGCCGCGACGGCGTCCGCCGGGTCCAGCAGGTCCGCGTCGTCCCGGCCGTCCGGGTCACGGTCCAGGTGCTCGCGCCACAGCCGCAGTCGCAGGTCCCGGGCGAAGCTGCGCGCGCCGTCGCCCCGCCCCGCCGGGTCGGTGGGCTCCCGCTGGTCCGGCGTCTCGTCGAGCACCGCACAGGACAACTCACTGTCGTGCGTCCAGGACCGCCGGTTGAAGTTGTCGCTGCCGACACTGGCCCACACGTCGTCGACCACACACACCTTCGCGTGGACGTAGACCGGGCCGCCGGCCTGGTTCTCCACGTCGAACACGTGCACCCGGTCCGGTGCGGCCCGTTCACACAGCGACAGCGCCTGCTCGCGCCCGACCATGTTCGGTGGCAACGCCAGTTTGCCGTCCACGTCCGGGTGGCGGGGAACGACGGCGATCAGGTGCAGTTCCGGGTTGTCCCGCAGCGCGTGCGCGAACAGGTCGGCGACCTCGGCCGACCAGAGGTACTGGTCCTCCAGGTAGATGAGTCGGCGGGCACGACGGACCGCCTTGGTGTAACCCCGGGCCACGGTCCGCTCCCCGTCCGGTGCGAACGAGTAACGGGGACGGACGGCCGGATAGGTGCGCAGCACCTGGATCTGGTGCGGACCGCAGGGCGGCGGATCCGCCGGCTGCTCGGGCAGCGGGTCGGGGCGCAGGTCCGAGCCGCGCAGCCGATCCCGCAGGTAGGCCATCGGGTTCTCCGAGTCCAGCGGCATCGGGTCGGTCCAGCGTTCCCGGAACAGGGTGTCCAACGCGCCGACCACCGGACCGCGCACCGCGAGCTGCACGTCGTGCCAGGGCGGATTGGGCCCGTACCGCTGGGACATCTGCACCGGCTGCGGATCCCCGTGGTGCGCGGCGTCATCGCGGCGGCTGTGGCACAGGTCGATCCCGCCGGCAAAGGCGATGTCCCGCTCGGGTGCGCCCGGGTGTCGCAGCACCACGAGCTTCTGGTGGTGCGAGCCGCCGCGCCGGACCCGTTGGTCCAGCAGCACCTCCCCGCCGGCGGCCGAGATCGTCTCGCTGAGGTCGCGGTTCTCCGCCTCGCTGTACGCCAGGACATCGAGGTGCGACCGCCAGATCAACCCCTTGACCACCACGCCGCGTTGGGCGGCCTGCGCGAAGAGCTGGGCCACGGTCGGGCCGTCCGGGCGCAGCCGCTGGTCCGGGTCACCCCGCCAGTCGGTGAAGAACAGGTGGTCCCCGGCGCCCAGCGCCTCGACCTCGTCGACCAGCCGGTCGAAGTAGGCGGCACCGTGAATCAACGGCTCAGCGAGGTTTCCCGTGGTCCACACGGGTATGCCAGAGACCGGGTTGGCGCGTTCCTCAGCGGTGAGAAACCAGTCCTGCAACGGCACCGTCCAGCCCTCCTGGAGGTCGGCAACGTCCTCACGGTAGGACCCCCGCCGCGGGTCCGCACGCCAGGCGAACCGAGCGGTGACCTGGCCAACGCCATCGCAAGTGACGCGACAACAGCCGAGGAGGCCACACGATGCCCCGCGACACGACGAACCCCATGACCGAGAACCGCGAGCCGGCGGTGGAGAGCGAGCGGGGTGCGCTGGTAGCGGTGTTGGTGATGGTGATTCTGGGTGTCGCCGGGATTTTTGCGGTCTCCTGAGGCGGCGCCGACGCCCCCGGGGTGAACCGGAGGCGTCGGCGCCGATCTCAGTGGTCGATCGTGGTCAGGGCCGGGCGCCCTGGCCGCCGGTGTGCGGGAGCCGCTCGGTGGGGATAACGCCGAGGCGGCCGGCCTGGAAGTCCTCGAACGCCTTGAGCAGCTCGTCGCGGGTGTTCATCACGAACGGGCCGTACTGTGCCACCGGCTCCCGGATCGGCTGACCACCCATGATGTAGAGGTCCAGCGCCGGGGTGTTGCTGTCCTGCGTGGTGTTGGCGCCGAACCGCAGCGCGTCACCCGGGCCGTGCACCGCGAGCTGGCCGGTACGCACCGGCCGCCGGTCGGCGCCGACGGTGCCGCGACCGCCCAGCACGTACACCAGGGCGTTGAAGTCGGGGCGCCAGGGCAGGTCGACCTGCGCGCCCGGCTGCACGGTGACGTGCGTGATGGTGATCGGGGTGAAGGTCGAACCCGGGCCGCGGTGCCCGGCGACCTCGCCGGCGATGACCCGGATCAGCGCGCCGCCGTCAGGCGTGGTGAGCAGCGCCGACTCGCGCCCCCGGATGTCCTGGTAGCGGGGCGGGTTCATCTTGGCCGAGCGGGGCAGGTTGACCCACAGTTGGGTGCCGTGGAAGAGCCCGCCGCTGACCACCAGGTGCTCCGGTGGGGCCTCGATGTGCAGCAGGCCGCTGCCCGCCGTCATCCACTGGGTGTCGCCGTCGGTGATGGTGCCGCCACCGCCGTTGGAGTCCTGGTGGTCGAAGACGCCGTCGATGATGTACGTGACGGTTTCGAAGCCGCGGTGCGGGTGCCACGGTGTTCCCTTGGGCTCGCCCGGCGCGTAGTCGACCTCGCCCATCTGGTCGAGGTGGATGAACGGGTCCAGGTCGGCGGTCGACACCCCGGCGAAGGCACGGCGGACCGGGAAGCCCTCACCCTCGAAGCCGCTGGGCGCGGTGGTCACCGTGCGGACCGGTCGGATCGTGGTGGCCTCGTCGAGTCGAGGCAGGCGGGGCAGGACGAGAACATTGTCAACGGTGATCGCGGGCATGTCGAAGGCTCCTAACGTGGGGCAGGGGTGGTCGAGCCGTCCCGCGATGCCCGCAGGCGCTCGCCGAGCCGATCGAAGACCCGGGTGAGGCAGGCGACCTCGGCGTCGTCGAGGTCGTCCATCAGATGGGTGCGCACCGACGCCAGATGGTGGGGTGCGGCTTCCCGTAGCGCGAGCAGCCCGGCCGCGGTGAGCACCGCCTCGCTGCCGCGCCGGTCGTCCGGGCAGGGCTCCTTGCTGACCAGGCCACGACGCTGCATGGAGGAGACCTGATAGGTGAGGCGGCTGGGCGAGAAGATCAACCGGCTGGCCAGCTCGCCCATCCGGAGCCGCTGCGCCGGTGCCTCGGAGAGCAGGACCAGCACGTGGTAGTCGGCGAAGCTGAGGTCGCAGTCGGCCCGCAGCTCCTCTTCCAACTGGGTGTAGAGACGCTGGCTGGCCTCGATGTAGGCGCGCCAGGCGGCCTCTCGGGTGCTGTCCAGGCTCTCGGTCATGCCCACGACGATAGCACTACTTCAAAATTTAACTACTGCGGTTGGGCGTTGTCTGGGTCACTTTCCTCGCGTCCCACGGGTGGCTCGTGCAGTTTTGAAGTAAAGGTGGGGTAATCCGGCGGCGCGAAGGCCGTGCGGTGTGCCAGACTCCGGCCTCGTGGAACACGTGGAACTCGCTGCCGGCGAGCTGTTGCTGCGGCCCTGGCGGGACGAGGACGCTCCGGCGGTGCGCGACGCCCTTCGTGACCCGGCCATCGCCCAGTGGAACCCGCAGGGTGACGGCCTGATCGACGACGAGGTGGCGCTGCTCTGGGTGCGCCGCCGCGCCGACTGGTCCGCCGGGGACCACGCCTCCCTGGCGGTGACCTCGGCGGTCGACGGCGGCCTGCTGGGTTCGGTGTCGCTGCACCACATCCGGCACGGCGACGCCTCCATCGGCTACTGGACGACGCCGGCGGCGCGCGGGCGTCACGTGGCGCTGCGCGCCGTCGTCCGGCTCACCGACTGGGCGTTCGCGGACCTCGGGCTACACCGGGTGGAGCTCTGCCACGCGGTGGCCAACCCGGCGTCCTGCCGGGTCGCGGAGCGGGCCGGCTACCCGGCCGAGGGGACCCTGCGCGAGTCGTACCGGTACGGCGACGGCCGCCGCTACGACGAGCACCTGCACGCCCGCCTCGCCACCGACCGCTAACCGGGACGGACGGCCGCCGACCGCTAACCGGGGACGGGCGACCGCCGTCGGCGCGAAACCGTCACTCGGTGACCTTGCGGAGGAACGCCGTGAGGGTGGCAGTGGTGCGGTCGATCTTCTCCGCCACTGTCAGCGTCTCGTGCATGCGGGGCCCGGCGTGCTTCTTGCCCCGCAGGTAGAGCGAGCAGGCCAGGTCGGAGCAGACGTACACGCCCACCGAGTTGCCCTGCCGTCCGCCGGAACCGGCCTTGCGCGCGGTCATCAGCGAGACGCCGTCGCCGGTGTGCGTGGTCAGGCAGAGCGAGCACATGCTGCGTCGCACCCGCCCGGTCTGCTGCGGTGCGACCCGCAGCGCGACGCCGACCAGCTCGCCGTCGGTCTCGGTGACGAGATAGGCCCGCTGCGGCGCGGCGGGGTCCCGCCAGCCGAGGAAGTCGAGGTCGCTCCAGGATCGCGCGTCAAGATCATGTGGTAGGGCCAGCCGCTTCGCCTCGCCCTGGGTGGTGTTGACGAACGACGCGCGGATGGCGGACTCGGTTGGGGCTAACATAGGTGCCAGCCTAGTCCTCCTAGGCAAAAAACTAGAGGGGTGTGTTGGATGGCACGTGCCGGAGTGACCGCCGAGCGCCTGACGCTGGCCGCAGCCGAGCTGGCCGACGAGGTGGGCGTGGAGAACGTGACTGTCGCCGCGCTCGCCCGCCAGTTCGGGGTGAAGGACGCCAGCCTGTACTTCCACCTGAGGAACGCGCACGAGCTGCGGGTCAGGATCGCTCTGCTGGCGCTGGCGGAGCTGGCCGACCGGGTCGCCGACGCGCTCGCCGGCCGGGCCGGCAAGGACGCGCTGGTGGCCTTCGCCAACGCGTACCGCGACTATGCGCGCGAGCACCCGGGCCGGTACGCCGCCATGCAGATCGACCTCGACCCGGAGACCGCCGCCGCGAGCGCGGGCGTCCGGCACGCCGAGATGACCCGGGCGATCCTGCGCGGCTACCGACTCTCCGAGCCCGACCAGACCGACGCGGTGCGGATGATGCACAGCACGTTCCACGGGTTCGTGAGCCTGGAGCGGACCGGCGGGTTCCGGCACACCCCGCGCCCCACCGACGACTCGTGGTCGCGCGCCCTGGACGCCCTCGACGCCGTGCTCACCAACTGGCCACCGCGCTGAGCTGCCGTTGCGGCACGGCATAGGCTCGGTGCTGTGGATGATCTGGAGTTGGCCGACTGGCGGGAGCGGGTCGCCCGGCTGTACCTGTCCGACGTCGACCTGATCGGCTTCCGGGCCGGCCGCGACGAACTCTTCGCCACCCACCCGCAGAGCCCGATCCCCGTGGCGCAGCGGCCCGGCTTTCCCGGGGTGCGTTACTTCCCACCCAATCCCGAGGCCGTGGTCGAGGCGCCGCTGCGCCCGGCCAGCGGCGAGCTGCGCATCGACACCGGCGGCCCGGACGGGGTGGTCGCGTACCGGCGGGTCGCGGTGGCCGAGACGACGTGGGGGTCGCTGACCCTCTGGTGGATCGAGGCGTACGGGGGTGGGCTGTTCGTTCCGCTGCGCGACGGCACCTGCGGGCGGGAGAGCTACGGGGGTGGGCGGTACCTCACCGACACGGTGAAGGGCACCTTCGGCCGGGGTGTCGAGCTGCTGCCCGGCGACCGGGTCCGGCTCGACGCGAACTACCTCTACAACCCCAGCTGCGCCTACGACGACCGTTGGGCCTGCCCGCTGGCGCCCCCGGAGAACCGGGTCGACGTGCCACTGCGCGCCGGCGAGATGGCGTACCACGACTGACCGGCCGCCCCCGGCGTGCTGCCGGGACGGCCGGTCGATCGTTCGCTCAGCGGGCGTTCGCCGCCGAACCGGGCATCTGCATCCGACCGAGCAGCTGTCGCGCCTGGTCGGCGAGCTGGGCGTCGACGGTCACCGCGTACTGGCCGGCCCGCAGTGAGCTGGCCGAGGTGAAGTCCCGCTGCCCGCCCGTCATGGCATGCGCGACAGCGCCGAACACGGCACCCCAGATCGCACCGATGACCAGCCCGACCAGGATCACCGCCAGCCAGTTGCCGACGGTGAAGATGCCGAACAACAGGCCGATGAAGAGCCCGAACCAGGCGCCGGTGCCCGCGCCGAGCAGAGCGGCCCGACCGGTGGTCATCCGCCCGAGCACCGTCTCCACCAGGGTGAGGTTGGTGCCGACGATGGCGCTGTGCTCCACCGGAAAGCGGTTGTCGGCCAGATAGTCGACGACCCGCTGCGCGCTCGGATAGTCCGGGTACGAGCCGATCGTCACGGTCGGCGGGCCGGTCTGCGGCCCGTGGCCGTCCCCGGCCGGTGTCGACAGGCGGCCGGCCGGCCCGGATGGAAGCAGGTCGCCACCCTGTGTGCCGGGCCGCCAGGCGGCGGCCGGCCCCGAAGCTGACGTCATGAGCATCCTCCCTCGTCAGCTCCCCGGGTTCCCCGCCAGGCCGACCGGTAACGCGGCCGGCGCCGTCCCGGCGGCAGGGGAATGCCACCTGACTGCCCGGGTAGGCAGTCAGGTGGAGAGCGGACAGATCAGCGACTACGGTTTCCTCGCCGACGGGCGCAGCGCGGCGCTGGTGGACCCCGCGGGCTCGGTGAACTGGTGGTGCCCGGGCCGGTTCGACGCCCCGTCGGTGTTCGCGCGGCTGCTCGACGACAACGCCGGGCACTGGTCCATCCAGCCCGAGGGCGACTACCGCGTCGACCGCAGCTACCTCGACGACACCCTGGTCCTGCGAACGGTCTTCCGCACCGCGAAGGGGGAAGTCGCGCTCACCGACGCGCTGGCCTTCGAGCCCGGCTCGCGCGGTCACGACATCGGCCTGCACTCGCCGCAGGTGCTGGTCCGTTCGGTGGAGGGGCTGTCCGGTTCGGTGCCGATGCGGGTGCACTACCGGCCGCGCTTCGAGTACGGCCGCACCGTCGCGTACCTGATCGAGCGGGAGGACATGCTGGAGGCCATCGCCGGGGCCGCCCGACTCACCCTGCGCGGCAGCGTGCGGTTGACCGCCGGCGACGGCGAGGCCACCGGGACGTTCACCGCCCGCGCCGGCACGAAACACACCTTCACCCTCGGGTACGCCCCGACCTACGACGCCCCGCTGCCCGAGGTGCCGGATGCCGACCAGACCATCGCCGACACCGTCGCCGGCTGGCGCTCCTGGTCGGACGAGCACCCGTACGACGGGCTCTACGCCGACCAGGTGCGGCGCAGCCGGCTGGTGGTGCAGGGCATGACGTACCGGCCCAGCGGCGCGGTGGTGGCCTCGGTGACCACGTCGCTGCCGGAGAAGCTCGGCGGGGACCGCAACTACGACTACCGCTACGTCTGGGTGCGGGACTTCAGCCTGACCCTGCGGGCGCTGTGGCGGACCGCGTGCCTGGACGAGGTGCAGCGGCAGTTCGCCTGGTTGGGCCGGGCGATGGGTCGCGTCGACGACCGGCCGGTGCCCATCATGTACGGGGTGCTGGGGGAGCGGGACCTCACCGAGCACCGACTGGAACAGCTCGGCGGCTACCGCGACAGCCCACCGGTGGTGATCGGCAACGACGCGTGGCAACAGCGGCAGACCGACATCTTCGGCGAGGCGATGGACGCCGCCTGGTTGATGCGCGACAAGCTGGAGCCGTTCGACCCGGAGGTGCGGCACGTGCTCCGGGTGCTCGCCGACCAGGCCGAGCGGGACTGGTCGTTGCCCGACGCGGGCATGTGGGAGGAGCGTGGCATCCAGCACCACCACGTGTCCTCGAAGGTGCAGTGCTGGGTCGCCCTGGATCGGGCGGTCCGCTTCGGTGACACGCTCGGCGAGCCGCAGGACGTGGCCCGCTGGGCGGCCGCCCGTGACGCGGTGCGCGCGGAGGTGCTCGAGCGGGGCTGGAACGAGCGGCTCCAGTCGTACACCGGGAGTTTCGAGACCGACGACCTGGACGCGTCGGTGTTGGTGATGCCGCTGGTCGGGTTTCTGCGGGCCGACGACCCGCGGATGCGCTCGACGATCCGCGCGGTGGAGCGGCGGCTGTCCCACGACGGCCTGCTGCGGCGCTGGGACGGCGACCCGGCGGGGTTTCTGATCTGCTCGTTCTGGCTGGTGTGCTGCCTGGCGCTGGCCGGTGAGCGGGACCGGGCGCACGAGTTGTTCCGGCGGCTGGCGGAGCGGGTCAACGACCTCGGCCTGTTCGCCGAGCAGATCGACCCGTTGACCGGGGAGCAGCTGGGCAACTTCCCCCAGGCGTTCTCGCACATCGGCCTGATCAACGCGGCCGGTGTGCTGACCGACGTCGAGCGGGACCCGACGGTGCGGCAGACCGGCATGCCCCCGGCGTACTTCTCCCCGGTGGACCGCTGAGCCGCGCCGTCACCGGTCTGTCGCTGCTGCCGCCCGGCGCTCCTGGTGGCGCCGGTGCGTCCGTGTCGCCGGGTGGACGGTCAGGGCCCGGGGGACAATGCGGGTATGCGGCTGGTGCTCACGGCGGACACCCACGTACCGAAGCGGGCCCGGGACCTACCCGGTCCCCTCTGGGCGGCCATCGAGGCGGCCGACGTGGTGGTGCACGCCGGTGACTGGGTGGACGAGACACTGCTCGACGCCATGACCGCGCGCTCGCGCCGACTGATCGGGGTGTACGGCAACAACGACGGCCCGGCGCTGCGCGCCCGGCTGCCCGAGGTGGCCCGGGTCGAGCTCGACGGTCTGCGGGTCGCGGTGGTGCACGAGACCGGGCCACGGACCGGCCGGGAGAAGCGGTGCGCGGCCCGCTTTCCCGACATCGATCTGCTGGTCTTCGGGCATTCGCACATCCCCTGGGACAGCGTGGCGCCCGGTGGGCTGCGCCTGCTCAACCCGGGCTCACCCACCGACCGCCGCGCCCAACCCCAGGCCACCTACCTGACGGCCACCGTGCACAGGGGCGAGCTGAGCGAGGTGCAGCTCCACCCGCTGCCCCGCCCCTGACCGCCCCGGTTACCGGCCCCGGCCCGTCTCGGCCTGGAGTTCGTCGATGCGCTTGGACGCCTCGGCCTTGGTCAGGTCGTCCGGGAGGTCGGCATGGGCCTCCCGGGCCAGCGTGCTCAGGTAGGACTCCTGGGCGGCGGTTGGCGGTTCGTCGCCGGTGACCCACTCGTCCGGGTCCTTGATCGCGGCGTTCTGGTCGGCCTCGCTACGGCGGTCGGTCATCATCATCACCCTTTCTTCGAACAGGTGTGCCAGTACCCCGATCGTCGTGGTTCATGCCCGTCGGTCACCGCCTACGATCATCGGATGGACCGGTCGGGCGTCGTGGTGGTCGGGGCGGGCATCGCCGGGGTGGCCTGTGCTGTCGAGTTGACCCGGGCCCGGGTGCCCGTGCGGGTCAGGGAGCGGGGGCACGTCCGCGGCGGCCGGATGGCCAGCAAACGCTTCCAGGGGCGTCCTGCGGACATCGGCGCCGCCTACTTCACCGCCACCGACCCGGACTTCGTCGCACTGGTCGAGCGGTGGCGCGCCGCCGGGCTGGTCCGCGAGTGGACCGACACCTTCCGGGCGTACGACCGGAGCGGGAACCACGAGGTGACCGGGCCGATGCGCTTCGCCGCCCCCGGTGGGCTGCGGTCGCTGGTCGAGCACCTGGCCGGCGCGGTGCCGGTGACCGTCGACCGGTTGGTGCTCGGCGTGGAGCCCGGCCCGGTCGTGGACGGCGAGTCGTGCGCGGCGGTCGTCCTGGCCATGCCGGGCCCGCAGGCCGCCCTGCTGCTCGACCCGGCCCTGACCGACGCCACCCGGGTGGTGCAGGCGCAGCGGTGGTCGCCGACCCTGGCCGCGGTGCTGCGGTTCCCGCACCGGCGCTGGCCGGACTTCCGGGGGGCGTTCGTCAACGAGCACCCGGTCCTCAACCTTGTCTGCGACGACGGCGACCGACGAGGTGACGGCGCGCCGGTGCTGGTCGCGCACACGGTGCCGGAGTTCGCGGCCGGGCATTTGGCCCAACCCACCGGGGCCGGGCCGGCGATCGAGCAGGCCGTCCGGGACCTGCTCGGGCTGCCCGAACAGGCCGTCGACGTGCACGTGCACCGCTGGACGTACGCGAAGCCGACCCACGCCACCGCCGACGCCACCTACCACCTCGACGCCGACGGGATCGGCCTGGCCGGTGACGCGTTCGGCAAGCCCCGGGTGCAGAGCGCCTGGCGCTCCGGCCGGGACCTCGGCCGCGCGCTGGCCGCCCGGCTGGGCTGAAGCAGCGCTCAGGCTGGGCTGAGCCGGCGTGGGCGGCGGGCCTGAGGTGCCTGCTCAGGCGTGCCCGGCCGCGGCGACCGGCCGGGCGTCGGCGTCCCGCTCGGCCGGGTCGGAGGTCCGCTCTCCCTCCCGGTCGAGCAGTTGCATGACCGGGGTCGCCGTCACGCCGTGCACCACGACGGAGACGAGCACCACCAGCCCGACGGTCGCCCAGAGCAGCTCGGCCTGCGGGAAGTCGGCCTTGGTGGTGGCGTACGCGAGGTAGTAGAACGAGCCGACGCCACGAATGCCGAACAACGAGATGACCCAGTGCTCGGCCGGGCGTCCCGGGGCGCCGCGCAGCGACAACCAGCCGATCAGCGGCCGCACCAGGAACACCAGGGCCAGCCCGACGGCGGCCGCCGGCCAGGTCAGCGGGCCCAGCAGACCACCCACGATCGCGCCGCCCAGCAGCAGCAACAGCACCAGGGTGAGCAGCCGTTCGACCTGCTCGGCGAAGTCGTGCAGGACCGAGTGGAACTCGTGGGTCCGCTCGGCGGCCCGGATCGCCCGGGCGGCCACGAACACCGCCAGGAAGCCGTACCCACCGACCACCTCCACCAGCCCGTACGCCAGAAACGTGGCAGCCAGCGCCAAAAAGCCCTCGGCGTGCCGGGCCAACCGCAGCTCGCTGGGCGCGCGGAAGAACAGCTTGCCGAGCAGCCAGCCGATCAGCAGCCCACCGCCGACGCCGATGCCGACCTTCCAGAGGACGTCCACCGTGAACCATTCGGCCAACCAGTCACCCGGGGCGAGACTGGTCGAGGCGATGGCGATGGCGGCGTATACGAACGGGAACGCCAGACCGTCGTTGAGGCCGGCCTCGGAGGTCAACGCGAAGCGGACCTCGTCCTCGGAATCCTCCACGTCGGTCGGCTCGCCGACCTGCACATCGGCGGCGAGCACCGGATCGGTGGGGGCCAGCGCGGCACCCAGCAGCAGCGCGGCGGCCGGCATCAGCCCCGCCCACCACCAGCCGAGCACCGCCACCGCCGCGATGCACAGCGGCATCGCGATCACCAGCAGCCGCCAGGTGGACGACCACCGCCGCCAACTCAACGGCCGGTCGATCTTCAAGCCGGCGCCCATCAGCGCGACGATCACCCCGATCTCGGTGAGGTGGGTGGCCAGCTCCGGGTGGGCCAGCGGGTCCGGTGACGGCAGCCCGACAGGCAGCAGGAACACCAGCATGCCCAGGGCGAGAAAGGCGATCGGCATGGACAGTGGGCGGCGCTCCAGCACCCGCGGCAGGACGCCCGCGAGCAGAGCGCCCACACCCACCAGCGCGAACGCCACATCAACTGGCTCCACGGCACCACCCCTCCGCCGCACCCGCGAGGCGCGGGCAGGTGGTGACACACCTTGCCCCGCAAGGGCTCCGGCTATGCGCGTCGGTGCCGGTGAACCGGAACGATCCTCACCGGGGTCGGGTGAGCGGCGAGTCCGCCAGTTCGGACAGCAGCGCGGCCGGGTCGTCGTACACCGCCACGGCACCCGCGCCGGCCAGCTCGCCGCGGCTGGTGCCGCCGCAGGTCAACCCGACACAGGGGATGTTCAACTTGCCGGCCGCGGCGACGTCCCAGACCGAGTCGCCGACGAAGACCACCCGCTCGGCGGTCAACCCGGACTGCGCCAGCGCCGCCTCCAGAATGTCTGGTGCCGGCTTGCTCTCCCGCGCGTCCGCCGAGGAGGTGACGGTGTCCACCACGTCGTCGGCGTTCAGCGCCCGGCGCAACGCCGTCACCTCGTGCTCGGCGGCGGAGGTGGCCAGCACCACCCGCAACCCCCGCTCGGCGCAGGCCCGCAACAGGTCGGCCGCCCGGGGCAGCGGCGTGAGCCGTTCCCAGTACTCGGCGTAGAGGGTGTCGTGCGCGTCGCGCAGCTTCTGGTCGGCGTCGCGGTCCCGCTCCGGGCCGAGGAGGTGGTCGAGGAGTTTGTCCGAACCCATCCCGATCGAGCGGTGCACCACCGCCATCGGCACCGGCTGGTCGGTCTGCCGTAACGCCTCCCACCAGCTCACCGTGTGCAGGTAGGTGGTGTCGACCAGGGTGCCGTCGACATCGAAGAGGACTCCGGCGAGGCGATCGGTGGCCATGGGCGTCCTCCTGCCCCTCCCGGGGCTGGTCTCAGGGCTGCGGCGTGAGGATCTCGAACCAGACGGTGGAACCGCGCACCGACGGGTCGGTGCCCCAGGCGTCGCTGAGCTCCTCGATCAGGCCGAGGCCGCGGCCACGACTGCTCAACGTGTCGGTACGGGCCCGGGTCACGGTGCCCCGGGTGCCGGAGTCGGCGACCGAGACGAGCAACCGCTCGGCGCTGAGGTCGATCTCCACCCGGGCGGCAGTGCCGGCGTGCAGCAACGCGTTGGTGGTCAGCTCGCTGGTGCAGAGCACCGCCGCCCCGATCACCGACTCGGGCACCTGCCACTCGGTGAGCTGGCCGGTCAGCCAGTGCCGCACCCGGCTGGGCGCGGTCGGTTCGGCCGGCACCTCCATGCTCGCCGAACGACTCGGCTTGAGGGCGTGTTCGACAGCCAGGACGGCCACGTCGTCCTCGGTGCCACCGGGGAGGGCAGCGGTGGCCACCGCGCAGAGCGCGCGCGGGTCACCACTGCCGGCCTTGGCGACGGCGTCGCTCAGCGTGGTCAGCCCGACGGTCAGGCTCTGCCGGCGACGCTCCACCACCCCGTCGCTGAACAGCAGCAGAGTGTCACCGGGACGGAACGCCACGGTCGTGGTGCCCGGCCGACCGCCCAGCCCCAGCGGCGGCCCGGCGGGCACGTCGACGTACTCGGCGTGGAACCGGCCGTCCGGATCGCCGCGGCGGATCAGCGGGGCGGGATGACCGGCGCTGGACAGCGTCAGCTCCCGCCGCTCCGCGTCGATCACCCCGAACGCCACCGTCACGAACAGCTCGTGGGTGCCGGCCTCCGCGCCGAGGCTGGTCACCAGCCGGTCCAGGCCGGCCAGGACCACGTCGGGCGCCGGGTCGGCCAGGGCCAGGGCGCGCAGCGCGGCCCGGACCTGGCCCATCCGCGCGGCGGCCTGCACGTCGTGCCCGGCGACGTCGCCCAGCACCACGCCGAGCGAGCCGTTGGGCAGCAGGAACGCGTCGTAGAAGTCGCCGCCGGCCGCGTTGCCGTCCACGCCCGGGTCGTAGCGGGCCGCGATCCGCAGCCGAGGCAGATCCGGCAGGTGCTCCGGCAACATGCTGCGCTGCAACAGTTGGGCCGTGCCGTGCTGGGTCTCGAACCGGCGGGCCCGCTCCGCGGCCTGACCGATCAGCTCGGCCGAGGCGGCCAGCAGCGCCCGCTCGGCCGGTGACCAGGTGTGCGGAACCTGGTAGCCGACCGCCAGCCCGCCGCGAACCACCGAGGTGCCCAGCGGCAGGGCCGCCATCGCGCGGATCTTCTGGTCGTGGCGGTCCACGGCGGTGTCGCGCAGCGGTTGCCCGTCGCCGGTGAACGACGGGCCGCCGGAGCGGGCCGCCTGCACCACGGGGGCCGGCCAGTCCGCCGGCGCGCGCCGCCAGAGCGGGGGAAGTCGCTCGTCGGCCTCGTCCAGCAACTCGCCACGGACCCGACGCACCATGCGCCAGCCGCCGCCGCCCTCGTCGACAGCGAACGCGGCCTGGTCGGGGTCGAACGTGGTGATCGCGTACCGCAGCGCCACCCGGGCCACGTCGTCGAGGGTGAGGGTGCCGGCGAGCGCGGCGGCCACCTCGCTGAGGCTCTGCAACTGCCCGGTGACGTGGGTGGTCTCGGCCGCCACCGTCAACACGCCGACGATCTGCCCGGCGCTGTCGCGGACCGGCGAGTAACCCCTGGTGAAGACCGCCTGTTCCACAGTCGCGGAGTGCCCACGCACCAGTGGCAGGGTGGACTCCTTCTCCAGGAAGGGCACGCCCTGCCGGTAGCAGCGCTCGATCACCGCACCGACGCCGGGCAGGGCCCAGATCTCCGCGAACACCTCGGCGGCCGGGCGGCCGAAGGCGCTCGGGTGTTTGCTGCCCAGCAACTCGGCGTAACCGGCGTTGTAGAGCAGGACGAAATCGTCGCCGTACGCCAGGGCCATCGGCATCGGCGAGGCGAGGATCATCTCCCCCACGGCCCGCACCGCGACGTCCCACTCGTCGGGTGGGCCCAGCGGGGTGTCGGCCCAGTCGTGGGCCAGCAGGCCGACAGCCGGGCCGGGCCCGGTGGGTGCGTCCGGGCCCGGAGTCGCTGGCGAGGGGACCCGTCCGACCGTTCCTGGCATGTTCGCAGCCTAGTCGGCCGGACGGAAAAGGCATCCGACCACGGCGGCGGGCCGTCGCCGCGTCCGTCGAGGTGGCCGTTCGGGCAGTTCAGGGCCCCTGTCCGGAGGTCTGTCGCAAAAAACGCGGCGCGCTGCGCGGACTGCCGGACCGGTTGCCGGGTATGCGCCCGGCGCAGTCCATGCGACAGGAGGGACATCATGCTGAAAACCCTCGCGGTCCGGCAGGCCGACATCGGCGATGCCATCGCCGACACCTGGAGGTCGGTGCTGCTCTTCATCCCGAAGGCAGTGGCCTTCATCGTCATCCTCGTGGTCGGCTGGCTCATCGCCAGAGCCGTCCTCAAGATCGTGGATACGGTGCTGGAACGGGTGCGCTTCGACCAGGCGGTCGAACGCGGTGGCATCAAACGGGCCCTGGAGAGAACGAAGTACGACGCCAGCGACATTCTGGCCAGACTGGCGTACTACGCCGTACTGCTGTTCACGCTGCAGTTCGCCTTCGGAGTCTGGGGGCCCAACGCGATCAGTGACCTGATCAGCGGCGTGGTGGCCTGGCTGCCGCGTGCGTTCATCGCGATCGTCATCGTGGTGGTGGCGGCGGCGATCGCCAACGCGGTGCGGGATCTGGTCACCGGGGCGCTGGGCGGGCTCTCGTACGGCAAGGTCCTGGCCGATCTGACGGCGATCTTCATCATCGCGCTCGGCGTGATCGCCGCCCTGAACCAGGTGGGTATCGCCACCACGGTGACCACTCCGGTGCTGATCGCGGTGCTCGCCACGGTGGCCGGCATCCTGATCGTCGGCGTCGGCGGTGGTCTCGTGAAGCCGATGCAGAACCGCTGGGACGGCTGGCTGCACCGGGCGGCCCAGGAGGCCCGGGCGGTGCAACAGCAGCGTCAGGCCGCGTCGGCCGGGCGTAGTGACGTGGAGCGGCAGATGGCCGACCGCGGGGGTGACCGCACCCAGGCCATGCCTCGGGTGGACGAAGCCCAGCAGTACCGTTCGTAACGGAGCGTAACGGCACGACGGTGGGGAGGGTGTTCCGCGTACGACGCGGGACGCCCTCCCTTCGCGGGTCGGGTCAGTCCCGGTCGAGTGCGCGCGCCAGCGCGCAGACCGCGAGCAGGCGGGTGAGCAGCCACTCCGGGTGGCTCCAGTCCACCGGCCCGTTGGGCGGCGTCCACCCGTGCTCCAGGGCGGCGGCGCGCACGCCCTCGGCGTAGCCGGCGAGCGCCGCAGAGGTCAGCGGCGTGCGGTCACCGTCGAGGCTGTCCCGAACGGCCGCCGCGTGCTGGTCGACCTGGGCCAGCAGCCCCGGTCGCGTGGCGGCGGCGGCGAGCCCGACAGTGCCCACGGAGACGGTGAGGGCGGCCAGGGTGGACCGCGCCGAGTCGACGGCGGTACGGGAGGCGACCCGGTTGAACGGCACACGCATGGTGACCGAGGCTAACCGACCGGTCACCACGTCGGCCTCGTCCGCTCGGTGGATGTCGCCTGCGCCACTGGGGCGATCGCCGCTGACCTGGGGGGTTGATCCGGCACAGACGGGGCAGCAGGAGAACCACCCACAGACAGCGGCACACGGCACGGAGGCACGGATGGGACAGCGGACGGACGGACCCGACGAGCGGCACCAGCGGCCGGACGGGGTCAGCGACGCCACCGTCGCGGCGCTCGGCAAGCTGAGTGAGGCGTTGGAGTGTGTGGAGCGGGCCCGGGGGCACCTCTACTCGATGCACCAGTTGATCGGCCATGCCGACCTGATGCTCGACGACGCGGTGGAGCAGTTCCGCGCCGCCGGTCACCCGCACCTCGCCGACCGGATCGGCACGGAACTGCGCGGCCGCAACGTCATCGCCGGACGATGGACGTTCCAGATCGTCGAGGACTTCGACGACGGCTACCACGCGTTGTTCCGGGAGCTGGATCAGCAGGCCCGCGACGAACTGGTGGGCGGGCGGCGCCACCTGTACGAGGCGGAGATGAAGGAACGCCGCCGCAGCCGGGGCCAGCCAGGCCACGAGGCCCGGCCGGGCGGTGGGGCCTAGTCGCTGGTCGCGTCGGCGGGGCGTCGCCGCGCCGCGTCGTCGGCGATGATCACGGTGGCCACCATCAGCGCGACGCAGAGGCTGAACAGCCACGACTCGTCGGTGACGAGCCAGGCGGACACGGGGGCCTGGAGCGCGGCGAGCAGGAAGCCGAGCCAGGCGAGCCGGCGCTGACGCGTGGAGAGGATTCCGGAGCCTTGATGCATCCCGAAATTCTTACGCGAACCCGCCGGTTTGCCGTCCTCCGATCGGCCGATTCTGGATGAGCTGTCCGTTTTCCCAACCGTACGGACACGACTTCTTTGCGCCACGAGCGGTCGGGTGCCGACAGCGCTAGGGTGCCCCTGCGGCAGGATGGTGAGTCGTGTCCACCCCGCCCGCGCGCCCCCGCGCCGCACTGCTCCTGCTCGCGTACCTCGCGTTCGTCAGTCTCGGCCTGCCCGACGGTCTGCTCGGCGTCGGTTGGCCCTCGATCCGGGCCGACTTCGACGTGCCGACGGAGGCGGTCGGGTGGGTGCTCACCGCCGGCACCGTCGGCTACCTCACCTCCAGCGTGCTGGCCGGCTTCACGCTGGCCCGGGTCGGCGTGGGCGCGCTGCTCGCGGGCAGCACCCTGCTGGCCAGCCTGGCGCTGACCGGCTATGCGACCAGCCCCGTGCTGGTGGTGCTGGTGGGCTGTGCGCTGCTGCTCGGGCTCGGCTCCGGCGCTGTCGACTCCGGGCTCAACGCGTACGCCGCCGGGGCCTTCGGGCCGCGCCACATGAACTGGTTGCACGCCTTCTTCGGCCTGGGCGTGGCGATCGGTCCGCTGATCATGACCGCGGTGTTGAGCACCGGGCTCGGCTGGCGCTGGGGGTACGGCATCATCGCCGCCGCCCAACTCGTCCTCGCCGCCGCGTTCGCGCTCACCGTGCGGGCCTGGCACCGTGGCGTCCCGGCCGGCACCGAGGCGGGCACGACCGTCCAGGCCGGGCTCTCCGCCACCGATGGCGGGTCGGCACCGGTCGTCCGGGTTCCGATCGGGGAGACGCTGCGGCTGCCGGCGGTCTGGTCCGGGACGCTCGCCTTCGTGCTGTACGTGGCGATCGAGGTGTCCGCCGGGCTGTGGGCGTTCCTGCTGCTCACCGAGGGACGCGGGCTGAGCGCGGCGGTGGCCGGCGGCTGCGTCTCCGCGTACTGGGGCAGTCTCTTCGTCGGCCGGGTCGTGCAGGGTCTGGTCGCCGAGCGCCTGGGGGCGGGGCTGGTGCTGCGCGTCAGCCTGGCCGGAATGGCGGTCGGCGCGGCGCTGATCGCGGTACCCGGGCCGGCTGTCCTGGCGGTGCTCGGCCTGGTCGTTGTCGGTTTCGCCGCCGCGCCGGTGTTTCCGCTGCTCACCCTCACCACCGCCGAACGGGTCGGGGTGGCGCACGCGGACCGGGCCATCGGGCTGCAGATCGGTGCCGCTGGCATCGGCGCGGCGCTCGTCCCGGCCGGGCTGGGCGTGCTGATCGGCAACACGTCGGTGCAGGTGCTGGGCTCGGCGCTGCTGGTGCTCGCGCTGGCACTGATCGCGCTGCACGAGTGGGGTACGCGCCGACCCGCCGTCGAGCCGCCCGCGCCCGACCGGCCCGGGAACGCGGGTCAGACGTCCGGCCCGGTCCTGCCGGTGGTGGACGGGCGGTAGGCGCGCTGCGGGTCGGTGGCCTCCCGGCTGTTGCCCCGGGCCTGCCCCTCGCGGTCCGACGCGGCCGCCCCGTGCCCGAACGCGGCTTCCTCGCCGGCGTCGTTGCCCGTCACGTCGTCGGCCTGCCCGTCGAGGCTGGAGCCCGACACGGCGCGCTCCAACTCCTCCAACGGAAGCCGCTCCTCGTCCCGCCACACCCTGATGCTGTCGTCGGTCATACCTCCAGCCGTACCCGGGCACGATGATCGCAAACAGGCTCGGACGCGGCGATGGCCGCCGGGAAACCCCGACGGCCATCTCGGTCACCGCTCAGCGTCACGGCTGCGGGCGGTCCACCTGCCCGCGCCAGGCGCCGGTCTCCTGACCACGCCGTTCGATGTAGGTCTTGAACCGTTCCAGGTCGCCCTTGGCCCGCCGGTCGACGATGCCGAGCTTGTCGCCGGCCTGCTCGACGACACCATGCGGCTCGAACTCGAGTTGCAGGGTGACCCGGGTCTTGTCCTCGTCCAGGCGGTGGAAGGTCACCACACCGGCCTGCTGGGTGCCGCCGGTGGACCGCCAGGCGACCCGCTCGTCGGGGAGCTGCTCGGTGATCTCCGCGTCGAACTCGCGCTTCACCCCGGCGATGTCCACGGTCCAGTGGGTCATCGTGTCGGAGAGCTGCCGGACCTCCTGCACGCCCTCCATGAACTCGGGAAACTCCTCGAACTGCGTCCACTGGTCGTACGCGGTGCGGACGGGCACGGAAACGTCTACGTGTTCGGTAACGCCACTCATCGGGGAACCTCCTTCAGCCGCTGGTGGGTTGGTGGATCGGGGGCGATCCGTCTCACCAGCGAGTCGTCTCGTTCTTGTTGCCGAGCGCGGCCCACACCTCGGAGACCGTCTGGTAGACGGTGCCCTCGGGCAGCCGTTCCAGCGCCGCCACGATGTCGTCGGGCGCCTCGTTCTCGCGGGCGCTGGCGATGAGCACCAGGCGGTCACCCGGCAGCGCGCTCATCGAGATGAACCGGCCGAGCCGGCTGCGCTGCTCGACGTCCGTCGAGCTCATCCCCTGTGGGGCGCCGGTGCGCGTATCGCCGGCCGGGGCGGTGGTCGCCTCCGGTTGGTCCTCACCGGCCGGTTCCGGAACCCGGAACTCGTCGACTCGAGAGCCACCGGTCCCCGGCCCCTGTACCAGGCCGCTGACCTCCTGACTCATCTGTTCGTCGATCCTCGGTCCGTGCTTGCTGTTGCCACGCTCCATGCCTTCTGCGCTACCCGGCACCCCGCCCGCTAAACCGGCACCGGGCCACGAACCGGCCCTCGGCCCGGCGCCGAACCGGACACCATCGCCGAACGGACCTCACTCGTCGGCCGGCCGGCGCGGCGGCAGCACCGGCTCCTCCGGGTCCGGGTCGCCGCCCTGCAACTGCCGCCCGCGCTGCACCTCGGCGTTGATCTGCACGCCCAGCATCAGCGCCGAGTTCGACAGGTAGAGCCAGACCAGGAACGCGATGGCCGCGCCGAGGCTGCCGTAGGTGGTGTCGTAGGAGCCGAAGTTGGCCACGTAGAGGCCGAAGCCGAAGGAGGCCGCCGCCCAGGAGAGCAGGGCCACCGCGCCGCCCGGGGTGAGCCAGCGGAACCGGGGCTGGCGCACGTTCGGCGCGATCCAGAACAGCAGGGACAGCAGCACCATCATGATCATGGCGAGGACCGGCCACTTCGCCACGCTCCACGTGGTGCGGGCCAGGCCGCCGGCGTTGATCAGGTCGCCGACCGCGTCGGTGACCGGCCCGCTGACGATCAGGCCGAGAGCGACCACCGCGAGCAGCACCAGCGTGATCGCCGCCAGGCCGATCTGCAGCGGCCGGAGCTTCCAGACCGGGCGGCCCTCGGTCACCCCGTACACCGCGTTCGAGGCCCTGGTGAACGCGCCGATGAAGCCCGACGCGGACCAGAGCGCGCCGAGCAGGCCGAAACTCAGCAGCAGCTTCGGGTTGCTCTGGTCGAGCACCACGGCGCGGATCACCCCGATCACGCCGTCCTTGTCGTCGGTCAGCACCGCCCCGGCGCCCACCTGGTTGGCCAGGTCGACAACGGTGTCGACGGTCTGCTCGCCGCTGGAGACCAGGCCGACCAGCGCCACCACCACGATGGCGGACGGGAAGAGCGCCAGGACGCCGTAGTAGGTGAGCGCGGCGGCCCAGTCGGAGCAGTTGTCGGTGACGAAGTTCTGCACACTGCGGACCAGCACCCCACGCCAGGTCCGCCAGCTCAGCTGCCGTATCCGTCGCGGCACCCGGCGGCCCGCTGTGCCGTCGAGGGTGGTACCGGGCTCCGTGGTCGTCATTGCCCGCTCCCTGCGCCCCGGCCGCCGGATGACCGGTCGTCCGGTCTGGCCTGGCCCGGCGGTACCCGGATGGGTAAATCGACAAACCCCACCCCCGGGCCGGCCGACGCCGCTATGGTTTGCCGCCGCGTCACCGGGGAACGGTCACAGTGACCCTGTCGACACGGAGGAGGACGAGATGCCCGGGCGCGAAGACCTGCCCAGCACGCTGCGGCGCTCCCCGGATAAGGCGCAGCGCACCTGGGAGAAGACGCACGACTCGGCGGTCGAGACCTACGGTGAGGGGGAGCGGGCGCACCGCACCGCCTTCGCCGCGGTGAAGCACCAGTTCGAGAAGGTGGGCGACCACTGGGAGCCGAAGGGCCGCAAGGGTCCCAGCGACCAGCAGGCCGCCGGTGGCGGGCCGGAACGACGGGCCCCCACGGCGGGTGGCGTGGACGCCAACGCCACCAAGGACCACCTGATGTCGGTGGCCCGCAAACTCGACGTACCCGGCCGGTCGGGCATGACCAAGCCGGAGCTGGTCACGGCCATCGAGAAAGCCAACGACCGCGCCACCCGCAAGGCCCGCGGGAACTGACCGCGCCGCACCGGAGCACCACCGACGCGGTACGGGCGGACGCGCCACCCCTGCGTCCGCCCGTGCTGTCCTACCAGTGCCCGCCGCCCGGCGCCTCGATGTGCACGGCCTTGGTGGCGGTGAACTCGTCCAGCAGCTCCGGGCCGTACCCGAAGCCCTGCCCACTGGCCCGGCGCGGATGCGCGGCACCGCCCGGCGCGCCCCCGAACACCGCGTTGATCTTGACGGTGCCGACCGGCAGCTCTCGCCAGGCCCGCTGCGCGTGACTCATCGACGGGGTCAACACGGTGGCCGCCAGCCCGTACGGGGAGTCCGCCGCGCAACGCAACGCCTCGTCGAACGAGTCGACGACCACCACCGGTGCGACCGGCCCGAACGTCTCCTCGCGGACCAGCGCCGTGTCGTGCCGGCAGTCCGTGACGACGGTCGCCGGATAGAACGCCCCCGGGCCGGGCGGCACCTCGCCGCCGGTGCGCACCCGCGCCCCGTCGGCCACCGCCGCCGCCACCTGCCCGTGCACGTGGTCCCGGTGCCGTCGGTCGACCAGCGGGCCCAGCTCGGTGCCCGGGTCCCGGCCCGGCCCGACCCGCAGCGCCTCGGCGCGTCGTACCAGCGCGGCCACGAAGTCGTCGGCCACCTCCCGGTGCACGTAGAGCCGCTCGACCGCCACGCAGATCTGCCCGGCGTTGGCGAACGCGCCGAGCGCGGCCTGCTCCGCCGCCCACTGCGGGTCGACGCCCGCGTCCACCACCAACGGGTCACTGCCCCCGTTCTCCAGGAGCACCTTCGCGCCGGTGCGGGCCGCGGCGGTGGCGATCGCCCGGCCGGTCGCTGTCGCGCCGACGTGGGCCACCACGTCGACCTCCTGCGCCGCCAGCGCCGCACCCACCTCCGGGCCGCCGGTGAGCAGCGACAACACCCCGGCCGGCAGCGCCTGGTCCAGCGCGCGGGCCAGCAGCCAACCCGTCGCCGGGGTCCGTTCGCTCGGCTTGTAGAGCACCACGTTCCCGGTCACCAGAGCCGCGCCGAGCAGCCCACAGGAGACCGCCACCGGGTCGTTCCAGGGGGTGATCGCCGCGACCACCCCCCGGGGCTGCGGCGTCAGGAAGTCCAGCGCGTCGGGGTCGCCATTGAGGGTGCGCCCGCCGCGCAGCGGCGCCAGCTCCGCATACTGTCGCAGGGTGCCGATCCCCGCCTCGACGCCGCCACGGGCGTCCGCCAACGGCTTGCCCATCTCCGCGGTGACCGCCGCCGCCAACTCCTCGACGACCGCCTCCACCGCGTCCGCGGCCCGGTGCAGCGCCGCCGCCCGTTCCGCCGGCGCGGTCGCCGCCCACTGGGCCGCCACGTTGCGGGCCGCCTGGGTCGCCTTGCCCACCTCGTCGGCGGTGGCCACCGGCACCGTGCTCACCGGCTGGTCGTCCGCCGGATCACGCACGACCAGTTCGCCGCCGTCGCCGCCCGCACCCCACACCCCGCCCACCAGCTGCGCAACCGTGTACATGCGGCGCTGGATGCCCCGGCCCCGGCGAGGCAAACGCGTTTCGCCCGGTTGCGCGCCGGGTAGGCGGATCCGATGACAACCACCGTCGCGCAGAGCGCGGACGCCGTCATCATCGGTGCCGGGCACAACGGCCTGGTGGCGGCCAACCTGCTGGCCGACGCCGGCTGGGACGTGGTGGTGCTGGAGGCGACCGCGACGCCCGGCGGCGCCGTCCGCTCCGCCGAGGTCACCGCGCCCGGCTACCTGAGCGACCTCTACAGCTCGTTCTACCCCCTCGGGTACGCCTCACCGGTGCTGGGCGCCCTCGGCCTGGATCGACACGGGTTGTCGTGGCGACACGCCCCGGACGTGCTGGCCCACCTGCTGCCCGACGGTCGGGCCGCGGTGATCAACCGGGACCCGGACGTCACCGCCGCGTCGCTGGAGCAGTTCGCTCCCGGTGACGGCAAGCGGTGGCTGAACGCGTACGCCGAGTGGCTCGACGTGGCCGAGCCGATGCTGGACGCGATCACCGCGCCGTTCCCCCCGGTACGCGGAGGCCTCGGCCTGCTGCGGCGGTTGCGGGTCGCTGGCGCGCTGCGACTCGCCCGCCGGCTTGTCGTGCCGGTCCGCAAGCTTGGCGACGAACTCTTCGACGGCCCCGGCGGGCCGGCCCTGCTGGCCGGCTGCGCCCTGCACACCGACCTCTCCCCGGAGGAGGCCGGCTCCGGGGTCTACGGCTGGCTGCTGGCCATGCTCGGCCAGCAGGTCGGCTGGCCGGTGCCCGACGGCGGCGCGCAGCGGATCACCGACGCGCTGGTGGATCGGCTACAGGGGCGCGGCGGGACGATCATCTACGGCGCGCGGGCCGAACGGGTGCTCACCGCCCGGGGCCGGGCGATGGGAGTCCGCACCGTCGGTGGCGCGCTGTGGCGGGCCCGGCGGGCCGTGCTCGCCGACGTTCCGGCGCCGGCGCTCTACCTCGACCTGGTCGGCCCGGCGGCGCTGCCGTCGCGGCTGGTGGAGGACCTGGCGCACTTCCGGTGGGACGGCTCCACGCTGAAGGTGGACTGGGCGCTCTCCGCGCCGGTGCCGTGGACGAACCGGCAGGTGGCCGGCGCCGGCACCGTGCACCTCGGCGCGGACCTGAACGGGCTCACCCACTACGCCAGCGAGTTGGCCCGTGGTGAGCTGCCCCGCGACCCGTTCCTGCTGGTCGGGCAGATGTCGGTGGCGGACCCGAGCCACTCCCCGCCGGGCACCGAGTCGCTCTGGTCGTACACCCATCTGCCGTTCCGGCGGACCTGGCGGGCCGACGACGTGGCCGGGCACGTGCAGCGGATGGAGGACGTGCTGGAGGCCGCGGCACCGGGTTTCCGGCGCCTGATCGTGGGCCGGCACGTGGCCTCGCCGGTCGATCTGGAGGAGGGCAACCCCAGCCTGGTCGGCGGCGCGCTCGGCGGCGGGACCGCTGCCGCGTACCAGCAGCTCTTCCTGCGCCCGATCCCTGGCCTGGGGCGGGCGGACACCCCGGTGGACCGGCTCTTCCTGGCCAGCTCGTCGGCGCACCCGGGCGGCGGGGTGCACGGTGCGCCGGGTGCGAACGCGGCCCGCGCGGCGCTGGCGCGCGACCGTGCGCTCACCGGCCGCGCCTACGCCGCAGCCATCGCCACCGCCCACAACGCCATCTACCCCACCGCCCCCTGACCGCCACCCTTCCCGCGTCCCGGTGATCAAGAGGTTCGCGTCAGATTCGCCACCGTCGGCGACGCGAGCCTCCTGATCACCCAGCAGGACGGGGTGGGGGTGGGGGTCAGCGGGTTACGTTGCGGTGTTTGCTGCGGAGGCGGAAGGGCATGAGGGCGCTCTCCACCTTGGTCGCGGTGGTCATCTTGGAGACGCCGTCGCGCCGCTCCTCGAAGCGGATCGGCACCTCCAGGATGGTGTGCCCCAGCTTGGTGGCGAGGTAGTGCATCTCCACCTGGAAGCTGTAGCCGTTGGACTGCACCCGCTCCAGGTCGATGTCGCGCAGGGCGTCGGCCCGCCAGATCTTGAAGCCGGCGGTGAGGTCCCGGATGCGCACCCGCAGCAGCGTGTGCACGTAGAGGTTCGCCCAGCCGCTGAGCGCCCGGCGGTAGAGCGGCCAGTTCTCGTCCAGCTCGCCACCGGGCACGTACCGGGAACCGATCACCACGCTGGCCTGGGTGGACAGCAGCGCGCCCAGCATCCCCGGCAGCGCCTCCGGCGGGTGCGAGAGGTCGGCGTCCATCTGCGCCACGTACTCGGCGCCGCCCGCGACCGCCCGGCTCATCCCGTCCACGTACGCCCGGCCGAGGCCTTCCTTGCCAGCGCGGTGCACGACCTCGATCCGGTCGGGGTTCTCGATGGCCAGCTTGTCGGCCACCTCCCCGGTGCCGTCGGGGGAGTTGTCGTCGGCGACGAGGATGCGCAACCCCGGCAGCGGCAGCGCGAGCAGCCGCTCGACCAGCGCCGGGAGGTTGCCCGCCTCGTTGTACGTGGGCACGACGACGGTCAGGCGTGCGTCCCGCCACGGCGACGGCAACTGCACCGGCTGGATCATGTCGGTCATCCTCGGTTTGCGGACATGGGTCATGGAAAGGGTATCCAGTTGCCGCATTCGCACCGAGGGGGCACCCCTCCCGGGCGTTGCGGACCGTCGTCGTCCACCGCGCTCCGGGGTAACAGCCCTGGTCAAGGGGCTTGTGTTGGTCAGCGCCGACGGCGAGCGACAGCGCCGAGGGCGAGCGTCGCGACGGCGAGCGCGACACCGGAGAGTGCCGGCTTGTGCGTGCTCACCCACAACGCCGCGGAACGGTCACGTGCCTGGTGGCGGAACACCCCGGCCGCGCCCCGGTCGGTGTCCGCGTCGCCGGGGTGGTCCAGATTGTCACGCCAGGTCGCCGGATCGATAGTGGCGCCGGTCTGCTGGCTGTCGTACCCGTCGCGGGCCAGCTTCCGGTCGAGCAGGCCGGGGAACAGCGCGTCGGCCAGCCGGGCCTGCCAGGTCGGGCCACCCACGTTCAACTCCCGGGTGCCGTGGTCCGCCGCCCACACGATGGCCCGGGCGGCCAGCTCCGGAGTGAAGATCGGCGGCACCGGCTGCGGATGCCGGGGCAGCCGGGTACGGACCCAGGAGAACTGCGGCGTGTTGATCGCCGGCAGTTGCACCATCGACACCTTCACCCCCGGGCAGTCGTGCAGCAGCTCGGCGCGCAGCGAGTCGTTGAACCCCTGCACGGCGTGCTTGCTCGCGCAGTACGCCGACTGCAGCGGGATGCCCCGGTAGGCCAACGCCGAGCCCACCTGCACGATCGTGCCCCGCCCGTGCGCCCGCATGTGCCGCAGCGCGGCGAGCGTGCCGTGCACAGTGCCCAGGTAGGTGACAGCGGTGACCCGGTGGAACTCCCGCGCCGGAATCTCCCAGGCGGACGCGAACACCGACACCATCGCGTTGTTGACCCACACGTCGATGCCGCCCCACCGGTGCACCACGTCGTCGGCGGCCTGCTGCACCGCGCCCGCGTCGGACACGTCGACCCGGTACACGCGCACGTCGGTCGCGCCGCGCAGCCGGCACTCCCGCTCGGCGGCGGCCAGGCCCGCCTCGCCCCGGGCCAGCAGCGCCAGCCGGGCGCCGCGCGCCGCGTACGCGTGGGCGACGGCCCGGCCGACGCCGGCGCTCGCGCCGGTCACCACCACGGTCCGCGTCACGCTCACCCCTTCTGCCGGGTGGCGATGTCGGAGAGCCGGGCCAACGTCTCCCGGTTGCGCCGGTGCAACACCAGATCGTTGATCTTGTTGTGGACCCAGCGCAGCGGTCCGGCGGCGAAGTCCTCCCCGAGGCGGACCCGGGTGGCTCCCCCGCCCACCGGCTCCAGGGTGAAGGCCACGATCGCCTCGCCCGCCGGCCAAAGACCGGCCTTGAGCACGAGCCGGTGCGGCGGTTCGCAGACCAGCACCGTCGAGGCGTCCTGCAGGGAGAACGGCCAGGGCCCGGCACGGTGGTGCAGTTGGCTGCCGACCCGGGGCCAGGCGTCGTCCACGTCGCGCATGTGCGCGGTGCCGACCACCCAGTCGCTGTACGTCCATCCGTCAGCGAGCACGTCGAACACCCGCTGCGGGGGAGCGTCGATCACTTTCTCCACAATCGCCACCGGGATTCCATACCCGGGGCACGGCACTGGCTAACGGCCGGCGGGGTTAGCTTCTCCGGCACGGCGGGTAAGGCCGACCCGGGGCACCGCGGCGCGCTGGCCCACCGCCTCGACGACGACGTTTACTCCTCGGGGCGCAGGGAACCCGCCGCCTGTGCGACAGGACCAGGAGGATCCGTATCAGCGCAGGTCAGCCCAGGTGTACGCCGCTGCTGACCGCGCCGGTTCCGGGTCTGTCGCAAGCCCCCGGCCCGTCCTGTACGACGCGGTGCTGCTGGACCGGGACGGCACCCTGATCGAGGACGTGCCGTACAACGGCGACCCGGAGAAGGTGCGCCCGGTGCCGGGCGCCCGGGCGGCGCTGGACCGGCTGCGCGCGGCCGGGCTGCGGCTGGCGGTCGTCACGAACCAGTCGGGTCTGGCCCGGGGTTACTTCACCGGGGAGCAGATGCGGGCGGTGCACGCCCGCGTCGAGGAGCTGCTGGGCCGGTTCGACGCGTGGCTGGTCTGCCCGCACGACGACGCCGACGGTTGTGACTGCCGCAAGCCGGCACCCGGTCTGGTGCACGCCGCCGCCCGCGAGCTGGGAACCACCACGTCCCGGTGCGTGCTGGTGGGCGACATCGGCCGGGACGTCGCCGCGGCGCTGGCCGCCGGGGCGGCGGGCGTGTTGGTGCCCACCCCGGTGACCCGACCGGAGGAGATCGCCGCCGCCGGGTGGGTGGCCTCCGACCTGCCGTCGGCGGTGCACGAGATCCTGCGCCGGCAACAGGCCGTGCAGCCGGCGACCCCGCCCACCGAACCGGTACGGACGGCGCTGGTGGTCCGCTCGGACTCGGCGGGTGACGTGCTGGTCACCGGTCCGGCGATCCGCGCCGTGGCGGCCGGAGCGCAGCGGGTGGTGCTGTTGTGCGGGCCGCGCGGTCGCGCCGCCGCCAACCTGCTGCCCGGCGTCGACGAGATCATCGAGCACCCGCTGCCGTGGATCGACCCCACGCCGGGGCCGGTCGATCCGCAGGCCATCCGGGACCTGACCGCGCGGCTGGGCGCGATCGGCGCGGACCAGGCGGTGGTGTTCACCTCGTTCCACCAGTCCGCCCTGCCGTTGGCGCTGCTGCTGCGGATGGCGGGGATCGACCGGATCGCGGCGATCAGCGACGACTACCCGGGCTCGCTGCTGGACGTCCGGCACCGGGTGCCGGTCGGCGTCCCCGAACCCGAACGCGCCCTCTCCCTGGCCGCCGCCGCCGGCCACCGGCTGCCCGACGGCGACGAACCCGTGCTCCGGCTGCGCCGGGACGCCGTGCCGCCGCGCCCGGCCGACCTCGGCGACCCGGGGTACGTGGTGCTGCACCCCGGGTCGGCCGCGTCGAGCCGGGCCTGCCCGCCCGAGCTGGCGACCCGGATCGCCGGGGCGTTGACCGACGCCGGGCACCGGGTGCTGGTCACCGGCGGCCCGGACGAACGCGCTGTCACCGCCCGGGTCGCCGCGGCCGGCGGCACCGACCTGGGCGGTCGCACCGACCTGGCCGGGCTGGCCGCGATCGTCGCGCACGCCAGCGCGGTCGTGGTCGGCAACACCGGGCCCGCGCACCTGGCGGCCGCCACCGGAGTGCCGGTGGTGAGTCTCTTCGCGCCGACGGTTCCGTTCGGACAGTGGGGGCCCTACCGGGTGCCCGCCGTCCGGCTCGGCGACGCCGCCGGGCCCTGCCGGGACACCCGGGCCGCCAGCTGCCCGGTCCCCGGGCACCCCTGCCTCAGCGGCATCGACCCGGAGCAGGTGGTCGACGCGCTCCGGACGCTCGCGATCAGCGGTGGTGGCGGCCGATGAACATCCTGCTCTGGCACGTGCACGGCTCCTGGACCACGTCGTTCGTGCACGGCAGCCACCGCTACCTGATTCCCACCACACCCGACCGCGGCCCGTACGGCCTCGGCCGGGCCCGCACCTACCCGTGGCCGGACAACGCGGTCGAGGTCAGCCCGCAGGAACTGCCGGGCGCCGACGTGGACCTGGTGATCCTGCAACGCCCCGAGGAGCTCGACCGGGCCGAGGAGTGGCTTCGGCGCCGCCCGGGCCGCGACCTTCCGGCGATCTACGTCGAACACAACACACCCAAGGGCGACGTGCCCAACACCCGCCACCCGATGGCCGACCGCGACGACCTGCTCATCGCCCACGTCACCGGGTTCAACCAGATCTTCTGGGACACCGGCGCCACCCGCACCACTGTTGTCGACCACGGCATCGTCGCCCCCTCGGCGTCCTACACGGGCGAGTTGGACCGGCTCGCCGTGGTGATCAACGAGCCGGTACGCCGAGGCCGGGTCACCGGCACCGACCTGCTGCCCCAGTTCGCCGAGATCGCGCCGCTGGACGTGTTCGGCATGGGGGTCGCCGGCCTGGCCGACCACCTGGGGCTGCCCGCCGACCGGCTCACCAGCCACGACGACGTGCCCCAGGAGCGGATGCACGTCGAACTGGCCCGGCGGCGGGCGTACCTGCACCTGTGCCGGTGGACCTCCCTCGGGCTGAGCCTCATCGAGGCGATGGCGATCGGCATGCCGGTCGTCGCGCTCGCCACCACCGAGGCGGTGATGGCGGTGCCCCCGCAGGCGGGGGCGCTGGCCACCCGGACCGACACCCTGCTCGACGCCGCCCGCCGGTTCATCACCGAACCGGCGACCGCGCGCCAGGCCGGGGCGGCGGCGCGAACCGCCGCACGCGACAGGTACGGCCTCGACCGTTTCCTCGCTGACTGGGACCGGCTGCTGGAGGAGGAAGTATGCGGATCGCGATGATCTCGGAGCACGCCAGCCCGCTCGCCGTCCTCGGAGGGGAGGATGCCGGCGGCCAGAACACGCACGTCGCGGAGCTGTCCGCCGCGCTCGCCGCCGCCGGGCACGAGGTGCGGGTCTACACCCGCCGCGACGCGCCCGACCTGCCGGTGACCGTCCGCAGCCCGGACGGGTACGACGTGGTGCACGTGCCGGCCGGCCCGGCCGAGCCGGTGGCCAAGGACGCCCTGCTGCCGCACATGCGGGAGTTCAGCGCCTGGCTGATCGAACGCTGGCGCGGCGGCGACTGGGTGCCCGAGGTGATCCACGCGCACTTCTGGATGAGTGGTCTGGCCGGGCTGACCGCCGGCCGGCAGACCGGGGTGCCGGTGGTGCAGACGTACCACGCGTTGGGCACCGTGAAGCGCCGCTACCAGGGGGTGCAGGACACCAGCCCGGCCCGACGGATCTCCTACGAGCGGGAGCTGGGCCGCTCGGTCGACCGGGTCGTCGCGCAGTGCCGCGACGAGGTGGGCGAGCTGGTCCGGATGGGGGTGCCCCGGTCCCGGATGACGGTGGTGCCGTCCGGGGTCAACCTCGCCACCTTCGCCCCGCTCGGACCGGCCGCCGAGAGGGAACCGGGACGGGCCCGGATCCTCACCGTGGGCCGGTTGGTCGAGCGCAAGGGCTTCCAGACGGTGGTCCGTGCGATGGCGTTGGTGCCGGACGCCGAGTGCGTGGTCGTCGGCGGCCCACCCGAGGGGCTGTTGGAGACCGACCCGTACGCCCGCCGGCTGCGGGCCCTCGCCGAGTCGTGCGGGGTGGCCGACCGGGTGCACCTGGTCGGGGCGGTGCCCCGGGAGGAGATGGGCCGCTGGTACCGCTCGGCGGACCTGCTGGTCGCGGCGCCCTGGTACGAGCCGTTCGGGCTGACCCCGTTGGAGGCGATGGCGTGCGGGGTGCCGGTCGTCGGCACGGCCGTGGGTGGCATCCGGGACACCGTTGTCGACGGGACGACCGGTGATCTCGTGCCGGCCCGGGATCCGCAGGCCCTGGCCACCGCGATCCAGGGGTTGCTCGACGACCGGATCAGGCGCTTCGCGTACGCGACGGCGGCCCGCGAGCGGGCCCGGGCGCGGTACTCGTGGGCGGCGACCGCCGAGCGGCTGGTCGAGGTCTACAGCGAGGTGGCCGCCGTGCGCCGGCCGACCCGGGTGGTGGCCTGATGCCGACGGGCAGCCTGCTCGACACCCACCTGACGAATCTCGCGGCGGCGCTGGTGCCGTACCGGCGGTGTGAGCGGCAGCTGACGCGCTGGGGCGCGGACCTGGCCCACCGGCTGGCCGCCGGGGGTCGCCTGCTGGTCGCCGGCAACGGCGGCAGCGCCGCCGAGGCCCAGCACCTCACCGCCGAGCTGGTCGGCAAGCTGCGCGACGATCGTCGGCCGTTGTCGGCGATCGCGCTGCACGCCGAGACGAGCGCGCTCACCGCCATCGCCAACGACTACGGCTACACCGACGTGTACGCCCGCCAGGTGCGCGCCCACGGCCGCCCCGGCGACATCCTGCTGCTGCTGAGCACCAGTGGGACCAGCGCCAACCTGGTGGCCGCCGCGCGGGCCGCCCGCGACGTCGGGGTGACCTCCTGGGCGCTCACCGGCGTCGCTCCCAATCCGCTCGCCGACGCCTGCGACGACGTGCTGGCCGTCGCGTCCCCGGACACCCAGGTCGTCCAGGAGCTGCACCTCGTGACCAGTCATCTGCTCTGCGAGTACCTCGAACAGGAGTTGCCGGCCGCGCTGGCCGCAGCCGGCGACCCGGCGGTCGTGCACCCCGGGCCCGGGGCGCCGGCGCCCGTGCGTACCGGGGTCGAGGTGGTGCTCGACGGCGGAACCGGACAGCAGGTCGACGCGTGAGGATGAGGAGGCAGGCGTGAGGGGACCGGTGGTGGTGCTGGGGGACACCCTGCTCGACCGGGACGTGGAAGGCGTGGTGAACCGGCTCTGCCCGGACTCCCCGGTGCCGGTGCTCGACGAGACAGCGGCCACCGACCGGCCGGGGGGCGCCGGGCTGGCGGCGGTGTTCGCCGCCGCGCAGGGCGCCGAGGTGGTGCTGGTGACCGCGCTCGCCGACGACGCCGGTGGGGCTCGGCTGAGCGCTCTGCTCACCGCCGCCGGCGTGCAGGTGTACCCCCTGGCCCTCTCCGGCGCGACGCCGGAGAAGATCCGGCTGCGGGCCCGGGGACGGGTGCTGCTGCGTCACGACCGGGGCGGCACGTCCGGGGAGCCGGGTCAGCCCTCCGACGAGGTGCTGCGGGTGATCGCGTCGGCGTCGGCGGTGCTGGTCAGCGACTACGGCCGGGGGGTGGCCCGGCAGCTCGCCTTGCGCGACGCGTTGGCCGCCACCCGCGCGCCGGTGGTGTGGGACCCGCATCCGCGCGGCCCGGCGGCGGTGCCCGGCGTCCACCTGGCCACCCCGAACGAGTCCGAGGTGCGCGAGCTGGTCCCCGCGCTGCCCGGCGCCTCCCGACTGGCCACCGCGTCGCGCGGCGCACAGGGGCTGCGGCGACGCTGGCGGGCCGGCGCGGTCGCGGTGACGTTGGGCGGTGACGGCGCGCTGCTCTGCCACGCGGGGTCGACGCCGCTGGTGGTGCCGACGCCGGGTAGCGCCGAGGGGGACACCTGCGGTGCCGGCGACCGGTTCGCGGCGGCCGCCAGCCTCGCGTTGGCCCAGGGGGCGCTGGTCTCCGAGGCGGTGCAGGTGGCGGTCGCCGAGGCGTCCGCGTACGTGGCGGGTGGGGGAGTGGCGGCGGCGCTGCCGCCGTCGGGGCCCGAGGTGCGGGCCGGGAGCACGTCGGGGCCGCGCGTTCTCCAGAGCGGACCACGAGGTGGTGCGGTGGCTGACCGGGTGGGGGTCGCCGCCGTCGCCACGCTCCTCAACGAGGTACGCGCCGCTGGCGGCACCGTGGTGGCCACCGGCGGGTGCTTCGACCTGCTGCACGCCGGGCACGTGGCCACCCTGGAGGCCGCCCGGCAGCTCGGTGACTGCCTGATCGTCTGCCTGAACTCCGACGCCAGCGTGACCGGGTTGAAGGGGCCGGACCGGCCGGTGCAGTCCGAAGGTGACCGCGGCCGGCTGCTGGCCGCGCTGAGCTGCGTCGACGCGGTCCTCATCTTCGACGAGCCGACCCCGGACGCGGCGCTGTCCTGGATACGCCCCGACGTCTGGGTCAAGGGCGGCGACTACGCCACCGGTGGTGGGGACGCCTCCGCCGTCCTGCCCGAGGCGCAGGTCGTACGCCGGTGGGGTGGGAACACGGTGGTGGTGCCCTACCTGGACGGTCGGTCCACCACCGACCTGATCGTCCGCACCCTCGCGGAGCGGACCCGATGACCGGCACGCGGCCCGGTGCCGGGCCCACCGTCCTGGTCACCGGCGGGTCCAGCGGGCTCGGTGCCGCCGTGGTCGCCGCGGTGGCCGCCTCCGGTGGCCGACCGCTCGTGCTGGACCGGCAGCCGCCGGTCGACGGGGTGTCCTGGACCGAGTGCGACCTGGCCGACACGCGCGCCGCCGAGGCGGCCACCCGGCATCTCGCCGAGCAGGCCGGTGGCCTGGACGCCGTGGTCACCGCCGCCGGCACCGACGTGCCGGGCCGGCTCGCCGACCTGCCGGGCGAGACCTGGGACCGGATCGTCGCCGTGGACCTGCTGGCCACCGCGGCGGTGATCCGGGCCGCGCTGCCGTTCCTGCTGACCTCTCGGGGGCGCGTCGTCACCGTCGCCTCCACCCTGGGCGTCAAGGCGGTCAGCGACGCCACCGCGTACTGCGCGGCGAAGTTCGGGGTGGTGGGGTTCACCCGAGCCCTCGCCGCCGAGCTGGCCGGTCAGGTCGGCGTCACCCTGCTCATCCCGGGTGGGATGCGCACCGCGTTCTTCGACGAACGTGACCCGCAGTACAAGCCGGGGCCGGACGCGATCCTCAACGAGCCCGCCGACACCGCCGCCGCGATCATGTTCGCGCTCAGCCAGCCGGCCGGTTGCGCGGTGCGCGAGATGGTGGTCTGCGCCGAGCAGGAGACCTCGTACCCGTGATCCTCGTGCTGCGCGCCCTCGGCGTCGGCGATCTGGTGACCGCGGTGCCCGCGCTGCGGGCGCTGCGGGCCGCGTACCCCTCGCGGGAGCTGGCGCTCGCCGCGCCGGCCGGGCTGGCTCCGCTGGTCGACCTGGTCGGCGGGGTGGACCGGCTGGTGGACACCACCGGGCTGGACCGACCCCTGCGGGTCGGGTCGGCCCCGCGGGTCGCGGTCAACCTGCACGGCCGCGGTCCGCAGTCGCACCGGCTGCTCGCGGCCACCCGACCCGGTCGGCTGCTCGCCTTCGCCAACGCGGACGCCGGCTGTGCCGACGGCCCGCGTTGGGCCGCCGACGAGCACGAGGTGGACCGGTGGTGCCGGCTGCTGTCCTGGTACGACATCCCGGCCGACCGGGCCGACCTCAGCCTGCGCCGGCCCGGGTCGGCGGGGCTGCCCAGCGGTGCCACGGTGCTGCACCCGGGCAGCAAGATCCCGGCCAAACGGTGGCCGGCCGAGCGGTTCGCCGCGCTGGCCCGGACGCTCACCGACCAGGGGCACCGGGTGCTGCTCACCGGCTCGGCCGACGAACGGGAGTTGGCAACCCGGGTGGCCGAGGCGGCCGGCCTGACCTCGGACGCGGTTCTGGCCGGCCGGACCGACCTCGGCGGGCTCGCCGCGCTGGTGGCCGACGCCCGGTTGGTGGTCAGCGGGGACACCGGCGTCGCCCATCTGGCCACCGGGTACGGCACCGCGTCGGTGATTCTCTTCGGGCCGGTGCCACCGGCGCACTGGGGGCCACCACCGGACCGGCCACGGCACCGGGTGTTGTGGGCCGGTGCGGGGGATTGGCCCAGGTGGGACGGGGTAGGAAGCCACCCGACGATGGCGGCTCTGCACCTCGACGAGGTGCTGGCCGCGGTGGCCGAGGTGGAGAGGGTGGTGCGGGTCTCCGGTGCGGTTGCGGCGTAGCGACCCGGGTCGACCGGGGTACGGACGGCGTCGTCGCGGACGGGGCTGGCTGTTCGTCGATCCGTCCGGGGCGCCGGTGCGGGATCCGGAGGTGCTGGCCCGGCTGCGGGAGCTGGTCATCCCGCCGGCCTGGCAGGACGTCTGGATCGCGCCGCATCCCAACGGGCACATCCAGGCGATCGGGATCGACGCGGCCGGGCGCAAGCAGTACGTCTACCACCCCCGGTGGCGGGAGAAGCAGGACGAGGCGAAGTTCGACCACATGCTGGAGGTGGCCCGGCGGTTGCCGGCGCTGCGGGAGCGGGTGGGGCGCGACCTGGACGGCCGTGGACTGGGCCGGGACCGGGTGCTGGCGACGGTGGCCCGGCTGCTCGACATGGGGATGTTCCGGGTCGGCAGCGACCAGTACGCGAACGGCGACGACCCGACCTACGGGGTGTCCACCCTGCGCCCCGAGCACGCCCGGTCCCGGCGCGGCTGCGTGGTGTTCGTGTTCCCCGCGAAGGGGGGCATCGAGCAGGTACGCCGGATCGAGGACCCGGAGCTGTGCCAGGTGCTCGTCAATCTGCGCCGTCGCCGGCGCCGGGCGGAGCGGCTGTTCGGCTACTGGGACGGCCGGGAGTGGCGCGACGTGCGCAGCGACGAGGTCAACGGTTACCTGCGCGACGCCAGCGGTGGGGAGATGACCGCGAAGGACTTCCGCACCTGGCACGCCACGGTGCTGGCGGCCACCGAGTTGGCCACCGCCGGCCCGGCCCGTTCGGTGACGGCCCGGCGCAAGGCGGTGGTCGCCGTGATGCGGGAGGTGGCGGAGCTGCTGGGCAACACGCCGACGGTGGCGCGGGCGTCGTACGTGGACCCTCGGGTGGTCGACCTCTACCACGAGGGGGTGGTGGCGGCGGTGGATCCGCTGGCGCCTCGCGAGGAGGCGGAGCGGGTCGTCCTGAAGCTGCTGGAGGGGGCCTGACCGGCCCCGCCGGCGATTCTGGGGAGGCGCGACGGGGTCGGAGCCTCGGGCTTGAGCAGGGTGCCACCGGGCGGCCGCCCGCCGCTCGCGCGGCGGGCGCCTCGCCACGGCCCCCGTTGCGGCCCACCAGGCGATGGTCGGCCGCGCCGGTGTCAGTCTGCCGGTCCCGAGTTGACGGTGGACGCCTGACGGTTGACGATCCGCGCCAGATCCGAGGCGTTGTCGCGGTGTTCCTGCGGGGTCGTTCCGTAGGCGGCCTTGAACGCCCGGCTGAAGTGGGCCTTGTGGGGAAACCCCCACCGCGCCGCGATGGTCTGCACGGGCTGGTTGCGCAGCGCCGGGTCGGTCAGGTCGCGTTGGCACCGGGCCAGTCGCAGGTCCCTGATGTACGACGCCACTGTGGCGTCCTCGCCCTCGAACAGGCGGTGCAGGGACCGCACCGAGATGTGGTGGGCGTCGGCGACGACCTGGGGGTCGAGGGTCACCTCGCCGAGGTGGCGGTGGATGTACGCCTGCACCTGGGTGAGCAGCGCCCGGCGGCGGACCTCGGTGGGCACGGCGTCCTCGGCGACGAGGTGCCGGCCGAGCATGGTGGTGGCCAGGTCGAGCCCGACCGCGCCGAGCCGTCCGGCGTCGGCGGCGTGGTACTGCTCGGGGTGCCCGGTCACCTGGAGCAGGAACTGCGCCAGCAGCGCCCCGATCCCCTCGCTGCCGGACATCCGGCCGCCGTAGAGCGCGGCCATCCGCTGTGGCGGTAGCGGCAGGGCGGCGTGCGGGATCAGCGTGATGATCGAGGTGGCCTGGTCCCGCTCGGGCTCGGTGGCGTGGTGGCAGACGTCGTGCGGCCGGGACCCGTCGTAGAAGGTGAACTCGCCGGCCAGGATCTCGCTGCGGCGACCGTCCTGGCTGGAGGTGCCGATGCCGCCGGTGGTGAGGGCGAGGATGTACAGCTCCGGGTCGGACTGGCGGACCAGCTTGCGGGTCCGGGTGGCGTCCAGCGACGGGTATTCGTACTGCACCAGCTGGACCGGGCCGAGGTCGGTGAAGTCGGCGCGGGCGGCGAAGTCGTCGCTGTGCGCGGACCGGATGCGCAGCGGCGCTGAGGTGCGCGCCACCAGGTCCAGCCACATGCCGAACCGTTCGCGCGGCGGCAGAACCGTGGTGTCGATGGTGTCTCTCGCCAGCATCGGGCGCCCTAGCCCGCTCGGCGCTGGATCAGCGCCTCGACGCCGTCGAGGATCCGGTCCAGACCGAAGGCGAACTCGTCGTCGGGGTGGTCGTCCTGGCTGAGCACGCCGGCGCTGAGCACCCGGTGCAGCGCGGGGAAGCGGGCCGGGTCGATGAGCCGGCCCACCAGCCGGGCGTACCCGGGCATCATCTCGGCGGGCTCGACGCCGGCCGCCCGGCTGCCCTCGGCGATCTGCGACGTGAGGGTTGCCTCGTTGCGGACGTACCCGGTGATCAGCAGCAGCACCGACATCTTCTCGTTCTCGCCGAGCGCGGTGCCGTCGAGGCAGCGCAGCCCGTCCTCCATCCAGCCGAGCTGCTGCGGGGTGATCGGTGGGCCGCTGATCGGGACGTGCAGCAGCCAGGACCGTCGCCGCAGCACCTCGTGTTCGGCCCAGGCCCACCGGGTGAGGCCGGTACGCCAGTCGTCGCGCGGGCCGGGCGGGCCGGGGGAGGGGCCGTACCCGGAGTCCACCATGAGCATCAGCAGTTCGTCCTTCGAGCCGACGTACCGGTAGAGGGCCATGGTCGCGGCGCCCAGCTCCTTGGCCACCCGGCTCATCGACACGGCGGCCAGGCCGTCGGCGTCGGCCACCCGGACCGCGGCGTCCACGATGGTGGGCACGCTCATTCCCGGCCGGGGCCCCTTGGGTGGTCGCTCCCGCAGCCCCCAGGCGCTCTCGATGGCCGGCGGGAGTACGGGCCCGCTGTCGTCTGTCTTCGCCGCCACATTTCCTCCCTTGCCTCGCCATCCTAGTTCTGCGTATGGTCTACGCATAACAGCGTATGGCATACGCAGAAAGAAGGATGATCATGAAGACCACCACCACACCGGCAGCGCGCGCCGGCCGGAGGGAGTGGATCGGGTTCGCGGTGCTGATGCTGGCGCTGCTCCTGGTCTCGATGGACGTGTCGGTGCTCTACTTCGCCGTCCCGTTCATCAGCGCGGAGCTGCGCCCCAGCGCCACCGAGCAGCTCTGGATCTTCGACATCTACGGTTTCGTGCTGGCCGGGCTGCTGATCACGATGGGCGCTCTGGGTGACCGGATCGGCCGACGCCGGCTCCTGCTGATCGGTGCCACCGCGTTCGGGGCGGCGTCGCTGCTGGCCGCGTACGCCGACAGCACCGCGACGCTGATCGCCGCCCGCGCCCTCCTCGGCGTCGGTGGCGCCACCCTGATGCCCTCGACGCTGGCCCTGGTGCGCAACATGTTCCACGACGCCAAGCAGCGCGGCACCGCCATCGGCGTCTGGACCGCCACCCTGACCGGCGGCATCGCCCTCGGCCCGGTGCTCAGCGGCATCCTGCTGGAGCACTTCTGGTGGGGCTCGATCTTCCTGATCAACATCCCGGCGATGCTGATGCTGCTCCTGCTCGCCCCGCTGCTGGTGCCCGAGTTCCGCAACCCGGCGACCGGGCGGTTCGACCTGATCAGCGCGGCGCTGTCGCTCGGCGCGCTGCTGCCGGTGATCTACGGCATCAAGGAGATGGCCCGCGACGGCGTCAGCCCGCTGCGGGTGCTCGCCATCGTCGGCGGTGTGCTGGTGGGCGCGCTCTTCCTGCACCGGCAGCGGACCCGGGCGTACCCGATGGTCGACCTCGCGTTGTTCCGCCGACGCGGCTTCGCCGGGTCGCTCGCGGTCAACCTGCTGGCGATGTTCGCCCTGGTCGGATTCGCCATCTTCACCACCCAGCACCTCCAGTTGGTGCTCGGCCTGAGCCCGCTGCGGGCGGCACTGTGGAGCCTGGTGCCGTCGCTCGCGGTGGGCGGGGTCGCGCCGGCAGCCGCAGCCCTCGCCCAGCGCGTCGAGCGGGCGTACCTGATCGGCGCGGGCTTCGGCATCGCCGTGGTCGGCTTCGTGGTGCTGACCCGGGTCACGCCGGAGACGCCGCTGTGGCTGCTGCTCGTCGGCGCCAGCGTCTACGCGGGCGGCCTGGTGATGGTGATGTCTCTCGTCACCGAGCTGGTCCTCGGCGCGGCGCCGCCCGAGCAGGCCGGTGTCGCGTCGGCGCTGACCGAGTCCAGCAGTGAGCTGGGCGGCGCGCTGGGAATGGCGATCCTGGGCAGCGTCGGCGCGGCAGTCTACCGCCGCGAGATCGTCGACGGCCTGCCCGCCGGGCTGCCCACCGACGCCGGCGACGCGGCCCAGGAGACCCTGGGCGGTGCGCTCGCGGTCGCCCAGGGGTTGCCGGCGGAACTGGCCGACGCGCTGCTGCACGCCGCCCGGGTCGCGTTCACCGACGGATTGCACCTGGCCGCGTACGCCGCCATGGCGGTGATGCTGCTGGGCGCCGTCACCGCGCTGGCCGCGCTGCGCGGCGTCCGACCGGCCGACTCCGCGGCGTTGGCCGCCGAGCCGACCGGTCCGGCCGACACCTCGTTGTCGTCGGTCAGTCGATGAGCACGTGCGCGAGCCGGTCGCGGAAACGCCGCTCGGAGTCGCTGACCGACTCGCCGCCGATGCCCAGCAACCCACCGCTGGACGCGGCGCCCACCACCTGCTCGGCGATCTTCACGAGCCAGTGCTTGTACGCGCCGGCCTCACCCTCGTCGACCCGCGCGGCCAGCAGTTCGGCCGCCTGGCCGGCCCGCAGCAGCACGTCGTCGAGGTAGGCCCCGGGGTCGGCGGGCGCGATGACCGGCAGCTCCTCACCGGTCTCCGGGTCGCCGACCCGGGTGACGATCTCACCGGCCACGGCGGCGACCAGCGGGCTGGCCGACTCCCGGCCGGCGGCGATGGTCTCCAGCCCGGCCGCGTTCTCCGCCATGGTCCGGCGGGTGCCGTCGGACTCGGCGGCGCTCGCCGCGGTCAGCACCGACTGCGGGAGGCCGACCAGCAGCCCCCACTCCTCGTCGGAGAACCCGAACCCGGTGTACGCCGGCTGCTCGATCACGGCAACGCCCCTTCCGCCCTGCTCTGCTTGATCAATCGGTGCTCTGCTTGGTCGATCCACCGGGCCCGACACCGGTGCCCGGGTCAGGCTAGTCCAGGGTCAGCAGGCCCTGTTCGGACACCACGCGCACCGACAACGTCTTGTACCCGACCTCATCGAAGAGAACCGTCATCTTGTCGTCCTCGTAGGAGAGCACCAGGCCGGGGCCCCACTCGGGGTGACGCACCTGGCTGTGCACCGGGAACGGCCCGACCGCGCCCTGGTCGGCCACGCTGGTGCCGTTGTGGCAGTTGTCGCAGTGCCCGCAGACCTGCGTCATCTGCTCACCGAAGTACGCCAGCAGGGTCTGCCCGCGGCAGGCCAGGGTCTCGGCGAAGGCGCGCATCATGTCGGTGCGGGACCGGGTCACCGTCTGCTGGCGCTCCGCCTCGGCCAGCGCCGCCGCCGCGGCGTCGGCCGGGGTGGGGGAGTACCGGGGCGCGCCGATGCGCTGCCGGGCGCGGGGCTCGGCCGCGCCGATCTGCTCCAGCAGGGAGAGGTACTGGCCCAGCTTGCGCGGCCCGAGGCCGGTGCTCTCGCGCAGTTCGGTCTTGGTGGCCGCCTTCTTGCGCAGCAGCGCGGCGAGGTCGCGCAGCTCGTCGACGTCGGGCAGGCCGCCGCTGAAGAACCGTTGCAGGCCCACGTCCTCGGCCTGCCACAGCAGCAGCACCCGGGCCGGTTGCCCGTCGCGCCCGGCCCGGCCGATCTCCTGGAAGTAGCTGTCCGGTGAGTCCGGCAGCGCCATGTGCACCACCCAGGCGATGTTCGGCTTGTCGATGCCCATGCCGAACGCCGACGTCGCCACCATGATGGGGACCTGGTCGGCGAGGAACGCCTCGTGCAGTTCGGCGCGCGCGCCGGCCGCCATCCCACCGTGGTAGAACTGCGCCGGGAAGCCGGCGTCGGTCAACCGGGTGGCCAACTCCTCGGCGGCGCGACGGGTCGGCACGTAGATGATCCCGGGCCGCTCGTCGTCCTGGAGCAGCGCGATCAGCCGCCGCCACCGGTAGTCCTCGGTGGGGCAGTGCGCGACCTCGACGAACAGGTTCGGCCGGTCCAGCCCGGAGACCACCACCTCCGGCTCGCGCAGCCGCAGCCGGGCGATGATGTCGTCGCGGACCGGAGGGGAGGCGGTGGCGGTCAACGCGACCACCGGCGGTCGGCCGATGCCGTCGATGAGGTGCCCGAGCGCCAGGTAGTCGGGGCGGAAGTCGTGGCCCCACGCCGAGATGCAGTGCGCCTCGTCGATCGCCACCAGCGCCGGCTTCAGCGCCGCGACCTCGGCCATTCGTTCCGGGTTGCTGAGCTGTTCCGGGGTGATGAAGAGGAACTCCGCCCGGCCCTCGCGGACCTCGGTGATCGCCTCCGCCTGCTGGGTGGGCGACTCGTTCGAGCTGATCCGCACCGCCCGCAGCTCCGGGCGTTGCCGCTCGTTGAGGGAGGCGATCTGGTCCTGTTGGAGGGCCAGCAGGGGGGAGATCACCACCGTGGGGCCGGGGATCAGGCTGGCCGGGATCTGGTAGATCGCCGACTTGCCGGCGCCGGTGGGCAACACCACCAGGGCGTCGCGCCGCTTCATCACCGCGCGCATGGCGGCCAGTTGGTTGGGCCGCAGCGCCTTCCAGCCGAAAAGACTGCGGGCCGCGCGGCGCAACGTCATCGAGTGCGTGGACAGTTTCATCGAGGGCCGGAGGTACCCGAGCCCCTGACCGCCGAAACGCCTTCGGGCGATCATGGGCTCGGCTGCCTCCCGCAGCTCAGCGCAGCCGGGGCAGGACCTCGCGCTCGTAGAGGTCGAACAGTCCCTGGTGGTGCGGGCCGGTGTTGGCCACGTAGACCTCGTCGAAGCCGGCCTTGGCGTACTTGTCGATCATTTCGAGGTGCGCGTCGGCGCTGTTGCCGCAGACGAACGCCTCCTTCAGCATCTCCGGCCTGACCAGCTCGCTGGCCTGCTCGAAGTGCCGCGGCGAGGGCAGCACCTGGGACAGCTCACCCGGCACCCCGGCGTTGGGCCAGCGCTCGTACGCGATCCGCATCCCCTCGTCCTCGCTGTCGGCGTACGCCGCCTTGAAGCCGGCCTGGCACGGCTTGTCGCCGCCGCCGTTCTCGCGGAAGCGCCGGACCATCTCGCCGTCGGGCATGGTGCTCACGTAGCCGTCGCCGATCCGGGCGGCCAGGTCGATGGCCTTCGGTCCAAAGCCGGAGACGTAGATCGGCGGGGGAGTGTCGGGCAGCGTGTAGATCCGGGCCTGTTCCACTGTGTAGTGCTTGCCGTGGTGGCTGACGAAGTCGCCGCCCCACAGCGCGCGCAGCACCTCGACGGCCTCCTCCAGCATCTCCAGCCGGACGTCGGCCTGCGGCCAGGCGTCGCCGAAGATGTGTTCGTTGAGTGCCTCGCCGGTGCCGACGCCGAGTACGAACCGTCCGCCGTGCAGCACCGCGCTGGTCGCCGCCGCCTGGGCGATCACGGCCGGGTGGATCCGCACCGTCGGGCAGGTCACCGCCGTGGTCACCGGCAGCGAGCAGACCTGGCTGAGCGCCCCGATCATCGACCAGACGAACGGGCTCTGGCCCTGGGCGTCCACCCAGGGGTGGTAGTGGTCGGAGATCCACAGCGCCTCGAAGCCGGCCCGTTCGGCACCGCGTGCCTGCTCCAGCAACTCGGCTGGCGTGAGCTCCTCACTGGACAGAAAATATCCGATCTTCATGGCCTACCCCTTCGGCGCGCGGACTGCTGATGGGCAGAGCCGTACCCCGGTGGGGCCGGGTCACACCGGTGCTCGCCGTGGGTCGGGTCAGCGTCGACCGAACATCGCCCGGATCGCGGCGAGCAGCAGCAGAGCGCCGACCACCAGGCCGAGCAGGCGTACGCCGGGGATGTCGGCCGGGCTTGTCGCGTCGGCCAGCGGGACGGGATCCATCCCCGCACTCTCCCCGGGGAGCGGGCCGCCAGGCAACTGTAAGGTTTATTGACTATTGAATCGCTCAGTGTGACCATGGCAGGACCGCCTGCCGGTGGCGGTGCGCCGAGGGCGCGTGAGAGATGGGGTACGGGGGCCGCATGAGCGAGCGCAACCAGCGGGTCGACGGGGGCGCACCGTCGTCGGCGATCGACGTCGGCCACTGCGAGGGGGCGCGGTGACCACGACCACCGGGCACCTCCGGGCGCTCGCCGCCGCCGTCCTGCAACCCGGCTTCGTCGGCACGACCCCGCCGCCGTGGGTGTGCCGCTGGCTCGGCGACGGCCTCGGCTCGGTGGTGCTCTTCGCCCGCAACGTCGTCGACACCGAGCAGGTGGCCGCGCTCACCGCGACGCTGCGCGCGGAACGGCCGGACGTCATCGTGGCGATCGACGAGGAGGCCGGCGACGTCACCCGGCTGGAGTCGGTCCACGGCAGCTCCCGGCCCGGCAACTTCGCCCTCGGCGCTGTCGACGACCCGGCGCTGACCGAGGCCGTCGCCCGGGACCTCGGCGTCGAACTGGCCGCGGCCGGTGTCACCCTCAACTACGCCCCGGACGCCGACGTCAACTCCAATCCGGCGAACCCGGTGATCGGTGTCCGCTCCTTCGGCACCGACCCGACGCTGGTCGCGCGACACACCGCCGCCTGGGTCCGCGGGCTCCAGGCCGGCGGCGTCGCGGCCTGCGCCAAGCACTTCCCCGGGCACGGCGACACCCGCGTCGACTCACACCACGACCTGCCCCGGATCACCGCCGACCGGGCCCGGCTGGACGCCTGCGAACTGGCCCCGTTCCGCGCCGCCGTGGCCGCCGGTGTGCAGGCGGTGATGACCGGTCACCTGCTGGTGCCCGCGCTCGACCCGCAGCTGCCGGCGACGCTGAGTCAGCGCATCCTCGGTGGCCTGCTCCGCGACGAGCTGGGCTTCTCCGGCGTGGTGGTCACCGACGCGATGGAGATGCGCGCGGTCGCCGACCGGTACGGCTTCGCCGGTGCGACGGTCCGCGCCCTCGCCGCCGGTGCCGACGCGATCTGCATCGGTGGCGAACGGGCCGACGAGCAGGCCGCCCGCGAGCTGCGCGACGCCATCGTGGCCGCCGTCATCTCCGGCGAGTTGCCCGAGGAACGGCTCGCCGAGGCCGCCAAGCGCGTCGGTCAACTCGCCGCCTGGACGGTGGCCGCCCGGGGCACCGGCTCCGCCGCGGCGCGCGCTGCCGACGTCGGGCTGGTCGCCGCCCGCCGGGCCGTCCGGGTCACCGCCGCCCCGGGCGCGACGGGCGCGCTGCCACTGACCAGCGCCGCACACGTCGTCGAGTTCGAGCCGCTGCGCAACATCGCCATCGGCGCCGAGACCCCCTGGGGCATCGGCGGGCCGCTGGGCGAGCTGCTGCCCGGCACCAGCACCGTCCGCTACGCCGAACCCGACGTGCCGGCGGACCCGGGCGCCGGGGCGGGCACCCGGCCGCTGGTCCTGGTCGTCCGGGACCTGCACCGCCACGACTGGATGCGCGCCGCCGTGCACCGCGCGTTGGCCGTCCGCCCGGACGCGGTGGTGGTCGAGTTGGGCGTGCCCGAGCTGGTCACCGGGGCGGTGCACCTGGCCACCCACAGCGCCACCCGGGCCAGCGGACGGGCCGCCGCCGAGGTGCTCAGCGGCGCCCGCTGACCCGCCCGGCTACGGGAGGTCGGCGACCAGGTCGGCGTACTCGGGGTGCTTGTCGATGAACGCGGCCATGAAGGGGCACTGCGGCACCACCGTGGCACCGCGCGCCCGGAGCTGGTCCAGCGTGCCGCGGATCAGCGCGCCGCCGACCCCCTTGCCCTGAAAGCCCCGGTCCACCTCGGTGTGGGTGAAGACCAGGACCTCACCGCGCATCAGGTACGCGGTGTAGCCGGCCAGCGCGTCGTCGACCAGGATCTCGAAACGGTGCTTCGCCGGGTTGTCCTCGACCAGGGTGCTCATCCGGCCATTCTCCCCGCCGCGTCGGCCAGCACGTCGAGTTCGCCCAGCAACCGGTCCACCTCGTCGGCGGTGTTGTAGTGGTAGATGCTGGCCCGCACCGCGCCGCCGCTGTCGCGCAGACCCATCAGCTGGAAGTACTCGTAGGCGTAGTAGTCGCCGACGGAGAGACAGAGCCCGGCGGCGCCCAACGCCTCCTGGACGGCCGCTGGTGACATCCCGGCGACCCGGAACGAGACCGTCGGGCAGCGCCGGGCCGGCGAGCCGTAGACGGTGATTGCCGGGCGCTGCGCCAGCCCGGCGAGCAGCCGGTCCAGCAGCGCCTCCTCGTGGGCCTGGGCGGCGGCCAGCCCGGCCCGCAGCCGGGCCCGCCGGTCCCCGACCGCGTCCGGATCCAGCCCGGCCAGGTGATCCACCGCGGCGGCCACCCCGGCCAGCAGCGGGAAGCTCGGCGTGCCGTACTCGAAGCGCTCCGGCACCGCGTCGGAGGACGGCAGCAGCTTCGCCGGGCGCAGCGTCGCCCAGAGAGCGGGGTCCGCCACCATCGCCGCCAGGTGCGGCCCGGACCACTTGTACGCGCTGGTGACCAGCACATCGGCACCGAGCGAGGTCAGGTCGGTCGGGACGTGCGGCACCGAGTGCACCCCGTCGACGTAGACCAACGCGCCGACCGCGTGCGCGGTCTTGGCGATCGCCGGCACGTCCGGCATGGTGCCGATGGCGTTGCTGGCGGCGGTCACCGCCACCAGCCGGGTCCGCTCGCCGACCAGGTCGGCGTACTGGGCGGCGGGCAGCTCGCCGGTCTGCCGGTCGATCTCCGCCCAGCGCACCGTCGCGCCGGCCGCCTCGGCCGCCTGCACCCACGGCCGCACGTTCGCGTCGTGGTCGAGCCGGGAGACCACCACCTCGTCACCCCGGCGCCAGGTCGCGCCGAGCGTGCGGGCCATGGTGTACGTCAACGCTGTGGCACTCGGGCCGAGCACCACCCCGGCCGGGTCGGCGCCGAGCAGGTCGGCCACCGCCGAACGGGCCTCGGCCACCAGCTCCAACGACCGGCGGCCAGCCACGTTGGCGGCGCTGCGGTTGCCGACCGCCATCCGCATGGCAGCGGTGACCGCGTCGATCACACCGGCCGCGGTCTGGGTGCCGCCGGCACCGTCGAAGTGGACGAAGCCCTCGGTCAGGGCGGGGTACGCGGCCCGGGTACGGGCGATGTCGAACGGCATGTCCCGGACCCTAGCCGGTGCTCCCGCGACACCGTCCGGCCACCGGGTGATCACCGATCGACTGTGACATCGCGGGCGTCTCGTACTCTTGGCGAGGTGACGAACCAACCCGCCACCATGCCCATGCCCTCCGTCCGCCGCGCCGCCGGTCTCTTCGCCGGTGTGGCGCTCGGCCTCGCCGTGCTCGCCGGGTGCAGCTCCCAGGGCGCCTCCACCGACTGCGGGCTGGACGCCTGCACCGTCACCTTCGAGCGGGGTGTCGACGCGAGCGCCACCATCCTCGGTGTCGAGGCCAAGCTGGTCGGCGCCGAGGGCGACCAGGTGACCGTCGAGGTCGCCGGCGAGCAGCTCACCCTCACCACCGGGCAGCAGGCCACCGAGGCCGGCGGCTTCGCGGTGACCCTGGACAGCGTCACCGACCAGCAGATCAAGATCCGCGTATCGCGTAACCCGGGGAGCTGACCCGGGCGGGCGGCGGTGGCCGACGTTTGGAAATCTTCGTAAACGGAGATTGTGGCGCCATGTCACTTACCCGTAACGCCGAAGCCACCGCCTCCCGTACGGCGGACAGCCGGTGGCTGGAACTCCTCGCCCGGGCCGGCTTCATCGGCTACGGCATCGTGCACCTGCTCTTCGCCTGGCTGGCGTTGCAGATCGCGTTCGGCACGTCGTCCGACGACGGCGACCAGTCCGGCGCGCTGCGTACCCTCTCCCAACAGCCCCTCGGCAAGTTCCTCGTCATCGCCGTCGCGATCGGCCTGCTCGCGATGGCGATCTGGCAGGGGCTGGAGGCGGCGGTCGGGCACCGCGCCGAGCGCGGCAAGGAACGGGTCATGGAACGGCTCGCGTCGGCCGGCCGGACCATCGTCTACCTCTACTTCGCCTGGACCGCCTTCAAGGTCTTCTCCGACGCCGGGTCGAACAGCGCCGACCAGCAGGAGGCGCTGACCGGCAAACTGATGACCTCCAGCGGTGGCCGCTGGCTCGTCGGCCTGGCCGGGCTGGTGCTCGCCGCGATCGGTGTCGGCCTGGTGATCTACGGCGCGCTCAAGAAGTTCGAGAAGCACCTGAAGACCGGCGAGATGAACCCGAAGACCCGCCAGCTGGCCCGCCGGCTGGGCATGGCCGGGTATGTGGCCAAGGGTGTCGCGTACGGCATCGCCGGTCTGCTGGTCATCGTGGCCGCGGTGAACTACGACCCGGAGAAGGCCCGTGGTCTGGACGCCGCGCTGCACACCCTGCGTGAGCAGTCGTACGGCACGTTCCTGCTGACCCTGGTCGCCCTGGGCATCGCCGCCTTCGGCGTCTACTGCTTCCTCCAGTCCCGGTACCGCAAGGTCTGAACTGGTCGATTCCTAGGCCGTCGGGCACTCTTGGGCTTTTGCCCGGAGTGCCCGACGTCTGGTTGAAGGGGAGCACCGAAGCCGTGCAGAACTATCTCGAAACGGCCGTCGCCGCGCTCGTCGCGGCGGCGGTCGCCCTGTTCCTGGTCGAGGTCGTCCACCGGTTGACCCGGCGTTTCGGTCGCCGGTCACTGCTGTTGACCGAGTTGACCGAGCACGCGCACCGCCCGTTCCAGGTCGCCGCGACGGTCCTCGCCGTGCAGTTCGCCGTCCGCTTCACCACGGGGTACGCGGTGGGCGAGGGCTGGCGGCGGCTCCTGCTGCACCTGCTCATCCTCGGTGTCATCGCCACACTGGCCTGGCTGGTCGCCTGCCTGCTGGTCGTCGTGGAGGACACCGCGCTGGCCCGGTTCCGGGTCGACGTGCCCGACAACCGGCACGCCCGGCGGGTACGGACCCAGGTGGTGATGCTGCGCCGACTGACCATCGCGGTGATCGTCATCCTGACCGTCGGCGTGATGCTGATGACCTTCCCCAGCGTGCGGGGCATCGGCGCCGGTGTGCTGACCTCCGCCGGTGTGGTCGGTGTGGTGGCCGCGCTCGCCGCACAGAGCCTGCTCGGCAACGTCTTCGCCGGCCTCCAGCTCGCCTTCAGCGACGCCGTCCGGCTCGACGACGTGGTCGTCGTGGAGGGGGAGTGGGGGCGCATCGAGGAGCTGACCCTCAGCTACGTGGTGGTGCAGATCTGGGACGACCGACGGTTGATCCTGCCCACCTCGTACTTCACCAGCAAGCCGTTCCAGAACTGGACCCGGACCGAGGCGGCGGTGCTCGGCACCGCCGAGTTCGACGTGGACTGGGCGGTGCCGGTGCAGACCATGCGTGAGGAGCTGCGCCGACTCGTCGAGGGCACCGAGCTGTGGGACGGGCGGGTCTGCGTCCTCCAGGTCACCGACGCCACCGGCGGGACGGTGCGGTTGCGCGCGCTGGTCAGCGCCGCCGACGCGGGCAGTCTGTGGGACCTGCGCTGCCTCGTGCGGGAGCACCTGGTCGCCTGGATCCGGGACAACCGCCCGACCGCGATGCCCCGGCTGCGCACCGAGCTGGGCGACTCCACCAGCAACCTGTCCTGGCAGTGGGTGCAGCCGCGGCGCCCGGCCCGGCGTCCCTCCGATACCGAGGCGCCCGACGACGCCCGGGTCTTCGGCGGCAGCGACGACGGCGACGCCCGCAGCGAAGCCTTCGTGGGCCCCGACGAATCCCGCCAGTAGCACCCCGCCCCGCCCGCGCGCCCCGCCCGCGCCCCGCGCGCCCCGGAAGATCGTGCAACTTCCTGGTTGTAGTGGCCTCCACAGCGGTCGAGGCCCCTACAACCAGGATCAAGCGCGATCTTGCCCGGCAGACCCCGACGATCATGGGACTGACGGGTGCGTACGCCTGATTTGTCCCCGCCAACCTCATGATCGCCGCTGCGGGGCGGGGGCGGGGGCGGGGCCGGGGCGGTGCGGGGGCGGGGCGGGGGCGGGGAGCGCGCCGGGTGAGGGGTCCGTTCGGGGAGGTTTGGTCGGGCTTGGGTGGGGGATGTGCTGCCGGACGTCTCTGGCGTGATCGCGGCGGCTGTGGCCGCGTATCGGCGGCGCGGCGTGCGGACAACACCGACGGTGCGCCACTTGGCGCGCTTTAGGATTGACGAGCGGCGACTCCGGGCATACAGCGCGGTGATGAGGAAAGGAGGACAGCATGGCTGACGTGGCGAAAGCCCGCACATCCCAGAATGGGAGCGAGCCCTCCACCGCCGAGTTGGTGCAACGAGCCACCGAGCAGATCTCCCGCCTCGTGCGGGACGAACTGACGCTGGCCCGAGCGGAGTTGACCCAGAAGGGTAAGCACGCGGGCATCGGGATCGGCCTGTTCGGCGGCGGCGGCGCGCTCGCGTTCTTCGGCCTGGGTGCGCTGGTCGCCACGGCGATCCTGCTGCTCGACCTGGTGTTGCCCGCCTGGGCCGCGGCGCTGATCGTGGCGGTGGCCTGCTTCCTGGTGGCCGGCATCCTCGCCCTGGTGGGCAAGAAGCAGGTCAGTCGTGCCGTCCCGCCGGTCCCGGCGGCCACGGTCCGCAGCCTCCGGGCAGACATGGACACCGTCACCGCCGCGGTGAAGGACAGGGGGCGGCAATGACCGGCAACGGGACCGGCGACACGGAGGCGCTGCGCGAGGAGATTCGTCGCACCAGGGTCGAGCTGGGCGAGACGATGGAGGCGTTGGCCGCCAAGGCCGACGTCAAGGCGCGTCTCAGGGAGTCCGCCGAGCAGGCCAAGGAGCGGATGCGTGAGCAGGCGGCACAGACCGTCGCCCGGGTCCGCGGGCAGGCCGTGCGGGGCGCGGGGATGGCGCGGGCGCGGGCCCACGAGAAAAGCGAGTTGGTACGCGCACAGGCGTACGACAAGGGCGAGTTGGTGCGCCGCAACCCGATGCCGTGGGCGGCCATCGCGGCCGGTGCGGTGGCCACCGTTGTGGTGTTGATGATCGTGCGGGGGAGGCGTAGGTGAGTAAGAGCATCGGCAGGGTCGCGTACCGGCCGGTCGGCGTGTTGATGGGCATCGCCGCGGGGGCGGTGGCCGGGGCGATCTTCCGGCAGGTCTGGAAGGTCACCGCGGGCGACGGTGAGGCGCCCAACGCGACCGACGAGGATCGCGGCTGGGGCGAGATCCTGGCGGCCGCGGCATTGCAGGGCGCCATCTTCGCGGTCGTCCGGGCCGCCGTGGACCGGGGCGGCGCGGTCGGCGTACGCCGGATGACCGGCAGCTGGCCGGACTGACCAGACAGCGACGTCAGCCCCCTTCCCGCATCGATGGGAAGGGGGCTTTCGCATGGCATCACCCGCCACCCGGCACGCCTGAGGCATCCGTCAGGTCACATGTCGGAGAAATTCGTCGGAGAGGTCGTGACAGACTTTTTGCGTCCGTGATTTGCTGGTCCCCGCTGTTGCGAGATGGCGTGGGTTGAGAGAAGTCTCCTTCGTGGGGCCGCCTCAGGCACCGCTGCTCAAAAACGGCCAATCGGCCGGACGGCGTGCACGGCCGCCAGTTTTTAGAGGGAGATACACATGGCTCAGGGAACCGTGAAGTGGTTCAACGCTGACAAGGGCTTCGGCTTCATCACCGTCGATGGTGGGGGTGCTGACGTGTTCGTCCACTTCTCGGCCATCCAGACCAGCGGCTACCGCTCGCTGGAGGAGAACCAGCGGGTGGAGTTCGAGATCGCGCAGGGTCAGAAGGGCCCGCAGGCCGAGCAGGTCCGTCCCATCTGAGTAGGATGGCCGGCCCCGCCGGCCAGTGGGACGATCCGGCCCAAGGGTAACTGTGCAGCCCCGCATCCCATCGGGATGCGGGGCTGCACACGTGTTCGGGCTCCCCAGTGGAGCGGGCGCTCAGCGTCGACGCGAGCGCAGACCGAGCCAGAGCACCACCAGCCCGGCCAACGCCACGAGCGGACCGACCACCGCCCAGATCTTCTGGTCGGTCATCACGCTGCCGTCGACGTAGCCGAGGCCCTGGACCGTCCACACCGCGCCGATCACCACGGCCAGCAGGCCGAGGGTGAGCGGAAGCCAGCCCCTCATCGCGTCCCCTCTCCGCCGCCCGGGGCGGCACGCCGCCGTCCAGCATCGCCGGCCGGACGGTGCGACGCGAGCATCCCGGGCGCGCGGGTCACCACCGGTCGTGCACCTGCGGGCGGATCAGCTCGTCGTAGGTCTCGCGGACGGCTGTCAACTGCTCGTCGGTGAGCGGGGACAGGGCGGCCGCCGCGGCGTTGCGTCGGGCCTGGTCGGCGTCGCGGGCACCGGGGATGACCACTGTGACGCCCGCCTGGTCCAGCACCCAGCGCAGTGCGAACTGCGCCATCGTGCGGTCCGCGTCGACCAGCGGGGCCAGCCGGCGTACGGCGGCCAGACCCCGGTCGAAGTCGACTCCGGAGAACGTCTCCCCGACGTCGAAGGCCGCGCCGTGCCGGTTGAAGTTGCGGTGGTCGTCGGCGGGGAACTCGGTGTGCTCGTCGTAGCGGCCGGAGAGCAGGCCGCTGGCGAGCGGCACGCGGGCGATGATGCCGACGCCGGCTGCCGCCGCGGCGGGCAGCACCCGCTCCAGGGGCTTGTGGCGGACCGCGTTGAGGATGATCTGGACGCTCGCCACCCCCGGTCGGGCGATCGCGGTGAGGGCCTGGTCGCAGGTCTCGACGCTGACCCCGTACCCGGCGATGGCCTTCTCGGCGACCAGGGTGTCCAGGCCGTCGAAGACCTCGTCGGAGGAGAAGACCGCGGTGGGCGGGCAGTGCAACTGGACCAGGTCGAGGGTGTCCATGCCCAGGTTGGCCCGGGAGCGGTCGGTCCACTGCCGGAAGTTGGCCAGGGTGTACGCCTCGGGCCGCTGCTCGACGCGGCGGCCCATCTTGGTGGCGACGGTCAGCCCGGCGTCGGGTCGGGTGCGCAGGAAGCGGCCGATCAGCTGCTCGCTGCGGCCGTCGCCGTACACGTCGGCGGTGTCGAGGAAGGTGACCCCGGCGTCCACGGCGGCGGCGAGCACCGCCATCGCGTCGTCCTCGCTGACGGTGCCCCAGTCGGCCCCGAGTTGCCACGCGCCCAGGCCGACCGCGCCAACGGTCCGGCCGAGCCGGTTGAAGCTGCGCTGTTCCATGCCCCGAGCCTAGTGATCGGGTTGCCACGGTGCCAGGCGAGCCGTACCGTAAACAGTACGAACGTACGGTTTAGGAGGCGATCATGTGGGATCCGACGGCCTACCTGCGCTTCGGCGACGAGCGGTCGCGGCCGTTTCACGACCTCGTCGCCCGGATCCCGGCCGGGCGACCCCGGGCGGTGGTCGACCTCGGCTGCGGCCCCGGCCAGCTCACCGCCACCCTCGCCGAGCGCTGGCCGACGAGCCGCGTGCTCGGCCTGGACTCCTCACCCGACATGATCGAACGGGCCGCGGCCCTCGGCGCGCCGGTCGACTTCGCGGTGGCCGACCTGCGCGACTGGCGTCCGGCCGGCGACGAGGACGTGGTGGTCAGCAACGCGGCGCTGCAGTGGGTCCCCGGCCACCAGGAGCTGCTGCGCCGGTGGGCCGCCGAGCTGCCCGCCGGGGCGTGGCTCGCCATGCAGGTCCCCGGCAACTTCGACGCCGACTCGCATCGCGCCCTGCGGGAGGTCGCCGACCGGCCGACCTGGCGGGCCGTCGTCGCCCCGCTGCTGCGCGCCGACCCGGTCGACGATCCGGCCGACTACGCGGCGCTGCTGACCGCCGCCGGCTGCGCCGTGGACGCCTGGGAGACTACCTACGTGCACCTGCTACCGGCCCGACCCGCGGCCGAGCACCCGGTGCTGGTCTGGATGGAGGGCACCGCGCTGCGCCCGGTCCGGGCCGCGCTGGACGCCGCCGGCTGGTCCGCCTTCCGGGCCGAGCTGGGGGTACGGCTCGCCGCGGCGTACCCGGTGCGGCAGGGTCAGGTGTACTTCCCGTTCCGCCGCGTCTTCGTCGTCGCCCGCACCGGCGACCATGTTCAGGAGAACTCGTGACCGACCTGCCCACCTTCATCGCCGGCCTGCCCAAGGCGGAGCTGCACGTGCACCACGTCGGCTCCGCCTCGCCCCGGATCGTCGCCGAGCTGGCCGCCCGCCACGAGGGACGCACCCCCGTGCCGACCGACCCGGACGCGCTGGCCGCCTACTTCGAGTTCCGCGACTTCGCGCACTTCATCGAGGTGTACCTGAGCGTCGTGGACCTCATCCGGGACCCGGAGGACGTCTGGATCCTCACCCACGAGGTGGCCCGGGAGCTGGCCCGCCAACAGGTCCGGTACGCGGAGCTGACCATCACCCCGTACTCGCACGTCCGGCGGGGCATTCCCGCCCCGGCGTTCTGCGAGGCCATCGAGGACGCCCGCAAGCGCGCCCAGGCCGACTTCGGCATCGAGCTGCAGTGGTGCTTCGACATCCCCGGCGAGGCCGGCCTGCCGGCAGCCGAGGAGACGCTGCGCATCGCGCTGGACGAGCGCCCGGACGGGCTGGTCAGTTTCGGCCTGGGCGGCCCGGAGATCGGCGTGCCCCGACCGCAGTTCCGGCCGTACTTCGACCAGGCCCGCGCCGCCGGGTTGCGCTCGGTGCCGCACGCCGGGGAGACCACCGGACCGCAGACCGTCTGGGACGCGCTGAACGAGCTGGGCGCCGAGCGCATCGGGCACGGCATCTCCGCCGCCCAGGACCCACAGCTGCTGGCGTACCTGGCCGAACGGCAGATCGGCATGGAGGTCTGCCCGACGTCCAACGTCCGTACCCGGGCGGTGGCCACCCTCGACGAGCACCCGCTGCCCCAACTGGTCGAGGCCGGGCTGCTGGTCACCATCAACTCCGACGACCCGCCGATGTTCGGCACCACCCTCAACGACGAGTACGCGGTGGCGGCCCGGCTGCTCGGGATCGGCGCCGAGGGCCTGGCCGGGCTGGCCCGCAACGCGGTCACCGCGTCCTTCCTCGACCCCGCCGGTAAGCAGCGGATCCTCGCCGAGATCGACGCGTACCTCGTCACCGCCGGCTGACCCGGTCGCCACTCGGTGGCCGGCCGGGCCGGCGGTGGCGAGCAGGGCGCGCGGCGGGAGCGTGGGTGTGGGGGGACCTGTGGCTCCCGCCGCGCGCGCGGCTCCACCGGCAGTGGGTGCGTGCTGCGCTCGGCCGGTGGAACTGGTGGGTTCGTGCTGTGATCCTGTCAGCCCGCGACCGACGTGAGGCCGTCGTTAACCGCGATCTAAGGAAGACTTGCACCGGCGCACAGCCCGGGTGCCGCCCGGGTCAGTCGTCGGTGGGGCGCTGGCGGGGCCACCGGCGTCCGCTGGCCTTCGTGTCCCGCGCGTCGCGGGCCATCCGGCCGACCAGACCGAAGCGGCTGACCTGCCGGGGTGTCGCCTCCGGGTCGGCGAGCAGCATCACCACGCTGGCCCCGCCCAGCCGGGCGCGGTCGATGCTCACCGAGCCGTTGGCCTGCAACGCCACCCGCTTGGCGATGTCCAGGCCGAGCCCGGTCGAGCCCTGGTCACTGGCGCCCCGGCGCAGTGCCCGGTCCGGGTTGGCGATGCCGGGGCCGGCGTCGTCGATCCGGATCGCCACGTAACCGTCGCGCCGGGACACCGCCACCTCGAACGCGGTGCCCTGCGGCGTGTAACGGAAGACATTGCCGATGACCGCGTCCAGCGCCGCGGCCAGCTCGGCGCGCGGCACCGGCGCCGGGATGCGCAGCTGCGCGCCGGTGACCCGGTGCGGCCGGTTCTGGTCACCGGCCAACGCCGCCCAGAACACCATCCGGTCCCGGACCACCTCGCTGACGTCGCACATCGCCGGCCCGGCCTCGTGCGCCACCGCCTTGCGGGTCGTCTTGATCAATACGTCGATCTCACCCTCCAGGGTGACGATCGCCTGCCGGATCCGCCGGATCCCGCGCAGCCGGTCCAACTCGGCCTGGCTGAACGAACCCACGCTGGTGTCGTCGGACTCCAACGCCTCCGCGTCCAACCGCAGCACCGTCAACGGGGTACGCAGCCGGTGCGACAGGTCGGCCACCAGCTCCCGCTCGTCGGTGCGGGCGGCGTCCAGCCGGTCCGCCATCCGGTTGAAGGCGTACCCGGCCTCGGCCAGCTCGCGCGGACCGGTCGGCTCGACGCGGACGCCGAGGTCGCCGTCGCCGATGGAGAGTGCCGCCTTGACCAGGCCGCGGGTCGAGTCCACCGCGCGGGCGGCGACCCGGTCGACCACCAGCACCGCCGCGCCGACCATCGCCGCACCGACGGCGAACAGCAGCAGCCAGGTGCCACCGGCGCCCTCGCCCAGCGCGGACTCCGGAAGGAACACCTCGACCACTGCCGTCCGGTCACCGAGGACCACCGGGTCGAGCCGGGCCACCCCGCCGTCGACGTCGACGACCACCGACTGGCGCTCGGAGCGGGCCCGCTCCAGGTCACCGCCGCTGGCCCGGCCGGCGGACTCGTCCAGCCCCAACCCGTGCACCACGGGTCGGGTGGGTGCGCCCTCGGCGCTGGCCACGACGGCGCGCTCGACGACCACCGGGTCGGTGCTCACCGCCAGCGCGCCGGTCACCAGCGCGCTGCGCCGGGCCGCGTCGGCGATCGCCTCGTCCCGACTCTGCTCCCGCAGACTGAGCCCGAGCGGGATCAGGAACGCGAGCGCCACCAGGCTGCACATGCCGGCGGTGAGCACCGCCAGCGCCGTCCTCAGTCCGGTGCCACCAGCCGGAATCCGACCCCCCGCACGGTGCGCAGGTAGCGCGGCTTCGCCGCGGACTCGCCCATCTTTCTGCGGAGCCAGTACAGGTGAACGTCGATGGTCTGATCCTCGCCGACCGATGGCTGCCGCCATACCTCCTCCAAGAGTTCCCGGCGGGACACTACCCGCCCAGGTCGTGCGGCGAGATACGCCAACAGGTCGAATTCCTTACGGGTCAGCGCCAGCGGCTCCCCGTCGAGCTGGGCGCTGCGCTCGCCCACGTCCACCCGCAGCCCGCCGACGCTGTGCACCGCCGGCTGCACGGACCGACTGGCCCGGCCGGCCCGGCGCAGCACCGTGGTGATCCGCGCGTCCAGGTGCGCCCCGGTGAACGGCTTGACCATGTAGTCGTCGGCGCCGGCGCGCAGCAGCTTCACCACCGACTGCTCGTCGTCACGGGCGGTGGCGATGATGATCGGAATGTCGGTGATGCCGCGCAGCATCCGCAGCGCGTCCGAGCCGTCCAGGTCGGGCAGGCCGAGGTCGAGCACCACCAGGTCGGGTGTCTCCGCGGCGACCCGACGCAGCGCGTCCAACGCCGTACCCACGGCGTGCACGGCATGCCCCCGGTCGGTGAGGGACCGCAGCATCGCGCCGCGTACGACGTGATCGTCTTCGACCAGGAGCACGGAGGCCACGACAAGACCGTACTTGGCCTGGCAAGTTGATCGCGTTGCGACGTGCCTGGCGACCGGGCAAGCTGGTACGACGATGTCGTTCACCCTGTTCGCCGATGCCCGCCTGGCCCTCGCCCGGGACAGCCTCGCCGGTCTCTCCACCGGCGACGCCCTCGGCGCGCAGTACTTCCTGCCGGGGTCGGCGCCGGTGGATGTCGCCGCCGACGCCCTGCCGCCGGCGCCCTGGGAATGGACCGACGACACCGAGATGGCCTGCTCGGTCCTCGCCCAGTTGGCCGACTCCGGCGGCATCGACCGGGACCGGCTGGCGCTCTCCTTCGCCGAGCGGTGCACCCCGCGCCGAGGCTACGGTGCTGGCGCGATGCTGATCCTGGAGCTGATCCGTACCGGCACCCCGTGGCCGCTCGCCGCCGCCTCGGCCTTCGACGGGCAGGGCTCCTGCGGCAACGGTGCGGCGATGCGGGTCGGCCCGCTCGGCGCGTACTTCGCCGATTCGAGCGCCCGCGCCGCGGCGCAGGCCCGCGCCGGTGCGGAGGTGACGCACGCCCACCCGGAGGGGATCGCCGGCGCGGTCGCCGTCGCCGTGGCCGCCGCGCTGGCCGCCCGGGCCCGCCTCGACGGGCACCGGCCGGCCCCGGAGCGGCTGCTCGCCGGGATCGGTGCCGCGCTCGACCCGGGCACCGCCGTGCATCGGGGCGTACACCGGGCGGCCGAGCTGCTCGGACGGCCGCTGTCCCGGGTGGTGGCGGCGCTCGGCAACGGCTCCCGGGTGACCGCCCAGGACACCGTCGGGTTCACCCTCTGGGTGGCCGCCACCCACCTCGACGACTATCCGGCGGCCATCGAGACGTGCATCCGGGCCGGTGGGGACATGGACACCACAGCCGCCATCGCGGGATCGGTGGTGGCGGCGTACACCGGCGTCGGCACCCCGGGCGGGGTGCCCGAGTCGTGGCTGGCCGCCCGCGAGCCATTACCCACCTGGCTCCCCTGACCCGAGGCCGCCTTGCCCGCGCGGGCCGCTCTGACGACGCGGGCTGCCTGCCCACCGGCGTTGCCCTGACGAGGGCGGTGCCCCCTGCTTACCGGGGCTGCGTGCCCGCGCGGGCTGCCCTGCGCAAGATCAACTCGGCTTCCTGTATATCGGGGTGTCCGCGCGGCCCGGTTGCCGCGGTTTTCGGAAAGCCGAGTGGATCACCGCCAAATCGGGCTGTCCGGGCGGTCGGGATGCCGCGGTTTCCGGGAACCCGAGTGGATCACCGCGATGCCGCGGAAACGGCGGGCTGGGGGTCGGCGGGCTGCGGGTTGGTCCGCGTCGGGTCGGCGGGCTCTGCGGGCTCGGCTGCGTGGCCGGGTGTCTCGGCGGGCGTCGTGGCGTCGCTCGCGCTGCCACGTGTCGCGGTGGGTTCGGCGCTGCCGCGCGTCGCGGTGGGTTCGGCGCTGCCACGTGTCGCGGTGGGCTCCGCGCGGCCGGTTATCTCGGCCAGGGTCGCGGCCTCGTCGCGCTTCGTGCCCTGGTCCGGGTCGCCGGTCACCTCGGCGAGCGCGGTGGCCTCGTCCGGCCCGCGTCGGCGCCACCGGCTGACCAGCCAGCCGATCGCCGCGCCGCCGCCCAACCCGGCCAGCAGGCCGGCGGCCAGCATCCCGTCGGCGTTGCCGGACTCCTCGCCGGCGCCACCCGCGCGGGTGGCCGGGTCGCCGTCGCCGCCCGGTTCGCCGTCGGCACCGTTGCCCCCAGCGGCTGGCGCGCCGGCCGCCGGCGCGCCGTGACCGCCACCATGCGCGGCCGGTCCGGCGGCGCCCGGGGCCGCCGGGAGCAGGGTGAGCGCCGGGGCCCGCTGCGCGCCTGCGGCGTCCGCCCACCGGACCACGGTCCCGTCGGCGTACGTCTGGACGACCTCGAAGGTGAGCCGCTCGGCCTGCGGCATCGGCCCCATGGAGAGCGCCAACCGGGCCGGGCCGGCGTCGCCCGCACCGACCCGGACCCAGGTCACCGCCGTCGTCACAGTGCTCACCCCGGAGGAGTGGATACCGGCCAGCGGCTTGTCCAGGGTGCGGGAGCTGATCCGGGGCGCCCAGCCGTCCACCGACATGGGGTAGACCTCGGCGACCGGCGCGTCGGCCGGCAGTCGGACCTCGATCTGCTTGGTGGTGGTGCCGGCCCGCTCCGCCGGGACGGTGAACTCCAGCCGTACCGCGTCGCCCTGCCGGGCCTCGGTCGGGGTGATCGTCACGTCCGCCGCGTACGCCGTGCCAGGCCAGAGCAGCAGCCCGGCGGCGGTCACCGCGGTCGCCGCCACGATCCGCCGCCGACGGCCGTCGCCGTGCGTGCTCCCCATCTCGTGCCCCCATCCGTGTCGACGCAGCCGGCACCGGTTCCGGCCACACCTTCTAGTTCGGCTGCGAGGCGCGAAAGGTTCAACGGCGGCGGTAAGGAAGGTGCCGTTCCCGGTCGGGGACACGGCGACCGATAGCATCGGCAGGAGCCGAGGATCGGCACCGTTTCGTACCGCTTGGAGGAGTCACCGTGTCCGCACCCCGTACCCCCGCCGTGGCCGACCCCGTCGTCGTCGCCGCCGGGACCACGGCGGCCGACGCGGTGGCCGCGGCCGGACTGCCCGCGAACGGCCCCAAGGCGATCGTCGTGGTCCGCGACCCGCAGGGCCAGTTGCGCGACCTGGACTGGTCGCCGGCCGAGGAGACCGTCGTCGAGCCGGTCAGCCTGGACTCGCCGGACGGGCTCAACGTGCTGCGCCACTCCACCGCGCACGTGCTCGCCCAGGCCGTGCAGGACGTCTTCCCCGAGGCGAAGCTGGGCATCGGCCCGCCCATCGAGAACGGCTTCTACTACGACTTCGACGTCGACAAGCCGTTCCAGCCCGATGACCTCAGCAAGCTCGAGAAGCGCATGCAGGAGATCATCAAGTCCGGGCAGCGGTTCCGTCGCCGCCGCTTCGGCAGCCTGGACGAGGCCCGCTCCGAGTTGGCCGACGAGCCGTTCAAGCTGGAGTTGATCGAGGTCAAGGGCGAGGGCCTGGACACCGACGAGGTGATGGAGGTGGGCGGCGGCGAGCTGACCATCTACGACAACCTCGACGCCAAGGAGGACAAGGTCTGCTGGTCGGACCTGTGTCGTGGCCCGCACCTGCCGACCACCCGGCTGATCGGCGCGTTCAAGCTGATGCGCTCCGCCGCCGCGTACTGGCGGGGGTCGGAGAAAAACCCCCAACTGCAGCGGGTGTACGGCACCGCGTGGCCGACCCGCGACGAGCTCAAGGCGTACCTGAAGCTGTTGGAGGAGGCCGCCCGGCGCGACCACCGCAAGCTCGGTGCGGACCTCGACCTGTTCAGCTTCCCCGACGAGATCGGTTCCGGCCTGGCGGTCTTCCACCCCAAGGGCGGCATCATCCGCCGGGAGATGGAGAACTACTCCCGGCAGCGGCACGAGGCCGCCGGGTACGAGTTCGTCAACACCCCGCACATCACCAAGGCGCAGCTGTTCCAGACCTCCGGTCACCTGCCGTACTACGCGGACACCATGTTCCCGCCCATGCAGCTCGAGGGCGCGGACTACTACCTCAAGGCGATGAACTGCCCGATGCACAACCTGATCTTCAGGTCGCGCGGGCGGTCGTACCGTGAGCTGCCGCTGCGGATGTTCGAGTTCGGCACCGTCTACCGGTACGAGAAGTCCGGCGTGGTGCACGGCCTGACCCGGGTCCGGGGCCTGACCCAGGACGACTCGCACATCTACTGCACCCGCGAGCAGATGGCCGGCGAGCTGTCCACGCTGCTCAGCTTCGTGCTCGACCTGCTGCGCGACTATGGCCTCGACGACTTCTACCTGGAACTGTCGACCCGCGACGACTCGCCGAAGTTCATCGGCGCGGACGAGGACTGGGCGGAGGCGACCGAGGCGCTGCGTACCGCCGCCGCGACCTCCGGCCTGGAACTGGTGCCCGACCCGGGCGGCGCGGCGTTCTACGGGCCGAAGATCTCCGTGCAGGCCCGCGACGCGATCGGCCGGACCTGGCAGATGTCCACCATCCAGGTCGACTTCAACCAGCCGGAGCGGTTCGGGCTGGAGTACCAGGCCGCCGACGGCAGCCGGCAGCGGCCCGTGATGATCCACCGGGCGCTGTTCGGGTCGATCGAGCGGTTCTTCGGGGTGCTCACCGAGCACTACGCGGGTGCCTTCCCGGCCTGGCTGGCGCCGGTGCAGGTGGTGGGCATCCCGATCCGCGAGGACCACACGGACTACCTGCACGGCTTCGTCGCCGCGCTGCGCGCGGAGGGCATCCGGGCCCAGGTGGACGCGGGTGACGACCGGATGCAGAAGAAGATCCGGACGGCCCAGCAGCAGAAGGTCCCGTTCATGGTGATCGCTGGCGACGACGACGTGGCCGCCGGCACGGTCTCCTTCCGCTACCGCGACGGCTCGCAGCGCAACGGGGTGCCGATCGCCGAGGCGGTGACCCACGTGCTGGACGTGGTCAGCTCGCGGACCAACATCGGCCCCTCCGCCGCCGCGGAGTAGCGCAACCGCCGCGCGGCCGGTGTGCCGCCGGTGTGCGCCGCGCCTGCCCGCTCGCCGCGCTCGTGGTGCCCGCTCGCGGGTGCTGGCTCGCCGCGCTTGTGGTGCTGGCTCGTCGCATGATCGTGCTCGATCCAGGAAGTAGTGGCCTCCCCGGTGCGGGAGGCCACTACTTCACTGTTCGAGCGCGATCATGGGATGGCGGCCGGGGCCGGCGATCATGGGCCCGGAGGCCGGGGGCCGCCGATCATGGGTCGGAGGCCGGAGGCCGGGGGCCGGCGTGCGAGGCCGGGGGCGGTTTCGGGTGTCAGATGCCGCAGTTCGGCGCCGACCAGCCGCCGACCGCCGCCACGTGGGTGTGGTCGTTGTGGTCCGGGTAGCCGGGGCCGAGGATCTGCCCGAAGCCGTGGTAGCGGGCCTGCTGGGCCAGTCGGCAGAACGACGGGGACCCGACCAGGTCCACCCCGTCGCCGTACAGGTGTCGGCTGTTCGACGCGCCACCGACCGCGCTGTTGCAGGCGTAGCTGCGGAAGCTGCTGCTGATCGCGATGGACACGTCGCCGAGTGCGTGCCGCATGGCCTGGAGTTTCCACATCGACACGAGCGCGTTGAACCGGGCGGTGCTCGCCGACACCGCACCGCCGGACCAGTCGCTGTTGCACTTGTTCAGCTCGGCGTAGCTGAAGTTGGCCGGGGTGCAGTCGTCGTCCTGGAGGGCGTAGAGCCGGTTGAAGGTCTGTGGGCCGGCGATCCCGTCGGCGGGCAGCCCGTACGCCTGCTGGAAGCGGATCACCGCCGATCGGGTGGCTGGGCCGTACGCGCCGTCCAGGGTGAGCACCGCGCCGTAGCCGGGGTAGCCGGCGACCCGGATCTGGAGCTGCCGGACGTCCTCGCCGGACGCACCCTGGGCCAGGGTGCGGCCCCAGGTGTAGCAGCCGTCCGCCTGGGCCGCGCCGGCGGTGAGGGTGACGCCGACCACTGTGGTGGTGGCGGTCAGCGCAAGTGCCGCGAGGAACCTGCCGAGCCGTCGGAACATGAAGCCCTCCATCAATGCATGGAAGTATCTGAGTGCATGGAAGTTTCATGCCTTGCCGTTGATCCGTCAAGAACTTGCAATGCCCGGTTTCCCGACGGCGGTGTCGCGGCGTGTCCACCGGGCTCCGTAGGATCGGCTCGTGACAGGGGCGGAGCGGCACACGGACACCGACGGCATGGCGGACGGCCTGGAACGGCTCTGGACGCCGCACCGGATGACCTACATCTCCGGCGAGGACCGCCCGGCCGAGGGCTACGAGAAGCCCACCGGCTGTCCGTTCTGCCGAGGGCCGCAACTCCCCCCGGAGCAGAGCCTGGTGGTGGCCCGTGGCGAGCACGTGTTCGTGGTGCTCAACCTCTACCCGTACAACCCGGGGCACCTGCTGGTCTGCCCCTACCGGCACGTCGCCGACTACACCGACCTGGACGTGCCGGAGACCGCCGAGCTGGCCTCGTACACCCAGACCGCCATGCGGGTGATCCGCAAGGTCAGCAACGCCCACGGCTTCAACCTGGGTATGAACCAGGGCGGGGTGGCCGGCGCCGGCATCGCCGCGCACCTGCACCAGCACGTGGTGCCGCGCTGGGGTGGCGACGCGAACTTCATGCCGGTGATCGGCCGCACCAAGGTGCTGCCGCAGCTGCTCGGCGACACCCGCGACCTGCTCGCCCGCGCCTGGCCGTCCTGACCGTCGCCGGCCGCGTCGGGCTGGCTCGGTGGCGTCCGCGTCGGGCTGGCTCGGTGGCGTCCGCGTCGGCCCAACTGGTCGGCGCGCAGCAGCGAGGTCGGCTCCGGCCAGCCCGTCGCGTGCGGGCGATCATGCCGTACGGTGACCGTCTCCGTGCGCCCGCGTGTCCGCCCGCCGGATCTGCTACGCCCCGACCCGGCGAAGGTGGCACGATCGGCCGATGGCAGTCACGACACGGATGTTGGGGCGCAGCGGCATCGAGGTCAGCGCCCTCGGCATGGGGTGCTGGGCGATCGGCGGACCCTGGGCGGAGGGCAGTCAGCCGCTGGGCTGGGGCGCGGTCGACGACGACGAGTCGGTGCGGGCCGTCCGTCGGGCACTCGACCTCGGCGTCACCCTGTTCGACACCGCCGACGCGTACGGGGCCGGGCACGGCGAACGGGTACTCGGCCGGGCACTCGCCGGCCGCCGCGACGAGGCCGTGATCGCCACCAAGTGGGGTTACACGTTCGACGAGGCGAGTCGGCAGGCCACCGGTGAGGACGCGTCGCCCGCGTACCTGCGCGGCGCGGTGACCGCCTCGCTGCGCCGGTTGGGCACCGACCGGATCGACCTGTATCAGCTGCACCTGGCCGACCTGTCGGTGCCGAGGGCGCAGGCGCTGATCGGGACCTGCGAGGACCTGGTGGCCGAGGGCCTGATCCGGGCGTACGGGTGGAGCACCGACCGCCCCGACCGGGCCGCCGCGTTCGGGCAGGCCGCCGCCGGTGCCACCGCTCTGCAGCACGCCCTGTCGGTGCTGCGTGACGCCCCCGAGTTGCTGGCCGTGTGCGACAAGTACGACCTGGCCAGCATCAACCAGGGGCCGCTCGGGATGGGGCTGCTCACCGGCAAGTACACGGCTTCGTCGACGCTGCCCCGCGACGACGTGCGAGGGTTGGCGCCGGGCTGGTTGGGGTGGTTCCGGGGTGGCCGGCCGGCGCCCGAGTGGCTGCGCCGGGTCGGCGCGGTCCGCGCCGCGCTCACCGCTGACGGGCGCACCCTCGCCCAGGGTGCGCTGGGGTGGATCTGGGCGCGCAGCGGTCGCACCATCCCGATCCCGGGCTGCCGTACTGTCGCCCAGGTCGAGGAGAACGCCGCCGCCCTGCACCGGGGCCCGCTGCCGGGCGACCAGTTCGCCGAGGTGGAGCGCCAGTTGGCGGCCCTGCGCACGGCCGCCCTACGCGACGCCGACCGCCCTCACTGGCCCCGCCCGGCCTACCCCACAGTCCATCCCTAACCCCACCCCACCCACCCTCACCCCACCCCACCCCGCCCTGGTCCTGGCCCTGGCCTCGTCGATCTTGCACTTTCTGCGGTGACATATGCCGCGACAGCGACATAAGGACGACAGAAAGCGCAAGATCACCGCAGGGCAGGGCAGGGCAGGGCAGGGCAGGGCGGGGCAGGGCCGGGGCCGGGGCGGGGCGGGGCAGGGTCGGGTTACGCGGGTTGTTCCTTGCGGGCCTGGTCGGCCAGGTGGGTGGGCATGGGGTCGTGGCGGACGAAGTGCCGGCGGAAGGTGCCGGTGCCGGCCGTCATGGAGCGCAGCTCGACGGCGTAGCGGAGCAGTTCGGTGGCCGGCACCTCGGCGCGGACGAGGGTGCGGCCCTCGGAGTCCGGGTCCGGTTCGGTGCCGAGCACCCGGCCGCGCCGGCCGGACAGGTCGCCCAGCACCGTGCCCACCGAGCCGTCCGGAACCCGGATGCTCACCTCGTCGATCGGCTCCAGCAGGGCCGGCTGACCACGCTCGGCGGCGTCGCGCAGCGCCAGCGCGCCGGCGGTCTGGAAGGCCGCGTCGGAGGAGTCGACGCTGTGTGCCTTGCCGTCGACCAGTGTCACCCGCAGGTCCACCACCGGGTGGCCGGCGACCAGCCCGCGCTCCAGCTGGGCACGGACGCCCTTCTCCACCGACGGGATGTAGTTGTGCGGCACCGCGCCGCCGACGATCCGGTCGACGAACTCGAAGCCGCTGCCGCGCGGCAGCGGCTCGACCTCGATGTCGCAGACCGCGTACTGGCCGTGGCCGCCGGACTGCTTGACGTGGCGGCCGTGCCCCTTCGCGGGCACTGTCAGCGTCTCGCGCAGCGACACCCTGACCGGCTCGGTGTCCAGCTCGACGCCGCCGGCACGCAGCCGGTCGAGCACCACGTCCGCGTGTGCCTCGCCCATGCACCAGAGCACCAGCTGGTGGGTCTCCGGGTTGCGCTCCAGCCGCAGGGTGGGGTCGCCGGCGACCAGTCGGGCGAGGTTGCGGGCCAGGGCGTCCTCGTCGGCGCGGCTGCGGGCGACGATCGCCACCGGCAGCAGCGGCTCCGGCATCTCCCAGGGGGCGATCAGCAGCGGCTCGTCCCTGGTGGAGATGGTGTCGCCGGTCTCGGCGCTACCCGACTTGGTGATCGCGCAGATGTCACCGGCCACGCAGAACGACACCTCCCGCAGGGTGGCGCCCAGCGGGGTGTAGATGTGCCCGACCCGCTCGTCGGCGTCGTGGTCGGGGTGTCCGCGTTCGGCCAGGCCGTGGCCGGAGACGTGCACCGTCTGGTCGGGGCGCAGCGTGCCGGAGAAGACCCGGACCAGCGAGACCCGACCGACGTGGCGGTCGACGGTGGTCTTGACGACCTCGGCGACGAGCGGCCCGGCCGGATCGCAGCTCAGCGGCGGACGCGGTGAGCCGTCCACGCCGGTCACCGCCGGCAGCTCGTGCTCCAGCGGGGAGGGGAACGCGGCGGTCAGCACCTCCAGCAGCACGTCCAGCCCGACGCCGGTCTGGGCGCAGACCGGCACCACCGGGTAGAAGTGGCCCCGGGCGACGGCCTTCTCCAGGTCGTCGATGAGCACCTCGTCGCTGATCTCCTCGCCGTCGAGGTAGCGGTCCATCAGGGTCTCGTCCTCGCTCTCGGCGATGATCCCCTCGATCAGCTCGTCGCGGGACTCGTCGATGGCCCGCTGGTGCTCCGGGTCCGGGTCGCGGACGTCGGCGGGCAGCCCGGCGCTGTAGTCGAAGACCCGGCGGGTGATCAGGCCGAGCAGACCTTCGGTGGACACCCCGTCGTCGCCGAGCATCGGCAGGTAGAGCGGCATCACGTTGTCGCCGAAGAGGCGCTGGCAGAGCGCCACCGTCTCGTCGACGTCGGCGCGGGGCTGGTCCAGTCGGGCCACCGCGACAGCCCGGGGCATGTCGACGGCGGCGCACTCCTCCCACAGGGCGACGGTGGCCGCGTCCATGCCGCCCGCGGCGGAGACCACGAACAGCGCGGCGTCGGCGGCCCGCAGCCCGGCGCGCAGCTCACCGACGAAGTCGGCGTACCCGGGGGTGTCCAGCAGGTTGACCTTGATGCCGTTGTGCAGCAGCGGCGCGCAGGACAGGCTGACCGAGCGTTGCTGGCGTACGGCGGCGGGGTCGTGGTCGCCGACAGTGGTGCCGTCGACCACGGTGCCGGCGCGACCGATCGTGCCGGTCGCCGCGAGCAGCGCCTCGACCAGGGTGGTCTTGCCCGCCCCGGAGTGGCCGACGAGCACCACGTTGCGAACCCGCTCGGGCTCGGTCACCAGTGGCGTGCCGCCGGTGGAACCCTTGTCGTGACTCTTCTGCGCCATGGGGCGCACCTCCCTCAGCCGGTGGTGGTGGCGACCGCCGCGCGACGGGAAGCGGCCCGGGGCGAGTGCGCGGCGATATCCTCCGGTGGTCTGCTGCACAGCGGGAACTCAACGGGCGGACGGGTGAGCTGGCTCACCTCCCGGCTCGATCTCACACCCGTTGCCGGACAGGCACAAGCCTCCCCCGGGCGGGTCGGCGGTACCGTCCGTATCGGCAGAGCTGGGCGGACCGTTATCGTGGGGACCGCCATGGCGAAGATCTTCCAAGTGTCGGCCCGCGCGGGGATGACCCGCGTCGTCGAGCCGATTGCCCGCGCCCTGCTGCGCGCGGGCGTCACCCCCAATGCCGTCACCGTCGCGGGCACCGTTGGTGTGCTCGTCGGCGCGCTCGGCTTCGGTGCTCGCGGCCATCTGGTCGCGGGCGCGTTGATCGTCACCCTGTTCGCGCTCACCGACCTGCTCGACGGGACGATGGCCCGGATGAGTGGTGGCTCCACCCGGTTCGGCGCGTTCCTCGACTCAAGCATGGACCGGGTCGCCGACAGCGCCGTCTTCGGCGCTGTCGCGTACTGGCTGGCCACGCAGGGCAACTACTCCGGGGTGGCCGCCGCGTTGGTCTGCCTGGCCGCCGGCAGCCTGGTCTCCTACGTGAAGGCCCGCGCCGAGGGGCTGGGCATGACCTGCAACGTGGGCATCGCCGAACGCACCGAGCGGCTGCTGATCGTCGGCGTCGGCGGGATCCTCACCGGCCTGAACGTGAAGCCGGCGCTGGAGATCGCGCTCTGGCTGCTCGCCGCCGTGTCGATCTTCACGGTGGGCCAGCGGATGACGCACGTCTACCGCCAGGCCCAGCAGCTCCAGCCGGACGGTCAGGCGTGAGTGGCCTGCCGGCGACCCGCCGTCGGAAGACCGGCGGCCGAGTCGCGTGAACCTCACCGAGCTGGGCTACATCGCCGGTTGGCGGGTGATCCGCGCGCTACCCCGGCCGTTGGTGGCGGCGGCGTTCCAGGCGGGCGCGGACCGCGCCCATCGCACCGGCAGCGGGGGTACGGCCCGACTGCGCGCGAACCTGCGCCGGGTGGTCGGCCCGGAGGTGCCCGACGCCGAGCTGGACGATCTCGTCAAGCGCGGGCTGCGCTCGTACGCCAGGTACTGGATGGAGGCGTTCCGGCTGCCCAGCCTGAGCCGGTCGCAGATCCTGTCCACCTTCCGGCTGGACGGCGCGGAACTGCTCGCCGCCGACGTGGCGGCCGGCCGGGGCGCGGTGGTGGCGCTGCCGCACGCCGGCAACTGGGATGCCGCCGGCGCCTGGGTGGCGGCCACCGGTTGGCCGCTCGCCACGGTGATGGAGCGGCTCAAGCCGGAGGGCGTGTACAAGCGTTTCCTGGCCTTCCGAAAGGTCCTCGGGATGGAGATCCTGCCGACCCACGGTGGGCCGCGCCCGGCCTTCGACGTGCTGCTGGACCGGCTCCGCGCCGGTGCGGTGGTGCCGTTGCTGGCCGACCGGGACCTCTCCGCCCGGGGGGTGGAGGTGGACTTCTTCGGCGGGAAGACCCGGATGCCCGCCGGGCCGGCGCTGCTCGCGCTGCACACCGGCGCGCCGCTCTACGTGGCCTCGATGTGGTACGAGCCGGACGCCGCGTGTGCGTCGCTGGATGGCCCGCTGCCGGTGCCCGGGCCCGAGGTGGGTCCCCTGGACCAGCGGGTCCGGTCGCTGACCCAGTTGATCGCTGACCGTCTGGCGGCGGGTATCGCCCGGCATCCGGAAGACTGGCACATGTTGCAGCGGATGTGGCTGGACCAGGGAAGGTCGGGGGAGGGCGCGGCGCTGCCCTCGTCGGCCTCCGGCCAGGCCTGAGGAGGTGGGCTGACACATGCGGATCGGCATCGTGTGCCCGTACTCCTTCGACGTGCCCGGTGGGGTGCAGAACCATGTCATGGACCTCGCCGAGGCGCTGATCGCGCTGGGCCACGAGGTCAGCGTGCTCGCGCCGGCTGACGACGATTCGCCGCTGCCGGAGTACGTGGTGTCCGCCGGGCGTGCTGTTCCGCTGCCGTACAACGGTTCGGTGGCCCGGATCGCGTTCGGCCCGGTGTCGACCGCCCGGGTGCGGCGGTGGATCACCAACGGTGACTTCGACGTGTTGCACGTGCACGAGCCGCTCACGCTGAGCCTGTCGCTGCTGGCCGTGCTCTCTGCCCGTGGCCCGGTGGTGGCCACGTTCCACACCGCGATGACCCGTTCCCGGGTGCTCGCCGCCGCGCAGGGCGTGCTCCAGATCGTGTTGGAGCGGATCACCGCCCGGATCGCGGTGAGCGCGTTGGCCCGCAAGGTGCAGGTCGAGCACATGGACGGCGGCGCGGTGGAGATTCCCAACGGGGTGGCGGTGGCCAAGTTCGCCGACGCCGAGCCGTTGCCGGGCTGGCCGGGGGAGTGCGCGGCCGGCACCGGGGGCACGCTCGGCTTCCTGGGCCGGTTCACCGAGGCTCGCAAGGGCTTCCCGGTGCTGCGCGACGCGTTCGTGGCGTTGGCCGCCACCCGGCCCGGCCTGCGGTTGCTCGTCGCCGGTCCCGGTGACCCCGACGACCTGTACGACCAGTTCCCCGCCGAGCTGCACGAGCGGATCACGTTCCTCGGCCTGGTCAGCGAAGCGGACAAGGCGCGGATGCTGCGCAGCGCGCACCTCTACGTCGCACCGAACACCGGCGGCGAGTCGTTCGGCATGATCCTCACCGAGGCCCTCGCGGCGGGTACGACTGTGGTCGCCAGTGACCTGGACGCGTTCCGGCGGGTCCTCGACGGTGGGCGGGCCGGTCGCCTCTTCCCCACGGGCGACCCGGTGGGGCTGCGTGACGTGCTGAGTGAGCTGCTGGACGACCCGGCCGGGCGGGCCACGCTGAGTGCCTGCGGCGATCAGGTGGTCGCGAATTTCGACTGGCCGGTGGTTGCTCGGCGCGTTGTGGAGGTATACGCAGCGGCGATCGAGGCAACCGACGGGCGGGTCATCGACCAGGAGTGGGTGGGGCTGGGCTGAGCCGGTGTGACGGATGGTGCGGTGGTGACCGGTGGGACCGGTCCGGCCGCGCCCAATCGGACGAAACGGAGCAGCACTACGATGCCGCACATGTGGTGGGTGGTGGCCGGAAGCGTGGTCGTGGGACTGGTCGCGGCGTACCTCATCTGGACCGCCGGCCGGGTCGAGCGGCTGCAGGGCCGGGCGGAGCTGGCGGCCCGGGCCCTCGACGCCCACCTGCTGCGCCGCGCGGCGGCAGCCGCGGTCCTGGCTGAGCGGCGTTTCGGGGTCGAGCTGTACGCGGCGGCCCGGATCGCCCTGGACGCCAGCCCGGACGAGCGGGAGGCGGCGGAGAACGACCTCACCCGGCAGTTGCGGAGCGTCCAGTTGGACCCGAACGATCCGAGCTGCGCCGCGGTCATCGCCGCCAGCCGTCGGCTCGCGTTGTCCCGGCAGGTGCACACCGACCTGGTCCGGGACGCCCGCTCGGCGCGAAGCCGGCCGCTGGTGCGCCTGTTGCGGATGGGCCGGGGCCGGGAGTGGCCGCGCTACTTCGACATCGACGACCCGACCCTCGTCGTCCCGGCGGACGTCCCCGCCGCCTGATCCCCGGCGGGCGTCGGCCGCTCCCCGACGGCCCGGTGACCACTGCCACAGTGCAGGCCACCGGGGGTCTGATTGGCTGTCGGTACGGCGTTGCACCGCGCGTAGCATTTTCGCTGCCACCCCCACCGCAGGTCCAAGGAGCGATGACCCGTGCCCGAAAACACCGCCTCGAACACCGGTTCCGCCCCCGTCGTCGGCACCGCCCGCGTGAAGCGCGGCATGGCCGAGATGCTCAAGGGCGGCGTGATCATGGATGTCGTCAACGCCGAGCAGGCCAAGATCGCTGAGGACGCCGGTGCCGTGGCGGTGATGGCCCTGGAGCGGGTGCCCGCCGACATCCGCGCGCAGGGCGGGGTGTCCCGGATGAGCGACCCCGACATGATCGACGGGATCATCGAGGCGGTCTCCATCCCGGTGATGGCCAAGGCCCGCATCGGTCACTTCGTGGAGGCGCAGATCCTCCAGTCGCTGGGTGTGGACTACGTCGACGAGTCCGAGGTGCTGACCCCGGCCGACTACGCGAACCACATCGACAAGTGGGCGTTCACGGTGCCCTTCGTCTGTGGCGCGACGAACCTGGGCGAGGCGCTGCGCCGGATCACCGAGGGTGCGGCCATGATCCGTTCCAAGGGCGAGGCGGGCACCGGTGACGTCTCCAACGCCACCACCCACATGCGGAAGATCCGCCAGGAGATCCGCCGGCTCTCCTCGCTGCCGGCCGACGAGCTGTACGTCGCGGCCAAGGAGCTGCAGGCCCCGTACGAGCTGGTCAAGGAGGTCGCCGAGAGCGGCAAGCTGCCGGTGGTGCTGTTCACCGCGGGCGGGATCGCCACTCCGGCCGACGCGGCGATGATGATGCAGCTCGGCGCGGAGGGTGTCTTCGTCGGCTCCGGCATCTTCAAGGCCGGCAACCCGGCCCAGCGGGCCGCCGCGATCGTCAAGGCGACCACCTTCCACGACGACCCGGACGTGCTGGCCAAGGTCTCCCGGGGGCTCGGCGAGGCGATGGTCGGCATCAACGTCGACGAGATCCCGCAGCCGCACCGCCTGGCCGAGCGCGGTTGGTGAGCGCGAGGAGTGAGCCGTTCTTGCGAGCCCCGCAGTCGCGAGGGAAGGACGGGTTGGTGAGCGCGCTCCCGCGAGCCCGACAGCCACGGAAGGAACGGTGCCGATGAGCCGGCCCACCATCGGTGTCCTCGCCCTTCAGGGGGACGTCCGGGAGCATCTGGCGGCGCTGACCGGGGCGGGCGCGGACGCCCGCCCGGTCCGCCGTCCGGGCGAGTTGGACGCGGTCGACGGCCTGGTCATCCCCGGCGGGGAGTCCACCACCATCAGCAAGCTCGTCGACATCTTCGAGCTGCGCGAGCCGATCGACAAGCGGATCGCCGACGGCATGCCCGTCTACGGCTCGTGCGCCGGCATGATCATGCTGGCCACCGAGGTGCTGGACGGCCGCGCCGACCAGCGCGGTTTCGCCGGCATCGACATGACGGTACGGCGCAACGCGTTCGGCCGGCAGGTCGACTCGTTCGAGGCGCCCGTGGAGATCACCGGCGTGCCGGGCGGGGGATTCCACGCGGTGTTCATTCGCGCGCCGTGGGTCGAACGGGTCGGCGCGGGCGTCGAGGTGATCGGCACGGTGACCGGTGGCCCGGCCGCCGAGCGGATCGTGGCGGTCCGGCAGGGCAACCTGCTGGCCACCTCGTTCCACCCCGAGCTGACGGGTGACCCGCGCGTCCACGCGTACTTCGTGGAGCTGGCGCGCACCGCCTGAGCGGCCGACCCGCGGCCGGGGCGGCGGCCCTTCCCCGCCCTTTCCCGGAACCCGAGCGGATCCTCGCCCGGCGCGCCCGGCACCCATCCCAAGATCGTGCTTGAACATGGATGTAGTGGTGTCGGCGTGCCGGGGAGGCCACTACTTCCTGGTTCGAGCAAGATCTTGGGCGTGGGGTCTGCACCGGTCGTCATCCCCCGCTGGAGGCGCACCCGGTGCCCCGGGCAGTCCCGGGTGTGACATGGCGGGGTGTGGCCTCGGTAAGATTGCCGCGGTTCGGCAGGGCCGTCGCCCGGCGCGGGCACTTCCCGCGGGGCCGATCGGCCGCCGGATCGCCGGATGCGGCGCGGAATCGGTGCGGCAGTCGACGCAGGCGTGCAATGACAGACGGAGGTAGAAGATGTCCGGCCACTCAAAGTGGGCGACGACCAAGCACAAGAAGGCCGTCATCGACGCCAAGCGCGGCAAGATGTTCGCCAAGCTGATCAAGAACGTCGAGGTGGCCGCGCGCACCGGCGGCGGTGACCCCTCGGGTAACCCGACGCTCTTCGACGCCATCCAGAAGGCGAAGAAGAGTTCGGTGCCGAACGACAACATCGATCGCGCCGTCAAGCGCGGCTCCGGCCTGGAGGCCGGCGGCGCCGACTGGCAGACGATCATGTATGAGGGGTACGGCCCGAACGGCGTGGCCATGCTCATCGAGTGCCTCACCGACAACCGCAACCGGGCGGCCACCGAGGTACGGACCGCGCTGACCCGCAACGGCGGCTCGCTCGCCGACGCCGGTTCGGTGTCGTACATGTTCTCCCGCAAGGGCGTGGTGATCGTCCCCAAGGAGGGCACCACCGAGGACGACGTGATGCTCGCCGTCCTGGACGCCGGTGCCGAAGAGGTCAACGACATCGGCGAGGCGTACGAGGTGGTCTCCGAGCCGACCGACCTGATCCCGGTGCGGACGGCCCTGCAGGACGCCGGCATCGAGTACGAGTCGGCCGAGTCCTCCCTGATCCCCAGCGTCAACGTGCCACTTGACGAAGAGGGCGCGCGCAAGATCTTCAAGCTGATCGACGTGCTGGAGGACTGCGACGACGTCCAGAACGTCTACGCCAACTTCGACGTCAGTGACGACGTGATGGCGGCGGTCGACGCCTGAGCCCGCCTCCGCCCGCCGCGATCGGGCACTGTCTGCCCCGACCGGGCCGGACAGGACAGATCGCTGATCCAGAGTGCACGATCGCGGTGGGGTTGGTGGGCGGTGAGGAGGTGCCGTGGTGGTGCAGCGGTTCGCGGCCGGCGACACGGTCATCCGGCGTGAGGTGCTGCGCGGGGAGGTCTGGTTCGGCTGCCCGACGATCTGCGTCGAGGACTCCGCCGACCTGCTCGTCCTCTATCTCCCGCCGGGGGCCGAGTTCGGCTTCCCGGCCGACGGGGTGTTCCCGTGCGGGCGGCACCCGTGGGAGGCCGCCGGGCACCACTCCTGGTCGGGGCACGGCAAGCTGATGCTGCAACGCCCCGGTGAGGCGCACTCGATCGACGTGTTCTGGTCGGGCCCGGGGCGCGACTTCGCCGGCTGGTACTTCAACCTTCAGGACCCGGTGCGGCGTACGCCGATCGGGGTGGACACCCTGGACCACGAGTTGGACCTGTGGTGGGCCGCGGACGCCGACCGGTACGTCTGGAAGGACGTGGAGATGTTCGCCCAGCGCCTCGTCGAGGGGCGCTACCCGGGCATGGGGGACGCCATCCAGGCCGAGGGTGACCGGATCGCCGCCCTGCTCGACACGGGTGAGCGCTGGTGGGACCCGGCGTGGGCCAGGTGGCAGCCCGACCCCGCCTGGTCGGCCCCGCGGCTGCCCGCCGGCTGGGACCGGGTGCCACCCGCGCACTGAGCGGCCCGCCCGGCCGGTCAGGCCGGTGTCGCACGGCGACGGGCGCCGGCATCCGATCAGGACACCGACGCCCGCACCGGCGAACCGTACTGCTCAGCCGATGGTCTCCCGTTCCCGCCAGGCGGTACGCAGGGAGGTTCGGCCGTTGGTGCGCAGCAGCGACCCCTCGTACACCCGGGCCCCGGCGACCACGAACGCGCCGGCGGCGAGCAGCAGGATGACCAGCGAGACGATCGGTTCCCAACCGGCCGCGTCACCGGTGAACAGTCGCAGCGGCATGGCCGTGGGCGACGAGAACGGCAGGTAGGACAGCACCCGCATCGCGGTGTCGTTGTCGTTCAGGAAGATCACCGCGAAGAACGGCAGCATCACGGCGAACTGCACCGGTGTCGACACGGCGGCGATGTCCTCCTGCCGGTTGGCCAGCGCGCCGGCCGCCGCCCACATCGCGGCGAGCAGCACGAAGCCGAGCAGGAAGAACGGCACGAACCAGCCGATCGCCGGGGCGAGCAGGGTGAGCAGGCCCCCGCTGTCACCCATCTGCAGCCCGATCACCGCCACCACCGCGATCAAGGCGATCTGTGCGAACGCCAGGATCGCGCCGGCCACCACCTTGCCGGCCAGCAGGGCCCGGACCGGCACGGCGGCCACCAGGATCTCCACGATCCGGGTCTGCTTCTCCTCGGTGACGCTCTGCGCGATCTGCAGGCCGAAGGTCTGCGAGGTGATGAAGAAGACGAACGCGAAGACGAACGGCACCAGGAACGCCACCACGGGGTCGACAGCGTCCGGGTCGAGCAGGCGTACGGTCGGCTGGCTGCTCAGGGCCCGCACCACGTCGTCGGGGGCCTCGTCCATGGCCACGACGGCGGGTCCGCCGACCACCGCTGCGTCCACGTCGCCGTCGCGGACGGCCCGCTCGGCGGCCCGGTCGTCGGGGACGACCTGGACCTCCAGCCCGGCGGCGCGCAGCGGCGCGGCCACGCTCTCGGTCGCCGCGACGGTGGACGGCCCGCCGGCGAGCAACGGCGGCAGGATGGTGCCGGCCGCCGCGATCAGCAGGAAGAAGAGGGTGCCGAACAGGAAGGTGCGGTCGCGGAGCTTGACGCGGATCTCGCGTTCGGCGACCAGCCGGGTGGCCTGGGTGACGTTCACTGGGTGACCTCTCGGAAGATCTCGGTGAGCGAGGGGCTGACCGGGCGGAAGGCGCGGACCGGGCCGCGGGCCAGAGCCGCCTGGAGGACGGGCTGCTCGTCGGCGCCGGCCGGCAGGTCGAAGACCACCCGGGGGCCGTCCAGCTCGACCACTGTCACCCCGGGGTGGTCGCGTACCCAACCGGCGTCGCCGGCGACCACCAGCTCGTAGCGGGGCACCGTGTACGAGTCGCGCAGCTGCTGCCGGCTGCCGGCGGCCCGGATCACCCCGTCCCCGATGATCACCAGGTCGTCGCAGAGGCGCTCCACGACGTCGAGCTGGTGACTGGAGAAGAGCACGGGCGCGCCGGCCGACGCCCGTTCCCGCAGCACGGCGACGACGGTGTCGACGGCCAGCGGGTCGAGCCCGGAGAACGGCTCGTCGAGCACCAGCACCTCGGGGTCGTGCACCAGCGCGGCGGCGATCTGCGCGCGTTGCTGGTTGCCCAGCGACAGCGTCTCCAGCAGGTCGTTTCCGCGTTCACCGAGCCCGACCCGCTCCAGCAGGGCGTCGGTGGCACGGCGTGCCGCGGCGGCGTCCAGGCCGTGCAGCCGGCCCAGGTAGGCGACCTGCTCCCGGGTGGTCATCTTCGGGTAGAGGCCGCGCTCCTCCGGCATGTACCCGAAGCGTCGGCGGTCCTGCCGGGTCAGCGCCGTGCCACCCCAACTGACCTCGCCCGCGTCGGCGGAGAGCACCCCCAGGATGATCCGCATGGTGGTGGTCTTGCCGGCGCCGTTGGCGCCCACGAAGCCGGTCATCCGCCCGGCAGCCACCTCGAAGGACACGTTGTTGAGCACCTGCCGGTCGCCGAAGCTGCGGTCGACGCCGTCGAGGCGAAGCGTTCTGGTCACGCGCTGATGCTAGATCGAGTACGCCGTTGCGCCGTCCGCCCGGCGGCGGAGCGGGCGGGTCCGCCGGGCGGTGGACGCCGGTCACCCGCCGGGGCGGACCACCCCGTTCTCGTACGCGAAGACCACTGCCTGCACCCTGTCACGCAGGCCGAGTTTGGCCAGCACCCGACTCACGTGCGTCTTCACCGTCGCCTCGCCCAGGTGGATGGTCGTGGCGATCTCGGCGTTGCTCGACCCGGCGGCGAGCAGCATCAGCACCTCCCGCTCGCGCGGGGTCAGCTCGGCCAACGCGGCCTCGGCGTCCGGGCCCCGGTGGGCGGTGCCTGTCGGGTCGCCGGGTCGGGCGAAGGTGGAGATCACCCGGCGGGTGATCTCCGGAGCGAGCAGACCGTCGCCCCTGGCCAGCACCCGGATCGCCTCGACCAGCTCCTCCGGCGTGCCGTTCTTGAGCAGGAAGCCGCTGGCCCCGGCCCGCAGCGCGGCGAAGAGATAGTCGTCGCGGTCGAAGGTCGTGAGGATCAGCACGGCCGGCCCACCGGGCCCGTCGGCGGTGATCTGCCGGGTGGCGTCCAGGCCGTCCATCCCGGGCATCTCCACATCCATGAGTACGACGTCCGGGCGGGTGGCCCGGGCCATCGCGACGGCCCGTTCGCCGTCGGCGGCCTCACCGACGACCTCGATGTCGTCCTCCACCTCCAGGATGACCCGGAAGCCGGTACGGACCAGGTGCTGGTCGTCGGCGAGCAGGACCCGGACCGTCGGGCCGGTGTCCGGTGTGTGGTGTGCCGCCGCGCTCATGCCGACGGCCCCGCGCCGGCTGCCGCCTGCTGCCTGTCGCTCGGCCTCGGCTGCGGGCTGATCGGGGCCGCCAGGGGGAAGCGGGCGCGTACCCGCCAACCGCCGCCGGCCCGCGGCCCGGCCTCCAGGTCGCCGTCGTGGGCGCCGACCCGTTCGCGCATCCCGATCAGTCCCAACCCGACGCTGTCGGCCCGGCCGCCGCCCCGTCCGTCGTCGGTCACGTCGACCTCCACCTCGCGGGCCAGGTAGCGGACCCGCACGTCCAACAGGTTCGCTCCGGCGTGCTTCAGGGTGTTGGTCACCGCCTCCTGCGTCACCCGGTAGGCCGCCTGCGAGACGGACGCGGGCAACGTGACAGCGTCGCCGTACACCCCGAGGGTGGTCGTCAGCCCGGCGGCGCGCGCCCGCTCGACGAGTTCGTCGATCCGCTCCAGGCCGCCGGCCGTCGGCGGCGCGGCGTCGGTCCCGGCGGTGGTCCGCAGCACGCCGAGCATCCGACGCAGCTCGTCGACGGCGGTGCGGGCGCTCTGCTCGATGGCGGTCAGTGCCGTGCGGGCCTTGCCCGGGTCGCGGTCGAAGACCCGGCGGCAGGCGGATGCCTGCACGCCCATCACCGACACGTGATGGGCCACCACGTCGTGCAGCTCCCGCGCGATCCGGACCCGTTCGCCGAGCACCGCCCGCTCCCGGGCCTCGGCCTGCGACCGGCGCAGGTCCTCGGCCTGGGTGCGCAGTTCGTGTTCGCGCCGCGCGGCCACCCACGCGGTCTCGCCGAAGAAGTACGCGAAACCGAACACCAGCACGTTGAGCAGGACGCCGGTGACCATCGCGGCGAGCACCGGCGGCACCGGTCCGACCGCACCGGCGAAGGCATCCGCCGGAATGTGGTCGATCATCACCGCGTAGTAGACCCCGAGCCAGGCGAACATCGTGGCGATCACCCCGACTCGCAGTCGGCGCGACAGCTGGCGGTCCTGCCCCCAGGCGCCGACGGTGTAGATGGCGCAGAACAGGGCCCAGGGGGAGAACTGCGTCTCGGGTGCCGATCGTGCCTGCGCGGCGATGAACATCACCGCGACGACCAGCAGGGTGGCGGCCGGCCACCGTCGTCGCCAGATCAGCGGCAGGGTCACCGCGACGGTCCAGAACAGTTGCTCCGGCCCGGACGGCGGCGGGCCCAGCAGGAACGCCCCGGTGCTGCGGGCCAGGGTGAGGCTCACCAGGGCCAGCCCGGTCATCCCCAACCCGAGCCACAGGTCGTTGCGGCGCTGCTCGGCCGTTGGACCGGGGCGGTGCCATTCCCCCTGCGGTGCGGCGGTCATCCGAGAACGATGCCACGTGCCCGCCCGGGCGGGGTCGGCGGGCGGGTCACTGCCGGCCAACGGGCGGGCGGCCCGGCGCGGGGTACGCGCCGGGCCGCCGTCTGAGGGTGTCGCTCACGCCGTCTGGCGTCGGGTCTTGATCGCGGTGTCGATCAGGTCCCAGACCACCACCACTGCCGTTCCCACCGCGATCGCCGCGCCGAGGAGGTTTCGGTTGTCGGCATCCGCCAGCCAGCTCAGCCGCTCGCCCAGGGCCGGGTTGAGCAGCCGGTCGGAGAGCGCCAACCACACCAGCGGCACGGAGAACGCCAGGTTGAGCAGCACCTTGGTGCCGAAGAGACGCCAGGTCCAGCGTCCGATCCGGTACTTGACGATCTCGAAGATCACGCTGGCGACCAGCACGACGATCAGCGCCGGCAGCCAGAACGACCAGAGAGCCGGGTCGAGGATCGCGATGTTCTCGCCGTCGGTGCCGCGCACCCAGGACTGGAAGTGCTGGATGGGCAGGTACGCGATGGTCGCCACCAGCATGACCACCGAGGCGATGGTGTCGGCGAGCGGGATGCCCCGGTGCACCGGGGCGTCGGGCAGCTGGTCGACCGTCCAGTCCGGCAGGTTCACCGGCGTTTGGGAGCGCTCGATGATGGCGAAGGTCAGGGTGAGCCAGAAGGCGATCTGCACCGCCACCTGCAGGGCGACGACGAGGCCCGGACCGATGGCTCCGAAACCTTTCCCCTCGGCCGCCTCGACGATGGTGACGATCGTGCCGACGAGCGCCGGGATGAAGCTGAGCAGCAGTTTCAGCAGCCGCAGCCAGACCAGGTAGTAGGTCGGGCCGATGAGCTGGAGTCGACGGTCGGCGTACCGGGCGGCCAGCACGTCCGGGTTGCCCAGCTCGGTGAGCACCTCCCGCTCGGCGGTGGTGGCGTCCTGCCCGCCGTCGGTCCGACCCTCGATCATGTCCTCGATGGAGGCCCGCAGCTCGCTGGCGATCTCGTCGCGGCGCTGGGCGGGCACCGAGCGCAGGGTGGCGGCGAGGTAGCGGTCGGTCAGGGTGTTCATCGGTCCACTCCTTGGATCAGCCCGGTGATGGAGGTCTGCACGGCGGCGAGGTCGTCGAGCAGCCGGCTCAGCATCGACTCGCCCTCGTCGCTGGTCCGGTAGAACTTGCGCGGCCGGCTCTCCGCGGTATTCCACTCGCTGGTCAGCAGCCCCTGGTCCTCCAGGCGGCGCAGCAGCGGGTAGAGCGTGTTGGCGTCGACCGGGAAGCCGTGGTCGGTGAGCCGTTGCAGCAGTGCGTAGCCGTAGTCCGGCCGGCGGAGCGCGACCAGGCTGGCCACCACGACGGTGCCTCGACGCAACTCCTGCAGGTGCGTCCGTAGAACATCCTCGCTAACCATGTGTCACACCATACTGTGTGCCACACACTAATGTCTAGCCCGACATCATCGTGTCCGCCCAACCTCCGAATCGGGCCGAGCGGCGACGCGGGGCGCCCGGTCGACACCGGACGCCCCGCGGGTGGGTCGAATCAGCAGGACCCGCCCTGCCGGAAGTTCCGCTCGACGAAGCTGGCCGGGCCGACCTGGAAGTAGCCCACCCCCGGCCGGATCGGGTGCCCGGTGAACAACTCCACCCGCGACCCGACCCGCACCAGGTACGCCTCGGCGTCCCCCGCGTCGTTGCGGATCAGCGACCCCCGTCGGCCGTAGATCGCCTCCAACTCGGCGAACGACATGCCGACACCGGCGCCGGCGGGAGATCGCGGCGGGTTGGTGGCCGTACCCACCTCCACCAGGCGCCCGTCGCGGAAGGCCAGCAGGAGCACACCCGCCCAGGAACCGGTGGCTCCGGCGTGCACCACCGGGCCGCAGCCCGACGCGGTCCAGTCGATGTGCCCGTTCGCGGTGAGCGCCGCCAGACTGGCGCCGATGCGGTACACACCGGCGCCACGCACGCTGAGCACCTGCGGGTGGCTGTGTCCGACGGCGGCGGCGAGCGGACCGCGCGCCGACGCGGGCGCGGTGCCGCCGACCGGGGGCGCGGCGGTCGCCGGACCGGCGACCGTCGCCGGGACGAGCGTGCCGAGCGCCAACGCGGCGGTGGTGAGGAGGATCGCGGGACGGTTCATGACGGCTCCTTCGGTGCGGGGTCTCCTGCCCTGTTAGTCACCGCGCCCGGGCCAACGGTTCGTCGAGATCGCGAACCGCTCGGTCTACTGTGCAGAGAAACGCCGACCGACCGCGCTGGCCGGGGGTGAGACGGTGACGGCTCCACTGCGGATCGGGCCCTACGCCATCGAGCGACTGCTCGGCGTCGGTTCGTTCGCGACGGTCTGGCTGGGTTACGACCGGGCGCTCGACGCGCACGTGGCGATCAAGGTGCTGGCCGAGAACTGGAGCCACGACCTACGCGTCCGGGAACGCTTCCTCGACGAGGCCCGGTTGCTGCGCCGGTTGGAGCACGAGCGGCTGATCCGGGTGCACGCCCTGGGTGAACTGCCCGACGGTCGGCCGTACGCGGTCCTGGCCTGGGCGGACGGGGGCAGCCTGCGGGACCGGCTGGCCGCCGGCGAGATCCCCGTGCCGGCGGCGTTGCGGCTGCTCGGCGAGGTCTGCGCCGGGGTCGCCGTGCTGCACCGGCACGGCGTCGTGCACCGCGATCTCACCCCCGGCAACATCCTGTTCCGCTGCGCCGGCCCTGACGGCGCGGAACAGGTGCTGATCGCCGACCTCGGTCTCGCCAAGGCGCTCGCCGCCGCCTCCGGGCTGACCGCCCGGGCCGGCACCCCGGGATACATGGCCCCCGAACAGGACGATCCAGGCGCGGTGGTCGACACCCGCGCCGACGTGTACGGGCTCGGCCGCCTCGGCATCCGGCTGCTGGCCGCCGACCCGACCGGAGCGAACCCGACCAGCCCCGATCCGCACCGGCGCACCCCGGGGCTCCGACTGCGGCACGACGTGCCCGCGGCGGTCGCGGCGGTGCTCGCCCAGGCCACCGCCCACCGCCCGGCCGACCGCTACCCCGACGCCGCCACCCTGCACGCCGCGTTGACCCGTGCGAGCGACCCGGCGCGGCTGACCATCGCGACCGGTCCCGTACCGCGGCAGCCGCCACCGCGACCGGGGGCCCGCCGCCGGTTGCGGCTGGCCGGGGCCACGATGGTGGCCGTCGTCGCGGTGGGCGCGGTGGGCGCCGAGTCGGGTGGCGCCGGGTCGGCTCGGCCGGTCGGCGGCACGTACACGGCCGGGCCGCTGACCGTGGCGTTGCCGGCCGGCTGGTCCGCCACGGGTGCCACCTGGGCCGGTCAGTACGGTGCCGACGGCGAACCCGAACCAGCCCTGGTGATGTCGCCGCAACCGCGCCGGTGGGCCGTCGACCCTCGCCTGCCCGGCGCGTTCGTGGGCCTCTCCGCGAGCACGGCGGCACGCACCACGCCGGCCGGTTTCCTGGCTGAGCGAACGCACGGCGACTGCACGCCGGCACCGGCCCGGACCACCCGGCAGGCGGGCATCGAGTGGATCGTGGTGGCGTACCGCTGCGACCGGGACCGGCCGCAGATCATCGAGTCGGCCGCCCTGCACCCCGGCCGGGCCGCCCTGGTGTACGTGCAGCTCACCCCGCCGGCGCAGAGCGGACCCACCTTCGTGGACACCCTGCTCGCCGGGGTACGCCTGCGGTAGGTGCCGAACGCGCCCTAGCGGACCACCACTGTGACGGTGTGCTCCCGGTCGTTTTTGGGGATCGTCACGGCGACGGTGCCGGGGCGGACGAAGCGGATGTCCACCACGCCCGCCTCGTACTGCTGGGAGACCAACTCCGGGCGGTCCACGGTGACGAGGCCCGGCCCGATGCCCTGGATCCGCAGCACCGCGCCGGTGGCGAAGCAGAGCGACTTCAGCAGCTCGATCTCGGTCTCGGCGAGCGGCAGGTCGTAGCGGACCGCGCCCAGACAGGCCGGCGTCGTGTCGGTCGGCGGGGGAGTCGTTCGGGGCGTACCAGTGGTCCTGCTGGGGGTTGGCGGTGCGGCGGACGGGCGCGTGCCGGTCGGCGGCGGTCGCGACGGCGACCCGGTGGGCGCGGGGACCGCCGTGCTCGCCGGGATCGGGGAGGGGGTCGGCGTCGAGCGGGTCGGGGCGGGCGGTTGGACGGGCAGCGGCGAGACGGCGTCGGTGCCGCAGGCGGCGACCCCCACCGTGGCCGTGAGGACCACGACGAGCCGGCGCAGCGACAGCGGGTTCATTCGGCGTCGAGTCGTTGGCGGACCTGCCGCCGGGCCAGGTGCAACCGGGACTTCACGGTGCCCACCGGCACGTCGAGCAGGGCGGCGATCTCCGGGTAGCTCAGCCCCAGGACGTCGCGCAGGGCGACCACCTCGGCGAGGTCGGGGTGGACCGCGTCGAAGGCGTCGAGCAGGTCGAGGCGGGTGCCCGCGATCACGCTGGTCCGCCGGGGGTCGGCCTCGTCGGGCAGCGGCACGCCGCCGGCCTCCAGTCGGCAGCGGCGGCGCAGCGTGCGGTACGTGGAGCGGGCCCGGTTGGCGGTCAGCCGGTGCAGCCAGGTGCGGAACGAGGAGCGCCCCTCGAACCGGGCGATGCTGCCGGCCAGCGCCAGCAGGGCGTCCTGGCAGGCTTCCTCGGCGTCCTCCCGGTTGGGCAGGAACCGGGCGCACAGCCGCAGCACCTCCGGGCGCACCGCGACCAGCAGGGCGTTCAGCGCGGCCGGGTCGCCGTGCGCGGCGGACCGGGCCAGCGCGTCGATGTCGTCCGCGTCGGGCATGCCGGGTGTCCAATGCTCGCCGGTGCCGATCCCCGGAGCGTACGACCGCCGCCGCCGTAGTGGCCCCGTACCGTCCGGCACCCGACGCGAACCGGCACCCGACGCGAACCGGCGCCCTACTCGAAGCGGGACACGTCCCCGGCGCCCCGGCGCAGAATCTCCGGCTCGGGCCCGGACAGGTCGATCACCGTCGTCGGCTCCATGCCGCAGTCGCCGGCGTCGAGCACCGCGTCGAGCTGGTGGTCGAGCCGTTCCTTGATCTCCCAGCCCTGCGTCATCGGCTCCTCGTCGCCGGGCAGGACCAGCGTGCTGGACACCAGCGGCTCGGCCAGCTCGGCCAGCAGCGCCTGGGTGACGACGTGCCTTGGCACCCGCACGCCGACGGTTCGCTTCTTCGGGTGCAGCATCCGGCGGGGCACCTCTCGGGTGGCCGGCAGGATGAACGTGTAGCTGCCCGGGGTGGACGCCTTCACCAGCCGGAAGACCGCGTTGCTGATCTGCACGAACTGGCCGAGCTGCGCGAAGTCGTGGCAGACCAGGGTGAAGTGGTGCCGGTCGTCGAGGTGCCGGATCTGCCGGATGCGGTCGAGTCCGTCCTGGTTGCCCAGCTGGATGCCGAGCGCGTAGCAGGAGTCGGTCGGGTAGGCCACCAGCCCACCGCCGCGGATCAGGTCGGCGACCTGGCCGATGACCCGGGGCTGCGGGTTCTCCGGGTGCACGTCGTAGTACCTCGCCATCCTGGAGAGCCTAGGCCCATCCGGGGACGATCAGGAGACGAGGGCCACCCTCGGCGCGGACGGTGGAGCCGCCGAGATCACCTCGGTAGGGTAGGTCCCGGTCGGCTCCGACCAACAAGATCCACACCGCCGGGGGGCGCCACGCATGGCTGATTCGTTCGCGCATCTGCACGTGCACACCGAGTACTCGATGCTCGACGGAGCGGCCCGACTGAAGGACCTGTTCGCCGAGGCCAAGCGGCTGGGCATGCCCGCTGTGGCGATCACCGACCACGGCAACATGCATGGCGCGAACGACTTCTACAACCAGGCGATGGCCGCCGGGATCACCCCGATCCTGGGCGTCGAGGCGTACGTGGCGCCGGAGTCGCGCTACCACAAGGCGCGGGTCAAGTGGGGTCGCCCGGAGCAGAAGAGCGACGACATCTCCGGTAACGGCGCGATCACCCACAAGACGATGTGGGCGAAGAACGCGCAGGGCCTGAAGAACCTCTTCACCCTCAACTCGCGCGCCTCCATGGAGGGGCACTACGTCAAGTGGCCCCGGATGGACATGGAGCTGATCGCCGAGCACGCCGAGGGGATCATGGCCACCACCGGCTGCCCGTCCGGCGCGGTGCAGACCCGGCTGCGGCTGGGCCAGTTCGACGAGGCGCTCAAGGTCGCCGCCAGCTACCAGGACATCTTCGGCAAGGAGAACTACTTCCTGGAGATCATGGATCACGGCCTCTCCATCGAGAGCCGGGTCCGCGAGGGGCTCACCGAGATCGCCCGCAAGCTGGACATCCCGCCGGTGGTCACCAACGACTCGCACTACACCCACGAGGCCCAGGCCACCGCCCACGACGTGCTGCTCTGCGTGCAGACCGGCAGCAACATCGACGACCCCAACCGGTTCCGGTTCGAGGGCGGCGGCTACTTCATCAAGAGCGCCGACCAGATGCGCGCCGTGGACTCGTCCGAGCTGTGGCAGGAGGGCTGCCGCAACACCCTGCTGGTCGCCGAGAAGGTCGACCCGAAGGGCATGTTCGAGTTCCACAACCTGATGCCGCGCTTCCCGGTGCCCGAGGGTGAGACCGAGGAGTCCTGGTTCCGCAAGGAGACCTTCGCCGGTCTGGGCCGCCGCTACCCGAACGGCATCCCGGAGGGGCACGTCGTCCAGGCGGAGTACGAGCTGGGCGTCATCAACCAGATGGGCTTCCCGTCCTACTTCCTCGTGGTCGCCGACTTCATCCAGTGGGCGAAGAACCAGGGCATCGCGGTGGGTCCGGGCCGTGGTTCGGCCGCCGGCTCGCTGGTGGCGTACGCACTGGGCATCACCGACCTGGACCCGATCCAGCACGGCCTGATCTTCGAGCGGTTCCTGAACCCCGAGCGGGTCTCGATGCCGGATGTCGACATCGACTTCGACGAGCGCCGGCGCGGTGAGGTGATCAAGTACGTCACCGACAAGTGGGGCGAGGACAAGGTCGCCCAGATCGCGACCTTCGGCACGATCAAGGCGAAGGCCGCGATCAAGGACTCGGCCCGGGTCCTCGGCTTCCCGTACGCGGTCGGCGACCGGATCACCAAGGCCATGCCGCCGGCGGTGATGGGCAAGGACATCCCGCTCACCGGCATCTTCGACAACAAGCACCCCCGCTACGCCGAGGCGGGCGAGATCCGCGGCCTGTACGACTCCGACCCGGACGTCCGCAAGGTGATCGACACCGCCAAGGGCATCGAGGGGCTGATCCGGCAGACCGGTGTGCACGCCGCCGGCGTCATCATGTCCGCCGAGCCGATCATCGAGCACATCCCGTTGATGCGCCGCGACGCCGACGGGGCGATCATCACGCAGTTCGACTACCCGACCTGCGAGTCGCTCGGGCTGCTGAAGATGGACTTCCTCGGCCTGCGCAACCTGACGATCATCGACGACGCGGTCAAGAACATCGAGCTGAACCACGGCCTGAAGCTCGACCTGCTGGCCCTGCCGCTGGACGACAAGGCCGCGTACGAGCTGCTGGCCCGCGGTGACACCCTCGGCGTGTTCCAGCTCGACGGTGGGCCGATGCGGTCGCTGCTGCGGTTGATGAAACCGGACAACTTCGAGGACATCTCCGCCGTCCTGGCCCTGTACCGGCCCGGCCCGATGGGCGTCGACTCGCACACCAACTACGCGCTGCGCAAGAACGGCCTGCAGGAGATCACCCCGATCCACCCGGAGCTGGAGGAGCCGCTGCGGGAGATCCTGGCGCCCACCCACGGCCTGATCGTCTACCAGGAGCAGGTGCAGCGGGCCGCGCAGATCCTCGCCGGTTACAGCCTCGGTCAGGCGGACCTGCTGCGCCGGGCCATGGGTAAGAAGAAGAAGGAGATCCTCGACAAGGAGTTCATCCCGTTCCGGGACGGCTGCCGCGAACGCGGCTACTCCGACGAGGCGATCCAGGCCGTCTGGGACGTCCTGGTGCCGTTCGCCGGGTACGCGTTCAACAAGGCGCACTCCGCCGCGTACGGGCTGGTCTCCTACTGGACCGCGTACCTGAAGGCGCACTACCCGGCCGAGTACATGGCCGGGCTGCTGACCAGCGTCGGCGACGACAAGGACAAGATGGCGCTCTACCTGGCCGAGTGTCGCCGGATGCGCATCCAGGTGCTGCCACCGGACGTGAACACCTCGGCCGGGCCGTTCACCCCGGTCGGCAAGGACATCCGCTTCGGCCTGGCCGCCGTGCGCAACGTCGGGGCGAACGTGGTCGCCTCGATCATGCGCTGCCGGGAGGAGAAGGGCGACTACACCGACTTCTACGACTTCCTGTCCAAGGTGGACGCGGTGGTCTGCAACAAGAAGACCATCGAATCGCTGATCAAGGCGGGCGCGTTCGACTCGATGGACCACCCCCGCAAGGGGCTGCTCGCGGTGCACGCCGACGCGATCGACGCGTACGCCGACGTCAAGCGCAAGGAGGCCGTCGGCCAGTACGACCTGTTCGGCGCCGGCTTCGGTGACGCCGACACCGGCAGCACCACTGTGATGCCGACCATCGGCGACAGCGAGTGGGACAAGCGCGACAAGCTGGCCTTCGAACGAGAGATGCTCGGCCTGTACGTCTCCGACCACCCGCTGTTCGGCCTGGAGCACATTCTCAACGCGGCGGCCGACACCACCATCGCCTCGCTGGCCGAGGAGGGGGCGGTGCCCGACGGGGCGGTCGTCACCCTCGCCGGCATTCTCTCCGGGGTGCAGCGCCGGGTCACCAAGCAGGGCCGGGCCTGGGCGTCGGCCACCCTGGAGGACCTGGCCGGCGGGGTGGAGACGCTGTTCTTCCCCAACACCTACGAGGTGATCGGGCAGTACATCGCCGAGGACGCCATCGTGGTGGTCAAGGGTCGGGTGGACCGCCGCGACGACACCCCACGGATCATGGCGATGGACATGTCCATGCCGGACGTCAGCACCAGCGCCACCAACAAGCCGGTCACCCTCACCATCCCGGTGCACCGGTGCACACCACCGCTGGTCGAACGGCTCAAGGAAACCCTGGTGCTGCACCCGGGTGACACCGAGGTGCACGTCAAGCTGCAGAACGGCGGGCGTACCACCACCCTGCGGCTGGGGCCGTTCCGGGTGGCGCCGACGACCGCCCTGATGGGTGACCTGAAGAGCGTCCTCGGCCCGGCCAACGTGAGCTGACCGGGCCTCGGCCCGGCGAGGGTGAGCTGACCGGGGCCTCGGCCCGGCCGGGCGTTCGTCCGACCGGGCCGGGGACACCGCCGGGCTCAGCCCCGGTCGGGGGCGCTGATCTCCCGCAGTTGGCCGTCGGCCAGCCGCAACCAGCGCTGCACGCCGATCTCCGCGAGGAACCGTTCGTCGTGGCTGACCACCACGAACGCCCCCTGGTACGCGGCGAGCGCGCTCTCCAACTGACCGACGCTGACCAGGTCCAGGTTGTTCGTCGGCTCGTCGAGCAGCAGCAGTTGCGGTGCCGGTTCGGCGCAGAGCACACAGGCGAGGGTGGCGCGTAGCCGCTCGCCACCGGAGAGCACCCCGACGGGCAGGTTGACCCGGGCGCCCCGGAACAGGAACCGGGCGAGCAGGTTCATCCGCTTGGCGTCCGGCAGGCTCGGCGCGTACGCGGCGAAGTTCTCCGCCACCGTACGGTCGAGGTCCAGCAGGTCCAGCCGCTGCGACAGGTACGCGATCCGCCCGTCGGCCCGCCGGATGTCGCCGCCGGCCGGTTCCAGGTCGCCGGTGACCAGCCGCAGCAGCGTCGACTTGCCGACGCCGTTCGCCCCGGTGAGAGCGATCCGTTCCGGCCCCCGGATCACCAGGTCCGCGCCGTCGCCGCCGAACAGGTCCCGGCCGTCGAAGCGGGCCTGCATCCCCTGGCCGGAGAAGACCGTGCGCCCGCCCGGGACGCTGGTGTCCGGCAGGTCGACCGTGATCCGGTCCTCGTCGCGTACCGCCCGCCCCGCCTCGTCGAGTCGGGCCTTGGCCTGCCCGAGCCGGCCGGCGTGCGTCTCCTGCGCCCTGCCCGCCGACTCCTGCGCGCTGCGCTTGAGACCGCCGGCCACGATCCGGGCCAGACCGGCGTTCTTGAGGTTCTTGGCGGCGTTGCTGGCCCGCCGGTCGGCGCGCTCCCGGGCCTGCTGCATCTCCCGCTTCTCCCGCTTGACCTCCTGCTCGGCGTTGCGCAGGTTGCTCTCGGCGACCTCCCGCGCCGCCTGCACCGCCTCGGTGTACGCGGTGAAGTTGCCCCCGTACCAGCGGATCTCGCCCCGGTCCAGCTCGGCGATGCGGTCCATCCGGTCCAGCAGTTCCCGGTCGTGGCTGACCAGCAGCAGACACCCGGACCAGCCGGTGAGCACGTCGTAGAGCTTGTGCCGGGCGTCCAGGTCCAGGTTGTTCGTCGGCTCGTCGAGCAGCAGCACGCTCGGGTGGCGCAGCAGTTGCGCCGCCAGGCCGAGGGAGACCACCTGACCGCCGCTGAGGGTGTGCAGCCGCCGGTCGAGCGACAGCTCACCCAGGCCGAGCCGGTCCAACTCCGAGCGGGTGCGCTCCTCGATGTCCCAGTCGTCGCCGATGGTGGCGAAGTGTTCCTCGCTCGCGTCGCCGGCCTCGATGGCGTGCAACGCCGCGACCCGCTCGGCCACGCCCAGCACTTGCGCCACGCTCAGGTCACCGGCCAGGGGCAGCGTCTGCGGGAGGTAGCCGAGCAGGCCGTCGACGGTGACGCTGCCACCACTGGGCCGCAGCTCCCCGGCGATCAGCCGCAGCAGGGTGCTCTTGCCGGCGCCGTTGGGCGCGACCAGGCCGGTGCGACCGCCCGGCACCGTGAAGGACAGGTCCGAGAAGACCGGGGTGTCGTCCGGCCACGAGAAGGACAGATTCGAGCAGACGATGAAGGCATCAGACATGGCGAGTGACCTCAGAGGGTGGGCTGGGCGTGCGTAAGCCGCCCGACGACGAACGGGAACGGTGGAACGACGTCATGGCCACCGCGGCTGCGCCTTACGCGCGCCGAACCGATGGCCGAACACATCCGGTCTCACCCGGAGATGTCGTCGTCACCCGCCATGTCTGGTCTCCCTGGTCGTACCACTGACCCAACGCCGCCGAGTCTAACAACGGATCTCCGCCCCGCCACCGGGTTACCAGCCAGGTGCCGCTTCGCGGTATCGGACAGCCACTTCGGCGCAGCCGGCGCTAGGAAACGTCGAAGAGGCGTAGCCCGTCGTACTCGGCGAAGTCGGCGAAATCTTTGCCGTTGAAAGTCGCCAGTGGCAGCCGGTCGACCAGGCAGCAAGCCGCGATCCAGGAGTCGTTGGTCGGTCGGGGGAGCCCTCGGTGCTGAGCCCGTGCTTGGAGGTGACCCCAGGTGACCGCCACCGCCTCGTCGAAGGGAAGCAGCACGATTCCCGAACGCCACTGCGCGAGATCAGCCAGCTTGCGCGGACCCCAGCTGCGCAGTGCCGTCCACTTGGTCAGCTCGCCGAGCGTCACGAAGGTGATGCAGAGGGTCTTACCGGCCAGGCGGGCACGGAGACGTTCAGGTAGGCGCCCGCGGAGGATTGCTGACGCTACGTCGGTGTCCAGAACGACGAGGCTCATGCGGCGCCGGCCCGCCGAGAGGTGTACAGGTCGGTGAGGAACTCGTCCAGTTCCTCGTCCGACTCGAAGAGACCCGGACGGGCCAGGTCGTCCACGGAGGCGACCGGCTGGACGCCCTGACGACGGGCCAACTCCTCGGCCGGCACGTGGTCAGTCGTCGGCCATTCGGGCATCTGTTCGGCATTGCTCGACGTCACGGCTCGCTCCTGCATATCGGGTCGGCCCAATTCTTCCACCTCCGACATCGATGGGCGGCATCTCGCGTTGATGTCGGAGAGTCAAGCTGTACCGCGCTCAGCGGGGTCGGTATTCGACCTCGGGGCGGCCGGGGGTGCCGTATCGGGGGGTGCGCGCGGCCCGGTCGACGGTCACCAGGTACTCCAGATAGCGGCGGGCGGTCACCCGGGAGATGCCGGTCAGCGCGCTCACCTCGGTCGCGGACAGCCCGGCCGCCGCGCGGGTGCCGTCGGTGAGGGCGGCGCGTACCCGATCAAGGGTCTGCGCGTCGAGCCCCTTCGGCAGGCTGTGCCCGGCGGTGCCGCGCAGGGTGGCGAACATCTGGTCCACCTCGTGCTGGGCGGCGACCTCGCCGTCGGCGAGCGCCTGGGCGCGGTAGTCGGCGTAGCGCTCCAGCTTGTCGCGGAACGCGGCGAACGTGAACGGTTTGAGCAGGTAGTGGGTCACCCCGAGGGACACGGCGGTGCGCACCACCGCCAGGTCCCGCGCGGACGTCACGGCCAGCACGTCCACGCTGCTGCCGGCTGCCCGCAGCGCCCGGCACACGTCCAGGCCGTGCAGGTCGGGCAGCCGAAAATCCAGGAGTACGAGGTCCACGCCGCCGCCGTGGTCGGCGCGCAGGGCCGCCATCGCCGCCCGCGCGGTGTGCGCCACCCCGACCACGACAAAACCCCGAACCCGTTCGGTGTACGCGGCGTGCGCCTCGGCCAGCAGCGGCTCGTCCTCGACGACGAGCACCCGGATGTCGGTCATGACCGCTCGATCCGGCTCGGCAGCCGGACGGTGAACCGGCTGCCGCCGTCGTCCGAGCGATCCACCTCGGCGCTGCCGCCGTGCCGGCGCACCACCTGCCCGACCAGCGCCAGGCCGAGGCCGCGGCCGGTGCTCTTGGTGGACCAGCCGCGCCGGAACGCGTCGGCGACCCGCTCCGGTGCCAGCCCGGGGCCGCTGTCGGCGACCCGGACCACCAGTTCGTCGTCGGCCGCGCCGACGAAGACGCGTACGCGGCGGGGCGCCGGGGTGCCGGCCACCGCTTCGAGCGCGTTGTCGACCAGGTTGCCGACCACGGTGAGCAGGTCAGCGGTCGGCAGCGGGCTGTCGTCGAGGCGGCAGTCCGGTTCGACGATCAGGTCCACTCCGCGCTCGCCGGCCTGCGCGGACTTGCCGAGCAGCAGGGCCGCGAGCGCCGGTTCGGTCACCGCGCCGACCACCCGGTCGGTCAGCTGCTGGGCGAGGGCCAGGTCGCGGGTGCCGAGCCGGACGGCCTCCTCGGTGCGGCCCAGCTCGACCAGGGTCAGCACGGTGTGCAGCCGGTTGGCCGACTCGTGGGTCTGCGCCTGCAACGCCTCGGTCAGCGCCCGCACCGAATCCAGCTCACTGGCCAGGGTGCGCAGCTCGGTCTGGTCGCGCAGGGTCAGCACGGTGCCGAGCGCCGCGCCCTCGAAACGGGCGGTCCGCTGGTTGGCGACGAGCACCCGGTCACCGGCGAGGATCGGCTCGTCGCGGGCGTCGCGCCCGGAGTCGAGCAACTCGGCCGCCGCGGGCGGCAGGTCGATCCCGGCCACCGGCTGATCGATCACCGGCGCGTCCGCGTCGAGCCCCAACAGTCGGCGGCCCTCGTCGTTCACCAGCGCCACCCGACGATCGGTGGTCAGCACGACGAGACCTTCGCGCACCGAGTGCAGAACGGCGTCGTAGTACTCGTACATCCGGGTCATCTGCGCCGGCCCCAGACCGTGCGTCTGGCGACGCAGCCGGCGGCTGAGCAGCCAGGAGCCCGTCGCGGCGAGCGCCAGAGCCGGCGCGGCCACCCCGAACAGCACCGGCAGTTGGCCGAGCAGCTTACGGTCGATGGCCCGGGTGGTGATGCCCACCGAGACCAGACCGACGAGGTGCCGCTGCTCGTCGTACACGGGAACGACAGCGCGCACCGACTCGCCGAGCGTGCCGACGTTCGTGGTGGTGAAGGGGTGGCCGGCCAGGGCGGGCCCGATCTCGCCGACGAACGGCTGGCCGATGCGCTCGCGGGTGGGGTGTGAGAAACGGGTGCGGTCGGGGGCCATCACCACCACGAAGTCGGTGCCCGTGGCCAGCCGGGTCGATTCGGCGTACGGCTGCAGGATGCTGGCCGGATCGGCGGTGGTGAGGGCGGCGCGGACGTCGGGGGAGCGCGCCACCGTCTGCGCCACCGCGAGCACCTCCTCCTGCGCGGCCTGGCGGGAGTCGCTGCGGGCCAGCCAGACGGCGCCCGCCGCGCCGGCCAGCACCAGCAACGTCACCACCATCGCCTGGAGGGCGAAGAGTTGCCCCGCGATGCTCCACTGGCGTCGGGCCACCTCCACCACCTCCTCGTCGCGCCGCCGTTGCTGCCATCGCGGTGAACAGAATGACCGCAAGGCTGTCAACGGGTGAGACGCGCTTCACATTGTCGACATGGACACCACCACATCCGCCACCACCCCGGCGCCGGCGGTCCGCCGGGACCGTACCCGTTACCTGTATCTGGCCGTCATCGTGGCCGTCGTCGCCGGCATCGTGGTCGGCCTGGTCGCCCCCGATTTCGGCAAGGAACTCAAGCCGATCGGCACCGGCTTCGTCAACCTGATCAAGATGATGATCAGCCCGGTCATCTTCTGCACCATCGTGCTCGGCGTCGGCTCGGTCCGGCAGGCCGCGAAGGTCGGCAAGGTCGGCGGCCTGGCCCTCGGCTACTTCCTGACCATGTCGACGGTCGCGCTCGCCATCGGCCTGGTCGTCGGCAACCTCATCCACCCCGGCTCCGGCCTGAACCTCGGCCCGGACCTCGCCGGCTCGGGCAAGGCCGCCGCCGGTGACGAGGCCGCCGGTACCGCCGACTTCCTGCTCGGGATCATCCCGACGACGCTGCTCTCCGCCCTCACCGAGGGCAAGGTGCTCCAGACGCTGCTGGTCGCCCTGCTGGTCGGGTTCGCCGTCCAGGCCATGGGACAGCGGGGTGAGCCGGTGCTCAGCGCCATCACCGTCGTCCAGCGGGTCGTCTTCAAGGTCCTCGCCATGATCATGTGGCTGGCGCCGATCGGCGCGTTCGGCGCGATGGCCGCCGTGGTCGGCGCGACCGGCGTGGACGCCCTCAAGAGCCTCGCCCAGATCATGGTGGGCTTCTACGTCACCTGTCTGATCTTCGTGCTGGTCTTCCTGGGCGCGCTGCTGTGGTTCGTGGCCCGGATCTCGATCTTCTCGCTGCTGCGTTATCTCGGCCGGGAGTTCCTGCTGATCCTGTCCACCTCGTCGTCGGAGTCGGCGCTGCCGCGGCTGATCGCCAAGATGGAACACTTCGGCGTGAGCAAGCCGGTCGTCGGCATCACGGTGCCGACCGGCTACTCGTTCAACCTGGACGGTACGGCGATCTACCTGACCATGGCGTCGCTGTTCATCGCCGACGCGCTGGGCAAGCCACTCGCTGTCGGCGAGCAGATCTCGCTGCTGCTGTTCATGATCATCGCCTCGAAGGGCGCCGCCGGAGTCACCGGCGCCGGGCTGGCCACGCTGGCCGGCGGCCTCCAGTCGCACCGACCGGACCTCGTCGACGGGGTCGGACTGATCGTCGGCATCGACCGGTTCATGTCGGAGGCGCGGGCGCTGACCAACTTCGCCGGCAACGCGGTGGCGACAGTGCTGGTGGGAACCTGGACCGGCGAGTTCGACCGGGACCGGGCGGTCGGGGTGCTGAGCGGCAACGACCCGTTCGACGAGGCCACCATGGTCGACGAGCACGACGACGCGGCGCCGCGCCCCGACGAGAGGGAGACCGCGCCGGCCGGAGCGTCGGCCTGACGCACGGACGTGGACCGGGCTTCGCGGTGGCCCCGGCCGCCGTGATCCCGGTCCGCGCCGTGTTCTGCGGTCCACCCCGTGATGCCGGTCCACCCCGTGATCTCGGTCCACGTCGTGATCTCGGTCCACGTCGTGATCTCGGTCCGCGCCGTGATCCACTCCGCTTTCTGAATATCGGGGTATCCGAACGGCCCCGACACCGCGCTTTCCTGAAATCCGAGTCGATCTCCGGGCGGCGGGCGGCGATCTCCAGGCGGCGAGCGGCGGGAGCGGGCGGCAAGGGCTGGATGGCGGCGGTGTCAGCGTCGGCGTGCGCGCCACATCGTGTGTTCCCGGGAAATCGCCGTCTCCGTGTCATTCACGAACCGCGACAGCTCGGCTTCCGTACTGATCCGGGTGGCCAGTGACCCCATGGCGGCAAGCTCCTGGCTGGCCAGCGCGTAGGCGGTCGCCACCGCGCCGTGTTGCCGCGTCTGGGTCCAGGCCGCGCCGGCCGCGACCGCCGCGGCGGCCACCCCGAGCAGGTCGAGGTCCGTCAGTCCGGCAGCCCTCGACACGGCCAGGGTCACCCCGACGATCTCCAGCACGAGCATGGTCACCGACCAGCCGGTCGCCCGCGCCCGGTTCGCCAGTGACCGTTCGGCGTACCAGGCCCGCTGGGCCTCGAGACGGCCGACCAGGTACGCGGCGCGGCGCTCCTCAAGGGGGGTGGCGCGCAGCGCACGCATTCCGTCAGTGATCTGTTGCCCGGCCACCGCGGGAGCCGCCAACCCGGCGGCCGACATGTCCCCGGTCAGGCCCAACAATCGGTTGGTGAATTCCTGAACGCTGTCCGATTCGCTCTGCGATCGGGGAAAAGGGTCAGCCGCGACGGTGAATCGCCAGGTGAGTGATTTGATGGATTCGGAGAGGGCCCTGCCGACGTACCACCGTTCATTCGGACGATTGGTGAGGAGAAAGACCTCGACGATCGAGGTGGCGGCGAACGCGCCCGCCGCCAGCGCCGGGCCGAGGGCGAAATTGTCGAGCTTCCAGGTGGCGACTCCCGCGACAGCGGCCACCAGGAGCAGGGACAGCCGCAGCGCGACAAGGGTGGCGTACACGCGTTGGCCGCGCTGCGACTCATCGGACACGGCGCGCTGAAACGGGGGAAGATCCTCGGCCTTCAGCATGTCGTTGACCCTCTCGACAGAACATCCAGGACATCGACAGTCGGACGCCAGCCGCTGTAGACAGTAGACACCCCTGTCCACCCCCACTCCCACCCGTCACCCCTGGTGATCAAGAGGTTTGCGTCACGACACACCGGGATGGATGACGGAAAGCTCTTGATCACCAGGGCGGTGGACGTCGATCCGGGTGGGGGCGGGGATGATGTGGGGGTGGAGATGGGGGAGGCGCTGAGGTTGGCCCGGTCGCAGTTGTGGTCGGACCGGGCCCGCGCCGGGCGTCACCTGAGCGCTGTCGTTGGGCGGAAGCCGGTGGACACCGTGGTGCGGAGCCTGCTTCTCGACAGCGCGAACACCGCGGTCACCGACGCCACCGCCGAGGAACTGCTGCGGCGTCGTGACGCAGCCGGCCTGCGTCTCATCGCGGCAGCGTGGCATGTCGCTGAGCCGGAGCAGGGGATCATCTCACCGGTTGCCTGAGCGCCGCCTTCTTCGAGCTCGCCTGCGCAGGGCCGGAGGACCGGATGCGTTTTCGTGCCGTGCTCCGGAGTCTGCTGGACGATCCCGACCCGGATGTTCAGGCCGGTGCCCGCGACCTGCTTGATCGAGTCGCACGAGCGCTGCCGGGCTGAGCCCAGCGGTGCTGGGCTGAGGCGCGCGCGGGCGCTGCCGAACTGAGGCGCGCACGGGCGCTGCCGGGCTGGCGCGCACGGGCGCTGCCGGGCTGAGGCGCATGAGCGCTACCGGACTGAGCGGCAGCAGGCGGCGCCGGGCCGTTCGGGGTTCATGAGGTGACGGGGTGCCGCGTGGCGGTCGTGTCGCAGGGGGTGCCGATGCCGAGGTTGACGCGGTCGGTCCGGCCGTCCGACGTCACGATCAGCGGTACGCAGGCGACCTGCGCGACCCAGGCGCCGCCGACGAAGGCCAGCCACTGCGCCTGCCCACCCTCGGGAGGGCAGGCGTGCACCGTGACGGTCGCCGCGGGTGCGCCGGTGCCGCCCCACCCGAGCCGGGCCCTGTCCTGCCAGCCCGGTGCCACCCGCAGGTCGACGACGGTGCCGGCGCGGACGACGAGCCCCCATTTGGCGAACAGCCGCGCCGCCGGATCGGCCTCCCCGGAATCGCCCGCCGACAGCACCGGGGTGTCGGGCACCGCCACATCCTCGCCCACCAACCGGTAGCCGGCCGGCGGCGTCGGCAGCGCGTCGACCGATGGCGTGCACGGCAGCCCGGCACCGCTGGCACCGGTGGCCGGCGCCGACCGGTCGGCCGGAGTTGCCCGATCAGCCGGCGCCCGGTCGGCCGGCGCTGAGGTGGGCTGGCGCGGGTCACCTGCCGACGTGCAGGCGGACAGGACCACCGCCAGGCACAGGCCGGCCACCCCGGCCGCGGCGCGTCCGGTCCGGCGCTCCGCAGAATTCGAATTCATTCGATATTTATAGCAGGAGGCCGATATACGCGTTGGTAACATCGCGGTGGGCGACACCGCTCGTACCAATAGCGGAAATGAACGATCGGTAACCAGTCGATCTTGCGTGTGACATATCCAACTGTCGCTTTTCCAGCCGCCAGAAGAATTGGGTACGTAAACCAGGGCAGGTACCTTCCTGTCGTGCCAGACGCCTCTCGACAGTTGATTGCCGATCGCTATCGGCTGGTCCGTCCGCTCGGCCAGGGCGGGATGGGCCGCGTGTGGCAGGCCCGCGACGAGATGCTGCAGCGCGACGTCGCCATCAAGGAGTTGGTGGCACCGCCCGGCCTGCACGACGACGAACGTCGGGAGATGCGCGAACGGTCCATGCGTGAGGCGCGGGCCGTCGCCCGTCTGGGCCACCCCAATGTGGTACGCGTCTTCGACGTGCTGCACTCCGGCGGCGACCCCTGGATCGTGATGGAGCTCGTGCCGTCCCGGTCCCTGCAACAGGTGCTCGAAGCTGAGGGGCCGATGTCGGCGGACCGCGCCGCCCGGATCGGGCTGGGCATCCTGGGCGCGCTGCGGGCCGCCCACCGCGCCGGTGTGCTGCACCGGGACGTCAAGCCGGCCAACGTGCTGCTCGCCGACGACGGCACTGTGGTGCTGACCGACTTCGGTCTGGCCACCCTCCCCGGCGACCCACGGATGACCCAGACCGGAATGGTGCTCGGCTCGCCGGCGTTCCTCGCACCCGAGCGGGCCACCGACGGCGACGTGGGGCCGGCGGCCGATCTGTGGTCGCTGGGCGCCACCCTCTACGCGGCCGTCGAGGGACGTACCCCGTACCACCGCTCGTCTCCGATCGCCACGCTGGCGGCCCTGGCCACCGAACCGCCACCGCCGGCGCGACGGGCGGGTCCGCTGACCCCACTCCTGGAGGGACTGCTGCGCCGGGAGCCGGGTCAACGGATCAGCGCCGAGGAGGCGGACCGGCTCCTGCGCCAGGCCGCCACCCCGGATGTGCCGGCGACTGAGGTGAGCGGGGCCGACGGCGGACCGCTGACCCGGATCACCACCGCCACGGCCGACCTGCCCCGTCCGACGATCGTGCCCGAGTTCGTCCCCGCCGAACCCGGTCCGCCCGCGTCGCCGGCCGTTCCCGACGCGTCCGACGCCCCCGCGGCACCGACTGTCAATGCCGCGCGGGCTGCCCCAACGTCGCCCGCCGCGCGGGCTGCCCCAACGTCGCCCGCCGCGCCGGCTGCCCCAACGTCGCCCGCCGCGCCGGCTGCCCCAACGTCGCCCGCCGCGCCGGCTGCCCCAACGTCGCCCGCCGTCGCTGCCGCGCCCATGTCGCCGGCGGTGCCCCCGTCACCCGCTGCCGCCCCGGTGCCCGGGAAGGGTCGTCAGCGTCGGGCGCGGCTGATCGGGTCGATCGGGGCCGCCGTGCTACTGGTCGTCCTGCTGGTGGCCGCGTCAGTGCTCAAGGGCGGGATGTTCGGTGACCCGGGTGCCGACGACGTGGCGGCGCCGGACGTGCACCCGTCGCCGGTCGCCGAGACGCCGGTGTCCAGGGTGCTGCCACCGCCGCCGGCGGGTTGGCGCTACTACCGTGACGATCCGCGCTTCCTCGTACCGGTGCCGGACGGCTGGCAGGCCCGGCGCGACGGTGAGCGCGCCGTGTTCCGCGAGCCGGACGGCAGTCGCGTGCTCGTCGTCGACGAACTCCGGTCCGTCCCCGCGGACCCGCTCGCGCAGCTGCGGGCGCGGGAGACGGCACAACGCGGCCGGTACGCCGAGTATCGGCAGGTCCGGCTCGACGCGCTGCGCTACCAACTGCGGGCCGCCGAGTGGGCGTGGACGTACACCGACCAGGACGGCACGCCGATGCACACGTCGAGCCGGGTGTTCGTCGGCCACAACGGGCACGCGTACTCGATCGACTGGACCACCTCGGCGGCCGAATGGTCCGCGAGCGAGGCCGTCCTCGCGCTGATCACGGATGGTTTCCAGGGCCTACCCGTCGCGGGTGCCCCGCCGTCGCGCGCCGCCAGCGCGCCGCCGTCGGCCAGTGCGCCGCCGCCGTCGCCGAGGACGGGCAGCGGAACGACCACCGCTGGGGGAAACCAGGCGCCGCCGTCCGCTCCGCCACCGTCTCCGACGAAGAGCAGCCCGCCCGCCGGCAAGCAGATCTCCAGCTTCGCCAGTGACCGCTGCATCGACATTCCGGAGGGCAACGCCTACGCCGGCGCGCGACCGCAGATCTGGGACTGTCGACGGACCGCGAAGCAACTGTGGACGTTCCCGTCGGACGGCACCGTCCGCTCGATGGGGATGTGCCTTGATGTCGCCGGCCACTCCACCCAGGACGGGGCGTACGTCATCCTGGCCGAGTGCTCCGGCGCGTCGTCGCAGAGGTTCACCCTCAACAAGGCGTACGACCTGGTGAACACCAAGGCGGACAGGTGCGTCGACGTGGTCGACTCGAACCCGGACAACGGCGCCCGGTTGCAGATCTGGCAGTGCACCGGCAACGCCAACCAGAAGTGGCGGGCCAGCTGAGCGCTGACGGCGGGGGCGGCGGTGGTTACGGTCGTGGATGCCACGCCTTCCCGACCGTCCGAGGAGTGATCGCATGCCCCCCTCTCCGTCCCGGCTCTTCGCGGAGATAGCGACCGCCGAACGACCGGCCGAGACCAGAGTCGTCATGCGACGTGCGGTGGTGCTCGGTGGCAGCATGGCCGGGTTGCTGGCGGCCCGGGTGCTCAGCGATCACGCCGAGGAGGTGCTGATCGTCGAACGGGACCCGTCCGACGTCGACGCCGGGCCACGGCCGGGGGTGCCGCAGGGCAGTCAGGTGCACGCGTTGCTGCCCGCCGGTCAGGTCCAGTTGGAGCGCTGGTTCCCCGGCATCGCCGACGAGGCGCTCGCGCTCGGCGCTCCGCCGCCGCCGCGCGACCCGGGCACGGCGAAGGTCTTCGTGAACGGCATGTTGGGCCTGCCACCCGCGGCGACCGGCACCGGGCCGGCGCTGATCACCACGCGTCCGTTCCTGGAGGCGCTGGTCCGGCGGCGCACCCTCGCCGTCGACAACATCCGGATGGTGTACGGCCGGGCGGAGGGCCTGCTCTTCGACGAGCGGCGGGTCACCGGCGTCCGGTACGTGCCCGAGGGCGGCACCGAGCCCGTCGTCGAGGCGGCCGACCTGGTGGTCGACGCGATGGGACGGTCCAGCCGGTTGAGCGACTGGCTGGCCGAGCACGGGTGGCCGCGTCCACCCATGCAGCGCATGCCGATCAAACTCAACTACGCCACGGCGCTCTTCAGGCGCGACGAGAAGGTCAGCGACGCGTGGGTGGCGGTCTTCCACACCATGGCGGGCAGGGGGCGTACCGCCCGGATCGGTGGCATCAACTCGGTCGAGGGGGACCGCTGGATCATGCTGGTGGCCGGCTACGACGGTGACCGGCCCAGCCGCGACGTCGCCGACTTCACCGCCCGCTGCCGGGAGCACTACCCACAGATGTTCGGTGACATCGCCGAACACGGGGAGATGCTCGGCGGGGTGGTCACGTACCACCAGGCCGACAGCCGACGCCGCGACTTCCACAAGCTCGACCGCCTCCCCGCCGGGCTGGTCGCCGCGGGCGACGCGGTCGCGTCCTTCAACCCGGTGTACGGCCAGGGCATGACCTCCGCGACGCTGCACGCCTCCTGCCTGTCCAGGTACCTGCGATCCGGGCCGAGGCCGCACGACGAGCCGGCGCGGGCGTACTTCGACCAGGTCCGGGTGGTGGTCGACGCGGCCTGGCAGATCTCCACCACCGCCGACATCGAGCTGCCGCACGTCGACGGGCCGTACCCGCCCGGCTACAAGGTCACCAAGTGGTTCGGGGACCTGCTCTTCCGGGCGTCGCTGACCGACCCGGTGCTCAACGCCCGGCTGGGTCGGGTCACCACCATGCTCGACCATCCGGCCGCCCTGAGCCGCCCCGGCACCCTGTTGCGGGCTCTCCGGCTCGGTCTGCTGGGCAGCTCCCGGCGATGATTCGCCGGTAACCCGCCGCCCGTGGCGGGGCGCGGTGGAGAATGGTGGGCCGGGGAGGGCTGCTGCGACGGACCGGGGGAGCGGTAGTGCTCGGAACCAGCCTCCTTGGCCGGCTTCGCCGCCGTGACCCGGGTGACGTCATCCTGCGACGCGCGGCACGACTGACGCTCGTCGCGTCGGTCGTCTTCTTCGGCTGCCGCTACGGTGCGGGCAACTCCACCCTCGCCACGTACGGGTTGTTCGGCACGATCGCCGCCGGGTCGTTCGCGAAGCTGCCGGGTCCGGCGCCGCAGCGGGCGCGGATCCTCGTGCTGTCGCTACCGGTGGTGTGGGCGCTGATCGCGGTGGGCTCGTTCCTGGCGTGGAGCACGTGGGCGGCCGCCGGCGGCATGCTCGTCGTCGGGTTCGTGGTGGCGTTCGCCGGGGTCGGCAACCCGCGCCTGGTGGGGTTGGCGAGCGCGTTCCAGCTCTTCTACATCCTGGCGTCGTTCCCGCCGTACCAGCCGGGCACCCTGCCGGCCCGACTCGGCGGGGTGACGCTCGCCGTCGTGCTGCTCGCCGCGGCGGAGGTCGTCCTCTGGCCCGACCCGGTGCCGGTCTCCTACCGGCAGCGCCTCGCCGCGGCGGCGGACGGCCTCGCCGCCTTCCTCGACGACACCGCCGCCACGGTGACCGACCCGCACACCGCCGGGGCCGACCGGGACACTCGGCGCGCGCGGGCGTACGACGCGATGGCGGCGATCGAGCTGGGCCGTACCCCCGCGACGTGGGCGCCCACCGCGGCGGGCGCGCAGGACCGGGCGTTGCGGATCTGCGCCGCCGCGCTCCGGGAGGCGCTCGTCGAGGCGGACCGGCTGGCGGCGGACGCCCCGCCGGAGCCGATTCCGGACCTGGCGGCGGCGCGTCTGCTGCGCTCGTGCGCGGAGACGACCCGCGTCGCCGGCCGGAGCCTGTCGCCGGGTGCGCCGGCGGTGACCCTCGCCGACCTGGACGTCGCGGTCGCACGGGCCGAGGCGGCGTACCCCGTGGGAACGGGCGGCGTCCGCGACGCGCCGGACGTGCAGCGGTTGTGCCGCGACGCCACGGCGCTGGCCCTCGCCGACCAGGTGCGGGTCTTCGCCGTCGGTTGCCGGGTGGCCGCCGGGGCGCGGCTCGACGACCCGCACGCCTCCTCGGGGCTGTTCGAGTACGCCCGGCACAGCCCGTGGACGCTGTACTGGTGGCAGTTCCGCTCCCACCTGGCGCCGCGCTCGGCCCACCTGCACAGCTCACTGCGGCTGGCCGTGGCCCTGGCCATCGCCCGGGTGGCGGCCGGGGTGTTGCACCTGAACCACGGCTTCTGGGTGCTGCTGGCCACCCTCACGGTCCTGCGCACCTCGGCCGCCGACACCCGCACCGAACTGCGGCCGGCCGTGCTGGGCACCATCATCGGGGCGGTTGTCAGCGGCGGGGTGATGCTCGTCGTCGACGAACCGGTCGTCTACGCCGTCGTCCTTCCGATCACCCTGCTGCTGGCCCTGGGGGTTGGCCGCCTGCTCGGTCCGGTGTGGCAGCAGGCGCTGTTCACGGTCCTGCTGACTGTCGTCTTCGCCCAACTCGGCCCGGAAGGCTGGCGGCTCGCCGAGGCCCGCCTCGTCGACGTGCTGCTCGGTACGGTGATCGGCGTGCTCGCCGGGGTGGCGATGTGGCCGCGCGGCGCGGGCCACGACCTGCGGCACAACGCCGCCCGCTACCTGGCGGTCAACGCTGACGCCGTCGATCAGACGGTCCAGGCGGTGCTCGGCGCTTCGCCGCCACCCGACGCCGCGCTCGACCGGGTCCGCCGCCGGATGGTCCTGGTCGACGCGTCGTACTGGCAGTACCACTCCGAGCGGCACGATCCACGCCGGCGGCAGGTGAACTGGGGTGCCGTCCTGAGCGCCGGGCACCACGTGCTGCCCGGCGCACAGTCGCTGCTGCGCCGCAACCCGCCCGGCTGCCTCGCCGGCTGGCCCGAGGCGGCGGCGCTGCTGGCGGACTCCGCCGGCCGCCTGCGCTCGGCGTACGACACCCTCGCCGACGAGGTCGCCCACGGCCGGACAGCGGGCCCGGCACCGGTCTCGATGACCTGTGTCGACCAGCTGGACCGGATCCGTCCGCTGCTGCGCGGGGCCGACCTGCAGTCCGTCCGGCACCTGGTGGAGGTCGATCGGTGGCTCGCCGCTCTCGCCGACAGCCTCACCCACATCCAGCGGCCCACCGCCGACGAGTCGGCCGGACGCCGCCGGGAGCCGTGAGGCCGCGGGTCGCGGATTGGCAGTCCCCGTCGCGCCGGGCTCGACATAGCGTCGAGGCATGGAGATCGAGCAGGCGCAGAAGCTGTGGCAGCCGGAGCCGGGCTGGTTGAACACCGCCAGCTACGGGCTGCCGCCGGAGCCGGCGTGGGCGGCGGTGCAGGAGGCCCTTACCGCCTGGCGGGTTGGTCGTACGTCGTGGGAGGGCTGGGGCGAGTCGACGCACCGGGCCCGGGTAGCGTTCGCCGGCCTGATCGGGGTGCCGGTCGGTGACGTGGCGGTCGGCGCGGCCGTGTCCCAACTCCTCGCGCCGGTCGCGGCGGCGCTGCCGGCCGGTGCCACGGTGGTGGTCCCCGAGGTCGAGTTCACCTCGAATCTCTTCCCCTGGCTGGTGCAGCGGGAGCGGGGTGTCACGGTCCGTACGGTGCCGCTGGAGTCGCTGGTCGACGCCATCGACGCCGACACCGACCTGGTCGCGTTCAGCCTGGTGCAGTCGGCCGACGGGGCGGTCGCGGCGTACGACGAGATCGTGGCCGCGGCCCGCGCGCACGACGCGCTGGTGGCGGTGGACGCGACGCAGGCGTGCGGGTGGTTGCCGTTCGACGGCAGCCGGGCCGACGTGGTGGCGGTGGGCGGCTACAAGTGGCTGATGAATCCGCGGGGGACCGGGTTCGCCTATCTGGCGCCCGCGCTGCGGGAGCGGCTGCGCCCCGACGCCGCCGGCTGGTACGCGGGCGGCGACCCGCACGCCTCCTACTACGGTCCGCCGCTGCGGTTGGCCGACGACGCCCGCCGGTTCGACATCTCACCGGCCTGGTTCAGCTGGGTCGGCGCGGCGCCCGCCCTGGAGGTGGTCGCCGAGATCGGCGTGTCGGCGATCGGGGCGCACAACGTGGCACTGGCCAACCGGTTCCTGACCGGGTTGGGTCGGCCACCGGGGGAGAGCGCCATCGTCAGCGTGGACGTGCCCGACGCGCAGCAGCGCCTCGCGGCGGCCGGCATCCGGGCGGCGGTGCGCGCCGGCCGGGTCCGGGCCTCCTTCCACATCTACTCCACCGAGGCCGATGTGGACGCCGCGCTGACGGCGTTGACCGGCTGAGATCCGCCGCCGGGGACGACCGGGCGCGCACCCGGCCGTCCCCGACGGCGTACGGCATCCGGCTCAGGCCAGGTGGCCGCCGATCTTCGTGTAGCCGCGCAGCAGGTCCCGGGAGATGATCAACCGTTGCATCTCGTCGGTGCCCTCGAAGATCCGGTAGAGCCGGACCTGCCGGTACCAGCGTTCGATCGGCAGCTCCCGGGTGTAGCCCATGCCGCCGTGGATCTGGAGCACCCGGTCGACCACCCGGTTGACCATGCCGGCGCCGTAGAGCTTGCCCATCGACGAGGCGTGCCGGGGGTCCAGCCCTTGGTCGACCGTCCACGCGGAGCGCAGCACCAGCCAGCGGGCCGCCTCCAACTCGGTCTCCGAGTCGGCGATCATCCACTGGATGGCCTGGTTGGTGCCGATCGTCGCGCCGAACGTCTCCCGGGTGTTGGCGTAGTCGATGGCCATCTGCAGGACCCGCTCGGCGATGCCGATGGCGTGCGACGGGATGGTGTAGCGGCCCTTGCCGATCCACTCCATGCCGAGCGTGAAGCCCTGCCCGATCTCGCCGAGGATGTTGCGGTGCGGCACGCGGACGCCCTCGAAGATCAGCGACGCCGGCCCGCCCTCGCCCATCGTCTGGATGAACTCCGAACGCCAGCCCATCGACCGGTCCACCAGGAACGCCGTGGCGCCGCCGTTGCGGGCGCCCTTCTCCCGGTCGGTCACCGCGACCACGATGGCGAAGTCGGCGTCGTGGCCGCCGGTGATGAAGGTCTTCTCGCCGTCGAGGATCCAGTCGTCGCCGTCGCGGCGGGCGGACAGCCGGATGTTGGCCGCGTCCGAACCGGCGCCCGGTTCGGTGATCGCGAAGCAGGAGCGGCGCTCACCCTCGATGGTCGGGATGAGGAACTCCCGCTTCTGCTCCTCGGTGGCGTGGAACAGGATGTTGTCCGCCTCGCCGCCGAAGCGGAACGGCACGAACGTGCGGCCCAGTTCGGTCCAGATCAACGACTGGAGGACGGCCGGCAGGTTCATCCCCCCGTACTCTTCCGGTGTGGCCAGGCCCCAGAAGCCGAACTTGCGCGCCTTGAGTTGCAGTTCCCGCACCTCGGAGTGGTCCAGGCCCGGCTGGTGCGCCCGTTCCCGGCGGAGCACCTCCGCCTCCAGGGGCATCACCTCGCGGGTGATGAACGCGCGCACGGTGTCTCGGACGGCGCGTTCCTCGTCGGACAGTGCGAAGTCCACGGTTCCCCCTCGGTCGGCGTGGCGGTGCGCCGCTGCGGGACGCAGCGGTCACATCTAAACTAGCGGTGTAAGTTTTCATTCGTCCAGACCCCACGACCCGAGACCCTCAAGGAGCGCAGTGCCCCGACCCCGCCAGCCCCGGCTCACCCGGCAGCTGATCGTCGAGAGCGCCACCGCGCTCATCGACGCCGAGGGCCTGCCCGCCTTCTCCACCCGCCGGCTCGCCGCCGAACTGGGCGTCCGCGGGCCGTCGCTCTACAACCACTTCGCCACCAAGGACGAGATCCTCGACGCGGTCGCCGACACGGTCACCGGTGCTGTCGACACCAGCGGCTTCGCCAGCCGGGACTGGGTCACCGCGCTGCGGGACTGGGCCTGGTCGTACCGGCGGGCGCTCACCGCGCACCCGAACATCGTGCCGTACCTCGCGCAGGGGCCGGGTCGTCGACCGGCCGCCCTCGCGATGGCCGACGCGGTCTACGGCGGGCTGGTCCGGGCCGGCTGGCCGCCGGCCCGCGCCACCCACATCGGCGCGGCGTTGCGCTACTTCGTGGCCGGGTCGGCGCTCGGCTCGTTCGCCCGCGGTTTCGTCGAGGACCCGGAGTTGTACGCGGCGCACTACCCGCACCTGCGCCAGGCGCACCGGCTCGCCGAGCATCAGCAGAGCGTCGACGAGGGCGCCTTCGCCCTGGGCCTGGACGCCCTGCTGCACGGGCTGGCCGCCGAGTACGCCCGCACCGTCGACCCGGTGGAGTCCGCCGGGCCCACCGGGTAGCGTCCAAACTCCCAGCGCTAGTTTCATCGCCCATCGCCCACCCTCGAAGGGACGACATGGACCTCGCCGCCGCCCCGCCGTCGCAGTTGCCCGACCCCCTGCGCCTGCGGCGCCACCTGCACGTCGACGGGGAGTGGACGTCGCCCGCCGGCACCGACCTGATCGACGTGGAGAACCCGAGCACCGGGGAGCTGATCGGGCAGGTGCCGGCCGGCACCCCGGCCGACGTGGACCGCGCCGTGGCCGCGGCCCGCGCCGCGTTTCCCGGCTGGTCGGCCGCCGCCCCCGCGCAGCGCTCCGCTCACCTCGACCGGCTGCACACGGCGCTCGCCGCCCGGGCCGACGATCTCGCCCACACCATCGCCGGGGAGCTGGGCGCGCCGCTCAAGCTCGCCACCCGGGTGCAGGTCGGGCTCCCATTGACAGTGCTGCGCGACCATGTGGCGCTCGCCGCCCGGGAGCCGGTCGAGGAGCACATCGGCAACTCCCTCGTCGTCCGCGAGCCGATCGGCGTGGTCGGCGCGATCACGCCGTGGAACTACCCGCTGCACCAGGTGATGGCGAAGCTCGCCCCGGCCCTGGCCGCCGGTTGCACTGTGGTGCTCAAGCCCAGCGAGCTGACCCCGTTGACCGCGTACCTGCTCTTCGACGCGGTCACCGAGGCCGGTCTGCCGCCGGGGGTGCTGAACCTGGTCAGCGGCACCGGGCCGGTGGTCGGCGAAGCTCTCGCCGGGCACCCCGACGTCGACCTGGTCTCGTTCACCGGCTCCACCGCCACCGGCGCGCGGATCATGCGGCTCGCCGCCGACCGGATCGCCCGGGTCGCGCTGGAGCTGGGCGGCAAGTCCGCCAACGTGATCCTCCCGGACGCCGACCTGGCCACCGCCGTCAAGGTGGGCGTCGGCAACGCCCTGCTCAACTCGGGTCAGACCTGCACCGCGTGGACCAGGATGCTGGTGCACCGCGACCGGTACGACGAAGCCCTCCACCTGATCGCCACGGCGGTGGCCGGCTACCGGCTCGGTGACCCGTTCGACCCGGCGACCCGGCTCGGCCCGTTGGTCTCCGCCGCCCAGGCGCAGCGGGTGCGCGGCCACATCGACCGGGCCGTCGCCGACGGCGCCCGGCTGGTCGCCGGTGGACCGGACGCGCCGGTGCCGGCCCGGGGGCACTTCGTCGCCCCCACCGTCTTCGCCGACGTGCACCCCGACAGCGCGCTCGCCCAGGAGGAGGTCTTCGGGCCGGTGCTCGCCGTCATCCCGTTCGCCGACACCGACGAGGCGGTCGCCATCGCCAACAACTCGAAGTACGGGCTGGCCGGCGCGGTCTGGTCCACCGACACGGACGCGGCGCTGGCGGTGGCCCGGCGGCTGCGCACCGGCGCCGTCGACATCAACGGTGCCCCGTTCAACCCGCTCGCCCCGTTCGGTGGCTACAAGCAGTCCGGCCTGGGCCGGGAGTTGGGCGTGCACGGGCTGGCCGAGTTCTGCGAGCTGAAGGCGATCCAGCGATGACCGGCGGCGAGCTGTCCCCGGCCGCGCCGGGCGGCGGCACCGAAGCGGCGTCCGCGCCGGTCACGGTTCGCGCGCTGGTCGCGCGCGGGTCGGGTGCCGAGCTGCGGGTCGAGCGGGTACGCCTGCCCGCGCCCGGCCCCGGCGAGGTGCGGGTGACGATCACGGCGGCCGGTGTCTGCCACTCCGACCTGTCCATGGTCAACGGCACCCTCGCGGCGAGGTTCCCGCTGGTGCTCGGGCACGAGGCGACCGGTGTGGTGGCCGAGACCGGGCCGGGCGTGCAGGTGACCGTCGGCACCCCGGTGGTGCTCAACTGGGCACCGGCGTGCCGGGCCTGCTGGTGGTGCCGGCGCGGCGAGCCGTGGCTCTGCGCCGCCACCACGGCCCCGACGGTGGCGCGTGGCGAGACCGACGACGGGGTCCCGCTGCACCTGACCCTCGGCCTCGGCGCTCTCGCCGAGGCGGTGGTGGTACCCGAGCGTGCCGTCATCCCGATCCCGGCCGGGCTGCCACCCGAACAGGCCGCACTGCTCGGCTGCGCGGTGCTCACCGGCGTGGGCGCGGTCCGGAACACCGCCCGGGTGACGCCCGGCGAGTCGGTGGCGGTCGTCGGGCTCGGTGGCGTCGGGCTCGCCGTGCTCAGCGCGGCCCGCCGGGCCGGTGCCACCACGATCCTGGCCGTCGACGTCGCGGAGGCGAAGCGGGATCTGGCGCTGGCCGCCGGGGCCACCGACTTCCTGCTCTCCGACGATCGGCTCTCCAAGGAGGTACGGGCGCGCACCGAGAGCCGTGGCGTCGACCACGCCTTCGAGTGCGTCGGTCGGGCGGCCACCATCCGTGCCGCCTGGCGGCTCACCCGGCGCGGCGGAGCGGTGACAGTGGTCGGGATGGGCGCGAAGGACGACATGGTCAGCCTCGGCGCGCTGGACATCTTCCACTCGGCGCGCACGCTGCGCTCCTCGGTGTACGGATCGTCCGACCCGGATCGGGAGGTGCCGATGCTGGCTGCCGAGCTGGCCGACGGCGCACTGGATCTGGGGGTGCTGGTCAGCGGCACGATTCCGTTGGACGAGGCGCCCACGGCGTTCGACCGGCTGGCCCGGGGCGAGGGCGCCCGCTGGGTGGTCACCCTCAGCTGACGCCGGTCACAGCCGGGATTTCAGGACGTCGACCTCGCAGCCTGGTGCGAACGGGTCGAAGCCGTGCGCGACGAGCCAGCGGATCGCCAGCAGGCTGCGCGCTGACCACCAGCCGCGGATGACGTCGAGGTCGACGTCGGCGCGGTAGCCGGCGAGGACGTCGGCGAGGCGTTCCTCGTGCCCGAGCGTCAGGGTGGCGAGGTCGAAGAGGGCGTCGCCCCGGCCCGCCTCGGACCAGTCGATCACACCGGTGATCTCGTCGCCGTCGACGAACACGTGGGTGATCTGCAGGTCGCCGTGCGTGAACACCGGGGTCCACGGTCGGAGCGCCGCCTCGGCGACCTGGCGGTTGCGGGCGACCAGGTCGGTGGGGAGGACGCGGTCGCGGACGAGCCACTCGCACTCGGCGTCGAGCTGTGATGTCAACTCGGCGCGGTCGCGACCGGGCCACGGCGGTAGTGGCGCGTCGTGCAGCTTCCGAACGGCGGCGCCCACTGCGGTCCACGCCGCCGACGACGCGGTCGACGGCTCGCCGAGGCGGCCGAGTGCCGTACCGGGCAGGGCGGCGAGCGCGAGCACTGGCGGCTGGCGCCAGAGGACCTCGGGAGTCGGGACCGGCGCGATGGCCATCGCCTCGACCTCGACGTCGGTGCGCCCCGAATCAGCATCGATCTTCAGGAACACGTCGCCGATGCGCAGGGTGGCGCGTTCCTGATGGGCTACGACCACCTTGACCTCCGGCACACCGGCCATTGTGGTGACCCGACCATCGGGATTCGACTGATTTTCCACGGGAGGCGGTGGTGGCCAGGTGCCCGGGGCCGACCCGGCGACCGCGGTGACGAGAGTCGTGCGACTGGTCGGAAGGTCCGCGCCGGCGCTGAGGTTGCGTCAGGCGCTATACCTAGCAGTACTATGCATCGTACTTCTAGGTTTGGGGCGGGAGGTTTCATGAAGGTCGCCAAGGACCTGGTCGCCGCCTCGGCGACCCCGATGGTGCTCGGCATCCTGGCCGAGGGCGAGAGCTACGGCTACGCCATCCTCCGGCGGATCAACGAGCTGTCCGGGGGTGAGCTGGACTGGACCGAAGGGCTGCTGTATCCGTTGCTGCACCGACTTGAGCGCCTCTCCTATCTGGAGTCGAGCTGGCAGTCGGTCGCCGGTGAGCGCAAGCGCAAGTACTACCGCATCACCGACAGCGGCCTGGCCGAGCTGGCCGAGCAGCGCCGGCAGTGGGACACGGTGGTGGGCGCGCTCAAGGAGATCTGGCAGGACCGCGCGCCGCTGACGGTGCCCCCGTTGGGGGGCCTGGCATGACGGCACCCGACGGCCCGCAGGAGTTGGAAGCGCAGTTCGCCCTGTGGCGCCAGTACGTGCTCCGCCGCCGGGAGTTGCAGGCGGTGGACGCCGACGAGTTGGAAGACCACCTGCGCGGCTCCGTGGACGAACTCGTCGCCGCCGGCCTGAGCCCCGACGAGGCGTTTCTGGTCGCGGTGAAACGGATGGGCAGCCTCGACGAACTCTCCCGCGAGTTCGCCCGGGAACACTCGGAACGGTTGTGGAAGCAGTTGGTGCTGACCGGCGACTCCGCCGGCCCGGCCGACGGCCCCCGCGCCCGGCGGGACCTGTGGGTGATGCTCGCCTGCGCGGCGGGCGCGCTGGTGTCGGTCAAGGTGCCGGTGCTGTTCGGGCTGAGCTTCGGCGAGGACGGCGCGTTCTACGCGCGGAACTTCACACTGTTCGCGTTGCCCTGGCTGGCGGCGTACCTGGCCTGGCGTCGCAGCGCCCGACGGCCGGTGATCGCGGCACTCGCGGTCCTCTTCGCTCTCGGCGCGGTGGCGGCCAACGCCTACCCCCTGGCGGACGACTCGCAGTCAGTGGTCGTCACCAGCGTCCACCTTCCCATCGCCCTGTGGCTGGTGGTCGGCCTGGCCTACGTCGCCGACGACTGGCGCTCGTCGCGTCGGCGCATGGACTTCATCCGGTTCACCGGCGAGTGGTTCATCTACCTGGTGCTGATGGCGCTCGGCGGCGGCGTGCTCGCCGCGTTCCTGTTCAACACCTTCGCGGCCATCGGCATCGTCCCGCAGGAGTTCGTCTCGCAGTGGCTGCTGCCCGGTGGCGCCGCGGCCGCCGTCGTGGTGGCCGGGTGGCTCGTCGAGGCCAAGCAGAGCGTCGTCGAGAACATCGCGCCGGTGCTCACCCGGTTGTTCACCCCGCTCTTCACTGCCGCCCTGCTCGCCTTCCTCGTCGCTGTCGTCTGGACCAGCCACGGCATCGACGTCGAGCGTGAGGCGCTGCTCCTCTTCGACCTCCTGCTGGTCGTGGTGCTGGGGCTGCTGCTCTACTCACTGTCGGCCCGCGATCCGTCGGCCCCGCCCGGCCCGTTCGACAAACTCCAACTCGCGCTCGTGGTCAGCGCGTTGGCCATCGACGTGCTGGTGCTGATAGAGATCACCGGGCGCATCACCGACGACTACGGCGGCACGCCCAACCGGGCGGCGGCGCTCGGAGAGAACGTGATCCTGCTGGTCAACCTCGCGTGGTCGGCGTGGCTCCTGCTGACCTTCATCCGCCGGCGTACGCCGTTCGCGGCGCTCGAACGGTGGCAGACCGGTTACCTGCCGGTGTACGCGGCGTGGGCCTGGATCGTGGTGCTGGTGTTTCCGCCGCTGTTCAGCTTCGCCTAGTCGGCGAGCGACCAGCCGCGAACCGGGGCCGGCCACCCGCCACGGGTGGGCCGGCCCCGCTGTCACTTGCCGGTGACGATGCCCGGGTTGATGCACAGGCCCGGGTTCGCGCCGTTCTTCTCCGCGATCTCCAGGCAGCGGGTCACCTTGTCCACCTTCGCGTTGGTCTCGGTGATCTGCTTGGAGATCTCGGCGTTCTTGCGGTCCTGCTCCAGGTTGCGGGTCTGGGCCAGCTTGTCCTGGAACGCCTTGATGTTGCCCTCGGTCTTGTCGTCGTGGTTGACCCGGGTGATGGTCACCGAGAGGATGTCCACGTCGCTGGCGAGGCGGGTCTCCGCGCTGGTCTTGATGTTCGCGGCGAACGGCTTCAGGTCGACGTTGAGGTCACCGGTCTGGGCGTCGATCTTCTCCAGCGGGTTGTACGCGGCGAAGGCGTCGTTCACCGCGCTGTCGAGCTGCACTCCCACCCGCTGACCGCGGAAGCTGCCGAAGTCGCCCTTGTAGTCCATGAACTGCTTCGGCGCGTTCTCCGGCTTGACCTGCCATTCGACGAGCACCTCGACGCAGGCGTCGGCGAGGGTGCCGGTGCGCACGCGTACGCAGTTGTTGCCGCCGATGTGGTCGTACTTCTGCCGGCCCGCGTCCCACTCGCCGACCTTCTGCCAGGGCGCCACCCACTTCAGGCCCGATCCGGTCACCTCGCCGGTGGGCTTGCCGAAGCTGGTGACGATGCCGACCGAGCGGATGGGCACCGAGTGGGCGCTGGAGGCGATGCCGACCACCAGGGTGAGGGCGAGAAGGCCGAGCGCCGCGAGGGCGGCCGTCCGCTTCAGCGGCTTGGCCGAAGCGACGAGGGCGACGACGGCGCTGACCGCCAGGGCGACGGCGAAGACGATCGCCATGGTGAAGCCGACAGGCATGGGGTGAGGACCTTCCGCTGAGCTGTGTGGATCATCAACGTACGAGGGCAGGTCAAGCAGGTGGTCCGGGGGGACCGGCCTGGTGACCGGCCTCGCCGTGCCGCCGTCGCGGGGCGACGCGGCCGATATCCCTCCGGCCGGATGCCCGTCGCCGGCGAATCCCACGACAGCGCATCCACCGCGCGCCGTTTCAGCGAACCATCGGGTAGGAAACGTCTACCCGGGGGTACGTGTGGTGCTGAGCGCTTCGATGCCGGCGGATGCCGTGGAGGTCGCGTACAAGCGCGTCTGTCTGGCGGCTGAGGACCTGGACAGTAACCGTGTCGCCACTGTGCTGCTGGAGATGGCGCACGCGTGGGGCGTCGAGGCGCTCTGGGAGCAGGTCTGCGGGCCGCTGCTGGCCCGGATGCCGGGGCGGACCGCCGCCGAGATCGCCGTCGAGCACGCCCTGAGCGAGGGTGTCCGGGTCGGGATGGACGTGTACCGCCGGGAGCCCGGCCGGTCCCTGCCCGCGGGCGGGGTGTTGCTGGCCGGCGCCGAGCAGGAGGCGCACTGCCTCGGGCTGCACGCCCTCGCCGCCGCGCTGCGCGAGCAGGGTCGCGGCTGTCTGAATCTCGGCCCCGCGCTGCCCTGGGGCGCGCTGGCCAGTGCGGTGCACCGGGCCCGACCCCGCACCGTCGTGCTCTGGTCGCAGACGCCGCTCACCGGCCGCGCGTACCGCCTGCTGCGCTTCGCCCGGGACTTCCCACGCCTTCGGGTGTACGGCGCGGGGCCGGGCTGGATCGAGCCGCTCGGCAAGCCGGCCGTGCGGCTCGGCACGTTGGCGGACGCCGTCGCCGCCTGCCTGGCTGTCGCGCCGGGACGTGACGCCCACCACATACGATACGGATCGGTCCCGTATCGTTAATGCGCGTCGTAGGCTGACTCGCGTTACGAGTCTGACCCGTATCGTATTTCGTCGCGGGTGACCAGCGTGGGGGGAAAGCCGGGAATGGAACTGCAGAACAACACGGGACACCCGAGGCGGTGGGCGATCCTGGGGGTGCTGGTGATCAGCCTCCTCGTGGTCGTCCTCGACAACACGATCCTCAACGTCGCCCTGCGCACCCTGGCCGACCCGGTGCACGGCCTCGGTGCCAGCCAGGGCGAGCTGGAGTGGTCCATCAACTCCTACACCCTGGTCTTCGCCGGGCTGCTGTTCACCTTCGGCGTGCTCGGCGACCGCGCCGGCCGCAAGCGCTTCCTGATGATCGGTCTGCTGGTGTTCGGCCTGGCTTCGCTGCTCTCCGCGTACGCCCAGAGCCCCGGACAGCTCATCGCGGCCCGCGCCCTGATGGGGGTCGGCGGCGCGGCCATCATGCCGGTGACACTGTCGATCATCTCCAACGTCTTCGACCCGCGCGAGCGCGGTCGGGCCATCGGGGTCTGGGCCGGCGCTGTCGGCCTCGCCGTGGCGATCGGCCCGATCCTCGGCGGCGCGCTGCTGGAGCACTTCTGGTGGGGTTCGGTCTTCCTGATCAACGTGCCGGTGGTCGCCGCGGGCGTGGTGCTGGTGGCGCTGCTCGTCCCCGAGTCGCGTGACCCGCGCCCGGGCCGCATCGACGTGCTCGGCGTTCTGCTCTCCGTGGTCGGCCTGGTCGCCCTCTCCTACGGCATCATCGACGGCGGCGAGCACGGCTTCGGCCGTCCGCTGGCCTGGGGCTCGATCCTGGTCGGCGTCGCGGTGCTGGCCTGGTTCGTGCAGCACGAGCGGCGCAGCGACCACCCGTCGCTGGACGTCCGGCTGTTCAAGGTGCCCCGGTTCGCCGCTCCGGTCGCCATCGTCGGCCTGGTGTTCTTCGCCGCGATGGGCTCGATGTTCTTCGGATCGTTCTACCTGCAGCTCGTGCGTGACTACAGCCCGTTGCAGACCGGTCTGCTCTTCCTGCCCTTCGCCGGCGCCCAGCTGGTCTTCGCGCCGCGCAGCGCCACGATGGTCCGCCGCTACGGCGGGAAGGCCGTCGCCGCCGTCGGGTTGGTGCTGACCGCTGTGTCACTCGGCGCCTTCGTCTTCATCGGCGCCTCCACCCCGATCTGGATCGTGCTGCTCGTCTTCCTCATCCAGGGCGCCGGGATGGCCAACATCATGCCGCCGGCCACCGAGTCGATCATGTCGGCGCTGCCCCGGGAGAAGGCCGGGGTGGGCTCCGCGGTCAGCAACACCATCCGCCAGGTGGCCGGCGCGCTCGGCGTTGCCGTCCTCGGCTCGGTGCTCTCCGCTGTCTACCGCAGCGACATCGGTGACGCGCTGACCGGCCTGCCCACGCAGGCCCAGGACGCGGCCAACGAGTCGATCTCCGGGGCGTACGCGGCGGCGGGCCAGCTCGGCCCGGCGGCGCCGGGGCTGATCTCGGCGGCCAACGACGCCTTCGTCACCGCCATGCACTGGGCGGCCGGGCTCTCCGCGGTGATCGCCGCGCTCGGGATCATCGTGGTGCTGCGCTGGATGCCGGGCAAGGAGGAGACCAGCGTCGCCCCGGTGACGCCGGTCGCCGAGCCCGAATTGGCCGGCACGGCCTAGGTGCGGGAAGAATGGCGGACATGACGTCCACTGCTGATGCTCCGCGGTCGCCCGGGCGACCGCGGAGCATCCGCGCCGACGAGGCGATCATCGAGGCGACCCTCGACCTGCTCGCCGAGGGCAGCACCATCGAGGCGCTCTCGATCGAGGCGATCGCCGCCCGCGCCGGGGTCGGCAAGGCCACCATCTACCGCCGCTGGGCCGGCAAGGACGCGTTGCTGCTGGACGCGTTGCGGCGACTCAAGGGCGTCCTGGCCCAGCCGGCCGGGCACTCGGTCCGCGACGACCTGGTGCTGCTGGTCGGCGCGATCGGCAAGAACGTCGACCCACGCGCGGCGAAGATCATGCCCTGTCTGGTGCCCGCCGTGAACCGCAGCGCGGACCAGTACCAGCTCTACCAGAACATCATCGCGCCCCGGCGGAAGCTGATGCGCGAGGTGCTGCGACGCGGCATCGACGAGGGCGCGCTCCGCGCCGACATCGACGTCGAGGTGACGATGGCGCTGCTCACCGGCCCGATGCTGATCCAGCGGGTGCTGCAGTGGAATCCGGACCTGGACGAGCAGACCCTGCCCGAACGGGTCGTCGACGCGGTGCTGGAGGGCATCCGGGCCCGCTGACGTCGGCGGCCCCGGTGCCCGCCGGCCGGGTGGCGGTCAGCGGGGTGCCCGCTGACCAGGCGTCTACGGCTCGGGCTGCACGGCGGCTCGGGCTGCACGGCGGCGCGGCGGTCCGGGCTGCACGGCGGTCCGGGCTGCACGGCGGCGCGGCGGTCCGGGCGGCACGGCGGCCCGGCGGTGCGGTCAGCCGGCCGGCGCGCGCAGGCGGTGCAGACGCAGCGCGAGCTGCACCTCCAGCGCCCGCTCGGGGCGCTGCCAGTCGACGCCGAGCAACTGCCCGACCCGCTCCAACCGCTGGGTCACCGTGTTGACGTGCACGTGCAGTTGCTCGGCGGCCCGGGCCAGGCTGCCACCCACCCCGAAGTACGCCTCCAGCGTCTTCACCAGCGCCGTGCCGCGGCGGGCGTCGTAGTCGAGCACCGGGCCGACCGTGGCGGTGAGGAACTCCGTCACGTCCTTCTCACCGCGGTCACCGACAGTGCCCAGCAACAACCCGACGAAGCCCAACTCCACGGTGCTCGCGCCCTGCCCGGCACGGCCCAACGCACCCAACGCCGTCAGGCACCGGTCCGCCTCCTGAAACGTCACCGCCAGCGCCGCCGGCGTGTTCGCCGGGCCACTCGCCCCGGCGGTCACCGGGCGGCCGGTCACCCGGGACAGGTCCCGGGCCACCGCGCGGGCACTGCCGCCCGCGTCCGAGCCCGGCAACATCAGCACCACCCGGCCGTCGCGGGCCGCCGCCAGTCCGCCGCGCGCCGAGGCGTACGTGGTGGCCCAGGAGAGCACCCGCTGCCGAGCCGAACCGGTCGCGGCGATCGCGTCGTCACCCACCGCCACCAGCACGTGCGGCGCGTCCAGGTCCACGCCGAGCCGACGGGCCCGGCTGCGCAACGCGTCGGTGTCGCGCAGCGGGCGGGCGATCAGGTCGTCCAGCAGCTCGCCCCGCACCCGCCCCTCCGCCTCCGCGACCGTCCGGCGGAACAACAGCAGCAGCGCGGTCACCAACGCGGCCCGCTCCAGGATGCGCTGGTCGGCGTCGACCAACTCGTCGTCCGGGCGCAGCACCAGGGCGCCCAGGTTCTCCGCGCCGGCCACCACGGCGGCGTACCAGAGCGGGCCCCGGCGGACGCTGCGCCCCTCGGTCCGGGACGCGGCCACCGCCTCCACGATGTCCGCGCGGTCCGGCTCCTCGATCTCACCCACCCGGGCCAGCAGGCGGCCCTCGGCGTCCAACGCCAGCAGCGCGCCGCCCAGCACCTCGGTCACCGCCGCCGCCACGTCCTCCACCCCACCGCCGCGCAGCACCAACGCGGTCATCCGGTCGTGGGCCGCCGCCGCCCGCTCCACCGAGCTGCTGTGCGCCCGGATGGTGGTGTTCGCCGCCGACAACTCGGCCAACGCCGAACGGGTCTCGGCCAGCAGCCGGGCGGTGTCGATCGCCACCGCGGCGTGCGCGGCCAGCGACACCAGCAGCGTCACCTCCTCCCGGACGAACGGCCGGGCCGAACGGTTGGCCGCGTAGAGCACCCCGATCGAGGTGGAGCCGAGTCGCAGCGGCACCCCGAGGATCGCCACCAGACCCTCCTCGCCCACCCCCGCGTCGATCTCGCCGGTGTGGTGGAAGCGGGCGTCCTCGCCGTAGTTCGCGGTGACGTACGGGGCGCCCGACTGGGCCACCAGGCCACCGAGGCCGGCGCCCATCGGCAGGCGCAGCCGCTGGAAACGGGCCGAGACCGACCCGTCGGTCACCCGCATGTAGGTGTCGCCACGTTCGTCGTCGTTGAGCGTCATGTACGCCACGTCCGCGCCGAGCAGGTGACGGGCCCGGTGCACGATCGCCCGCAACACGTCGTCCAGGTCGCGCAGCCCGGCCAGGTCGCTGACCGTGTCGTACAGGCCGGACAGCTCGCTCTCCCGGCGGCGGCGGCGCTCCAGCAGCGCGCGGACCCGCAACGCCACAGCCCTGGCCTGCTCCAGCTCGGCCAGGCGCTCCGGCGGCAGCCCGGCCGCCCGCGCGGCCACCAGTGGTCCCTCGAACTCGACGGCCGCGGCCTCTCGGGCGAGCAGCTCCAGGAACTCCACCGGCGATGACATGGTCGACATTGTGCTCAGCCCCACTAGTTGGCCGTCCAGCCCCCGTCGAGGGCGATCGACGCTCCGCTGATGAACGCCGCCGGCGGCGAGCAGAGGTACGCCAGCAGCTCGGCCACCTCCTCCGGCTCGATCAACCGCTTGATCGCGGCCCGGGCCAGCATGATCTTCTCGACCACCTCGGTCTCGTCGATGCCGTGACTGGCCGCCTGATCGGCGATCTGGCTCTCCACCAGGGCGGTGCGCACGTACGCCGGGTTGATGCAGTTGGCGGTGACCCCGTGCGCGGCGCCCTCCAGCGCGACCACCTTCGACAGCCCTTCGAGGGCGTGCTTGGCCGAGACGTACGCGGCCTTGTAGGGCGAGGCCCGCAGCCCGTGCACCGAGGAGATGTTGATGACCCGCCCCCAGCCCTGGGCGTACATGTGCGGCAGCGCCCGGCGGATCAGCAGGAACGGCGCCTCCACCATCACCCGCTGGATGTACTCGAAGCGCTCGACGGGGAAGTCCTGCAACGGCGCCACGTGCTGGAGCCCGGCGTTGTTCACCACGATGTCCACGTCCGCGTCGAGGGAGTCCACCGCCGCGGCGTCGGACAGGTCGACCCCCTCCGCCCGGCCCCCGGCCTCGGCGGCCACCGCCTTCGCCGCCTCCAGGTTGCGGTCCACCACGAGCACCGTGGCGCCGGCCGCGCCGAGCCGCAGGGCACACGCCCGCCCGATGCCGCCGCCGCCCCCGGTGACCAGGGCGGTCCGACCGGTGAGGTCGACCTGTACGACGTGGGGGACCACCACGGGTTCTGCCGTCATGGCGCAAGAAGTTACGAGCTGTGTGCCCCCCGGCACATGGGCCGGCGACACATACTCCGCACCGAAGCTGTGTGGCTCGCCCGCCCCTCCCGACCCACACGCGCCCACCGCCCTCGTCGCGCCGCACTGCGTCAGGCTGCGCCGCGCCGGGCCGCGCCGGGCCGCGCCGGGCCGCGCCGGGCCGCGCCGGGCCGCGCCGGGCCGCGCCGGGCCGCGCCGGGCCGGTTGCGCCGCTCCGCGCCAGGCTGCGCCTGCGCCGCGCCGCGCCGCGCAAGATCGCGCAATATCCAGGATGTAGTGGGCATCCCGGCGTTCCGTTGCCACTACATCCTGGATCGAGCGTGACCTTGCCGGCGTCGACGTTGCGATTCGCGCCCGATCGGCCGCCGGAGCGTCTGAGGCAGCGACATCCGGGAGGTTGCTCGGATCTTGGCGCGTGGCGCGTGGCGCGTGGCGCGTGGCGCGTGGCGCGTGGCGCGTGGCGCGTGGCGCGCGCGGTGCGGGGTGCGGGCTCGCGGCGGCGTGAGTGCGGGGTGCAGGCGTGGGTGTGGGTGTGGGACGCGTGGGGCGTGAGTGCGGGGTGCGGGCGGGCGTGGGGTGCGAGGCGTGGGGTGTGGGGCGCGGGGGGCGTGTCCCGTGGGGCTGGTGGGAAGGGCGCCGGTTAGGGTGTCGAACACACGTACTGCTGACGGTTGGGGAGGGGGCGGCGTGCGCGTGCTCGGTGTCGACCCGGGTCTGACCCGGTGCGGGGTGGGTGTGGTCGAGGGTGTGCCCGGCCGGCCCTGCACCCTGGTCGCCTACTACGTGGTCTACACCGACCCGGCCGACGACCTGGCGCTGCGCCTGTTGCACCTGGACCGGTCGCTGACCGAGTTGGTGGCCGAGCACCAACCGGAGAGCGTCGCCGTCGAGCGGGTGTTCAGCCAGCACAACGTCCGCACGGTGATGGGCACCGCGCAGGCCAGCGGCATCGCCGTGCTGGCCGGGGCGCGGGCCGGGCTGCCGGTGCAGACGTACACCCCGAGCGAGGTGAAGGCGGCCGTGACCGGGTCCGGTCAGGCCGACAAGGCGCAGATGACCGCGATGGTGACCCGGCTGTTGCGGTTGGCCGAGCCGCCGAAGCCGGCCGACGCCGCCGACGCGCTGGCTCTGGCCATCTGCCACGTGTGGCGCGGCGGGACCCGCTCCAAGCTGGCCGCCGCGGCCGACCGGGCACGACGAGGAGGAGCACGATGATCGCCAGCGTGCGCGGCACGGTGACCGCGACGGGTCCGGACCAGGCCGTGATCGAGGTCGGTGGGGTCGGGCTCGCCGTGCACTGCGCCCCGGGGACCCTCGCGGAGCTGCGGGTCGGCCAGGTCGCCCGGCTCGCCACCAGCCTGATCGTGCGGGAAGACTCACTGACCCTGTACGGCTTCGCCGACGACGACGCCAAGTCGCTGTTCGAGCTGTTGCAGACCGCCAGTGGGGTCGGCCCGCGGCTGGCCCAGGCGGTGCTGGCGGTGCACACCCCGGACGCGGTCCGCAAGGCGATCGCCAACGCCGACACCGCCGCCCTGACCCGGGTGCCCGGCATCGGCAAGAAGGGCGCGGAACGCCTGGTGCTGGAGCTGCGCGACCGGATCGGCCCGGTGCCGATCGGCGCCGACGGGTCGGCCGGGGTGACTCGTGGCAGCTGGCCGGAGCAGGTCCGGCAGGCCCTGGTGGGGTTGGGTTGGACGGCCGGCCAGGCCGATCAGGCGGTGGCCGCGGTGGCGGAGTCGATCGAGGGTGAGACCCCGCCGGTGCCGGTGCTGCTCAAGCAGGCCATCCGGCTGCTGGGTCGGACCCGATGAGCGCGAGGAGTGAGCCGGGTTTGCGAGCCCCGCAGTCGCGATTGAAGGCAGCCCGATGAGCGCGAGGAGTGAGCCGGGTTTGCGAGCCCCGCAGTCGCGAATGAAGACGGCCCGATGAGCGAGACCGAGGGGCTCGTCTCGGCGTACGTCAACGACGCCGACCGGGACGCGGAGGCCACGGTACGGCCGAGGCGGTTGGCCGAGTTCATCGCCCAGGACCGGGTCCGCGACCAGCTGGACCTGTTGTTGCAGGGCGCCATGCGGCGGGGTTCGCCGCCGGACCACATTCTGCTCTCCGGCCCGCCCGGATTGGGTAAGACGAGTCTGGCCAATATCGTCGCCGCCGAGTTGGGCGCGGGTATCCGGGTGACCAGCGGTCCGGCGATCGAGCGGTCGGGTGATCTGGCGGCGATCCTGACCAGCCTCGCCGAGGGCGACGTGCTCTTCATCGACGAGATCCACCGGATTGCGCGGCCGGCGGAGGAGTTGCTGTACAGCGCGATGGAGGACTTCCGGGTCGACGTGGTGGTGGGCAAGGGTCCGGGGGCGACGGCGATCCCGCTGGACGTCGAGCCGTTCACCCTGGTCGGCGCGACGACCCGGTCGGGCCTGCTGACCGGGCCGATGCGGGACCGGTTCGGTTTCGTCGCGCACCTCGACTTCTACTCGCCGGCGGATCTGGAGACGCTGCTGCACCGTTCGGCACGGATCCTGGGGGTGCCGATCACCCCGGAGGGCGCGACCGAGATCGCCGGTCGGTCCCGGGGTACGCCGCGGATCGCCAACCGGTTGCTGCGCCGGGTCCGCGACTACGCCGAGGTCCGCGCGGACGGGGTGGTCGATCTCGACACGGCCCGCGCCGCCCTGATCGTGTACGACGTGGACGCGCTGGGCCTGGACCGGTTGGACCGGGCGGTGCTGACCGCGTTGGTCGACTCGTTCCGGGGTGGCCCGGTCGGGTTGTCCACCCTGGCGGTGGCGGTGGGGGAGCAGCCGGACACGGTCGAAGAGGTCTGCGAGCCGTTCCTGGTGCGGGCCGGGCTGTTGGCGCGTACGCCCAGGGGGCGGGTGGCGACCGAGGCCGCCTGGCGGCATCTGGGGCGCACACCACCGAATGGTACATTTGGTGTAGATAGTCCACCTGTGCCCGATCTGTTCTCGCTGGATGCCGAACAGCCGTGATGTGAACGTGATCTGTGCCGCATTCGGCGTTCTCAGGTGCAGGGTTTAGACTTCGCCGCGGTCTGTACAGGACGTGAGAATCCGCCTCCGCTCCGGCACCCACGGTGCCGGGCAGGCGGCCAATGGGAAGGTCAGTAACCGTGCAATTGGCAGCAGCGGGTGGCGGGGCCGGCGGTTTCACGCCGATCCTGATGATCGCCCTGCTCTTCGGCGTCATGTACTTCATGATGATCCGACCCCAGCAGAAGCGCCGCAAAGAGGCAGAGGCGATGCAGTCCAACCTCGGCCCCGGCGACGAGGTCGTGACCATCGGCGGGCTCTACGGCACGGTCACCGGCATCGAGGACGACACCGTCCTGATCGAGGTCGCCCCGGGCGTGCAGACCCGCTACGCCCGCCCGGCCATCGCGCGGGTGGTCACCCGTGCCGAGCTGCCGAGCGAGCCGGTCACCGAGGACGCGGACACCGCCAAGGACTGACCCCTCCCCCCGGGAGCGGCGAGTCCGGCGTACGGCCGGTCGACCCGGCTTCCGGGTCGTCGCGCCCCGACGGGGCAGCGGGCGAGACGTGAAAACTGGATAGTTGGGTCGACGTCGGGCGTCGACACGTTCCGGTGGCCGTCGGCGTTCCGCGCCGGGGGGCCCGGTTCTCGTGTCGGCATCTCGTCGACTCAAGGCAGACCCGTCGGGCGGGACCCCCGGCCCGACACCGCCGCCGCTGCGACAGCGGCGCGACCGTACAGGGAGACAGGACAGCCGTGGCACCACCTCAGGGACAGATGCGCCCCGGGCGGCAGCTCGCCGTGCTCGGGTTCATCTTCGTGGTCCTCTATCTTTTGGTGTTCTTCGCCGGCGCCAGCGGCAGTTGGAAGGACCGGCTCGAGCCCAAGCTCGGCCTGGACCTCATCGGCGGCACGCGGGTGACACTGGAGGCGACCAACAGCGTCGACGGCAAGCCCCCGACGGCGGAGAACCTCGAGGAGGCCCGCGAGATCATCGAGAGCCGGGTCAACGCGTTCGGCGTGGCCGAGGCCGAGGTGGTCACCGAGGGCAACCGCAACATCGTCATCTCCCTGCCCGGTGAGAACCGCAACCTCGACGACGTTGGCGAAGCCGCCGAGCTGCGCTTCCGCAAGGTGCTCAAGGCCGCCTCCGGCAGTGGTGTGGCCGAGGCGCCGCCCGCCGCCACGCCGACCCCGTCCGGCAGCGCCGCCCCGACCGGCAGCGCGACCCCGTCCGGCGCCGCGACCCCGACCCCCACGGGCAGCGCCTCGCCGAAGGTGACCTCGTCGCCCAGCGGTGGTCAGGGCGGGATGGCCCCGGCGTCGCCCAGTGCCACGCCGACTCCTTCCGCGTCCGCCTCGGCCTCGCCGAGCGCCGCCGCGCCCACCGCCAGTTCGGAGCCGGTGCCGGCCAGCGTGGAGGAGCAGCGCAAGGCCGTCGAGCAGAAGGTCGGCGCCGCCGCGTGGCAGGCCGCGAACGGGCTGCAGGCCCCGGCCGACCTGACCGCCGACCCGTCGCTGGCCGAGAAGCTCAAGCCGTTCGGCACGCTGTCTCCGCAGGAGGTCGCGGTGCTGCCGGCGCAGATGCAGTTCAACGTGCCGACGATCGGCTGCGCGCAGCTCGACCAGCGCCCCCCGGCGTCGATCTCCGACCCGAAGCAGCAGGTGGTCTCCTGCGAGGACGGCGCTTCGAAGTACCTGCTCGACCAGGCCAAGGTGCTGGGCACCGACGTCTCCGACGCCGATGCGGTGCTCGACCAGACCAACGCCTGGGTGGTCAGCCTGGACTTCACCGGCGACGGTCAGGGCAAGTGGACCTCGCTGACCCGTGAGGCGTTCAACAACGAGGGCCAGGCCTGTGACGCGACCGCGCTGGGCCAGGACGGCAAGTGCCGGGTCGCCGTGGTGCTGGACAACGAGATCGTGTCCTCCCCGGAGATCCAGGGTGTGCTCACCGGCAACTCGCAGATCACCGGCCAGTTCACCCAGAAGGACGCCAGCACCCTCGCCGGCCAGCTCCGCTACGGCGCGCTGCCGGTGACCTTCGAGCAGCAGGAGGCGCAGAACGTCACCGCCACCCTGGGCGCCAGCCACCTGCGCGCTGGTCTGCTCGCGGCCGGCATCGGCATGCTGCTGGTCATCATCTACGCGTTCTTCTACTACCGGCTGCTCGGCTCGGTCATCTTCCTGAGCCTGATCCTCTCCGCGCTGCTGGTCTTCGGCGCGCTGGTGGTGCTCGGCCGGCAGATCGGCTTCACGCTCACCCTCGCCGGCATCGCCGGCATGATCGTCTCGCTCGGTGTGGCGGCGGACTCGTTCGTCATCTACTTCGAACGATTGAAGGACGAGATCCGGGAGGGGCGCAGCCCGCGGAGCGCGGTGCCGCGTGCCTGGATCCGGGCCCGTCGCACGATTATCTCGGCCAACGCGATCACCCTGCTCTCCGCGGTGGTGCTCTACGTGGTCTCGGTCGGCACGGTCAAGGGCTTCGCGTTCGCGCTCGGCCTGGCCACCGTTCTGGACCTGGTGGTGGTGTTCCTCTTCCGTCACCCGATCATGACGATGTTCGCCCGGACCCGGGCGTTCCTGTCCCCGCGGGTCAGCGGTCTGGGCCGGGCGCTTCCGGCCCGCAACCAGCCGACTCAGCCCCGCAACCCGCGCGCCAAGGAGGCCTGAGATGGCTGAAAACGGTCTGGCGAGCCGCCTCTACAACGGCGAGGCCGGTCTCAACATCGTCGGCCGGCGCAAGCTCTGGTTCGGCGTCGCCGGGGTTCTGATCCTGATCGCGATCCTCAGCTTCTCGATCCGCGGGTTCAGCCTGGGCATCGAGTTCGCGGGCGGCAACTCGTTCCAGGTGCCGGCCAGCGTCGGCACCCTGGACGACGCCGAGCGGGAGGTCAACTCGGCCCTGGCCGCCGAGAACACCGGTGTCACGGTGGCGACCACGCAGAAGGTCGGCGGCCCGGGCGGCGACTCGTACGAGCTGCGCACGCCGCAGCTCACCGCCGAGCAGGCCACCGCGGTCAAGGCCCAGATCGCCGAGGACCTCGGCATCAACGCCGACCAGATCAGCAGCAACCAGGTCAGTGAGGCGTGGGGCAGCCAGGTCACCGAGCGGGCCGTGCTCGGTCTGGTCATCTTCATCGCGCTGGTGATGGTCTACCTGATCCTGCGCTTCGAGTGGCGGATGGCCGTGGCCGCGGTCGCCTCGCTGATCACGAACCTGATCCTCACCGCCGGCATCTACTCGCTGGTCGGTTTCGAGGTCACCCCGTCGACGATCATCGGTTTCCTCACCATCCTGGGCTTCGCGCTCTACGACGTGGTGGTGGTCTTCGACAAGGTCCAGGAGAACACCCGGGGCATCACCGCCAACAACAACCAGACGTACGGCGAGGCGTCCAACCTGGCTATCAACCAGAGCCTGATGCGGTCGTTGAACACCTCCGTCGTCGCTCTGCTGCCGGTCGGCGGTCTGCTCTTCATCGGTGCCGGCCTGCTCGGTGCCGGCACGTTGAAGGACCTCGGTCTGGTGCTGTTCGTCGGTATGGCGGTGGCGTTCCTGACCTCCATCCTGGTGGCCACCCCGCTGCTGGCGCTGCTGAAGAACTACGACCCGCGGATCCAGGCGCACAACAAGCGCGTCCTGAGCCGGCGGGGCGCTGTCGCCCGCGGCGAGGTCCCCGGTAAGGGCGCCGCGAGCCCGGCCGCCCAGGCCGTCGCGTCCGACGAGCCGGTCGACCAGGACGCCGCCGCGCTGGCCGGTGCCGCCCCCAAGGTGGGCGCTCGGCCGGCGGGCAAGCGCCCGACCGGTGCCCGGGGCGGTCGCCCGGGTGGCGGCGGCAACCGGCCGGGTGGCGCCAAGCGGCGCTGACCCGACAGGAAACACCCGAACGGCGTCCGGCATGCTGTTGCCGGACGCCGTTCGTCGTCGAAGGAGAGCGAAACAGCCGTGACGGAGACCCACAGCACCGCAGCGCGCGGGGACAGTGGCCCGGAGGCCGCCCGACTGGTCGCCAGCCGGGTGCTGGACGTGCCCGACTTTCCCAAGCCGGGCGTCTTGTTCAAGGACCTGATGCCACTGTTCGCCGACGGCAAGGTCTTCCGTGAGGTGATCGACGGGATCGTCTCGTACCACGGGCGGGAAGCCTTCGACGTGGTGGTCGGCATCGAGGCGCGTGGGTTCGTGGTCGCGGCGGCCATCGCGTACGCGACGGGGGTGGGCGTGGTGCCGGTACGCAAGGCCGGCAAGCTGCCCCGCCCCGCGCACTCGGTCTCCTACGCGCTGGAGTACGGCGAGGCGACGTTGGAAGTGCACGAGGACGCCTTCACCGCCGGGCACCGGGTGTTGGTGGTCGACGACGTGCTGGCCACCGGTGGCACCGCCGAGGCGACGCTGGACCTGGTCGAGCGGGCCGGTGGGACCGTCGCCGGCTTCACCGTGCTGCTGGAGCTCGGTTTCCTGGGTGGACGTGAGCGACTGGCGCCGCGTCCCGTCCACGCCCTGTTGACTGTTTGAGCCGGTCGGTACCCGGCTGACCGTTTGATCCCGGACCTGTCGGATGGACCCGGCGCCGACCGTCCGGCGGAGCGGCAGGGGACCGTCCGTGCGGGTAGCATTGCCCTTTGCTGACGCCGGCGGTACCCCGTCCGGCGGGCGAGACCAGGTCGGCCGATCTTCGGCCGGCGTGTTTCCGGCGAGCGGTGAGGAGGCCGGTGTCCCACGATGTCGTCCCTCCGGCGGAGGGCACGGTGCACCCGACAGGCGACGCTGACGGCTCGGTGACTGACCGGACAGGCGACGCGCCGGCCCGGGTGACGGGCACCGGCAACGGCTCCGGCAGGGCTTCCGGCGAGAGCCCGGTGCGTCCGACCAGCGGCCCGCCGAGCGCCGAGGCGTCTCCCGGCGCCGACGGTGTCGTGGTGCCGTTCCCGAGCGACGCCGGCATCGACCCGTCGCCCAGCGGTGGCTTCGGGCTGTCCAACGCGCCCACCGGCCGGCGGGTCCGGGCCCGGCTGGCCCGGTTCAACGCGCCCTGGCAGACCTCTCAGGTCAGCGAGGTGCTGGAGCCGCTCATCGCGAGCCACCGGGACAACCACCCCAAGGCGGACGCCCGGCTGCTCCAGCGCGCCTTCGACACGGCCGCCCGGTGGCACTCCGGGCAGTACCGCAAGTCCGGTGACCCGTACATCACCCACCCCCTCGCCGTGGCGACGATCCTCGGCAACCTGGGGATGGACACCACCACCCTGGTCGCCGCGCTGCTGCACGACACCATCGAGGACACCGAGTACACCCTCGACCAGATGCGCGCCGACTTCGGCGGCGAGGTCGCCCTGCTGGTCGACGGCGTCACCAAGCTCGACAAGGTCAAGCTGGGCGACGCGGCCAAGGCCGAGACGATCCGCAAGATGGTCGTGGCGATGGCCAAGGACCCGCGGGTGCTGGTGATCAAGCTGGCCGACCGGCTGCACAACATGCGTACCCTGACCTTCCTGCCCCGCCCCAAGCAGGAGCAGAAGGCCAAGGAGACGCTGGAGATCCTCGCGCCGCTGGCGCACCGGCTCGGTATGAACACGATCAAGTGGGAGCTGGAGGATCTGTCCTTCGGCACGCTCTTCCCGAAGCGCTACGAGGAGATCAACCGGCTGATCGGGGAGCACCAGCCGCAGCGCGAGGCGTTGCTGCGGCAGGTGACGCAGAAGGTGCAGACCGACCTGAAGGCCGCCAAGATCAAGGCGGAGACGACAGGTCGGCCGAAGCACCTCTACTCGATCTACCAGAAGATGATCGTGCGGGGTCGCGACTTCAACGACATCTACGACCTGGTCGGTGTGCGCATCCTGGTCGACACGGTTCGCGACTGCTACGCGGCGCTGGGGGTCATCCACGCCAACTGGCAGCCGGTGCCGGGCCGGTTCAAGGACTACATCGCGATGCCCAAGTTCAACATGTACCAGTCGTTGCACACGACTGTCATCGGGCCCACCGGCAAGCCGGTGGAGATGCAGATCCGCACGTACGCGATGCACCGCACCGCCGAGTTCGGCATCGCCGCGCACTGGAAGTACAAGGAGCACAAGGGCACCCAGATCGTCGGCCCGCCGGCGCACATCGACGAGATGACCTGGCTGCGGCAGCTGCTGGACTGGCAGCGGGAGGCGGCCGACCCGAGCGAGTTCCTGGACGCGCTGCGCTTCGACCTGTCCAGCCAGGAGGTGTACGTCTTCACCCCCAAGGGTGACGTCATCCCGCTGCCGACCGGTTCGACACCGGTGGACTTCGCGTACGCGGTGCACACCGAGGTGGGGCACAAGTGCATCGGGGCGCGGGTCAACGGCAAGCTGGTGCCGCTGGAGTCGACGCTGTCCAACGGCGACGTGATCGAGATCTTCACGTCGAAGTCCGAGACGGCCGGCCCCACGCAGGACTGGCTGGGCTTCGTCAAGAGCCCGCGCGCCCGGACGAAGATCCGGCAGTACTTCAACAAGGAGCGGCGCGAGGAGGCGATCGAGGCCGGCAAGGACGCGATCGTCAAGGCGATGCGCAAGCAGGGCATGCCGTTGCAGCGGATGCTCACCTCCGACGCGCTCATGTCGATCGCCCGCGACCTGCACCTGGCCGACGTGGCCTCGCTGTACGCGGCGGTCGGCGACAGCCAGGTCTCCGCGCAGTCGGTGGTGCAGAAGCTGATGGCCGCGTACGGCGGCGAGGAGGGTGCGGCGGAGGACATCGCCGAGACCGCCGTCGCCACCCGGCCGCCGCGCAGCCGGCAGAGCAGCAGTGACCCGGGCGTGGTGGTCCGGGGCGTCAGCGACGTCTGGATCAAGCTGGCCCGGTGCTGCACCCCCGTGCCTCCGGACTCGGTGTTCGGCTTCGTCACCCGCTCCGGCGGGGTGAGCGTGCACCGCGACGACTGCGCCAACGCCGAGGACCTGCGCGCGCAGAGCGAGCGGGTGGTCGAGGTGAGTTGGAAGCTCACCTCCGCCTCGACGTTCCTGGTCGCCATCCAGGTCGAGGCGTTGGACCGGCACAAGCTGCTGGCCGACGTCACCCGGGTGCTCTCCGACGAGCGGGTCAACATCCTCTCCGCCACCGTCACCACCACCCGTGACCGGGTGGCGGTGAGCCGGTTCAGCTTCGAGATGGCCGACCCGAAGCACCTGGGCCACCTGCTGGCCACGGTCCGCAAGGTCGACGGCGTCTTCGACGCCTACCGGGTCACCTCGGGCGCCTGACGCCGTACCCCGAACACGACAGCGCCCGCCGGCTCAGCCGGCGGGCGCTGTGTCGTCTGCGCGGGTGTCAGCCCTGCGGGTTGCTCATCGCGAGGTCCTTGATGATGACCTCCTTCTTCGGGTGGCCGCCGCCGGCCTGCTGGGCGAACGCCCCGTCGTCGCCGGCCTTGGCCACGTCCTTGACCAGGTCCAGGCCGCCGGTGATGGTGCCCAGCACCGTGTACGCCGGGTCCAGCGGAGAGTCGCCGTAGACGATGAAGAACTGGCTGCCGGTGCTGCCCGGCTGGCCGGAGTTGGCCATCGCGATGACACCCTCCGGGTACGGCGGGCGCTTGTCGGTGGGCAGGTTCTCCTCGGGCAGGCGGTAGCTCGGGCCGCCCTGGCCGTCGGTGTCCCGCCAGCCGTTGCCGGTGGCGCTGGGGTCACCGCACTGCAACACCTTGATGCCCTCGGTCACCAGGCGGTGGCACTTGGTGTTGTCGAAGAAGTTCTTCTCCGCGAGGTAGGTGAAGCTGCCCGCCGTGCACGGCACCAGCGACCGGTCGACCTTGGCGGTGATCGGGCCGAGGTTGGTGTCGATCGTCATGGTCTGGATGCCCTTGGCGGACTGTTCGTTGCTCGGCAACCCCACGTCCTTGATCTGCGGTGGCCGCTGCTCGGTGGGCACCGCGTTGAACGCGCACTCGGCCGCGCCGGGCGCCGCGGTGGTGGTGTCGGGCTTGTCGTCGTCGCCGCCGAGGCTCACCGCCAGCCAGACGGTGCCGGCGACCACGAGCACCAGCGCGGCACCCGCGCTGACGATCGCCGTCGTCTGCCGGCGCTTGCGGGCCTTGGCCGCGCGCTCGGCCATCTCCTTCTCGAGCCGGGCGCGGGCCGCCGCGCGCTGCCGCTCTCTGGTGGACGTCACGCCTGGATCCTCCTGGCTGTCTGCTGCTGAGTGCCGCTTGGGTGGGTGGTGGCGCCCGGTCAGCCGGCGCTCGGGCTGCTGGCCGGGGTGCCGGAGGCCGACGGCGCCGGTGCCGCAGCGGAGACCGGCTCACCGACCGTGAGGCTCTGGATCGTCACATCGGTGCTGGGCTTGACCTTCGCCCCGGTCCCATTGTCCACGGTCGGGAGGGCACCGATCTTCTCCACCACGTCCAGCCCGCCGGTCACCCGGCCGATGACCGGGTACTTCGGGTCGGTGGTGGTGAAATCCTTGAAGAAGATCAGGAACTGGCTGCCGTTGCTGCCCGGCGGGTTGGAGACCATCGCCACAGTGCCCTTCGGGTACGTCGGCGGCTGGTCGGGGGCGGGGGTGGCCGACGGTGACGCCGACGGCACGGTCGGCAGTTCCTCGTCGTAGAACGAGTAGGTCGGCCCACCGAGGCCGGTGCCGCTGGGGTCGCCGCAGCGCAGCGCGCCCTCGGTGGTGATCTCGTGGCACTTGGTGTTGTCGTAGAACGACCGGCTCGCCAGGTGGGCGATGCTCGCCGCCGCGCACGGGGAGTTGGTGAGGTTCAGCTCCGCGGTGATCGGCGCGCCCTGGTTGGTGGTCACGGTCATCGGCCGGGTGCCGTCGGTGGGCAGGTCCTTGGTGGCCGGCGTGCCGACGTCCTTGAGGTTGGTGTTGGCCGTCGCGTCCTGCGGCGTCCAGAGGCAGGTTTCCGCCGCGGCCGTGTTCTGCTTCGGGTCGGAGTCGAACGCCCCGAGCGCCCAGGCCGAGCCGGCCACTACCAACACGAGGATCAGAGCGGCGCCGACTCCGGCCTGGATCTGCCGTCGGCGCCGCGTAGCGGCCGCCCGGCGAGCCAACTGCCGGTCGAGCTTGGCCCGTGCCAGTTTGCGCTGCCGGTCCCTGCTGGAAGCCACCAGTGCTCCCCTTTCCTCTACCTGGTCGTCGCCGGCGGCCGGTCGCCCCGGCCCGTCCGGGCGTCACGTGTGCCGCGCCACACGCCCGCCAGAGTGTACGGCTAGTGACTGGGAATGTGGTGTACGAGGTCCGCCCCGTCCCGAGCAGCGCTTATCGGAGATCGTCACTGTGCCCTGCGGGGTGCCGGGGACGGACGCGGCAAACCGGCTGGGCGCGCCCGATAGGCTGCGGGGCAGGACGACAGCTGCTCGACGGAAAGGACAGCGCCAGTGCTCGTGGCCGGCTTTCCCGCGGACGCCTTCGGCACCAACTGCTACGTGGTTGCCACCGCGCCGGGGGAGCAGTGCGTGGTGGTCGACCCCGGCATCGGGGTGCTCGGCCGCCTCGACGCGCTGCTCGCCGAGCACCGCCTGCATCCGGCCGCCGTGCTGCTCACCCACGGCCACCTCGACCACACCTTCTCGGTAGCGCCGGTCTGCGGTGCGCGCGGCATCACCGCCTACGTGCACCCGGGCGACCGGGAGATGCTGGCCGACCCGGCCAAGGGCCTCTCGGCCGACCTGACGTCGCTCTTCGGTGGCCGGTTGAGCTACACCGAGCCGGAGGACGTGGCGGAGCTGACCGACGGCGCCACCCTCACCCTCGCCGGCCTGGAGATCGCCGTCGACCATGCCCCGGGCCATACCGGCGGGTCGGTGCTGTTCCGGCTGCCGGGCGCCGGGTCGGGCTGGGAGGCCGACGAGCTGTGCCTCTCCGGTGACGTCCTCTTCGCCGGGTCGATCGGCCGCACCGACCTGCCGGGCGGGAGCATGCCGGCCATGCTCAGCAGCCTGCGCGACAAGATCCTCCCGCTGGCCGACGACACCGTCGTGCTGCCCGGCCATGGCCCCAGCACCACCATCGGCCGCGAGCGCGCCAGCAACCCGTACCTCATCGAGGTGGCTGGCACGTCGCCGGCCGCTCCCACCCGGGGCCTCTAGATCTTCGTCCGCGCCACGCGCGGACCCACGACACCACCGCGCCACCGGCGCGGAACCGCAAGGAGTACGCCGATGAGCAAGCCCACGCCCATCTCCGGCTTCCCGGAGTGGACCCCCGGTCAGCGGATGATCGAGCAGTTCGTGCTCGACAAGATCCGGGCCACCTTCGAGCTGTACGGCTTCGCGCCGCTGGAGACCCGCGCCGTGGAGCCGCTGGACCAGCTGTTGCGCAAGGGCGAGACCTCGAAGGAGGTCTACGTGATCCGGCGGTTGCACGCCGACGCTGAGGGCCCGGCCGGTGACGACCAGCTCGGCCTGCACTTCGACCTGACAGTGCCGTTCGCCCGGTACGTGCTGGAGAACGCCGGCAAGCTTGCGTTCCCGTTCCGCCGCTACCAGATCCAGAAGGTGTGGCGGGGTGAGCGGCCGCAGGAGGGTCGCTACCGGGAGTTCGTCCAGGCCGACATCGACATCGTCGACCGGGACACCCTGGCCCCGCACCACGAGGCGGAGATGCCGTTGGTCATCGGCGACGCGCTGCGGTCGTTGCCGATCCCGCCGGTGACCATCCAGGTCAACAACCGCAAGATCAGTGAGGGTTTCTACCGGGGTGTCGGGCTGACCGACCCGGAGGCCGCGCTGCGCGCCGTCGACAAGCTCGACAAGATCGGCCCGGCGAAGGTGGCCGACCTGCTCGCCCAGACCGCCGGGGCGAGCGAGGCGCAGGCCAAGGCGTGCCTGGCGCTGGCCGAGATCTCCGCCCCGGACGCGTCGTTCGCCGACGCCGTTCGGGCGCTCGGGGTGAGTGACCCGCTGCTCGACGAGGGCATCGAGGAACTGATCCGGGTGGTGGAGACCGCCGCCGCACACTCGCCCGGGCTCTGCGTGGCGGACCTGCGCATCGCCCGTGGCCTGGATTACTACACCGGCACCGTCTACGAGACCCAGTTGCGTGGCTACGAGCGCTTCGGCTCGATCTGCTCCGGCGGCCGGTACGACAACCTGGCCAGCGCCGGTGCTGTCTCGTACCCGGGGGTGGGGATCTCGATCGGCGTGACCCGGCTGCTCGGCCTGCTCTTCGGCGCGGGGGCGCTGTCGGTCTCCCGGGAGGTGCCGACCGCCGTGCTCGTCGCGGTGACCAACGAGGAGCAGCGGGCGGCCAGCAACCGGGTGGCGGAGGCGTTGCGGCGGCGCGGGGTGCCGACCGAGGTGTCACCGAGCGCGGCGAAGTTCGGCAAGCAGATCCGTTACGCCGAGCGGCGGGGGATTCCGTACGTCTGGTTCCCGGGCGTCGACGGAGCGCCGGACGAGGTGAAGGACATCCGCTCAGGTGAGCAGGTCACCGCCGCTGCGCAGGAGTGGATGCCCCCTCTGGAGGACCTCAAGCCGACGGTTGGGTGAGTCTCTCCACTGGCGCTGACGGCCGCGGGGACCTACGGTAGCGTAAGTTACGCCACCGTAGGGAGTTTCTCGTGACCGTCAGCACCACATTGAGTCAGACCGCGCTGCTCGTCGAGTTGGAGCCGGTGGTCGCGCGCAACCTCGACCGCCACCTCTCGCTCGCCAAGGAGTGGTTCCCGCACGAGTACGTGCCGTGGAGCGAGGGGCGGACCTTCGACGGGCCGCTCGGCGGCGAGGCGTGGTCGCCGACCGACTCCACCATCCCGGACGTGGCCCGCACCGCGCTGATCGTGAACCTGCTGACCGAGGACAACCTGCCCTCGTACCACCACGAGATCGCCACCCTGTTCGGCCGGGACGGCGCGTGGGGCACCTGGGTGCACCGGTGGACCGCCGAGGAGGGGCGGCACGGCGTCGCGATCCGCGACTACCTGACCGTCACCCGGGCGGTCGACCCGGTGGCGTTGGAGCGGGCCCGGATGACGCACATGTCGGAGGGCTACACCAACGCCCACGGCGACGAGGTGCTGCATTCGCTGGCGTACGTCTCGTTCCAGGAGTTGGCCACCCGCATCTCGCACCGCAACACCGGCAAGGCCACCGGCGACCCGGCCTGCGAGGCGCTGCTGGCGCGGGTGGCGGCCGACGAGAACCTGCACATGGTCTTCTACCGCAACCTGCTCGCCGCCGCGTTCGAGCTGGCCCCGAGTCAGGCCATGCGGGCCGTCGCCGACGTGGTGGCCGACTTCCAGATGCCGGGCAGTGGCATCGACGGCTTCGCCCGCAAGTCGGTGGCGATCGCCCTGGCCGGCATCTACGACCTGCGCCAGCACCGCGACGAGGTGCTGCAGCCGGTCCTGCGCCAGTGGGACGTCTTCAACGTGACCGGCCTCAACGCCGACGGCGAGGCCGCCCGCGAGCAGCTCGCCACCCAGTTGGCGGACCTGGACCGTGCCGCGAGCCGCTTCGAGGAGAAGCGCGACGCCCGAGCCGCCCGCCAAGCCCTCCGCTAACCCCACCCCACCCCCAACCCCCAACCCCCACCCGCCTGGCTCGTGTTGATCAAGAGGTTTCGGTCACCGGAAGCCGGTTTTCTGACGCAAACCTCTTGATCAACGCGCGGTGGGGCGAGGCAGGGGAGGGGCAGGGGGTTAGGGGAGGGGGAGGATTAGGCAGGTGCTGGTGGCGTGGGCTGTCAGGCGGCCGGCGGCGTCGGTGATGCGGGCCTCGGCCAGGGCCGTGCGGCGGCCGCGTTGCAGCACCGTGCCCTCGCAGCGCAGGGTGCCGCTGGCGACGGTGACCGGGCGGAGGAACTTCACGTTGAGGTCCAGCGACGTGTAGCCGACGCCGGCCGGCAGGGTGGTGTGCACGGCGCACGCCGCGGCGGTGTCCAGCAGCGTGGAGAGCACGCCACCGTGGACGCTGCCGAGCGGGTTGTAGTGGAACTCCTGCGGGGTCAGTTCAACCGCGACCCGACCCTCGTCGGCTTCCATCCGGCTCATGTCGAGAAGGTGCATCACCGGCGGCGCGGCCAGTTCACCGGCGATCATCGCCCGGAGCATGTCCAGGCCGCTGCGTCGACCGACCTGGGCGGCGTTGACCGACGGGTCCGCCCAGGTGAAGGTACGGCTGCGCGCTGGTTCCTGCGTCTGCGTCATGGACGCAGCCTGGCAGCCGGTTGCTGAGTCTGTCAACGAGACTTAGCCTGGTCGGATGCGACCCGCGGCTCTGGACTGGTCAGTGGAGAACTGCACCATCGCCCGCGCGATGGAGATCCTCGGTGAGCGGTGGACGCTGGTGGTCCTGCGCGAGGTGTTCACCGGCGTACGCCGCTTCGACGACATGCGGGTGCGGACCGGCATTCCGCGCCAGGTGCTGACCAACCGGCTCGCCAGCCTGGTGGAGCAGGGCGTGCTCAGTCGCGAGCCGTACCGGGAGCCCGGCAGTCGCCTGCGCCACGAGTACCGCCTGACGGAGAAGGGTCTGGACCTGTGGCCGGTGCTGGTCGCCGTCCTCGGCTGGGGTGACCGGTACCTCGCCGACGCGGACGGCCCACCGCTGAGCGTCACCCACCGCGACTGCGGCGCCGAGGTACGCGCCGAGTTGCGCTGCGCCGACGGGCACGACGTCGGTCGGCCACGCGACGTGGTGCCCCGCCCGGGTCCCGGTGCCCGTCGCCGTACCCCCTGACCGACGGCGCCCATCACGCGCCGCGCCCCCACGCGGCCCGCTCATCACGCGGCGCGCTCATCGGGCCGCGCTCATCACCCGGCGCTCGCCGTCGTGCCCGTCGCGGCGGGCGGTGCGCGCCGCGCCCGGTGCGCGGCAACGCATCGATGGTTGTTCACTTCCTGATGGGCCGGGCGTCGGTCGGGTGTGACGGTGCCTGTTCACCAGCGTGTCGAGGGTGTTGCGGCCGTGTGGCCGATCAAGGACGGTGAATTCGGGCGAATCCAAGCCTTGTTAATGATCTTAAGTATGTGAATACTTCAGTCTCAGCCGGCCGGTTTCCCCAGATCGGCCGGGTTGCCCTCGGGTCAGCCGCCCCCGGCGAGACCCGCTCCCCCGCCCAGGAGGTTGTTACATGCGACCCACGAGGTCCTCATTCCGTGTTGCGGCTACCGTCGCCGTTTCCGGAACCCTGGTCGTCGGCTCGCTGATCGGTGCGCCGGCTCAGGCCGCTCCCGCCGCGTCGCCCGATGCCGCCGCCGCGATCGCCGCGGAACTCGGCGACCGCTCCGCCGGCTCGTACATCGACGCCAGCGGCAAGTCCGTCGTCACGGTGACCGACGCGGCCGCCGCCAGCAAGGCCAGCAAGGCCGGCGCCGTCGTCCGCTACGTCACCCGCGGCGCGGCCGAGCTCAACCGGGCCACCGCCGACCTGGAGCGCTCCGCCAAGATCCCCGGCACCGCCTGGTGGAGCGACCCGGTCACCAACCAGGTCGTCGTCTCCGTCGACAGCACCGTCACCGGGGCCAAGCTGGAGCGGGTCAAGGCCGCCGCCGCGCGGGCCAACGGCGCGGTCCGGGTCGAGGCCGAGGCGGGCGTGCTGAGCACCCGCATCTCCGGTGGTCAGGCCATCTACGCCGGTGGCGGCGGGCGTTGCTCGCTCGGCTTCAACGTGCGCAGCGGCAGCACCTACTCGTTCCTGACGGCCGGGCACTGCACCAACATCTCGTCGAGCTGGTACTCGAACTCCGCCCAGACCGCGCTGCTGGGCACCCGTACCGGCACCAGCTTCCCGGGCAACGACTACGGCATCGTGCGGCACAACAACTCGGCCAACGCGGCCGGCAACGTGTCCCTCTACAACGGCAGCTTCCGGGACATCACCGGCGCCGGCAACGCGTCCGTCGGCCAGGCGGTGCAGCGCTCCGGCAGCACCACCGGCCTGCGCAGCGGCTCGGTCACCGCGACCAACGCCACTGTGAACTACGCCGAGGGTTCGGTCTCCGGCCTGATCCGCACCAACGTCTGCGCCGAGCCTGGCGACAGCGGCGGCTCGCTCTTCGCCAACACCACCGCGCTGGGCCTCACCTCCGGTGGTAGCGGCAACTGCCGCACCGGCGGCACGACCTTCTTCCAGCCGGTCACCGAGGCGCTCAGCCGCTACGGCGTCAGCGTCTTCTGATCCACGCACCGCTCGCGGGCCGCCGGAACACTCCGGCGGCCCGCGTCGCGTTCACGGCCACCGGACCCCGCCGACACCGGCGAACGCGTCGGCGGTCAGCCGGGACCGGACGGTCTCGGCAGCAGCCGGGAGAACAGCACGGCGGCCAGCGGTGCGCCCGCCTCGGCGGCCGCCGCCAGCCGCTCGGTCAACCCGATCCACGCCCCGTCGGTGAAGAACTCGACGCCGAACCAGCCGACCAGGCCGAGCAGGACCGCCGCCGCGGCGAGCGCCACCCGGCGTACGGGAGCCGGCCCGTCCTGCGGCGGATGGCGGTGCTCCCGGGCGAGGGGCGACGCGGCGCGACGGGGCACCGCCAGGGCCGGCCAGACGGCCAACGCGCCGAACGCCACCCCGGCGGCCACGACGTGCGTCGTCGAACTGCCCGTCGCGTTCTGCGGGAACACGGCCACCAGCACCGTCGCCAGCCCGCCCAACCCGAGCAGCCCGCGGCCCGCCGGTGCGGCGCTGACCAGGCCGAGCGCGGTCGTCAGGTGACAGAGGCCCAGGCCCGCCAGCCCGATCGTCATGATCCAGCGATGGTCCGCGCCGGTGGCGGCGAGCGCGCTGATGGTCTGCCGCACCGGGTCGAACCCGTCGGCCTGGGCGGCCTGCGCCACCGTCCAGCCGCCGATGAGGAACAGCGGTGCGCCGGCGGCCGACAGCAGAGCCCAACGGGGAACGGCGGACATCGGGCGATCGTAGCGGTGCGACCGGCGCGGTTCCCGGGCCGCGCGGTCCGGGCAGACGGACGACGCCGAGGGCGCCGCCCGTCGACGGGCTGAAGCCCCCGCCGACCACGCGGGGGCAGCGACGCCAGACCGGGGGCGGTGGCGACGCCAGCTCAGGTCCGGCGGCGACTCACGGCAGCCGGTCGGGTCGCCCGGGGGCCGGCCCGCTCGGGGGTCCGAGTGGATCCGGGGGTACGACGCCGATGGTCGGCAGGTCCGGGCCCACCCGTACGGTGCCGTCGGCCGACCAGGCGAGGTGCGCCCGCCGGGCGGAGAGGAGCGCCAGCAGCGGCCAGAGGGAGACCGCCACCGCCGTCACCCGCTCGGCCAATCCGGTGCGGGACCCGCTGGTCACCTCGAACGCGCACCAGCCGAAGAGCGCGAGCAGCACGAGCGTGGCGCTCAACCCCACCGACCGGCGGAACGCCCAGGGTGGCTCCGGCCGGTCGGGGTGTTCGGTGTCGTGGCCGCGCGGCAGCCGCAGTGCCGAACCGGCCGGCCAGAGCACCAGGGCGAGGACGGCCACCGTCGCCGTGACGCCGTGGCTGACCGAGCCGCCGACCGGCGGCCGGGGGAAGGCGACGAGCGCGATGGTGGCCACCCCGCCGATCGCGAGCAGGAAGCGGCTGGGCAGCCCGGCCGCGTGCAGGACGGCGGCGACGGACAGGTAGCAGCAGCCGAGCAGCACCAGGGCCACCACCATGATCCAGGCGTCGGTGGCGTCCTGCCCCGCCAGCTCGCTGATGGTGTCCCGGACCGGGTCGTACCCGACGGGCTGTCGGGCCTGGGCCACTGTCCAACCGGCCACCAGCAACACGGGCGCCGCCGCCCCCGTGGCGACGGCCCAGTTCGGTACGGGCCGCATTTCGCCACGTTAACCGCCGCGGCTGCCGGGGGAGTCGGGTTCGCCGGTCCACCCCACCAGCGAATCGTGCCGGCCTGCCGGGTGCCCGGAGGCGGGGCGGCCACCCCTGACAGAATGCGGGTGAGGACTGTTCCACGATGAGGAGTTGCCAGCCGTGATCCGTACCCACAATGCCGGAAGCCTGCGCGCCGCGGACGCCGGCTCGACGGTGACGCTCGCCGGCTGGGTGGCCCGCCGCCGCGACCACGGCGGGGTCATCTTCGTCGACCTGCGCGACGGTTCCGGTGTTGTCCAGGTGGTGTTCCGCGAGGAGGACGCGCACGCGCTGCGCAACGAGTTCTGCGTGAAGGTCGTCGGCGAGGTGACCCGCCGTCCGGCCGGCAACGAGAACCCGGAGCTGCCCACCGGTGAGGTCGAGGTGACAGCCGCCGAGCTGGAGGTGCTCTCCGAGGCGGCGCCGCTGCCACTGCCGGTGGACGACCAGATCGAGGCCGGCGACGACATCCGACTCCGGTACCGCTACCTGGACCTGCGGCGCAGCGGCCCGGCGAACGCGCTGCGGCTGCGCTCGCGCGCCAGCCAGCTCGCCCGGGGTGTGCTGCACGAGCGGGACTTCCTGGAGATCGAGACCCCGACGCTGACCCGTTCGACGCCCGAGGGCGCCCGCGACTTCCTGGTGCCGGTGCGCCTGCAGCCCGGCAGCTGGTACGCGCTGCCGCAGTCGCCGCAGCTGTTCAAGCAGCTGCTGATGGTCGGCGGCATGGAGCGGTACTACCAGATCGCCCGCTGCTACCGCGACGAGGACTTCCGCGCCGACCGGCAGCCGGAGTTCACCCAGCTCGACATCGAGATGTCGTTCGTCACCGAGGACGACGTGATCGACCTCGGCGAGGCGATCGTCTCGGCGCTGTGGAAGGACCTGGCCGGGCACGAGATCAGCCGGCCGATCCCGCGGATCACCTGGCACGACGCGATGGCCCGGTACGGCTCGGACAAGCCGGACCTGCGCTACGGCGTCGAGCTGACCGAGCTGACCGAGTACCTGCGCGGCACCGAGTTCCGGGTGTTCGCCGGGGCGATCGACGCGGGCGGCTACGTCGGCGCGGTGGTCATGCCGGGCGGCGCGGCGCAGAGCCGCAAGGAGCTGGACGGCTGGCAGGACTGGGCGAAGGCGCGGGGCGCGCGCGGCCTGGCGTACGTGGTGCTGGACGCCGAGACCGGCGAGGCGCGCGGCCCGGTGGCGAAGAACCTCTCCGCCGAGCACCTGGGCGGGCTCGCCGACGCGGTCGGCGCCAAGCCGGGCGACGCGGTCTTCTTCGCGGCGAGCGCCACCACCCGGGAGGCGCAGGAGCTGCTCGGGGCGGCCCGGGTCGAGATCGCCAAGCGGTCCGGCCTGATCGACGAGAGCGCCTGGGCGTTCTGCTGGGTGGTCGACGCGCCGATGTTCGAGCGCACTGACGAGGGTGGCTGGACGGCCGTGCACCACCCGTTCACCTCGCCGAACGCGGATTGGGTGGACCGGTTCGAGGAGGCTCCGGACCGGGCCCTGGCGTACGCGTACGACATCGTCTGCAACGGCAACGAGATCGGCGGCGGGTCGATCCGTATCCACCGGGGTGACGTGCAGAAGCGGGTCTTCGACCTGCTCGGCATCACCGCCGAGGAGGCGCAGGACAAGTTCGGCTTCCTGCTGGAGGCGTTCAAGTACGGCGCCCCGCCGCACGGCGGTATCGCCTTCGGCTGGGACCGGGTCTGCATGTTGCTCGCCGGCGCGGACTCGATCCGTGAGGTCATCGCGTTCCCGAAGACCCGGGGCGGCTTCGACCCGCTGACCAGTGCTCCCACCCCGATCACCGCCCAGCAGCGCGCCGAGGCCGGCATCGACGCCAAGCCCAAGCCGCCCGCGACGGCCCACGCGGGAACGGCCGGCCCCGCAGCCCCGGTAGCCGACCCGGTCTGACCCCCTTCGCGCCGTCGATCATGGGGTTGACGGGCCCGCGCCACGGCGTGTCGCTCGTTAACCTCATGATCGACGTCGGCGGCGGCAGGGGAGTGGGCTGGGATGCGGGTGCTTGTTGTCGGGGGTAGTGGGTTACTCGGGCGGTCGGTTTGTCGGCGGGGCCTCGGGCTTGGTTGGTCCGTTGTTGGGACGTTCTACTCCGGTGAGATCGACGTGCCGGGTGTCGAGGCGCGTCGGCTGGACGTGACCGACCGGGCCGCCGTGCGTGCGCTGGTCGCCCAGGTGCGGCCGGACGCCGTGGTCGGGACCCCCTATCGGTACGAGGACTGGGCGGTCACCGCCGACGGGGCCGCGCACGTGGCGCTCGCCGCCGCCGAGGTGGGTGCCCGGCTGGTGCACCTGTCCAGCGATGCGCTGCACGCCGGACGACCCGTGCCGTACCTCGACGACGAGCCACCCACGCCGGTGCACGCGTACGGGGCTGCGAAGGCCGCCGCCGAGACCGCCGTGCGGGCGATCGACCCCGGCGCGGCGGTGGTGCGGACCTCGCTGATCGTGGGGGAGGGCAGCAAGCAGATCCAGCTCTGCCGGGACGCGCTCGCCGGCCGGGCCACCCTGTTCAGCGACGAGCTGCGCTGCCCGATCGACGTCACCGACCTGGCTGACGCCGTGCTGGAGCTGGTCGTCTCGTCGTACGCCGGTCTGCTCAACGTGGCCGGCGCGGACGCGGTCAGCCGGGTCGAGCTGGGTCTGCTGGTCGCCGAGCGGTACGGCCTGGATCCGGCCGGGTTGAAGAGCACCACCAGCGCGAGCAGCGGTCTGGTCCGTCCCCTTGACGTACGCCTGGACTCCACCCGTGCGGCCGGCCTGCTGCGCACCCGACTGCGCGGGGTACGCGACGTTCTCGCCCGCTGATTGCTGCACACTTCCTATGCACAACTATTGTGCATAGGAAGTGTGCAGAGGTAGTGTGCAGTCATGGAGAACGATGGAGACGCTCCGCGGGCGGCGCTACGTGAGGTCCGCATCGACAAGAGGCAGGTCCGGGTCCTGGCACACCCGCTGCGAATGCGGCTGGTTGGCGCCCTGCGAGTGAAGGGGCCCGCCACCGCCACCACCCTCGCCGAGCTGCTCGGCACCAACACCGGCGCGACCAGCTACCACCTGCGCCAACTCGCCGAGGTCGGGCTCGTCGTCGAGGTTCCCGACCGGGGCAGCGGGCGGCAACGCTGGTGGCAGGCGGCGCACGACGTCACCAACTGGGAGCCGAGCGACTTCGACGACGACCCCGACGCCCGGGCCGCGATCGAGTGGATCCAGGGCGACCAGGTGCGTCTGCTCGCCGAGACCGCCGAGCGCTGGTTCGCCACCCAGCACGAGTGGTCACCCGCCTGGCGGGACGGCTTCGGCATGGGCGACATCTTCATGACCATCCCGCCGGCCCGCCTGGAGGAACTCAAGGCGGAGGTGTGGCAGGTGCTCGAGCGCTACCACCGCGAGGCCGAGCCCGACGCCGCCGCCGACCCGGAGGCCCGCCCGGTGCAGGTCTTCCTGGCCGCCTACCCCCTGCGCGACGGTCTCCAGTGAGCGCGAGGAGTGAGCCGGGTTTGCGAGCCCCGCAGTCGCGAACGGAAGGCGGCTGGGTGAGCGCGAGGAGTGAGCCGGGTCTGCGAGCCCCGCAGTCGCGAACGGAAGGTGGCTGGGTGAGCGCGAGGAGTGAGCCGGTGTTGCGAGCCCCGCAGTCGCTGACGGAGGTGGTGTCATGACCGCGTTGACCGTACGCCAGGTGCGGCGTCGTTACCTCACGCTCTACGGCCTGCGCTGGCTGCCCACCGGTCTGATGATCCCGGTCATGGTCCTGCTGATGCAGGAGCGCGGCCTGTCGCTGCCGCAGATCGGCCTGGTCTATACGGCGCAGGGCCTGCTGGTCCTGGCGCTGGAACTGCCCACCGGCGGTTTCGCCGACGCCCTCGGTCGCCGTCCGGTGCTGATCGTCGCCGGGGCGCTCAGCCTGGTCTCGTTGTCGTTGTTCGCGGTGGCCGACTCGTTCTGGATGTTCTTCCTGGTCTACGCCGTGCAGGGGGTCTACCGGGCGCTGGACAGCGGCCCGCTGGAGTCCTGGTACGTCGACGCCACACTGGCCGCCGACCCGACCGCCGAGTACGAGCGGGGCCTCGGGCACGCGGGCGCCGTCTCCGGTGCGGCGATCGGCGGCGGCGCGCTGATCGGCGGTGGCCTCGTCGCGCTGGGCCCGATGGGACCGATCAGCGCGCTCACCGTGCCCGTGCTGGCCGCGATCGTCGCGCAGGCGCTCGCGCTGGTCGCGTTGCTCGCCCTGCTGGTCGAGCGGCGGCAGGCCACCGGATTCGTCGCCGTGCGGGCCTCGGTGGCCCAGGCGCCCCGGATGATCGGCGAGGCGATCGGGCTGCTGCGCCGGAACCGGGTACTGCTCGCGCTGGTGTCGGTCGAGCTGTTCTGGGGCTTCGGCATGATCACCTTCGAGTCGTTGCTGCCGGTACGACTCGCCGAGGTGGTCGGCGACCCGGAACGCGCCGCCGCCCTGCTCGGGCCGGCCAGCTCGGCCGCCTGGCTCGCCTCAGCTGCCGGTGCGGCGCTGACCCCGCTGCTGCTGCGCTGGTTCGGCGCGGCACCCAGTGCGGCCCTGCTGCGCATCCTCCAGGGTGTGACGGTGGTCGGGATGGGGCTGTTCGCCGGGCCGGTCGGCGTGCTGATCGCGTATCTGGCCTGCTACAGCGTGCACGGCGCGTCCAACCCGCTGCACAGTGGGCTGCTGCACCGGCAGGTCGACGGCCCGTACCGGACCAGCGTGCTCTCGCTGAACTCGATGATGGCGCAGCCGGCCGCCGCGCTCGGCGGGGTGGTGCTCACCGCGCTCGCCGCCAGCACCAGCATCAGCACCGCGATGGTGGTCGGCGCTGTGGTGTTGGCCGTCGCCGCCCCGCTCTACCTGCCCGCCTGGCTTGCCGGCCGTCGGGCCGTCCCGGCCGTCGAGCCGACCGCGGTCCCGGTACCCGCCGCCGACCGTTAGCGACGATCCCTCGCCTGGCCGGCCGAAACGCCGGTCAGGCGAGGCGGATCGAGCTGAGCGGCAGGGTGTGGGTGAAGCCGAGCCGACGGTAGAGCCGGGCCGCGCCGACGTTGTGGGTGTAGACGCCGAGCCCCACGGTGTCGTGGCGCGCCAGCAGCGCCCGGGTCATCCCCGCGGTCAGGGACGCGCCCAGCCCTCGACCCCGTTGGTCGGGGGCGACGGTCAGGCCGGCGAGGAAGCCGATGTCACCCTGGCTGCGGTCCGCGCCGCACGCCACCAACCGGTCGCCGGCCCGGATGCCGTACCAGTCCACCACCCGTGGGTCTCCCGGGCGGGAGGTGCTGCTGGGGAACGACTGTTCGACCAGCGCCGCCAGCGCCGGCTGGTCGGCGTCGGTGAGGCGTACCACCGACTGCTCGTCCGGCTGCGTCGGCGGCGACGCGTCGGTCCAGTGGAAGTCCCAGTCGCTGTGCTCGGCCACCGCCAACCGGTCGGCCAGCAGAGCGCGATCGTGTCGCGGCAGGTGCAGCCGTTGTCCGGGCTGGAGCAACCCGTCGGCGGCGAGCGCGACACAGATCTCCAGCGCCGGTTCGGCCGGGCCGATCGCGCAGCCGACCGGTCCGTGCTCGGGCGGGACCAGCCACAGCACGGCGCCATCGCGCCGGTACGCGCGGGCCGGCACGGCCCCCCGGAGCGCGTGCCGGGCGAACGGGTGATGGCCGACGGCGGCCAGGATGGCGCTCCGGTCCTGGAGCCCCCGGTCGTCGATGATCATGCGGTTCAGCCTAGGAGGCCGGGGGTGGAACGTCCGCGCCGGGCCGGCGCGGGGTAGCCACCTCCACCGTGGAGATTGGCGAGTCGACCGATTGGGTACATCACGCGCCGACCTACTGGGAACCCCCACCGGAGGACCGACATGCTCGCCATTCTCGCGGCCATCGTCTTTGGCTTTGCCCTGCTGCTCGACCTGCTCGACACCAACTTCGGCGCACCCGACCTGTTCAACTGGAACACCCTGGTGCTCATCGGACTACTCCTGCTCTCGCTCTACCTGGCCGGCGTGGGCAGCGGCCCGCGCGGCGGTGGCGGCGGTGGCGGTGGCCGCTGGTACCGGGGTCGTCGCCCCGGGCGTGGCTGACCGGAACCGATCACTGGCAGCGGGCCCACGGCGCGATTCCGGCGTCGTGGGCCCGGCCCGGTACTGTCTTCGTGATGGAGTCCGACGCCCTCTTCTCCCTCGGTGAACCGACCGGGTCGCGCAGCGCGCCCGACGGTCCCGCCGGTGTCGACGGCTTCACCGCGGTGGCCGACGATTCGCCCCTGCCGGTCCGGATGCGCCCGGTCACCCTCGACGAGTTGGTCGGGCAGGAGCACCTGCTCGCTCCCGGTGCACCGCTGCGGCAACTGGTCTCCGGCGGGGCGCCGATGTCGGTGATCCTCTGGGGTCCGCCGGGCAGCGGCAAGACCACCATCGCGCACCTGGTGGCCGGGGCCACCGACCGCCGCTTCGTGGCCATGTCGGCGCTCTCCGCCGGGGTGAAGGACGTCCGGGCGGTGATCGAGACGGCCCGCCGCCAGCGCCGTTCCGGCGGCCCGCAGACAGTGCTCTTCATCGACGAGGTGCACCGGTTCAGCAAGACCCAACAGGATTCGCTGCTCGCCGCCGTCGAGGACCGCACTGTCACCCTCCTGGCGGCGACCACCGAGAACCCGTACTTCTCGGTCATCTCACCGTTGCTGTCGCGGTGCGTGCTGCTCACCCTGCAACCGTTGGACGACGAGGCGGTGCGGGGCCTGCTGCGCCGCGCGGTCGCCGACAAGCGCGGCCTGGACGGTGCGCTGACCCTCACCACCGAGGCCGAGGACCACCTGGTCCGGCTGGCCGCCGGTGACGTCCGCAAGGCCCTTACCGCCCTGGAGGCGGCGGCGGCCTCCGCCACGGCCCTCGGCGGCGGGCGGATCGACCTGGCCACCGCCGAGCAGGCGGTCGACGTGGCGGCGGTGCGCTACGACCGCGACGGCGACGCCCACTACGACGTGGTCAGCGCCTTCATCAAGAGCATGCGCGGCTCGGACGTGGACGCCGCGGTGCACTGGCTGGCCCGCATGCTGGTCGCCGGTGAGGACGCCCGCTTCATCGCCCGTCGCCTGGTCATCTTCGCCAGCGAGGACGTGGGCATGGCCGACCCGACCGCGTTGAGCGTCGCCACCGCCGCCGCGCACGCTGTCGAGTACGTGGGCCTGCCCGAAGCGCAGCTCAACCTGGCCCAGGCGGTGATCCACCTGGCCACCGCGCCGAAGTCGAACTCGGCCACCACCGCCATCGGCGCCGCGATCGCCGACGTCCGGGCCGGTCGCGGTGGCCCGGTGCCCCGGGGGCTGCGCGACGCGCACTACGCCGGTGCGCGTGGGTTGGGCCACGGGACCGGCTACCGCTACCCGCACGACGACCAGCGCGGCGTGGTCACCCAGCAGTACGTTCCGGACGACCTGGTGGGCACCGACTACTACCAGCCCAGCCCACACGGCGCGGAGCGGTCGGTGGCCGGCCGGCTGCCGCTGCTGCGCCGGATCGTGCGTGGTCTGCCGGCCCCGGCCGCGCGGCCGACGCCGGCATCCGAGCCGTCCGTAACGGCGCAGAACGCGCCAGCGCTATCCCCGGGGGTCGCCCGTCCGACGACGGACACGGGTGCCCCCGGCATGATGCAGGACAGCGGCACCGACGCCGCAGGAGAGGGTCAACAGTGAGATCGCGTGGTGGGGACCGCCCGGACGAGGGCCCGGACGAGCGGCGCGATCCGCGTGCCAAGACCCGCCGGTGGGGTCGTGGCCGGGCGGCCGAGCCGGAGCCGGAGGAGCCGGTCGCCGGCGAGGAGTTCGGCTGGATCGACGACCTGCGCTCGGCCAAGCAGCAACGCACCGAGCTGGGCCCGGACGGCGCACCGGCGGAGCCGAACCGCCCCCGGGGCGGCATGCCGCCCGCAGACCCGGCCGGGCCGCCGGCCCAGGCCGCCCCGCGTACGCCGGCAGAGCCGCCCGGTGCGCGCGGCGGTGGGCCGGAGGCCTCGGCGCCGCCGACCCCGCGTCAGGGTGAGCCGGGCGTCGCCGCCCGTCGACCGGTCGACGGCCCCTGGCCGGGGGAGACGCCGCCAGCGGGCCGCCGCCCGGATGACCGGCCATCCGCCCCGGTCCCCGGCGCACCCGGGCAGCCACCGCGCCGAGGCGTGCAGCCGGTGCCGGGCGCCCGCGCCGCCGTACCGCCGTCTCCACCCACCGCCCGCCCGGGCGGGGGTGACCCGACCGGCCCGCAGGGGCCTCGCCCGGCACCCGACGTGCCCGGCGGCCCGGCTCGTTCTCGCGGTGCGGCGGCCCCTCCGGGCCCACCCGTGGGCCCACCGGTCTCCGGCGCGCCGGCCGGTCGTCGTCCGGACGCCGCTGTGGCGCCGGGCCGTCGTCCGGACACCGCCGGGCCCGGCGGACATCCCGACGCGATGCCGCCGCTGCGCCGTCCGGACGCCGGCCCGCCGGTCCGCCGACCCGGCCCGGAGCAGCCGGTCGAACCTGGCCGTGCCCGGCCGACCGCCGACGGCATGCCCGCCGGTCGACGTGCCGCCGGCCCGACACCCGACCCGGCGCGGGCCGCCGGAGCACCCACCGCTGGCGGGCCGACCCGCTTCGACGGCGCGCCGGTTGGCGCGGTGCCGCCGACCGTGGACGGCCCGCGGCCCGACCCCGCCGTTGATCTTGGGCCGCGCGCCGCCCGGCGTCGTCCGGGCCCGGGCGACCCCGGCGCCCCCGAGCCCGTCGAACGGCCCGCCGCCGAACGTCCCCGTCCGGCAGCCGGCGGGCGTCGCCGCGCCGCGGAACCCGACGAGCCAGCGGTGCCCCGCTCGGGCAACGCGCCACCGGTGCCCCGTGCGGGCGAGGCGCCACCGGTGCCCCGCTCCGGAAACGCGCCGCCCGTGCCCCGTGCGGGCGAGGCGCCGCCCGGGCCCCGCTCGGGCAGCGCGTCGTCGATGCCCGAGGCGCCCGGCGCACACAGCGGCGCCCATCCCACCGTGAGCCCCGCCGACGGCACCGGTCGGCGTCGGGTCGTCTCCGACGAACCGGAACGCCGAACGCCACCCGGTGGCGAACCCCGCGTGGACCGGCCGGAGCGGCCGGCGGACTGGCTGCGCCAGGCCGGCCGGCTGCCGCACACCGACCCGGGCCTGCCGGTGGTCAACCGCCGCGAGGGCAGCCCGCCGGCCGGAAGTCGCCGTCCGGCGTCGCCCACCGGGCCGGGAGAGCACGCCGACCAGGCGTCCGGTCGCCTCGCCGTGCCGGACCCGGCCGCCGACCGCACCGCCGCTCGCCGGCCCGCCGGCCCGCCGGTCGACCCGGGCGCCGACGCACCGACCGGTCGTCGCGCCGTCCGGCCCGATCCGCTGGGGTCCACCGGAGAGCAGGCGTCGCCCTATCCGCCGGCCCCCGGCGAGCGGACCGCCCGTGGTCGGGGCGCCGCGGCCGTACCCACTCCCGACCCCACCGTCCGGCGTGGCCGGGCCGCGGCGGGGCCCGGTCCGGACGCACCGCCCACGGCGGACCCGACCGGCCGCCGACGTCGTCCGGCAGCCGAGCCCGGCCCCGACGGTACGGCCGGTCCCGGTCGACCCGGGCCGGCCAACGACACCGGCGAGGACCCCTACGGCGGTGGGCGACCCGCCCCCGGCGTCGGTCCCGCCGCTCGGGGCGCCGCCCGCTCCACCCCACCCGGCCGGGCGAGGCCCATCCCCGGCGACGCGCCGGCACCCGGCAGCGGGCGTCGGGGCGTTGACGGCCCAGCGCGCCCCGGCCCGGGTGTCGAGGCGGCCCCCCGGGACGCGACCCGTCCGGACGGTCCGGCCCGTGCGGCGGTGCCGCCGGGCGTGGATGGTCCGCCACGGTCACGTCCCGACGGTCCTGCTCGCGCGGCGGTGCCGCCGGGCGTGGACGGTCCGCCACGCTCACGTCCCGACGGTCCGGCTCGCGCCGCCGTCCGTCCCCCCGGTGTGCAGCCGCCCACCGACGAGCGGACCACCGGTGAGCCGGGGCCGGCGGGTCCGGCCCGTGGCGGTGCGTCGGTGGGCCGACCCGCGCCGGCCGACCGTGCCGCCGGGCGGGCCCTGCCCCCGCATCGGGAGCCCGGCCGTGCCGAGCCGAGCGGTGTCGCGCCGGTGCCGCCGCCCGGACGTGCCGGTGAGCCCGTCGGCGTGGCGCGCGCCGCCGTGGTGGTGCCCTCCGCGTCCGGTCCGGTCGACCGGCCGGCGCCGGAGCCCACCGACGGACCGGCGCTGCGCGCGGCTGGCCAGGACGTGCCGGACGACGACGCCGCGCCGGGTGCCCGTTCCGAGGAACGCCGGCAGACCCGGGAACGACGCCGCCTCCGCGCGGCGGTGTTGGTGCTGGTCAGTGTCGTGCTGCTCGGCGCGGTGCCGCTCTTCTTCGGCCTCCGGACGCTGAGCCGTGACCCGGTCTTCGACAACCTGGACCAGCTCAACGTGCCCGGTTGGGCGGCCGCGAAGACCGTCGACGACGTCAGCGGCAGCCGGTGGTGCCTGATCGACTGCCGGTTGCGGGAGCGGACCGTGACCTCGGAGAAGGCGCCCGAGGAGACTGCGCGGGTCTACGAGGACGCGCTGCGTGCGGACGGGTGGCGGCCGTGGAAGGTGAGCCGCTGCCCGGAGCAGCAGACGAAGGGCAGCTACACCTGCTGGCGTCGCGACGAGCTGACCCTCGACCTGTGGGTCCGCGAGCCGACCTGCGTGCCACCGCCGGTGGACGGCGAGCCGGCAGTCGTGCCGTCCGGTGACCCGTCGGCCGCTGCGACCGAGTGCACCGGCTCGTTGGTGTCGGTGAAGGTGCGCAATGCGATCGACGACGAGCGGACCAGGCCGCAGCCGACCACCGACCCGTCACTGACCGGTGAGGATCCGTTCCCCACTGTCAGTGCGGATCCGCTGGGCGAGCTGACACCCTCACCGTCCTGAGCCGGTCTCCATCACGGACGGTAGGGTCTGGGGCTGGCGGGCACGCCCGCCGTCGGTCAACGCCGACGGCTCGGCGGCCGGCCCGGGTGTCATGGTGGTGCGTTCCGAGGACGTCGGGTCCTGCGGAACTCTGCATGAGGAGGACAGGCATGGGCGACATTGGAGCGATCGCGGCGCTGATCGCGGCATCCGCGTTCGCGGTGCTGGTGCTCATCCTGACGCTGCCCATCCTGCGGCTGCGGCACACGGTTGACGCCACCACCCGCATGATCAACGACCTCAACGATCGGACGGCGCCGCTGCTCGGCGACGTGAACACCACTGTGAAGAACGTCAACACCGCGCTGGAGCAGGTGCAGACCTCGCTCGACGGGGTGAACCTGCAGTTGGCGAAGGTCGACACCATGACCAGCCACGCGCAGAACGTCACCGCCAACGTCGCCAACCTGGCCACCGTCGTCTCCGCCGCGGCTGCCAACCCGTTGGTCAAGGTGGCCGCGTTCGGCTACGGCGTGCGGAAGGCCGCCGCCGGCCGCCGGCACGCCGAGACCGAGCGCCAGGTGCGCGACACCATCAAGCAGCAGCGACGGGCCGCGCGACGCGGCAACAGCTGACCGGCCGGACCAGGGGGTAGCGGGACATGAAGCGCTTGTTCTGGCTCGGCGTCGGAGTGGCCGTCGGCGTGATCGTGGTGCGTCGGGCGACCCGGACCGCGCAGGCGTACACGCCGGCCGGCATCGCCAGCTCGCTGACGGAATCCGCTGGCGGCCTCGTTGAGTCGCTGCGTAGTTTCGTGGAGGACGTCCGGGTCGGGATGGCCGAACGCGAGCAGGAGATCCACCAGGCGTTCGCCCAGGGCGAGGCGTTCGACGATCAGTTCGCCGACCTGCGGGAAGACCCGCGGATCGGCGATCGAGAAATCTTTCCGGAGGAACACCAGCGATGAAGACGGCGGAGATCAAGCGGCGGTACCTCGCGCACTTCGAGGCGAATGGCCACACCGTGGTGCCGTCCGCTCCGCTGCCCGCCATCAGCGACCCGAACCTGCTGTTCGTCAACGCCGGCATGGTGCAGTTCGTCCCGTACTTCCTGGGTCAGCAGACTCCCGCGTACCAGCGGGCGGTCAGCGTGCAGAAGTGCATCCGCACCCCGGACATCGACGAGGTCGGCAAGACCAGCCGGCACGGCACGTTCTTCCAGATGAACGGCAACTTCTCCTTCGGTGACTACTTCAAGGCCGGGGCGATCCCCCTGGCGTGGGAGTTGTCCACGAAGCCGATCGCCGAGGGTGGTTACGGGCTCGATCCGGATCGGATCTGGCCGACGATCTACCTCGACGACGACGAGGCGTACGAGATCTGGCGGTCGGTGGGCGTGCCCGCCGAGCGGATCGTCCGCCGGGGCAAGGCGGACAACTTCTGGTCGATGGGCATCCCCGGGCCGTGCGGCCCGTCGTCGGAGCTGTTCTACGACCGGGGCCCGGAGTACGGCCGTGAGGGCGGGCCGGCGGTCGACGAGGACCGCTACATGGAGTACTGGAATCTCGTCTTCATGCAGTTCGAGCGGGGTCCGGGTACCACCAAGGAGGACTACCCGATCCTGGGTGACCTGCCGGCGAAGAACATCGACACCGGCATGGGCCTGGAGCGGATGGCCTCGATCCTGCAGGGCGTCGACAACCTGTACGAGATCGACGAGGTCCGGCCGATCCTGACCCGGGCGGCGGAGCTGACCGGTAAGCGGTACGGCGCGCACTCCGGGCACGTGGCCAGCGAGTCGCACCCGGACGACGTCCGGCTGCGGGTGATCGCCGATCACGTTCGGACGGCGTTGATGCTGATCGGCGACGGGGTGACCCCGTCGAACGAGGGTCGCGGGTACGTGCTGCGCCGGATCATGCGTCGGGCGATCCGGTCGATCCGGCTGCTCGGCTGGCAGGACCGGGCGCTGCCCGAGCTGCTGCCGGTGGCCCGCGACTGCATGTCCCCGTCGTACCCGGAGCTGGCGACCGACTTCGACCGGATCGCGGATTACGCGTACGCGGAGGAGGAGGCGTTCCTGTCCACCCTGCGCGCCGGCACCACGATCCTGGACACCGCGATCGCGGAGACCCGCACGGCGGGCGGCTCCGCGCTGTCCGGTGCGAAGGCGTTCCAGCTGCACGACACGTACGGCTTCCCGATCGATCTGACCCTGGAGATCGCCGCGGAGCAGGGCCTCACCGTCGACGACGAGGGTTTCCGGCGGCTGATGGCCGACCAGCGGACCCGGGCGAAGGCGGACGCGCAGGCCCGCAAGACGGGGCACGTGGACCTGTCGGCGTACCGTTCGGTGCTCGACGCGGGTGGGCCGGTGACGTTCACCGGGTACAGCGAGGTGTCCCGCGAGTCGACGGTGCGGGCGCTGCTCGGCGCCGACGGCCCGCGCCAGGCGGCGACCGAGGGTGACACCATCGAGTTGGTGCTGGACACCACCCCGTTCTACGCCGAGGGCGGTGGCCAGCAGCCCGACCAGGGCATGATCACGGTCGGTGGCGGGCAGGTCGAGGTGCTCGACGTGCAGCAGCCGGTGCCCGGCCTGATCGTGCACCGGGCCCGGGTGATCCGGGGTGAGGTGCGCGCCGGTGAGGCCGGCTTCGCCGAGATCGACACGACCCGGCGGCGGGCGATCTCCCGGTCGCACACCGCCACCCACCTGGTGCACCAGACGATGCGGAACTTCCTCGGTGAGTCGGCCACCCAGGCCGGGTCGCTGAACGCCCCCGGTCGGCTCCGGTTCGACTTCAACACCCCGACGGGGGTGTCGCCGAGCGTCCTGCGTGACGTGGAGCAGCAGGTCAACGAGGTGCTGCTGGCCGACCTGGAGGTGCACGCCTTCATCACCTCGTTGGACGAGGCGCGGCGGATCGGCGCGATGGCGCTGTTCGGCGAGAAGTACGGCGAGGAGGTGCGGGTCGTCGAGGTGGGTGACTACGCCCGGGAGCTGTGCGGCGGCACGCACGTGGCCCGCTCGGCCCAGCTCGGCCTCGTGAAGATCCTCTCCGAGTCGTCGATCGGTTCCGGTGTCCGCCGGGTCGAGGCGCTGGTCGGCATGGACGCGTTCGGTTTCCTGGCCAAGGAGCACCTGTTGGTCTCCCGGTTGGCCGAGCTGTACCGGGTGCCCAACGACCAGGTCGCCGACCGGGTGGAGCAGACCGTCACCCAGCTGCGCGACGCCGAGAAGGAGCTGGAGAAGCTGCGCGCCCAGCTGGTGCTGGGTGGCGCGGCGGCGCTCGCGGCCCAGGCCAAGGACGTGCGCGGGGTCGCGTACGTGGGCACCGAGGCGCCGGAGGGCGCGGCCGGCAACGACGTGCGCACCCTGGCCCAGGAGATCCGCGGCAAGATCGACCCGGCGCGGCCGGCGGTGGTCGCGGTGGCGGCCCGGTCGAACGGGAAGGCGTCCCTGGTGGTGGCGGTCAACGCGGCGGCGCGCGGCCGGGGCCTGGCGGCGTCGGATCTGGTGAAGGCGGCGTTCTCGGGGCGCGGCGGTGGCAGTCCGGACCTGGCGCAGGGCGGCGGTCTACCCGCGGCCGAGGCGCCGAACCTGCTGCTCACCGTCGAGAAGGCGATCACCGAGGCGTGATCAATCATTACTGTGGGTCAGGGCGGGCCATCTGGTCCGCCCTGGTTCGTACCTGGCCGGTGGTGACCGTCGGTGGCTGAGCTGACGCGTGGGGTGCGGATCGGCGTGGATGTCGGTCAGGTGCGGGTGGGTGTCTCCCGCTCGGACCCGGACGGGATCCTGGCGACGCCGCTGGTCACCCTGGCCCGTGACCTCACGGCGGCGCCGGACGCGGTGCCGAGCGACCTCGCCGAGCTGGCCGCGTTGGTGGCCGAGCACGAGGCGGTGGGGGTTGTCGTCGGCCTTCCGGTCAACCTCGCCGGCAAGCACGGCCCTGCGGCCGCCCACGTGAAGGCGTACGCTGACCGACTGGTCGATGTGATAGCGCCTGTCCCGGTAACGCTCACTGACGAGAGGATGTCGACCGTGGTCGCTTCTCGTAGGCTTGCCGAGCGTGGCGTCCGAGGTAAACGTCAACGTGCGGTTGTCGATCAGGCGGCCGCGGTGGAGATCCTGCAGAGCTGGCTGGACGCGCAGCGGAGGCGGACGTAATGATCGACGATCTGGACCTTGGGTTCGACGAGCCGGAGCGGGGGGAGAAGGGTCGGCACCGGCGCGGCTTCCGCAAGCGCAAGAGCGGGTCCGGCGGCGGCCGGGGCAAGACATTCCTGGCACTGCTGATGGCCCTGGTCCTGCTGGGCGCGATCGGCGGCGGCGCGTTCTACGGCTTCGACCGGATCCAGAACTACTTCGTCACCCCCGACTACGACGGCAGCGGGGCCGGTGAGATCACCGTCGAGATCAAGAACGGCGCGCTGCTCGCCGACATGGCCGATGCCCTGGTGGCGGCCGATGTGGTGAAGAGCCAGAAGGCCTTCATCGAGGCGGCCGAGGCCGAGTCGCGCAGCAAGAACATCCAGCCGGGCACGTACAAGCTGCGCAAGCAGATGAGCGGTGAGAACGCCGTCGCCGCGATGCTGGACCTGAAGAACAAGATCGTCAACGGGTTGACGATCCCCGAGGGCCGCACGAGCTTCAACATCTACAAGCTGCTCTCCGAGAAGACCAAGATCCCGGTCAAGGACTTCCAGGCCGCCGCGAAGGACCCGGAGGCGCTCGGCGTTCCGGACTGGTGGTTCAAGCGCGACGACGGCAAGAAAATCGTCAAGTCCGTCGAGGGTTTCCTCTTCCCGGACACGTACGAGATTCCGCCGAAGTCCACCGCGGAGAGCATCCTCAAGCTGATGGTGAATCGTTTCCTCTCCGTCACCGGGGAGATGAAGTTCGCCGACCAGGTGCAGGAGAAGCGCAAGGTCAGCCCGTACGAGGCACTGATCGTGGCCTCACTGGCCCAGGCCGAGGCGGGCAACAAGGACGACCTGGGCAAGGTAGCCCGGGTGGCCTACAACCGGGCGTACGGCGAGTTCAACTGCAACTGCCTGGAGATGGACGTCACCGTCAACTACTACCTGGAGTCGATCGGCAAGCCGACCAAGTCGTCCAAGCAGATGACCGCGGCCGAGCTGGACGACCCGAAGAACCCGTACAACCGCAAGCTGCGGGGCATGATCCCCACCCCGATCAACAACCCCGGCAAGGAGGCCCTGGAAGGGGCGATGAACACGCCGCCGGGCAAGTGGCTCTACTTCGTGGCCATCGACAAGGAGGGCCACTCCGAGTTCGCCGAGACGTACGAGCAGCACCAGCGCAACGAGGCCAAGGCCCGGGAGGCCGGGATCATCTGATGGCGCTCAGGCGGCGGGCGGCGGTGCTCGGCAAACCGATCGCGCACTCCCTCTCCCCGGTGATCCACAACGCCGGCTACGCGGCGGCGGGACTGACCGGGTGGTCGTACACCCGGATCGAGTGCGCGGCGGCGGAGCTGCCGGATCTGGTCGCCGGCCTGGGCCCGGAGTGGGCCGGGTTGTCGGTGACCATGCCGGGCAAGGAGGCGGCGCTCGCGGTGGCCGACGCCGCCTCGCCGGTCGCGGCCGCCGTCGGCGCGGCCAACACGTTGGTACGCCGTCCGGACGGCTCCTGGTACGCGGACAACACCGACGTCGCCGGCATGGTGCACGTCCTCACCGACGCCGGGGTGAGCGCCGGTGCCGCCGTGACGGTGCTCGGTGCCGGTGGGACGGCCCGCGCCGCGCTCGCCGCCGCCGCGCAGCTGGCCTGCTCGGCGGTGACGGTGGTGGCCCGCCGACCGGAGGCGGTCGACGAGCTACGGCCGGTGGCCGACGCCGTGGGTGTCGCGCTGACGCCCGCCCCATGGGCCGATGCGCCCCGGCACCTCTCGACCGCCGACGTGGTCGTCTCCACAGTGCCGAAGGGCGTCGCCGACCCGCTGGCCGGCGCGGTGGCCTGGCGGCCGGGCACTGTGCTCTTCGACGCGCTCTACGACCCGTGGCCGACGCCGCTGGCGACCGCCGCCGACGCGGCCGGCTGCCGGATCGTCTCGGGCCTGGATCTGTTGCTGGCCCAGGCGGTCGGGCAGTTCGAGCAGTTCACCGGCGTGGTCGCGCCGAGGGCGGCGATGGCCGCCGCGCTGGCGGCGGCTCGCGCCGGCTGAAGCGTCCACACCTTAGCTGACGGTTAAGACGCGCTTACGGAAAACTGTCCTACCTGCGACCTGTGCTGGTCATCGATACGCTGCTCACCGTTATGGACGCAGACACAGGGAGTTTCCTTGACCAGGCACGGACTGCACCGCATCACCCGGTTCCGTTCCGGACCCCGGCGTAAGGCGATTGCCATCGGCGTGGTCGGCGGTTCGGTGGTGGCCGGCATCGTGGCGACCATGATGCCGCTGCTGGCCAGCGACGACCTGTCGATCCGGGCGGCGGCGGACACCACCGCGACCGCGGTGACGCAGGACGGTGACAACGCGGCCAAGACGACCCTCGCGACCTGCGCGACGCGCTGCGACGGCAACCCGCGCGGTGGCCGCGAGGCGGTCGTCGAGTTCGCGGTGACCACCGTGCCGGCCGCCGCGGTCAACGTCCGGGCGACGCTGCGGATGCACGCCTGGCAGCAGTTCGCCGCCACGGTGACGGCGCACGCGTCGCCGTTGAGTGCCCGCGAGTCGCGGCCTCCGCTGACGCCGGCCGGCGCCGCGCTGGACAGCGTGACCAGCGTGTCCAAGGGCGTCAACGAGTGGGACGTCTCCAAGCTGGTCACCGGCAACGGCACCTGGACGGTCTCGCTGGCGCAGAGCGGCCTGGAGAGCCGGATCTACTGGGCGTCGGTCGAGAACCGCAATCCGGACCTGCGACCCAGCCTGGTGATCAGCTACGACCTCGGGTCCCGGCCGTCGCCGGTGACGACCACCCGGCCGGCGCCGCCGCCGGCGCCGAGCGTGTCACCGACCACCGCCGCGCCGAAGCCGTCGCCGACCGTCGCCCCGACCCGGACGGCGACCCCGAGCCCCACCGGCACCCTGCCGGCCGGCAAGTGTGGGTCCGTCTCGGACAAGCTCGTCCCGTCCTGTGGCGCCTGGTGGGGCATGTACTCGCCGGCCGGAGCGGCCGGCGGCTGGGACCACGGCAAGGCCGTCGCGGACGTGGAGGCGCAGGTCGGGCGCAAGTTCGACATCGTGCACCGCTACCACGACTTCTCCAACTCGGGCAGCAACGGCGCCTTCCCCGACGTCTACGAACAGCAGCAGATGCGCGAAGGCCGTCTGATGTTCTTCGCCTGGGAGTCCCGCGACTTCTCCGCCGGCACGACCCTCAAGTGGTCCGATGTCTACGGAGGCAAGCAGGACGCGACGATCGACGCGGTCGCCGGCCGGATCCGGGCCGCCGGCGTACCGGTGTTCATCGGCTTCGACCACGAGCCGGAGGACGAGCCGAACAAGGGCAGCGACGCCGACTTCGTACGGGCCTGGCGCTACGTCCACGAGCGGTTCGCCAGCGCCGGCGCGACCAACGCGGTCTGGGTCTGGACGATGATGGGCTGGTCGGGGCACTACTCCCGGTACGCCGGCCTGTACCCCGGTGACCGGTACGTCGACTGGGTCGCCTACGACCCGTACAACTTCCACGTCTGCAACGGCAGCACGGTGTGGAAGAGCCCGAGCACGACGATCGGTGGCTTCTACCGTTGGCTGGACGACAACGGCATCGGCGCTGGCAAGCCCCGGATGCTCGCCGAGTTCGGCACCAACTTCAACTCCGCCGACCCGGGCGCCAAGCAGCGCTGGTTCCAGGAGTTCCCGGCGGCGTTGAAGGCGCACCCGAAGATCAAGGCGGCCATCTACTTCAACTCGGCCGGCATGACCAGCCGCACGTCGACCTGTGACATGACGATGAACCACGACGCCGCGGCGGTGGCGGGCTTCACGCAGGCCGGCAAGGACTCCTACCTGCGGCAACCCACCGGAGGTAGCCGCTGACGACCCGAATGAACTGACCGGACGGCGTTCGCCGGGGGGTCGCGCAACCGATCCTCCGGCGTTCTGTCGGCTTGCGGATTCATGCACCGCCCAATCGGCGGATTTTGTTAACCAGGCTGGACGAGGCACGCTACCTCGGGTTCTCATCCAATCTGGAGGCGCAGCGTGCCCATACTTCCGCACTTGTGGCGTTCCGCAGGACGACGTCGTACTCGGGCGGGGATGGTCGCGTTGGCGATCATCGCCGCAGCTCTGGGCGTGCCCACCACCGCGTCGGCCGCTGTGGTGCCGGCCCCGACGACGGCGACGCTGGTGTCGGCGAACCCCGCCGACGCGACCCCGCACGCCCGGGACGGTGAAACCCGCGCCTTCGCGCAGGTGGGCAACACGGTCTTCGTCGGCGGCAGCTTCACCCAGCTCCGGCAGACCGCCAGTTCCGCGTGGATCACGCAGCGTTACCTCTTCGCGTACGACCGGACCACCGGCACCATGTCGACCACCTTCCTTCCGGTGCTCGACGGCGCGGTCAACACCCTCATCGCCGGCCCCGGCGGCACGCTGATCGTCGGCGGCGCCTTCAAGAACGTCAACGGCGTCTCCCGCAAGAACCTGGTGGCGCTCAACCCGTCGACCGGCGCGATCATCGACAGCTGGGTCGGGCGTTCCGACGGTGGCACGGTCCGCGACCTGGCGCTGTCCGGCAACTGGCTGTACGTGGCCGGTGCGTTCAACTGGCTCAACGGCACCGCGCACGTGGGTCTCGGCCGGCTCAACGCGACCACCGGCGCGATCGACCCGAGCTTCAGCATCGACGCCACGGTGGGGCGGCACAGCACCACGTCGTACGTCTGGGCCATCGACGTCGCGCCGGACGGCGACACCCTGGTCGTCGGCGGCAACTTCACGCTCGTCAACGGCCTGCCGCGCAACCAGATGGCGTTGGTGGACGTCTCCGGGACGCCCGCGGTGCTGGACTGGAGCACCGAGAAGTTCGTCGCGCCGTGCGCCTCGCCGGCGACCTTCGTGCACTACGTGCAGGACGTGAAGTTCGGCGGCGACGGCAGTTGGTTCGTGGTCGGCACCAACGGCGGCGCGGGCTGGCCGTCCGCCTACTGCGACGCCCTGGTCCGCTTCGAGACCGCCGCGCGGGGCAGTGGCCAGCTCGCCACCTGGGTCGACTTCACCGGCAACGACACCATCACCTCGGTGGAGGTGGCGGACAACATCATCTACCTGGGCGGGCACTTCCGCTGGCTGAACAACCCGAACGCCAGCGACAACGCCGGCAACGGGGCGATCGACCGGCTCGGCATCGCCGCCGTCACTCCGGCGACCGGCATGCCGGTGAACTGGAACCCGCGCCGCAGCGGCAGCGCGTCGATGCCCGCCGGCACCACCGCGTGGGGTTCGTCGGTACCGGTGCTGTGGCGTGGTTCGGACGGCCTCTACTTCGGGCACAACTCCGACGGCATGGGCGACGAGTACCACGGCCGGCTGGGCATGTTCCCGCTGGCCGGCGGGCGCACGATCGCCCCGAAGAACCCCCCGTCGGCCACCAGCGGCAACCTCTACCTGAGCACCGCCCCGGGCACTGTGGCGAAGGTGCCGTTCGACGGCACCGCGCTGGGCACCGCGACCACTGTCAGCCAGCCCGCGTACACGGCGGCCGGTGCGACGTGGCGGGTGGACGACCGGATCTACTGGTCGCACACGGTGGCCGGCACGCCCACCGGTAGCCGGATCGACGTCTCGCTCTTCAACGGCGGCGCGATCGGCTCGCCGTGGGAGGCGTCCGGCTACAACGACTGGTACAACCCGGCGTTGCTGACCGGTGCCTTCTTCCTCGACGGCAGGCTCTACTACACCCGTACCGGGGCGAACAGTCTCTTCTACCGCTACTTCGAGATCGACGGTAACTACCTCGGCGCCACCGAGTTCACACTGCCGAGCACCGGGCAGAACTGGTCCGGTGTGCGGGGGATGGCCTGGGTGAACGGCCGGATCGTCTACGGGGCCACCGATGGCAACCTGCGCAGTGTGGCGTTCGATCCGACGGCCGCGCCGGCCGCTGTGGTCAGTGGTGCCACCGGGTTCGTGGTCAGCACCGCGACGCCCGAGTTGTCCTGGTCTACCCCATCGACGTTCTTCTCCGTAGAGTAAGGGTCAACCGTTCGTAACGGAGGATCGGTAGATTGTTCACGTAGGGCCGGTGGCGGCTACCGCCGCCACCGGCCCCGCGACGTGGGGGAGGGTCGTTGCTCGGCGCCGCTGGCATCCGAACGAGACGCGCGGTGCGTCTGGTCTTCGCGGTCAAACGCGGCTGGTACCGGCTCCGCTACCGGCGGTTGACACTCGGCCGGGACGTGGAGATCCGTGGCCGGATCCGGCTGCGTCGCGGCGTGCGGGTGACCATCGGTGACCGCACCCGCTTGAACAAGCTCGTCCGCTTCGCCGGCCCCGGCGAGGTGCGCGTCGGCGCGGACTGTCTGCTCAACGCCACCTGGATCGGCACCTGGACGTCCGTGACGGTGGGGGACCGGTGCCTCCTGTCGGACTGCGAGCTGCTCGACAACGACTTCCACAACCTGCCTCCCGAACAGCGGCACGCACCGCCGGGCCCGCTCACCCGGGCCCCGATCGTCCTTGAGGACAACGTCTGGGTCGGCGCGCACGCCCTGGTCCTGAAGGGCGTGCGGGTCGGCCGCGACAGCGTCGTCGGCGCGGCGACGGTGGTCCGCACGGACGTACCACCCGGCGTCGTGGTCGTCGGCAATCCTCAACAGACGGTGAAGAAGTTCCATGACTGACGCAGCGCCCGCCCCCTGGCCCACGGACGGCCCGTCCTCCGGTACCTCCCGGGCCGTGACACTGACGGACCTGCTGCGGGTGCCGATGCACCGGTTGCGGTTGGTGGCGGCGGTCGCCCTGGTCGGTCTGCTCGCCGCGCTCAGCTACGTGCTGCTGGTGCCGCCGGCGCTGTCCGCGAGCGCGGTGGTCGCGGTTCGACCGGTGGTCACCGACGCCTTCACCCCCAGCGGCGCGGGCGCCGACCGCGCGGTCAACATGAACGTGGAGAGCGGCATCGCCACCGGCACCGAGGTGGTGCAGCGGCTCGCCGAGTCGGCCGGCGGTGACCCGCGCGACATCCGCGACGCGCTCGAGGTCGAGGTGCCCACCGGCGGGCAGATCCTGCGCTTCACCTACCAGGCGCGCGACGCGCACCGGGCGGTGCAGAGCGCCAACATGGCCGCCGAGGCCTACCTGAGCGTGCGCCGGACCATGTACGAGCAGCAGCGCGCCGAGATGCTGCGCTCCTACGACGCCAGCATCACCAAGGTCGTCAGCCAGCAGACCGCGTTGCAGAAGCGGGCGAACACCGCCAAGGACACCGCCGCCGGTGACGCGCTGGTGGCCGAGCTGGCCGGGATCAACAACCAGCTCACCCAGCTCAACGCCGCCCGTACCGAGATCGCGGCCGTCGACGTCAACCCCGGCTGGGTCACCCAGACCGCCGAGAAGGCGCTGGTCACCTCCGCCGGGCACCGGCCGCTCTACCTGGTCGCCGGCCTGCTCGGTGGCGCCCTGGTCGGCATCGTGCTGGCCTACCTCTGGGAGTCGACCGACCGGCGGGTCCGCTCGGTCGCCGACGGCCGGGAGGCCTCCGGCCTGCCGTTGCTCGGCACCGTGCGCCGACCGGCGTTCCGGGGCAGCCCCCGGGCGGTCGACGCCGACGTCCGGTACGTGGCGATGGCGGTCGCCGAGCGCGTCCGGCAGCCCGCCCGGGTGGCGCTGCTCAGCGCCCGGGAGGACGCCACAGCGCTCACCGCCGGGCTCGCGGTGGCGCTCGCCGTCGACGGCCGGGAGGTCTTCGTCGCCGACGACAGCGGCCGGATCGAGCGGCTGCGGGCCAGCGTGCTCGCCGACCGGGGGCGGCTGCCCATCGACCCGTCCCGGCCGCTGGTGCCCAAGCCCCGACCGGCCGGCAGCACACCGGCCGCCGGTGCCACCACTGACAGCGCGCCCGCCCGTCGACCCTCCCCGCACCCGCCCGGCGCCCGCCCGTCCACCGACCCGGACGCCACGCTGACCTTGCCGCGGGTGTCGTCCGCCCGCCCGGAGAACAATCGCGTCGTCGCCCCGGACGAGGTTGCCGTGGGAGTGGGCAGTGTCCGGTTCGGCACCTGGCGACAGGGCGCCGATCACGGTCTGGTCCTGTTCAACGCCCCCCCGGCGGAGTCCGACGAGCGTGGCGTGGCCGTCGCCCGGCAGGGCAGCGCGGTGGTGGTCGTCGAGCGGGACCGCACCCGGCAGAGCGACCTGCGACGCCTCGTGGAGCGGCTGCGCGCCGCCGGCGTCACCCCGCTGGGCTTCGTGCTCACCCGAAACGGCCGGGCCTGAGCGTGTCGGTGACCCGCGCCCCGGCGACCGAACCACCGTCCGGAGGCGCTCCGGAGCAGGCCGCGCCGCTGCCGCCGTCCGCGCCACCGCAGCTGCCGCTCTGGCCGTTGTCGATGATGTTCGGCCTGGTGCCACTGTGGTGGCTGCTCGGCGCGTTCTACCTCGGCTGGCCGCTGCTGGGCGCGCTGCTGTTCGCGTTGCTGCTCACCCGGGGGCGGGTGCCGCTGCCGCCGGCGGCCGGCATCTGGCTGCTCTTCCTCGCGATCGTGGTGGTCAGCGCCACCCAACTGTCGTCGCCCGCCTCGCTGCTCACCTTCGCCCTGCGCCTGGCCTTCTACCTGACCGCGCTGGTGGTCGGCGTCTACGTCTACGCCGCCGCCCGGGAACGCTCCAGCCTGGTGGCGGTGCTCACCCCGCTCTGCACGTTCTGGTTCGGGCTGGTCGCCCTGGGCTGGCTCGGGGTGCTGGTGCCCCGGCTGGCCATGACGACCCCGATGGAGGTGCTGCTGCCCGGCGGGGTGGCCGGCACCCCGTTCATCCAGGACATGGTGCACCTCACCACGGCTGAGTACAGCGCCCGCTCGCTGAACCCGATCTACCGGCCGGCGGCGCCGTTCGCGTACACCAACAACTACGGCAGCGCGTACGCCATGACCCTGCCGTGCGTGGTGGCCTTCGCCATGCTGCGCCCGCGCGGGTTGCTGCGCTGGGCGCTGCTGGCGTCGCTGCCGCTGTCGCTGGCACCGGCGTTCCTCACCCTCAACCGGGCGATGTTCCTCAGCCTCGGCGCCGGGCTGGCGGTGCTCGGGGTGCGGGCCAGCCTGCGCGGCAACGTCCGGGTGGCCGCGTCGATCGTCGGGGTGGTGGTGATCGGCGCGCTGGCCACACTGTTCATTCCCATCACCGAGCTGATCAGCAGACGGGTCGACTCCAGTGACACCAACACCGACCGGCTCTCGCTCTACACCGAGGTGATCCGCCGGGTGCAGGAGTCACCGTGGTTGGGCTACGGCGCTCCGGTGAACGTCGACACCGTGTCGGCGGCCGCGCCGATCGGCACCCAGGGGCAGTTGTGGATGGTGCTGTTCAGCCATGGCGTACCCGCGCTTCTCTGCTTCCTGGCGTGGTTCGTGGCCGCCGCGGTGATCTGCGCGCGGGCGAAATCGGCGGCCGGGCAGTGGTTGGCGGTGGTGCCGGTGGTCTGCCTCGTGCAGATCCCGTTCTACGGCATGGCGAACCAGAACCTGGCGGTCGCGTTCTTCGCCGTCGCCTTCGCGATGGCGTTGACCGAACGCGAACGGCTGACCCGGCTGGTCGGGGCGTCGCCGGCGGCCCCGCGCACCGTGACGGTGCCCGCATGACCGCCGCCACCCGACCACCGGCCGGTGCCGACGAGGGCCGGCCGCCGTCCGGCCCCGCCCAGGACCAGGCCACACCGTCGCCCGCCGGGGACGTCGGCGCGGCCGAGACCCGCCGCAGCGCGCGCAGCGGGGTGGCCGGCCTGCTGGGCGCGGCCACCAGCGGGTTGTTCGGGTTCGTGCTGGCCGTCGTGATCACCCGGGGGTACGGCACGGCCGGCGCGGGCGCGTTCTTCGCCGCGATCGGTGTCGTCACCGTGGCCACCGCGATCTGCACCCTCGGCGCGGAGACCGGTCTGATGTGGGCGCTGCCCCGGCGCACCGCCGGTGTGCGCGGTGACGCGGCCCGGATCCTCCCGGTGGCGCTGATCCCGCCCCTGCTGGCCGGGCTCCTGGTGGCCGGTGTGGGCGTGCTGGCCGCCGACGCGCTCGCGCCCCGGCTGCTGGAGGGCTCCGGCGCGAGCGGCGACACACTGCTCACCGTCACGTTCGCCGCGGTGCCGGTGGTGGTGGCGATGACTTTGCTGCTGGCGGCGCTGCGCTGCGTACGGCCCATCCGGGCGTACGTCGGGGTGCAGTTCCTGCTGCTGCCGGTCGCCCGCCCGGTGCTGGTCGGCGCCGCCGCGCTGGCCGGTGGTGGTCTGCTCGCCGGCATGACCGGCTGGTTGGTGCCGGCGGCGTTGGCGCTGCTGGTCTGCCTCACCCTCGTCGCCGGCCCGCTCGGGCTGGGCCGGGGGGCGACGCTGCGTCCACGCCGCGCCGACTGGTCGACGTTCTGGCGCTTCGCGCTGCCCCGGGCCGCCTCGGCGGCCATCGACGCCGGCAGCATGTGGGTGGGGGTGCTGCTCACCTCGGCGCTGGCCGGGCCGGCGGACGCCGGCGTGTTCGGGGCCGTCGGCCGGTACGTGCTGGCCGGTCAGTTGGCCATGCAGGGGCTGCGGGTGGCGGTGTCCCCGCAGTTGTCCCGACTGCTCGGGCGGGGCGAGCGGGCCGCCGCGGCGGCCGTGCACCGGCAGCTGACCACCTGGGGCCTGGTGTTGTCCTGGCCGGTGTACCTGCTGCTGGCGGTCTTCGCGTTGGCCTTCCTCCAGCTGTTCGGGCCGGAGTTCACCGCCGGTGTGCCGGCGATGACGGTGCTCGCGCTGGCGATGCTGGTCAACACCGGAGTGGGCAACGTGCAGAGCCTGCTGCTGATGGGCGGGCGCAGCGGCCTGCACCTGGTCGCCGCCGTGGCCGGGTTGACGGTGACCGTGTCGCTGGGTCTCTGGCTGATCCCCTTGTACGGCGCGACGGGCGCGGCGGTGGCCTGGGCGGCCGGGATCGCCACCGAGAACCTCACCGCCGCCGGGTTCGCCGGGTCGGTGGTTCGGGAGCCACTGTTCGACGCCGCGATGGTGCGTGCCGCGGTGGCCACCGTCGCCGGTGTGGGTCTGGCCGCCGGCGTCGGCGCACTGGTGGGCGGTCGCGGTCTGCCCGGCCTCGCGGTGGCGCTGGCGGTGCTGCTGGCCGGCTGCGTCGGCATGTTGACGTTGCCCCGGGTACGCGCCGGTATCCGGGGGACCATGAGGCAGATCCGTGGAGGGAACGACGCGGCCGCGGCCGCCGGACCCGCCCCGGCATCGACGAGAGGCAGGTGAGGTCCGTCGTGGTGTCCATGCGTGACCGGGTCAAGCAGTTGGTTCCGACCCAGGTGACCACCCGGGTGAAGGAGTCGCTCGTCGACTACGGCGTTCGCACCAGCGATCGCCGGCCGCTGCCGGACTTCCTGATCATCGGGACCAAACGGGGCGGCACCACCTCGCTGTGGAACTACCTCATCCAGCATCCGCTGGTGCCCCGGCTGTTCCCCGCGTGGAACACCAAGTCGGCGCACTACTTCGAGGAGCACTGGGGTCGCGGCGAAGCCTGGTACCGCTCGCATTTCCCGACCGAGCGGCAACGCGACGCCCTGGCCAAGCGGCACGGTGGGCCGGTCCGGGTCGGTGAGGCAGCCCCGCTGTACATGTTCCACCCGCTCGCCGCGCAGCGGGTCGCCGCGCTGATGCCGACGGTGAAGCTCATCGTGCTGCTGAGGGACCCGGTGGAGCGGGCGTACTCGCACTGGAAGGAACGCCGCACCCACGGCATCGAACCACTGGACTTCGCCGCCGCCCTCGCCGCCGAGCCGGAGCGTACGGCGGGGGAGCGGGAACGGCTGATCGCCGAACCGGAGTCGTTCAGCGAGCCGTACGACTGGTACACGTACCGGGCCCGGGGGCGCTACCTGGAGCACCTGGAGCCGTGGCTGGAGCGCTTCGACCGGCAGCAGATCCTCTTCCTGCCCAGCGAGGACCTGTACCGCGACTCTCGCGCGACCTACCGGCGCACCCTGGACTTCCTCGGTCTGCCGGCGTACGACCTGCCCAACTTCAAGGTCTACAACGATCGGCGTTCGGCGCCGTTGGAGCCGACGGTCCGCGCTGAGCTGACCGACTACTACCGGCCGTACAACGACGCGTTGCGCCAGCGGCTCGGGCTGGACCTCGACTGGGCGGACCGGGCGGCGTGACGACCCAGGCGGGCCCGGCCACCGACCCGCGCTCCCGGGGGGACGGCCTGGGTTGGGTGAGCCGCGCGGTCTTCCCGGACGACCGGGTCGGCCTGACCGTGGCGGGCGCCCCGCCGGCCGGTCACCGGGCGGTGGCCCGGTACGCGGTGGTGCCGTCGGTCGACCGGGCCCGGTTCCTGGTGCCGTTGGGCGCGCCCCGGGCCGGGGCGGCGTCCCTGCTGGCGTACAACGCCCTGCGGCCACCGAAGGTGCGCGCGCTGCGGGCGGTGCTCGGCGGGTTGGCCCGGTTGGGTCGGGTGGGGCTCGCGCCCTTCCCGACGTTGACCGTCACGGTGCCGGCCGGGGTGCCCGCCGCGGACCTGCTGCTGAGCGAGCGGCTCTCCGCCGACCTGGGTGACACGCCACTGCTGGCCGCTTTCGGGGTCCGCCCACCCGACCCGAACGGCAAGCCCACCCTGCAGCTCTTCGACGCCGACGGGCGTCCGCGCGGCTACGCGAAGATCGGCTGGAATGACGCGACCCGCGCGCTGGTCAGCGCGGAGGCGGCGGCGCTGCGGGCGTTGCCCGCGGTGGCCGACGTCGCCGACCACCCGACGCCGCCGAGGCTGCTCGCCGAGGTGTCCTGGGCGGGCCAGGTGGTCGCGGTGATCGAGCCGTTGCCTCCCGCGGTTCGCGGTGTGCCGGTGGACGACCCGCCACGGATCGCCGCGCTGCTCGCCGTCGCCCGGCGCGGCGGCCCGGCAGGCACCCCTCGTCCGCTGCTCGACTCGGCCTTCCTGCACCGGCTGGGCGATCAGGCCGGCCGGGCCGCGGCGACCGAGCCGGGCGGTGCGCGGGCGGTCGCCGCGGTCTGCGCGCTGGCCCGCCGGCACGGCGACACCAGTGTCGAGTTCGGTCACTGGCACGGCGACTGGGTGCCGTGGAACCTGGGCTGGCACGCCGGCCGGTTGGTCGCCTGGGACTGGGAGCACAGCGGGCCGGACGTGCCGGTCGGCTTCGATCTGGCGCACGACGCGTTCCAGCGCGCGCTCGTGCTGCGGGGGGAGCCGGCGGAGGTCGCCGCGTCGGCCGTCGACGGGTATCTGAGCCGGCACGGTGAGCGGCTCGGTCTCGACGCGGCGCAGCGCCGGCTCGTCGCCGACGCGTACCTGGTGGAGATGTGGTTGCGGACCTGGCGGCTGGCCGACGCGGGCGCGGGCTGGAACGCCGCACTGCATCCCGCACTGTTGGACGTCATCGAGAAAAGACATAGCGGCTGATCGGGAGGAATCGCGGCGCCGCAGGCACGCCGCAGAGTAACGACAAAATCGCAGGTGGTCATGACGATCGATGGACCTCGGACGTTCGGTGCGCCCGCACCACCTGCTGCGGAGATCGTCATCTCGGCCGGTCGCTCTATTCAACGACCGGGGATCGTGTGATCTGCTTCTGCCTGGCGTGAACTGAAATTCCAAGCGAACTTGTGGGGAGTCGCGTGGACACGAACAACGACGACAGTGGGGCACCGGTGCTGCTGCTGGTCGGCTCCAGCGGCGGGCACCTGGCCCAACTACTGGCCTTGCGGCCCTGGTACGAACGGTGGCGGCGCTGCTGGGTCACCTTCGACACCCCGGAGGCGGTGTCGCTGCTGGCCGGCGAGGACCTGGTGCCGGCACACCACCCGACCACCCGCAACGTGCCGAACCTGCTGCGCAACGCGCTGCTGGCCTGGCGTGTGCTGCGGGCGCGACGGGTCGCCGCCGTGGTCACCACCGGCGCCGGGGTGGCGGTGCCGTTCGTGGTGCTGGCCCGGTTGCGGCGCATCCCGACCGTCTACATCGAGGTGTACGACCGGATCGACACCCCGACGCTCACCGCCCGGCTCTGCCGGCCGTTCCTGTCCGCGATGCTCGTGCAGTGGGACGAGCAGCGCCGGCAGTACCCCGAGGCGACAGTCGTCGGGACGCTGCTGTGACGGGGGAGACGGGCACCGCCTGGCGTCCGCAACCGAGCACCGAGGCGGCCCGCCTGCCGCGCCAGCGCGACAGCTCGGCGGTCGCCCAGCTGCGACTGCTGGTGGCGGTGGGCACCGACAAGCACCAGTTCGACCGGCTCGTGGACTGGCTGGCGCAGTGGCACACGCAGGCCGCCGTCCCGATCGGGCTGACCGTCCAGCACGGGCACACCCGCGCGCCCCAGGTGCCCGGCGCGGTGGCGTTCCTCGGTCACGACGCGTTGCAACAGGCGATGAGCGACGCGCACCTGGTGGTCTGCCACGGTGGCCCGGCGACCATCCTGGAGGCCCGCCGGCACGGCCACCTGCCCATCGTGGTGCCCCGCGACCCGGCTCGCGGTGAGCACGTCGACAACCATCAGCTTCTCTTCGCCCGCCGGCTCGGCGCCGCCGGGCTGGTGGCGCTCTGCGAGACCCGGGAGGCGCTGCACGACGCGCTGACCGCAGGGGTGGCCGACCCATCCCGGTACGCGGTGGCCGCCGACCCGCAGGCACACGAGGCACAACGGGCGGCGGTGGCCCGGGTCGGGCAGATCATCGACGACCTGGTGGCCCGTTCGACCCCGCGCCCACCCCGGTGGCGGGCCTGGTCCCGGCCGCGTCCGGGTACGGAGGAGATTCGATGACCCAGCAGCCGAGCGTCAGCGTCGTGGTGCCCACCCGGGACCGCCCCGAGCTGCTGCGGGCGGCGGTGCGCGCGATCCTGGCGCAGGACTACCCGGGCCCGATCGAGGTCGTGGTGGTGTTCGACCAGTCCGCGCCCGACGAGTCGTTGACAGCGCTGGGCAGCGACCCGACCCGCGTGGTACGCGTGATCAGCAACACCCGTACCGCCGGGTTGGCCGGGGCGCGCAACAGCGGCACCCTCGCGGCCGAGGGTGAGCTGGTCGCGTTCTGCGACGACGACGACGAGTGGCTGCCCGGCAAGCTGGCCGCCCAGGTCGACGCGTTGGCCGGTGATCCGGCCGCCGAGTTCGTCTGCTGCGGCATCCGGGTCACCTATGACGGGCACACCGTCGACCGGGTGCTCGACAAGGACCGGATCACCCTGGACGACCTGTTGCGCGACCGGATGACGGAGCTGCACCCGTCGACCTTCCTGATCCGCGCCACCGCGCTGCGCGACGGGTTCGGGCTGGTCGACGAGGAGATTCCGGGCAGCTACGCGGAGGACTACGAGTTCCTGCTGCGGGCCGCGCGCAGCGCGCCGCTGATCAACCTGCGGACGCCGTCGGTGCTGGTCCGCTGGCACAAGCGCTCGTACTTCGCGCAGCGCTGGGACACCATCTCGGAGGCGTTGCAGTGGTTGCTGCGGCGTTATCCGGAGTTCGCCGGTCAACCGGCCGGCGAAGCCCGGGTGGCAGGGCAGATCGCGTTCGCCCAGGCCGCCGCCGGCGACCGCCGGGGCGCGCTGCGCTGGGCCCGGCGCACCCTGCGCAGCAACCCCCGGGAGCCGCGCGCCTACCTGGCCCTCGCCGTCGCCGGTCGGGTGGTCCGGGCCGACGCGGTGCTACGCACCCTGCACAAGCGCGGTCGGGGGATCTGAGCCGCCGTCGACGGGTGCGGGGCACAGGACGCCCGGCTCACAGGCGGCGGCGTCCGCTGGGCGGGACGGTCCGGGGAGCGTGCCGCGCCGGTGGCGGGCCGTGACAGACTGACCGCTGTGTTGCGTTGGCTGACTGCAGGTGAATCGCACGGTCCCGCCCTCGTCGCGATGCTGGAGGGGGTGCCGGCCGGCATCGAGGTGACCACCACCGAGATCGCCGACGAGCTGGCCCGTCGCCGGCTGGGTTACGGCCGGGGTGCCCGGATGTCGTTCGAGCGGGACGAGGTCGAGCTGCTCGGCGGCCTGCGGCACGGCGTCACCCTGGGCAGCCCGGTGGCGATCCGGGTCGGCAACTCCGAGTGGCCGAAGTGGCAGACCGTGATGGCCGCCGACCCGGTCGACCCGGACGAGCTGGCCCGCCAGGCGCGCAACGCCCCGCTGACCCGCCCCCGGCCGGGCCACGCGGACCTGGCCGGCATGCAGAAGTACGGCCACACCGACGCCCGGCCGATCCTGGAGCGCGCCAGCGCCCGGGAGACGGCCGCCCGGGTGGCGGTCGGCACTGTCGCGAAGGCGCTGATCCGGCAGGCGCTCGGCATCGAGATCGTCTCGCACGTCGTCGAGTTGGGCCCGGTGGCCGCGAAGCCGGGGCTGCGCCCCACTCCGTCGGACACCGCCCGGATCGACGCCGACCCGCTGCGCTGCCTCGACCCGGAGGCCAGCGCCCTGATGGTCGCCGAGGTCGACGCCGCGAAGAAGGCCGCCGACACCCTCGGTGGCGTGGTCGAGGTGCTGGCGTACGGGGTGCCGCCGGGGTTGGGCAGCCACGTGCAGTGGGACCGCAAGCTCGACGCCCGGCTGGCCACCGCGCTGATGTCCATTCAGGCGATCAAGGGTGTGGAGATCGGTGACGGCTGGCAGCAGGCCCGATCCCGTGGCTCGGAGGCGCACGACGAGATCATCCCGTCGGCGACCGGCGTGCGCCGGGTCACCGACCGGGCCGGCGGGCTGGAGGGCGGCATCACCACCGGTGAGCCGCTGCGGGTCCGCGCCGCGATGAAGCCGATCTCCTCGCTGAACCGGGCGCTGGCCACCGTGGACGTCGCCACCGGCGAGCCGGCCACCGCCATCAACCAGCGCTCCGACGTGTGCGCGGTGCCCGCCGCGGCGGTGGTCGCCGAGGCGATGGTGGCGCTGGTGCTCGCCGAGGCGGCCACCGAGAAGTTCGGCGGTGACTCGGTCACCGAGATCCGCCGCAACGTGGCCGGTTACCTCGACGCGCTGGTCATCCGCTGATGGCACCGGTGGTCGTGCTGGTCGGCGCGCCCGGTTGCGGCAAGACCACCGTCGGGCGGGCGCTCGCCGCGACGCTCGGCGTGGAGTTCCGGGACACCGACATCGACATCGAGCAGATGGCCGGTAAGCCGATCCCGGAGATCTTCATCGACGAGGGTGAGGCGCACTTCCGTACCCTGGAACGGGCCGCCGTGGCCGCGGCGCTGGCCGCCGGCACCGGAGTGCTCGCCCTCGGCGGCGGCGCGGTGCTGGCCGAGGAGACCCGGGCCGCGCTGATCGGGCACCGGGTGGTGCACCTCTCGGTCGAGCTGCCCGACGCGGTGAAGCGGGTCGGGCTCGGCGCCGGACGCCCGCTGTTGGCGATCAACCCGCGGGCCACCCTCAAGCACCTGCTGGACCAGCGCCGGCCGCTCTACGCCGAGGTGGCCACGGAAACGGTGATCACCGACGGCCGAACCCCGGCCGAGGTCGTCGCCGAGCTCACCGCCCTGCTCCCGCGCTAACCCCCCCCGTCGTCGTCGCCCCCCTCTTGCGCCGATCTTGCACTTTCTGCCCCGGCATAAGGGGCAGTGGCGCCCATGTCGCCAACCGGAAGTGCAAGATCGGCGCAGGGGGCGGGGTCTGGGTCAGCTGCGGGCGATCTGGTCGAGGATGTCGGTGAGGGCCTTCGGCTCGCTGAGCATCGGCCAGTGCCCGGTGGGCAACCCGTGCAGCTGGCCGTCGGTCAGCTCGGTGAAGAACGGGTGCTCCTGTCGGATCATCTGCCGCACCACGTCGAGCGGGATGGTGCTGGCGACCAGCGCGGTCGGCACCGAGCGCCCGCCGGTGCGTCGGACCGGGTCGGTGGCGGTCCGCAGCGGCTGCGGGGTGGCCCGGGTGCGCAGCAGCGCGAGCGTCGGCTCGTCGAGGCCGGCCAGGTTGGTCGGGTCGGCTTCCGGGTCCCAGGCGGGCGGCGGCAGCAGGTGCCCGGTGCCGATCGCCTCGCGCAGCCGCTGCTGCTCCTCCGGCGGCAGCGTGTCGAACTGCGCCGTGCCGTCCGGCAACGGCCCACTCTCCACATAGACGACCCGGGCGATCCGGTCCGGGACGCGGTCCGCGGCCTGGGCTGCCGGCATCCCGCCGCCGGAGTGCCCGACCAGCAGGACGTCGCGCAGGTCCTCGACCTCGATCAGCCGGACGATGTCGGTGGTGTGCGTGTCCAGGCTGACCTGGGGCCCGGCGAGGTGGTCGCGTTCGGCCAGCCCGGTCAGTGTCATCGGGTGGACCTCGTGCCCCTGCGACCGCAGCGCGGCGGTCACGTCCCGCCACGCCCAGGCGCCCAGCCAGAACCCCGGGACCAGCACGAATGTCGCCATCTGTCGCTCCTTTGCTCGGTTACCGCTAGACCGTACGATCGAATCCGGACAGGATCCGCCCGGTTTGGAGGAGTGGCCCGTGTCACATCCCGCAGGTCGGGTGCTGGCCCTGCTGGAACTGCTGCAGGGCCGGCACCGGTCGACCGCCGCCGACCTCGCCGGCCAGCTCGGCGTGGACGAGCGGACCGTGCGCCGGTATGCGACAACGCTTGTCGAGCTGGGCATCCCCGTCACCGCCGACCGGGGTCGCCACGGCGGCTATCGGCTGCACCCCGGCTACAAGCTGCCGCCGCTGATGCTCACCGACGACGAGGCGGTGGCCGTGCTGCTCGGTCTCGTCGTCGCCGAACGGGTCGGGCTCGCCACCGAGCAGCCCGCCACCGCCAGCGCGCTGGCGAAGATCCGCCGGGTGCTGCCGGCGGCGCTCGCCGACCGGCTCGCTGCCGTCCAGGAGCATCTGGGCTTCACCCTGCGTCGCCCGGAAGCGGAACGCGGACCGGCGTCGGGCACCCTGCTCGCGCTGGCCTCGGCCGCCCGGCACCGGCAGCGGGTGGCGCTGGACTACCGCTCCTGGCGGGGCGAACGATCGCACCGCGAGCTCGACCCGTACGGGTTGGTCTTCCACGCCGGCCGCTGGTACGTCACCGGCCACGATCACCGGCGCGGGGAGGTCCGGACCTTCCGGCTGGACCGGATCGGCGCGGTGACGCCCGGCCTGGCGACGTTCACCGTGCCGGACGGTTTCGAGGCGGTGGCCTTTGTGACCCGGTCGCTGGCCGGGGTGCCGTACCCGCACGAGGTCGAGGTGGTGCTGGAGACCGACCTGGTGGCCGCCCGCCGCCGGATCCCGCCCAGCGTGGCCGAGTTGACCGTCACCACCGACGGGGTGCTGCTGCGGGCCCGGGCGGAGAGCCTGCCCGGGATGGCCGCGCTGCTCGCCGGGCTGGGCTGTCCGTTCACCGTGCGGCGTCCCGACGCGCTGCGCGTCGCGGTGGCCGAGCACGCCCGCCGGTTGGCCGACTGGGCGGCCCGGCCAGCAGGTGGACAGGCGCCGTCGCCGCGCCGCCCACTGGACTAGGCTGCCGGCGATGGACGAGGTGACCCGGATTCCGGTCGGCGGCGAGCGGCCGTACGACGTCTTGGTGGGACGTGACCTGCTGGGCGCGCTGCCTGGCCTGCTGCCCGGCGCGACGCGGGTGGCGGTGCTGCACGCGCCTCCGCTCAAGGCCCTCGCGGACGCGCTCGGCGAGCGGCTGCGCGCCGCCGGCGTCGAGCCGCTGCCGATCGAGGTCCCCGACGCCGAGTCGGGCAAACACATCGACGTGGCCTCCGCCTGCTGGGACCGGCTGGGAGCGGCGGGCTTCACCCGTACCGACGCGGTGGTCGGGGTGGGCGGCGGCGCGGTCACCGACCTGGCCGGCTTCGTCGCGGCCTGCTGGTTGCGGGGGGTGCGCTGGGTGCCGGTGGCGACCTCGCTGCTGGGCATGGTCGACGCCGCGGTGGGCGGGAAGACGGGCATCAACACGGCCGCCGGCAAGAACCTGGTCGGCGCGTTCCACCCGCCGGTCGGGGTGCTGGCCGACCTGGCCACGCTGGACAGCCTGCCCGCTGTCGACCTGGCGGCCGGGTTGGCCGAGGTCGTCAAGTGCGGGTTCATCGCCGACCCGACGATCCTGGATCTCGTCGAGGCCGACCCGGTGGCCGCCACCGACCCGCGTGCGGCGGTGAGCCGGGAGCTGATCGAACGGGCGATCCGGGTCAAGGCCGACGTGGTCGCCGGCGACCTGCGCGAGTCGGGCCTGCGGGAGGTGCTCAACTACGGCCACACCCTGGCCCACGCCATCGAGCAGCACGAGGGCTACCGCTGGCGACACGGTCACGCCGTCGCCGTCGGTCTGGTGTACGCGGCCACGCTGGCCCGCCTCGCCGGGCGGCTGGACGCGCCGACCGCCGACCGGCACCGGGTCACGTTGACCGCGCTGGGCCTGCCGGTGAGCTACCCGGTCGACGCCTGGCCGCAGCTACTGGCCGCGATGCGGGTGGACAAGAAGACCCGGGGCAGTCGGCTGCGCTTCGTGGTGCTCGACGGGCTGGCCCGCCCGGCGATGCTGGAGGGTCCGGACGACGCGTTGCTGGCGGCGGCGTACCAGGAGGTGGCCAGCCCGTGAGCGCGAGGAGTGAGCCGGGTTTGCGAGCCCCGCAGTCGCGAACGACGGAGGCACCGTGAGGGTCTACGTGCTGAACGGGCCGAACCTGGGCCGGCTGGGCACCCGTGAGCCCGACGTGTACGGCGCGACCACCTACGCCGACCTGGTGGCGCTCTGCGAGACCACCGGTCGGGAGCTGGGGCTGACGGTGACGGTCCGGCAGACCGACGCCGAGCACGAACTGCTCGGCTGGCTGCACACCGCCGCCGACGAGGGCGCCGCGGTGGTGCTCAACCCGGCCGCCTGGTCGCACTACTCGTACGCCGTGCGGGACGCCTGCGCGATGCTGCGCGGGCCGTTGGTGGAGGTGCACATCTCCAACATCCACACCCGTGAGGAGTTCCGGCACCACTCGGTGGTGTCGGCGGTGGCGACCGGTGTGATCTGCGGTTTGGGCATTGACGGCTATCGCCTCGCCCTGCACCATCTGGCCACCCGCTGAGGGCCCACCGACTGAGCGCTCCGAACGCGGGGCGGTCCGATTCGACGCAGCTTGTAGACTTGCCAGGTCTGTCCGCCAATTGATGATCAAGGCAGGAAATGGCCTCCACCAACGACCTCAAAAACGGCCTGGTACTCAACCTGGATGGCGAGCTGTGGGCCGTCGTCGAGTTCCAGCACGTCAAGCCCGGTAAGGGTGGTGCCTTCGTGCGCACCACGCTGAAGAACGTGCTGTCCGGGAAGGTGGTCGACAAGACCTTCAACGCGGGCACCAAGGTCGAGACCGCGACCGTTGACAAGCGCACGATGCAGTACCTGTACGCCGACGGCGAGGACTTCGTCTTCATGGATCTGGAGACCTTCGACCAGATCACCGTGCCCGGTGGCACCGTCGGTGAGGCAGCCAACTACCTGCTTCCCGAGGCGGAGGCGACCGTCGCCCAGCACGAGGGTGTGCCGCTCTACATCGAGCTGCCCACCAGCGTCGTGCTGGAGGTCACCTACACCGAGCCGGGCCTGCAGGGCGACCGTTCGACCGGCGGCACCAAGCCGGCGACCGTGGAGACCGGCGCCACCGTGCCGGTTCCGCTGTTCATCACCACCGGCGAGAAGATCAAGGTCGACACCCGCGACGGCCGTTACCTCGGCCGCGCCTGATGGCTGAGGGTGCCAAGCAGCAGATGCCGGCGCGCCGCAAGGCGCGCAAGCGGGCGCTGGATGTCCTCTACGAGGCCGACCTTCGGGACAAGCCTCCGGTCGAGGTGCTCGCCGGCTACGTGCAGCGGATCGAGCAGCCCCGGCCGGAGCATCTGGGCTACGCGGTGGGCCTGGTCGAGGGCGTCGCCGAGCACCTCAACCGGATCGACGAGCTGATCGCCAGCTACGCCGAGGGTTGGACGCTGGAGCGGATGCCGGTCGTCGACCGCAATCTGGCCCGGATCGCCGTCTACGAGTTGCTCTACGTCGACGAGATCGACGACGCGGTGGCGATCAGCGAGGCCGTGGAACTGGCCCGGCAGATGTCGACTGACGATTCGCCGCGCTTCCTCAACGGGGTGCTCGGCCGGATCGCCGAGTACGCCACCCGCTGAGCGTCGCGCCGACGAACGCCGCAACACGAAGGGGCCCGTGCCATCCGGCACGGGCCCCTTCGGTGCAGCGGTGGATCAGGAGGCGAAGAACGCCCGGGGGTCGGCCACCAGCACGCCGTGCTCGGTGAGCCGCTCGATCAGACCCGACGGTGAGGCGTCGTAGACGATCGCGAGGGCCCGCAGGTCGTCGGCGCGGATGGAGAGCACCCGACCGTTGTAGTCGCCGCGCTGCTGCTGGATGGCGCGGGCGTAGCGGGCCACGTAGGCCAGGTCCTCGGAGGCCTCGTCGTAGAGCCGCTCCAGGTCCAGGACAATCTTGCTGGTGGGCTCGTGACGGACGCCACTGCCGTCAGGCAGCAGCTCCGAGACGGGTACGCGGTAGAACTCGGCCAGCTCGGCCAGACGGGACACCGTCACGGCCCGGTCGCCACGCTCGTACGAGCCGACCACCACGGCCTTCCACCGCCCGTTCGACTTCTCCTCCACACCCTGCAGGGAGAGACCCTGCTGCTGGCGGATGGAGCGCAGGCGGGCGCCCAGAGACTTGGCGTATTCAGAGGGCATTCGGACACTCCCAGTGCTGCTCGGGGTTCTCCCGTCGATCGCTACGGAGCGTGACGGTACGGGGAATGCGACACGTGGTCAAGTGGTCGTGACCCTACCGTTGGGGAGCGTCCGGGAAGTTATCCCCTTTTCCCACGCCTGACCCGGTGGTCAGCAGCCGCCGTCCATCGGCCCGGTGACCACTGGTAACGTGGCGGGAGCCCCGGTCCAGGTCTGCTCAGCGGTCCGGCCGGAGGTGCCCGACATCCTTTAACGACCCGTCCCGTGAGGCGGGGAAGGAGGTCCGCCGTGGCATACCCACCGGCTGCCCGCTCGTCACCACCGCGACAACCCTCGGTGAAGGTGATCCTCGCCAGCGCCGACGTGCAACGCGTGGTCGACCGCATCGCCCACCAGATCCTGGAGAAGACCCAGGGCGCCGCGAACACGGTGCTGCTGGGGATCCCCACCCGGGGCACCCCGCTCGCCCGACGGCTCGCCGACCGGATCAGCACCTTCGAGGACGTCGTCGTCCCGGTGGGTGTGCTCGACATCACCCTGTACCGCGACGACCTCCGTCGGCACGCCACCCGCGCGGTGGGCCCGACCGAGCTGCCCTCCGGCGGGATCGACGGCAAACGGGTCATCCTGGTCGACGACGTGCTCTTCTCCGGTCGCACCGTCCGGGCCGCGCTGGACGCGCTCAACGACGTGGGCCGCCCGGCGTCGGTGCAACTGGCCGTCCTGGTCGACCGGGGTCACCGGGAGCTGCCGATCCGCGCCGACTACGTCGGCAAGAACATCCCGACCTCGCTCGCGGAGAGCGTGAAGGTGACGCTCGCCGAAACCGACGGCGTCGACGAGGTCAAGCTGTACGGGGGAGCAAACTCATGATCAAGCACCTGCTCTCCGGCGGTGACCTGGACGCCGACACCGCCACCGAGATCCTGGACACCGCCGCCGAGATGGCCACCGTCGCCGGCCGGGAGATCAAGAAGCTTCCCGCGCTGCGCGGGCGGACCGTGGTGAACCTCTTCTACGAGGACTCCACGCGGACCCGGATCTCCTTTGAGGCGGCGGCGAAGCGACTCAGCGCCGACGTGATCAACTTTTCCGCGAAGGGGTCCAGCGTCACCAAGGGCGAGAGCCTGAAGGACACCGCGTTGACCCTGCAGGCCATGGGCGCGGACGCCGTCGTCGTCCGACACCCCGCCTCCGGCGCGCCGCACCGGCTGGCCAACTGGGTGGACGGGTCGGTGGTCAACGCCGGCGACGGCACCCACGAGCACCCCACCCAGGCGCTGCTGGACGCGTACACCATGCGGGCCCGGCTGGGTCGGCTCGCCGGCCTGTCGGTGGCGGTGGTCGGGGACGTGCTGCACTCCCGGGTCGCCCGCTCCAACGTGCTGCTGCTGTCCACCCTCGGCGCCAAGGTCACCCTGGTCGGCCCGCCGACCCTCATCCCGGTCGACATCGCGGGCGCACTCGCCCCCGGCACCGACGTCTCCTACGACCTCGACTCCGTCCTACCCAACGTGGACGTGGTGATGATGCTGCGGGTGCAGCGGGAGCGGATGAACGACTCCTACTTCCCCTCCGCCCGCGAGTACGCCCGCCGCTACGGGCTGGACGGGCCGCGGATGCGCCGGCTGCCCGAGCACGCGATCGTCATGCACCCCGGCCCGATGAACCGGGGGATGGAGATCACCCCCGAGGTCGCCGACTCACCCCGCTCCACCATCGTCGAACAGGTCACCAACGGGGTCTCCGTGCGGATGGCTGTCCTTTACCTGCTGCTCGGAGGGAACAACCGGTGACCGCGTACCTGATCACCAGCGTGAGCGTCGTCGGCGCCGCGCCGACCGACCTGCTGATCCGCGACGGCGTGGTCGCCGACGTCGGTCCCGGCCTGACTGCGCCGGACGCCACAGTCATCGACGGCACCGGCCTGGTCGCCCTGCCCGGCCTGGTCGACCTGCACACCCACCTGCGCGAGCCCGGCCGGGAGGACGCCGAGACCGTCGAGTCCGGTTCCCGGGCGGCGGCGTTGGGCGGCTACACGGCCGTGTGCGCGATGGCCAACACCTCCCCGGTGGCGGACACCGCCGGTGTGGTCGAGCAGGTCTGGCGCCTCGGCCGGGAAGCCAACCTGGTCGACGTGCAGCCGATCGGCGCGGTCACCGTCGGGCTGGCCGGCGAACGGCTGGCCGAGCTGGGCGCGATGGCCGACTCGGCGGCCCGGGTGCGGATCTTCTCCGACGACGGGCACTGCGTCGCCGACCCGAAGTTGATGCGCCGCGCCCTGGAATACGTCAAGGCGTTCGACGGGATCATCGCCCAGCACGCCGAGGAGCCCCGGCTCACCGAGGGCGCCCAGATGCACGAGGGCGAGGTCTCCACCCGGCTCGGCCTGATCGGCTGGCCGGCGGTCGCCGAGGAGGCGATCATCGCCCGGGACGTGCTGCTCGCCGAGCACGTGGGCAGCCGACTGCACGTCTGCCACGTCTCCACCGCCGGCAGCGTCGAGGTGCTGCGCCAGGCGAAGGCACGCGGGGTACGGGTGACCGCCGAGGTGACCCCGCACCACCTGCTGCTCACCGACGTCAAGGCCGAGACCTACGACCCGGTCTTCAAGGTCAACCCGCCGTTGCGGACGGCCGCTGACGTCACCGCGCTGCGCGCCGCCCTCGCCGACGGGGTGATCGACGTGATCGCCACCGATCACGCCCCGCACGCGGTGGAGGACAAGGAGTGCGAGTGGGCGTACGCCCGGCCGGGCATGCTCGGTCTGGAGACGGCCCTCTCCATCGCGCTGGACGTGCTCGGTCCCCAGTGGGACCTGATCGCCGAGCGGATGTCGCGCACCCCCGCCCGGATCGCCGGCCTCACCGGGCACGGCGTCGACCCCGCGCCGGGTGTGCCGGCCAACCTGACAGTGATCGACCCGGCCGCCCGCCGCACCATCGAGCCGGCGGAGTTGGCCAGTCGCAGTCGCAACACCCCGTACGCCCGCATGACGCTGCCAGGTCGCATCGTGGCGACCTTCCTGCGCGGCGAGCCGACGGTCCTGGACGGAAAGGCAACCAAGTGACGCGCAGACGTTCCGCGATCCTCGTACTGGAGGACGGGCGCACGTTCCCCGGTGAGGCGTACGGGAGTGTCGGGGAGACCTTCGGCGAGGCGGTCTTCACCACCGGCATGACCGGTTACCAGGAGACGTTGACCGACCCGTCGTACCACCGGCAGGTGGTGGTGCAGACCGCCCCGCACATCGGCAACACCGGCGTCAACGGCGAGGACGACGAGTCCGGCCGGATCTGGGTGGCCGGCTACGTGGTGCGCGACCCGGCCCGGATCGGCTCGAACTGGCGCGCCACCGGCTCGCTGGAGGACCGCCTCGCCACCGAGGGTGTGGTCGGCATCAGCGGGGTGGACACCCGGGCCCTGACCCGGCACCTGCGCGAGCGCGGGGCCATGCGGGTCGGCATCTCCAGCGTCGAGACCGACCCGCAGCGCCTGCTGACCCGGGTCCGCCAGGCCCCGCAGATGGTCGGCGCGGACCTGTCCGCCGAGGTGAGCACCACCGAGCCGTACGTCGTCGAGGCGGTCGGCGAGCACCGGTTCACGGTGGCCGCACTGGACCTGGGCATCAAGCGCAACGTGCCGCGGCGGCTGGCCACCCGCGGGGTGACCACCCACGTGCTGCCGGCGTCGTCGACCATCGACGAGATGCTCGCCACCGGCGCCGACGCGATCTTCCTGTCGCCGGGCCCGGGCGACCCGGCCACCGCCGACGCGCCGGTGGCGCTGGCCCGGGAGGCGCTGCGGCGGGAGGTGCCGCTGTTCGGCATCTGCTTCGGCAGCCAGATCCTCGGTCGGGCGCTCGGCTTCGGCACCTACAAGCTGGGCTACGGCCACCGGGGGATCAACCAGCCGGTGCTCGACCGGGTCACCGGCAAGGTCGAGGTGACCAGCCACAACCACGGCTTCGCCGTCCAGGTGCCCGGTGCCGGCGTCGGCGCCGTCGTCCCCGACCAGGTGATCGACACCGACTTCGGCGGCGTTCAGGTGTCCCACGTCTGCCTCAATGACAACGTGGTCGAGGGGCTGCGGGCGATCGACGTGCCCGCCTTCACCGTCCAGTACCACCCGGAGGCGGCGGCCGGCCCGCACGACGCGGACTACCTCTTCGACCGTTTCGCCGAGCTCATCGAGGGCCGGAACCACAGCAAGGGGCGCAGCAATGCCTAAGCGGACCGATCTCAAGCACATCCTGGTGATCGGCTCCGGGCCGATCGTCATCGGGCAGGCCTGCGAGTTCGACTACTCCGGCACCCAGGCCTGCCGGGTCCTGCGCAGCGAGGGGATCCGGGTCAGCCTGGTCAACTCCAACCCGGCGACGATCATGACGGACCCGGAGTTCGCCGACGCGACGTACGTCGAGCCGATCACCCCGGAGTTCGTGGAACTGGTCATCGCCAAGGAGCGCCCGGACGCGATCCTCGCGACCCTCGGCGGGCAGACCGCGCTGAACACCGCCGTCGCCCTGCACGAGAACGGTGTCCTGGAGAAGTACGGCGTGGAGTTGATCGGCGCGAACATCGACGCCATCAACCGGGGCGAGGACCGCCAGCTCTTCAAGGAGATCGTCGCCAAGGCCGGCGTACGCCTGGGTGTCGAGGACCCGGCGGGCCTGGTGCCCCGCTCCCGGGTCTGCCACTCGATGGAGGAGGTCGAGGCGACCGTCGCCGAGCTGGGCCTGCCGGTGGTGATCCGCCCGTCGTTCACCATGGGTGGCCTGGGCTCCGGCATGGCGCACACCCCGGAGGACCTGGCCCGCATCGCCGGTGACGGCCTGGCCGCCAGCCCGGTGCACGAGGTGCTCATCGAGGAGAGCGTGCTCGGCTGGAAGGAGTACGAGCTCGAGCTGATGCGCGACCGGCACGACAACGTGGTGGTGGTCTGCTCGATCGAGAACATCGACCCGATGGGTGTGCACACCGGCGACAGCGTCACGGTGGCGCCGGCCATGACGCTCACCGACCGGGAGTACCAGCGCCTGCGTGACCTGGGCATCGCCGTGCTGCGCGAGGTCGGGGTGGACACCGGCGGCTGCAACATCCAGTTCGCGGTCAACCCGGTCGACGGCCGGATCGTCGTGATCGAGATGAACCCCCGGGTGTCGCGGTCCTCGGCGCTGGCCTCCAAGGCGACCGGCTTCCCGATCGCGAAGATCGCCGCCAAGCTGGCCATCGGCTACACCCTCGACGAGATCCCCAACGACATCACGTTGAAGACTCCGGCGGCGTTCGAGCCGTCCCTCGACTACGTGGTGGTGAAGATCCCCCGGTTCGCGTTCGAGAAGTTCCCCGGCGCGGACCCGGAGCTGACCACCACGATGAAGTCGGTGGGCGAGGCGATGAGCCTCGGGCGTAACTTCACCGAGGCGCTGAACAAGGCGATGCGCTCGATGGAGACGAAGTCGGCCGGTTTCTGGACCGTGCCGGACCCGGCGGGCGTCACCCTCGCCGACACCCTCGCCGCGCTGCGGATCCCGCACGACGGCCGGCTGTACACAGTCGAGCGGGCGCTGCGCCTGGGCGCGTCGATCGCCGAGGTCGCCGAGGCGTCCGGCGGGATCGACCCGTGGTTCCTGGACCAGATCGCCGCGCTGATCGAGTTGCGCGCCGAGATCGTCGACGCGCCGGTGCTCGACGCCGACCTGTTGCGCCGCGCCAAGCGGGCCGGTCTGTCCGACCGGCAGCTCGCCGCGCTCCGCCCGGAGCTGGCCGCCGAGGACGGCGTCCGGACCCTGCGGCACCGCCTCGACGTGCGCCCGGTCTACAAGACCGTGGACACCTGCGCGGCCGAGTTCGAGGCGACCACGCCGTACCACTACTCGACGTACGACCTGGAGACCGAGGTCGTGCCGTCGGACCGGCCGAAGGTGCTGATCCTGGGCTCCGGCCCGAACCGGATCGGGCAGGGCATCGAGTTCGACTACTCGTGCGTGCACGCGGTGCAGGCGTTGCGGTCGGCCGGCTACGAGACGGTCATGGTCAACTGCAACCCGGAGACGGTCTCCACCGACTACGACACCGCCGACCGGCTCTACTTCGAGCCGCTGACCTTCGAGGACGTGCTGGAGGTCTGGCACGCGGAGGACTCGTCCGGCCGGGCGGCCGGCGGGCCGGGGGTGGTTGGGGTGGTCGTGCAGCTCGGCGGGCAGACCCCGCTGGGGCTGGCACAGCGGCTCAAGAACGCGGGTGTGCCGATCGTCGGCACCTCCCCGGAGTCGATCCACCTGGCCGAGGAGCGGGGCGCGTTCGGCGCGGTGCTGGCCCGCGCCGGGCTGCGCGCGCCGTCGCACGGCATGGCCACCTCGTACGACGAGGCGAAGGCCATCGCCGACGAGATCGGCTACCCGGTGCTGGTCCGGCCGTCGTACGTGCTGGGCGGGCGGGGCATGGAGATCGTCTACGACGATCCGACGCTGCGCGACTACATCGGTCGGGCCACCGACATCTCCCCGGACCACCCGGTGCTGGTGGACCGGTTCCTCGACGACGCCATCGAGATCGACGTGGACGCGCTCTGCGACGCCGACGGCGAGGTCTACATCGGCGGCGTGATGGAGCACATCGAGGAGGCCGGCATCCACTCCGGCGACTCGTCCTGCGCGCTCCCGCCGATCACCCTCGCCGGCTCGCACCTCGCGGAGGTGCGCCGCTACACCGAGGCGATCGCCCGGGGCGTCGGCGTGCGGGGCCTGCTCAACGTGCAGTACGCCCTCAAGGACGACGTGCTCTACGTCCTGGAGGCCAACCCGCGCGCGTCGCGGACCGTTCCGTTCGTCTCCAAGGCCACGGCGGTGCCGCTGGCCAAGGCGGCGGCGCGGATCGCGCTCGGGGCGAGCATCGCCGAGCTGCGCGCCGAGGGCCTGCTGCCGGCCACCGGGGACGGGGGCACGATGCCCGCTGACGCCCCGGTGGCGGTGAAGGAGGCGGTGCTGCCGTTCAAGCGCTTCCGGACCCGCGCGGGCAAGGGGATCGACTCGCTGCTCGGCCCGGAGATGAAGTCGACCGGCGAGGTGATGGGCATCGACACCAACTTCGGGCACGCCTTCGCCAAGAGTCAGTCGGCCGCGTACGGGTCGTTGCCGACCGCCGGGAAGATCTTCGTCTCGGTGGCCAACCGCGACAAGCGCGGCATGATCTTCCCGATCAAGCGGCTGGCGGATCTGGGCTTCGAGATTGTCGCCACCGCCGGCACGGCCGAGGTGCTGCGCCGCCACGGCATCGCCTGTGAGCAGATCCGCAAGCACTACCAGGCCGGTGCGGGCGATGACGCGGTGTCGTTGATCGGCGGCGGCCACGTGGCGCTGGTGATCAACACCCCGCAGGGTTCCGGTGCCAGCGCCCGCTCGGACGGCTACGAGATCCGCAGCGCGGCCGTCACCGCGGACATCCCCTGCATCACCACCGTTCCCGGCGCGGCGGCGGCGGTGATGGGCATCGAGGCGCGTATCCGCGGCGACATGCAGGTCCGGCCTCTGCAGGACCTGCACGCCATCCTGCGGGCGGCCCAGTGACAGTGTTCGAGCGGGCGGTACGGCCGTGGTTGTTCCGGCTCGGCGGCGGGGACGCCGAGACGGCGCACGAGTGGACGCTGCGGCGGCTGGCGGCAGTGTCGCGGCGGCCGGCCGCGCTGGCCGCGCTGCGGTCCCGGTACGCGGTCGCCGCGCCGCGCACGGTGTTCGGGGTGCGCTTCCCCAACCCGGTCGGCCTGGCCGCCGGCATGGACAAGGACGGCGCGGCGTTGCCGGCCTGGCCGGCGCTCGGCTTCGGGTTCGTGGAGGTCGGCACGGTCACCGCGCACGCCCAGCCGGGCAACCCCCGGCCCCGGCTGTTCCGGCTGCCGGCCAGCGAGGCGGTGGTCAACCGGATGGGCTTCAACAACGCCGGTGCCGCCGCGCTGGCCGCCCGGCTGGCGGCGCTGCCGCGCCCGCTCGGGGTGCCGTTGGGCATCTCGCTGGGCAAGTCCAAGGTGACACCGCTCGACGAGGCGGTCGAGGACTACCTCGCCTCGTACCGGGCGCTGCGCGGGCACGGTGACTACTTCGCGGTGAACGTGTCCTCACCGAACACCCCGGGTCTGCGGTCGTTGCAGGACCGCGCCCACCTGGACGCGCTGCTCGGCGCGCTGGTGGGGGAGAAGCCGGTGCTGGTCAAGATCGCGCCGGATCTGACCGAGGCGGCGATCGCCGAGCTGCTGGAGGTCTGCCTGGCCCGGGGCGCCGCCGGGGTGATCGCCACCAACACCACCCTGTCGCGCGACGGGCTCGCCGGCGTCGACGTCGAGCGCGGCGCGCAGGCCGGTGGTCTCTCCGGTCGGCCGCTCACCGGGCGGGCCCGCGACGTGGTCGCGTTCGTGCACCGTGAGACCGGCGGCCGGCTGCCGATCATCGGCGTCGGTGGTGTGCTGGACCCGGACGACGCGGCCCGGATGTTCGATGCCGGCGCCGCCCTGGTGCAGCTCTACACCGGCTTCATCTACCGGGGTCCGGCCCTGGTGCGGGCCGCCGTCCGCGCGACCGCCGGGTCCGCGCCCCCGTCGACGGCACCGGACCCCGTCGCCGGCCGGTGACCGTAGCCAGCCTGGTGCTGACCCGGCGCAGCCGGGGTGCAGAGCCCGCTCCGCGCCAGGGACCCCTCGCCGGTTGTTGCCCCTTTGCTCTGCACCCGTGGACGCACCACCAGGAGCGCGGCCCCCGACCAGCGGGTGTCGCCTCCGCGGGTGCAGAGCAAAGGCAGGCGGCGAGGTGCGGGCGCGGCGGGCCGGACGGCGGCGGCGGGGCGGTTCGGCCCGGCCCGGCCCGGCCGCAGGACGTCCGTCGTCCGGACGGTTCGAGGCACGGAGGAGTACGCGTGACACCTGAGGAGATTCTGGCCGCCGATCGGGCCCATGTCTGGCACCCGTATGCCGCGCTGCCGCCCGCGAACCCGCCGTACGTGGTGCGGAGCGCCGAAGGCGTACGGCTGCGGTTGGCCGACGGGCGGGAGCTGGTGGACGGGATGTCGTCCTGGTGGGCGGCGATCCACGGGTACCGGCACCCGGTGCTGGACGCGGCGGTGACCGACCAGCTCGGCCGGATGAGCCACGTGATGTTCGGCGGGCTCACCCACGAGCCTGCGGTGCGGCTCGCCCAGACGCTCGTCGAACTGACCCCGGACGGCCTGGAGCACGTGTTCCTGGCCGACTCCGGCTCGGTCAGCGTCGAGGTGGCGGTGAAGATGTGCCTGCAGTACCAGCGGGCTGTCGGCCGGCCCCAGCGCCGCCGGCTGGCCACCTGGCGGGGTGGTTACCACGGTGACACGTTCCACCCGATGAGCGTCTGCGACCCGGAGGGCGGGATGCACCACCTGTGGGGCGACGTGCTGCCCCGGCAGGTGTTCGCCCCGGTGCCGCCGGGCGGCTTCACCGATCCGCCCGACGACGCGTACGTGGCGGCGCTGGTGGAGACCGTCGAACGGCACGCCGACGAGCTGGCCGCCGTGATCGTCGAACCGGTCGTCCAGGGCGCCGGTGGAATGCGCTTCCACCATCCGGGCTACCTGCGGGTGCTGCGTGAGGTGACCCGCGCGCACGGAATTCTGCTGATCTTCGACGAGATCGCCACCGGCTTCGGCCGGACCGGTGAGATGTTCGCCGCCGGGCACGCCGGTGTGACGCCGGACGTGCTGTGCGTGGGCAAGGCGTTGACGGGCGGGTACCTGACCCTCGCGGCGACGCTGTGCACCCCGGAGGTCGCCCGGGGCATCTCGGCTACCGGTGTGCTGGCGCACGGGCCCACGTTCATGGGCAACCCCCTGGCCTGCGCGGTGGCGAACGCCTCCATCGGGCTGCTGCGGGCCGGAGACTGGGCCGGCCAGGTCGCCAGGATCGGCGCCGGCCTGCGCGCCGGCCTGGAGCCGCTGCGGGGCACGCCGGGCGTGGCCGACGTGCGGGTGCTCGGCGCGATCGGCGTGGTCCAGCTCGATCACGAGGTCGACCTCGGCGCGGCCACCGCCGCCGCCGTCGCCCAGGGGGTGTGGCTGCGTCCGTTCCGCGACCTGATCTACACGATGCCGCCGTACGTCACCGACGACGTCGACCTGGCCCGCATCGCGACCTCGGTCGCGGCGGCGGTGGCGGTCGGCTGAGTCGGCCCGGTCACCGGGTCGACGGTTACCCGGGCGGGGCAGCCGTCCGGACGAGAAGAGGGGAACACTCCCATGGAGAGCTTCGGTACCCGGCTGCACCGGGCGATCACCGAGCGGGGCCCACTCTGTGTGGGCATCGACCCGCATCCCGGTCTGCTGGCCCAGTGGGGCCTTCCGGACGACGTGCATGGGCTCGACCGGTTCAGCCGAACCGTCGTCGAAGCTCTCGGTGACCGGGTTGCGGTGGTCAAGCCTCAGTCGGCCTTTTTCGAGCGATTCGGATCCCGAGGTGTGGCGATTCTTGAGTCAACTATCCGACAGTTACGAGATGCCGGCTCGCTCGTTCTGCTCGACGTCAAGCGGGGCGACATCGGCTCGACGGTGAGCGCGTACGCCGCCGCGTACCTTGACCCATCCAGTCCTGTCTATGTCGACGCGGTCACCGCGAGCCCCTACCTCGGGGTCGGCTCGCTGGCGCCGATGTTCGAGTTGGCCGCCGAGCACGGCGGCGGTGTGTTCGTGCTGGCCCTCACGTCCAACCCCGAGGGCGCGGCCGTGCAGCGGGCCGTCACCGCCGACGGCCGGACCGTGGCGCAGACCGTGATTGACGAGATTTCCCAGCTCAACAGGGGTGCGTCCCCGCTCGGGAGCTTCGGACTGGTGGTTGGCGCGACCATCGGTGACACCGGTCACGACCTGTCCGGAGTGGGGGGCCCGCTGCTCGCTCCGGGGCTCGGCGCGCAGGGTGCCGGCGCGGCCGATCTGCGTACCGTCTTCGGTTCCAGCCTCGCCTCGGTGCTCCCGTCGTACTCCCGGGAAGTGCTCTCGGCGGGCCCCGACGTGGGCGCGTTGCGGGCCGCCGCGGACCGCGTTCTGGTCGACTGCCGGGCCGTTCTGCCTGCCCGGTGACTGACTGACGGGTCGGTCACTCTACGGTGATCATGCGGCCCCCACGTTGCCGAAAGCTCCGTTGGCCGCTAGTTTTCCCCGCGCTGGGAACCATGGACCCCTTGGTTCACAGCGACACCACGTTTCACAGATGCGGCGGTGCGCCCCGCCCGCCGCGATAGGGACCTGAGGAGAACTGGTGCCGCTCCCGTCACTGACCCCCGAACAACGCGCTGCCGCGCTCGAGAAGGCCGCGGAGATCCGCAAGGCCCGTGCTCAGCTGAAGGAGCAGCTCAAGCAGGGCAAGACCACTCTCGGTGCCGTCCTCGAGCGGGCCGAGAGCGACGACGTCGTCGGCAAGCTCAAGGTGTCGGCCGTCCTGCAGGCCATGCCGGGCATCGGCAAGATCCGGGCTACCCAGATCATGGAGAAGCTCAAGATCGCCGACAGCCGTCGCCTGCGTGGCCTCGGCGAGCAGCAGCGCAAGGCACTGCTTGGAGAGTTCGCCGCCAACTGAACCTGGCAGCGTGTAGAAACAAGCAGTGAGCACGGATGACGAGGCGCGCCCGGCGGCTCGGCTCACTGTCCTGGCTGGACCTTCGGGATCCGGCAGGGAGAGTGTCGTCGAGCTCGTCCGGGCGCGTTCTCCGTCCGTGTGGATCCCGGTCGCGGCAACCACCAGGCCGCGCCGGGAGTCGGAGATCGACGGGGTGGACCGCGTCTTCCTCGCCCCCGCCGAGTTCGATCGCCGGATCGTCGACGGTGAGCTGCTGGAATGGTCCCGGATCGGTTCCTACCGCCGGGGCACCCCGTACCCGCCGCTGCGCGCCCGGCTCGACGCCGGGCAGCCGGTGCTGCTCCCGCTCGACCTGCGCGGCACCCCACTGGTCCGCGCGCGCCTGCCCGACGCTCGGCTGGTGCTGCTGAGCCCACCCGGGTACGCCCCGGACGCCACGGTGGTCGCCACCGTCGAGCACACGCTGACCCACGACCACACCGAACGGGTGGTTGAAGAGCTGGTAGGCTTACTCGGTTCTTCTTATCCGGATCCGGCCTGGTCGCGCGTGCGTGGCTGACGGCCGGCCACCGTTGAGACTCAGCACCGCGTCCGCGCGGCTCGAAAGACGCAGAGGTTAATTCGTGGGATCCATCGCCAACCCCGAAGGCATCACCAACCCGCCGATCGACGAGCTCCTCGAGAAGACGACGTCGAAGTACGCGCTGGTCATCTTCGCCGCCAAGCGCGCGCGCCAGGTCAACGCCTACTACAGCCAGCTCGGTGAGGGTCTGCTGGAGTACGTCGGTCCGCTCGTCGAGACCACCCCGCAGGAGAAGCCCCTCTCGATCGCCATGCGCGAGATCAACTCGGGCCTGCTCACCGCCGAGCCGACCGACCAGCCGTAAGCCCCCGCTGGCCGATGTCCGCCTCGATCGTCCTCGGGGTCGGTGGCGGCATCGCCGCCTACAAGGCGTGCGAGCTGCTGCGACTCTTCACCGAATCCGGTCACCGGGTTCGGGTCGTGCCCACCGCGTCGGCGCTCCGGTTCGTGGGAGCGCCGACCTGGGCCGCGCTCTCCGGTCAACCCGTCGCCGACGACGTCTGGACCGACGTCCACGAGGTGCCGCACGTCCGGCTCGGTAAGCAGGCCGACCTGGTGGTGGTCGCGCCGACCACCACCGACCTGCTCGCCAAGGCCGCCCACGGCCTCGCCGACGACCTGCTCACCAACACCCTGCTGACCGCCCGCTGCCCGGTCCTGCTGGCCCCGGCCATGCATACCGAGATGTGGGAACATCCCGCCACCGTGGCCAACGTCGCCACGCTGCGCTCCCGGGGGGTGCGGGTCATCGAACCCGCCGTCGGCCGGCTCACCGGCGCCGACACCGGCAAGGGTCGGCTGCCGGACCCGGCGGAGATCTTCGCGGTCGCCGTTCGGCTCCTGGCCCGTGGTGACGCGGCTCCCGCCGACCTGGCCGGTCGCCGGGTGGTCGTCACCGCCGGTGGCACCCGCGAGCCCCTGGACCCGGTCCGCTTCCTGGGTAACCGCTCGTCGGGCAAGCAGGGGTACGCGTTCGCGCGCGCGGCGGTCGCCCGGGGTGCCCGGGTCACCGTGGTCGCGGCGAACGTCGACCTCGCCGACCCGGCCGGCGTCGACCTGATCCGGGTGGGCACCACCGCCGAGCTGCGGGAGGCGACGGTCAAGGCCGCCGTCGACGCCGACGCGGTGGTCATGGCGGCGGCTCCGGCCGATTTCCGGCCCGCGACGTACGCGCCTGGCAAAATCAAGAAGTCGGACGACGGTGTCGCGCCCACCATCGAGCTCGTCACGAATCCGGACATCGCGGCGGAGCTCGGCCAGCGCAAACGACCGGAGCAGGTGCTGGTGGTGTTCGCCGCCGAGACCGGCGACGCCGAGGCCAACGGCCGGGCGAAACTCGCCCGGAAGCGGGCCGACCTGATCGTGATCAATGAGGTCGGTCCGGACCTGGTCTTCGGCGCCGACACCAACACGGTGACGGTCATCGGCGCCGACGGCTCGGTCAGCCGGCTGCCCGAGCAGGCCAAGGAGGCAGTGGCCGACGCCGTGTGGGATCTCGTCGTGGCGCGGCTGCCCGGCCGCTCCTGACGGGTGGAACAGGACGCGACCGATCCCGACACCGGCCGCAGTGGTGATTAGACTGCCGCGGAACGACCTCACACGCTTAGGAGTGCCGTGACACGCCGTCTCTTCACGTCCGAATCGGTCACGGAAGGCCACCCGGACAAGATCGCTGACCAGATCAGCGATGGCATCCTCGACGCGCTGCTGACCGAGGACCCCCACAGCCGCGTGGCGGTGGAGACCATGATCACCACCGGTCAGGTACACATCGCCGGTGAGGTGACCACCAAGGCGTACGCCGACATCCCGACGATCGTCCGCCGGACCATCCTCGACATCGGCTACGACTCGTCGAAGAAGGGCTTCGACGGCGCCTCCTGCGGCGTCAGCGTCTCCATCGGCGCGCAGTCCGAGGACATCGCGCAGGGCGTGGACAACGCCTTCGAACTGCGGACCGGGGCGTCGGAGAGCGCGCTGGACGCGCAGGGCGCCGGCGACCAGGGCATGATGTTCGGCTTCGCCTGCTCGGAGACGCCCGAGCTGATGCCGCTGCCGATCGCGCTCGCCCACCGGCTGGCCCGTCGCCTCTCGGCGGTGCGCAAGGACGGCACGATCCCGTACCTGCGGCCGGACGGCAAGACCCAGGTCACCATCGAGTACGAGGGGCTGCGCCCGGTCCGGCTGAACACCGTTGTGGTGTCCAGCCAGCACGCCGCCGACATCTCGTTGGACTCGCTGCTCACCCCCGACGTTCGTGACCACGTGATCGCCCCGGAGCTGGAGAGCCTCGGTCTGGACACCGACGGCTACCGGCTGCTGGTCAACCCGACCGGCCGGTTCGAGATCGGCGGCCCGATGGGTGACGCCGGGCTGACCGGTCGCAAGATCATCGTCGACACCTACGGCGGATACGCCCGCCACGGCGGCGGCGCGTTCTCCGGCAAGGACCCGTCCAAGGTGGACCGCTCGGCCGCGTACGCGATGCGCTGGGTGGCCAAGAACGTGGTCGCCGCCGGTCTGGCCGAGCGGTGCGAGGCGCAGGTCGCCTACGCCATCGGCAAGGCGCACCCGGTGAGCCTCTTCATCGAGACGTTCGGCACCGAGACCGTGCCCGTCGCCTCGATCGAGAAGGCCGTCGGCGAGGTGTTCGACCTGCGTCCGGCGGCGATCATCCGGGACCTCAACCTGCTCCGCCCGATCTACCAGCAGACCGCCGCGTACGGCCACTTCGGCCGGGAGTTGCCGGACCTGACCTGGGAGAGCACCGACCGGGCCGCCGACCTCAAGTCGGCCGCGGGAGCCTGACCACCACCAAGCGCAGCGACCGGCGACCCGCGGATGGGTCGCCGGTCGCGCGCGTCTGCGTGGATGTCGGCCTGGCGCACCTGGACCGGCCGTTCGACTACCTGGTGCCGGCGGAGCTGGACGAGGTGGCGGTGCCCGGGACCCGGGTGAAGGTGCGCTTCGCCGGGCAACTCGTCGACGGGTGGCTGCTGTCGCGCGCCGACGACTCCGGGCACACCGGCCGCCTCGCGTACCTGGAGAAGGTGGTCTCGCCGGAGCCGGTGCTGGCCCCCGAGATCGCCCGGCTGGCCCGGGCGGTCGCCGACCGCTACGCGGGCAGCCTCGCCGACGTGCTCCGGCTCGCCGTGCCACCCCGGCACGCGCGGGTGGAGAAGGAGCCCCGCGACGAGCAGCCCACCCCGGCCGCCCCCACCGGGGCGGTCGACCCGCGCGGTTGGCGTGACTACCCGACCGGCCCGGCGATGCTGCGCGCGCTCACCGACGGCCGGGCGCCCCGCGCGGTCTGGTCGGCGTTGCCCGGCGAGGACTGGGCGGCCCGCTACGCCGATGCGGTGGCGGCCACCGTCGCCGGTGGGCGCGGCGCGGTGGTCGTGGTGCCCGACGCACGGGACCTCGACCGGCTCGACGCCGCGCTCACCACAGTGCTCGGCCCGGGGCGGCACGTCAGCCTCTCCGCGGCCCTCGGCCCGGCCCGGCGGTACCGGGCGTTCCTCGCCGCTCGCCGGGGCCAGGTGCCGGTGGTGATCGGCACCCGGGCGGCGATGTTCGCCCCGGTGGCCCGACTCGGCCTCGTCGCCATCTGGGACGACGGTGACGACCTGCACTCCGAGCCCCGGGCGCCCTACCCGCACGCCCGCGACGTGCTGCTCACCCGCGTCCACCTCGCCGAGGCCGGCGCGCTGGTCGGCGGGTACGCCCGCACGGCCGAGGGGCAGCTGCTGGTGGAGACCGGTTGGGCGCGGGAGGTGGTCGCCGACCGGAGCACCGTACGGGCGCGGGTCCCGGCCATCGCGCCGACCGGGGACGACCCCCAACTGGCCCGTGACCCCGGGGCGGCCACCGCCCGACTGCCCAGCCTGGCCTGGACGGCCGCCCGCGACGCGCTCCGCCAGGACCTGCCGGTGCTGGTGCAGGTGCCCCGCCGCGGCTACCTGCCGTCGATCTCCTGCGCCGAGTGCCGCACTCCGGCCCGCTGCGTGCACTGCGCCGGCCCGCTCGCGCTGCCCGCTGCCGGCGGCACCCCGGCCTGCCGGTGGTGCGCCCGGGTGGCGGCCGCGTACGCCTGCCCGCAGTGCGGTGGGCGGCGGCTGCGGGCTGCGGTCACCGGCGCCCGGCGCACCGCCGAGGAGCTGGGCCGGGCGTTCCCCGGCGTCCCGGTGCGCACCTCGGGGCGCGAGGAGGTGCTGACCGACGTACCCGGTGGTGCCGCCCTGGTGGTGGCCACGCCGGGCGCCGAGCCGGTCGCCGAGGGAGGCTACGGCGCGGTGCTGCTGCTCGACTCGTGGGCCCTGCTGACCCGGGCCGACCTGCGCGCCGGTGAGGAGGCGCTGCGCCGCTGGCTGGCGGCGGCGGCGCTGGCCCGCCCGGCGCCGGCCGGTCGGGTGGTGGTGGTCGCCGACGGCGCGCTCGCCCCCGTGCAGGCGCTGCTGCGCTGGGACGCCGGCTGGTTCGCCGGCCGGGAGCTGGCCGAGCGCCGCGAGCTGGGCTTTCCACCGGCCGTCCGGATGGCGAGTGTCACCGGCCCGGCCGAGGCGGTGGCGGACCTGCTGGCCGCGGCCCGGCTGCCGGACGACGCCGAGGTGCTCGGGCCGGTGCCGGCCGAGGAGGGTCGGGAGCGGATGCTGGTCCGGGTGCCCCGGGCCCGGGCTGGCGCGCTCGCGGAGGCGTTGCACTCGGCCGCTGGTGCGCGGGCCGCCCGCAAGGCCGCCGATCCGGTTCGTCTCCAGGTCGATCCGCTGAGCCTGTTCTGAGGCGTTTCGGCCGGTGCCGGCGGTGGGGGAGCTGGCCCACCGGGGGTGCCCTCGCACACCGCGTCCGGCAAACCGGTGGCGGCCGAGTGGTAGCATCGCCCGTCATGCCGAGGCGTACGACGGGCTCCAGGTCGCGAGGGGGCGTCAGCCGCGCCGAGCTGGAGTCGCCGCGGGATGGCGCGACGATGGCGGAAACGCGTCCGTCGGGCGCGAGGTCGATGATGTCAATGAGCCGGTGATCAGGGGTGGACCAGTCGTGACCGTTGGACAATCGATCGTCTTCAACGGCGACCTCGGCAGCGGCAAGAGCACCGTGTCGGTCGAGATCGCCAAGCGGCTCGGCATGCGCCGGGTCAGCGTGGGGGACCTCTACCGGGAGATGGCGCAGCAGCGGCAGATGACCGCGCTGCAGCTCAACCTGCACGCCGAGCTGGACCAGGCCGTCGACGGCTACGTCGACCAGCTCCAGCGGGACATCGCCGCCTCCGGTGAGCGCCTCATCATGGACTCCCGGTTGGCCTGGCACTTCTTCACCGACGCGCTCAAGGTGCACATGATCACCGAGCCGGGTGAGGCGGCCCGCCGGGTGCTCGCCCGACCGTCCGGGCCGGCGGAGAGCTACGCCTCCCTGGAGGAGGCCAAGGCCAAGCTCCGTGAGCGCAGCGCGAGCGAGCGGAGCCGGTTCATCATCCGGTACGGGGTGGACAAGGCCCGGCTGCGCAACTATGACCTGATCTGCGACACCACCCGGGCGTCCGCCGCCGAGGTGATCGAGCACATCGTGGCCGCGTACGAGGGCACCCTCGGCGCCGAGGTGCTGCGGGACGCGCCGCCGCTGCTGCTGCTGGACCCGGCCCGGGTCTACCCGACCGAGGACATCGCCACCCTGCGGGGCCTGTGGGACACCGACTTCGTCGGTGGGGTGGCCGAGGCGGGCGACGAGGCCCTCGAACCGCTGAAGATCGGGTTCACCGGTGAGTACTTCTTCGTCGTCGACGGTCACCGCCGCCTCAGCGCCGCTCTGCAGAACGGGTTCTCCCTGGTCCCGGCCCAGTTGGTCGCCGAGGTCGACGAGCCGGTGGTGGGTGGGATGACCGCGATCGACTACTTCGCCGCCCAGGTGCGCCCCGGCCTGATCTACGACTGGGAGGCGGCTCACAAGATCCAACTGCCGTTGCCCGAGCCGGCGCTGCTCCGTGGCGACGCGGTGCTCGCGGGGGACCCGGGCGCCAGCGTCTGAACCCGGCGCGAGACCGGGCCGACGCGCGGGTACGCGCGCCGGCCCGGCCACCGAGTCGTACGGCGGTCGCCGCGACGTCTCAGCCGAGGACGACGCCCGTGGCGCCGACGCCGGCCATGCCGGAGAAGATGTCCTCGTAGTAGAACCGCCAGGCGCAGACCCGGCCGGTCTTCACGTAGCCGGTACAGGCCGTCGACGTGAAGGTGTCGTCGATGGCGGTGTTGGTTCCGGTCGCCCAGACCTGGAGCGTGTTCGCCGCGTTCACGATCTCCACCGGGCCACCGCTGTCGCCCTGGCCGACGGCGTTGGTGCCGGTGGTGTTCTCCGCCTGGACCTGGCCGCAGACCTGACCGAAGTCGCGCACGTTGATGCAGAGGTTGCGGGCCTTCACCTGGATCGAGCAGCGGGTGCCGGAGTACGCGCCGGAGGTGCACACCCAGTTGCCGACCTGGCTGGCCGACGCGCCGATCACCTGGTTGCTGAACTCACTGACCACGTCGCCGTTCGCGGCGGTGCTGTTGTTGAAGACCCGGCCGCCGGCGCCGGCCGACAACAGCAGGGTGTCGGTGCCGGCGTTGCGGGTGCTGACGGTGCCCATCGACTGGCCGGTCGGGTCGGTCGCGACGTTGTTGAGGTTGCCGCAGTGCGCGGCGGAGAGGATCCGCGCGTTCCCGTTCTTGAAGACCCCGAAGCCGGTCGAGCAGCCACCGCCGGTGGTGGCGTTGCGCCAGGCGGCACCGCCCCACCACGGCGCGCTGTCGTCCCACCGCGTCGCGGGCGCGGCGGCGACCCTGGTCTGCACGGTCACCGGCACGCCGGCCATGGCCGTCGCGCCGAGCAGCCCGTCCTGCGTGCCGACGAGCAGGCCGGCCCCGTCGGCGCGCGGCCCGACCGTGGTGATCTCGTTTCCGGCCTTCGCCCGCAGCCGATCGGCTGCGGCAAGCAGTTCCCGCTGCGAGTACGCGGCGGGCAGCACCTGGGTGGCGACGGTGGCCCGGGCGGTGGCCACCAGGCTCGCCGGCGGCTCACCCTTCCAGTAGACCTGGAGGTGGCGGGTGGTGGGGTCGGCGACGATGCCGGCGAAGCCGGAGTTCGGGCTGCGTTCGGCCACCTTCGTGATCCGCTCGGCGGCGGTGTTCATGCGCTGCTGCAGCCGGAGCAGCTCTGACCAGGAGGCGAAGCCACCGGGCACCGGTGTGCTGTCGACGAAGGATCCGGCGGTGGTGGCCTTGCCGCCCGGTGCGGCGGCGGCCGGGGTGGTGGTCAGGCCCGCGGCGAGCAGCGTGAGACCGATCGCGGCGACGGCGACGCGACGCAGCAGCGCCACCGGGCGTCGGGTGGTCGGGTGTGGACGGATCATCGGGTACCTCTTCCCCCAGGGGTCGTGGAGCGGGCCGTGCCCGCACCAGGACGGTGGCACCGGCGCCCGCGTCGCGGGGCGGATCCTGGACGGGACTGGACACCGCTGGACGGCGCCGGCCGGTGACGGTCCGCAGTGGAACTGTCATAGATTGGCAACTGTCTATCGATCGGCGAGTGGGCGGAATTACCCTGCCCGTGCGTGTCCGGGGGGCCGGACGACCGGGGGTGGGGGCCGCATGTCTGACCAGTGGGTACCTTCCGGTGCTCATCACACGTCACATGGGTCGCCGCTGGCGTTCGAGCTGGCCCGGGCCGCCGCCGAGGCGCAGACCCTGCCGGAGTTGGCCGGGGTGCTGCGCCAGCTGCGTCGGCGCGAGGCGCGGCAGCAGGGCGAGACGCTGCTGACGTACCGGCAGCTGGCAGCGAAGACCGGCTGGTCACGCGGGATCATCGGGGAGTACTTCGCCGGCAACATCCTGCCGCCGCCGGAGCGGTTCGACGTCCTCATCCGACTGCTCGGGGCGACCCCCGCCGAGCAGGGCGTGCTGGCCACCGCGCGGGACCGGGTCGAGGAATGCCGCCGACGCCCGAACCGGGAGCACGCCGCCACCGGCCGGTCGGTCGTCCGGGCCAGGGCCGGCGGCCCGCGTACCGCAACGACGTCCCCCCGGTTCCCGGTGCCCCGTCAACTGCCCCCGGCACTGCCCGGGTTCGTCGGACGCGCGACCCAACTCGCGCGGCTCGATGCCGAGTGCGCCGGGACCGTGGCGGGCGGCGACGACGCCGTGGCCCCGGTCACCGTCCTGACGTTGTCCGGCACCGCCGGGGTCGGCAAGACGACCCTCGCCGTCAACTGGGCGCACCGGGTCGCCGATCGCTTCCCGGACGGTCAGCTCTACGTCGACCTGCGCGGGTTCGACTCGACCGGGACGGTGGTGACGGCCGTCGAGGTGGTTCGGGGCTTCCTGGAGGCGCTCGAGGTGCCGCCCGAGCGCATCCCCACCCACCTGCCCGCGCAGGTGGGCCTCTACCGCAGCCTGCTCGCGGGCCGCCGGATGCTGGTGCTGCTGGACAACGCCCGCGACGCCGACCAGGTCCGGCCCCTGCTGGTCGGCAGCCCGAGCTGCCTGGTCCTGGTCACCAGTCGCAACCGGCTCGCCGGCCTGATCGCCGCCGACGGTGCCCGGCCGATCGGCGTCGACCTGCTCAGCACCGCCGAGGCCTGGCAACTGTTGGCGCGGCGGCTCGGCGCGGACCGGTTGGCGGCCGAGCCACAGGCGGTGGACGAGATCATCGAACGGTGCGCCCGGCTGCCGCTGGCGCTGGCGGTGCTCGCCGCGAGAGGCGCGGAGAAGCCGGAGTTCCCACTGGCCGTGCTCGCCGCCGAGCTGCGGGCGGCGCCGCGACCACTCGACTCGTTCGACGGTGGGGACGCCGGCACCGACGTGCAGGCCGTCTTCTCCTGGTCGTACCGGAGCCTCACCCCGGCGGCGGCGCGGCTGTTCCGGCTCATCGGCTGCCACCCCGGACCGGACATCGGGTTCGCGGCGGCGGCCAGCCTGGCCGGACTGCCCCGGGCCCAGGCGCCCCGACTGCTGGCGGAGCTGGCCCACGCCCACCTCGTCACCGAGCACGCCCCCGGCCGGTTCGGCGCGCACGACCTGCTCCGGGCGTACGCGGCCGAGCAGGTCGAACGGCTCGAACCGGCGCCGGCCCGGCGGGCCGCGATCCGGCGTGGGCTGGACCACTACCTGCACACCGCGCACGCGGCGGCCCTGCTGCTGCAACCGGGCCGCGATCCGGTCACCCTCGCCGCCGCGGCACCGGGCGTGGTGCCCGAGGAGATCAGCGACCTCGCTTCGGCGCTCGCCTGGTTCACCGCCGAGTACCCGGTGCTGCTGGCGGCGGTCGCCCACGCGAGGCGGACCGGGTTCGACGGCCACGCCTGGCAGCTGGCCTGGACACTCGTGGACTTCCTGCAACGTCGGGGGCGGTGGCCGGACCTGGCCGTGGCCCAGCGCAACGCCCTGGCCGGGGCGCAGCGCAGCGGCGACCGACCCGGGCAGGCGAACGCCCACCGCGACCTCGCCCGGGTGCTGTCCCGGCTGGGTCGGGTCAACGAGGCGGCGAGGAACTACCGCCAGGCCCTGACGATCTTCGCCGAGCTGGGTGACCACACCGGGCAGGCGCGCACCCACCGGGCCTTCGGCGCGATGCTCGACGGGCTCGGCCGGCACGCCGAGTCGCTGGAGCAGAGCGAGCGCGCCCTGGCGCTGTACCGCAGCGCCGGCCACGTCGCCGGGGAGGCCAGCGCCCGCAACGCGGTGGGGTGGGCGTACGCCCAGCTCGGTCGGTACCCGCCGGCGCTCAGCCACTGCCGGGAGGCGTTGGCGCTGCTGCGGACGACAGGCGACCGGCACGGTGAGGCGAACACCTGGGACAGCCTCGGCTTCATCCACGCCCGGCTCGGTGAACACCGGGCCGCGATCCGCTGCTTCCAGCGGGCGCTCGGGCTGTACCGGCGGGTCAGCGACCGCTACGACGAGGCGGACACCCTGTCCCGGCTCGGCGAGAGCCGCCAGGCGGTGGGGGACGCGGCCGGTGCCGCGCGCACCTGGCGGCGGGCCCTGGGCATCCTCGACGACCTCGGCCACCCGGACGCCGAGCGGGTGCGTGACCTGCTCGACCGGGCCGCCCGGTGACGCTGGGCACACCGGCGGTGGTTGATCGAGGTGCGCCGCCCGGCGTCCGGCCGGGCACTCCGTAGACTGGTACGGCACCGCTCGTCCACCCCGAAGAAGGAGCCGTCCCGCGTGACCGTCCAGCCCATCCGTCTGTTTGGGGATCCGGTGCTGCGCACGCCGGCCGATCCGGTGGTCGACTTCGACGCCGAGCTCCGTCGGCTCGTCGCCGACCTCACCGACACGATGCGTGAGCAGAACGGCGCCGGCCTGGCCGCGCCGCAGCTCGGTGTGAGCCTGCGGGTGTTCACCTTCGACGTCGACGACGTCCTCGGGCACCTGATCAACCCGGTGCTGGAGTTCCCCGACGAGGAGGAACAGGACGGCCCCGAGGGCTGCCTGTCGATCCCCGGGCTGTACTTCGACACCAAGCGCCGGCAGAACGTGGTCGCCAAGGGCTTCAGCTCGTTCGGCGACCCGGTGCAGATCGTCGGCACCGGTCTGATGGCGCGCTGCGTGCAGCACGAGACCGACCACCTCGACGGGGTGCTCTTCCTGGACCGACTGGACCCGGAGGGGCGCAAGGAAGCCATGAAGGCGATCCGCCAGGCCGAGTGGTACGACGCGGCGGCCCCGCCCACTGTCAAGCTCAGCCCGCACATCAGCGACCCCTTCGGTCTGGGGCGCTGACCCGGATGCGCGTGATCTTCGCCGGTACGCCGGCCGTCGCCGTGCCCGCCCTGGCCGCCGTCGCCGCCTCCCGGCACGAGCTGGTGGCCGTGGTCACCCGGCCCGACGCGCCCGCCGGGCGTGGCCGCGGTCTGTCCCGTTCCCCGGTCGGCGCGTGGGCCGACGAGCATGGCGTGGAGGTGCTCACCCCGGCCCGCCCCCGCGACCCGGAGTTCCTCGACCGGCTGCGCGAGCTGGAGCCGGACTGCGTGCCGGTGGTCGCCTACGGCGCACTGGTGCCGCCGGCGGCCCTGGAGATCCCCCGGCACGGCTGGATCAACCTGCACTTCTCCCTGCTGCCCGCGTGGCGTGGCGCCGCGCCGGTGCAGCACGCCGTGCTGCACGGCGACGAGCTGACCGGGGCCAGCGTCTTCCAGTTGGAGGAGGGCCTGGACACCGGGCCGGTCTACGGCACGCTGACCGACGAGATCCGCCCCGCCGACACCTCCGGTGACCTGTTGGAGCGGCTCGCCGACTCCGGCGCCGGGCTGCTGGTGGCGGTGCTCGACGCGATCGCCGACGGCACCGCCCGCGCCGAGCCGCAGCCCGCCGACGGGGTGTCGCTGGCACCGAAGCTGACAGTGGATGACGCGCGGGTGCGCTGGGGCGACCCGGCCTTCGCCGTGGACCGGCGGATCCGGGCCTGCACGCCCGCGCCGGGCGGCTGGACCACGTTCCGCGACGAGCGGGTGAAGCTCGGCCCGGTGTCCCCGGTGCCTGACGGCCCCGAGCTGAAGCCGGGGCAGTTGCTGGTGGAGAAGTCCCGGGTGCTGGTCGGCACGGCGACAGTGCCGGTGCGTCTCGGTGAGGTCCGCGCCGCGGGCAAGCGGGCCATGGGCGCGACCGACTGGGCGCGCGGCGTCCGGGTCGGCGCTGGAGAGGAATTCGCGTGACGGCACCGGAGGGAACCCGCCCGACGCGCTCCGGCCCGTCGACCGGCCGGGGCGGGGATCGCCGCCCGACCCGGCCACCACTGGACCGACCGCGTCGCGCCGCGTACGAGGCGGTGGCGGCGGTGCACCGGGACGACGCGTTCGCCAACCTGGTGCTGCCGACCATCCTGCGCGAGGAGGGGCTGTTCGGTCGGGACGCGGCCTTCGCCACCGAGCTGACCTACGGCACCCTGCGCAACCTGGGCACGCTGGACGCGATCCTGACCGACGCGGCCGGCCGGGACGTGGCCCGGATCGACCCGCCGGTCCGTGACGCGCTGCGGCTCGGGGCGTACCAACTCCTGCACACCCGGGTGCCGGCGCACGCCGCGGTCTCGTCCACGGTGGACCTGGTCCGCTCGGTCGCACCGGGGGCCACCGGCTTCGCCAACGCGGTGCTGCGTGAGGTGTCCAGCCGGGACGCGGACGCCTGGGTGGCGAAGCTCGCCCCACCGATGGAGACCGACCCGGTCGGGCACCTCGCCTTGGCGTACAGCCATCCGCAGTGGATCGTGCGGGCCTTCTCCGAGGCGCTCGGCGGCGACCTGGGGGAGACGGCCCGCCTCCTGATCGAGGACAATGAGCGCCCGCCGGTGCACCTGTGCGCCCGGCCCGGCCTGATCGATCCGATCGAGCTGGCCGACCAGGTCGGCGGTGCGCCCGGCGCCTTCTCGCCGTACGCCGTCTATCTGCCCGGTGGCGCGCCGGGCGACATCCCGGCGGTGGTCGACGGCCGTGCCCACGTCCAGGACGAGGGCTCCCAGTTGGTGGCCGCCGCGCTCGCCGACGCGCCGTTGGACGGCCCGGACGGCCGGTGGCTGGACCTGTGCGCCGGCCCGGGTGGCAAGGCCGGCCTGCTCGGCGCGCTGGCCGCGCAGCGGGGTGCCCGGGTGACAGCTGTCGAGGTGGCCGAGCACCGGGCCCGGCTGGTCTCGCTGGCGACCCGGGATCTTCCGGTGGCAGTGCTGACCATGGACGGCCGGGATGTCGGCAGCGACCCGAAGGTGCCGGAGCAGCACTTCGACCGGGTGCTGGTGGACGCGCCGTGCACGGGGCTGGGCTCGCTGCGTCGTCGGCCGGAGTCGCGCTGGCGTCGCCAACCGTCCGACCTGCCGCCGCTGACCCGGCTGCAACGGGAGTTGCTCGGCGCGGCGCTGCGGGCGGTCCGCCCGGGCGGCCTGGTCGCCTACGTCACCTGCTCGCCGCACACCGTCGAGACGCACGTGACGGTGACCGAGGCGGCCCGCCGCAGTGGGGTTCCGGTGGATTTCGTGGACGCCCGGCCGCTGTTGCCGGCCGGCATGCCCGGTCTCGGCGACGGGCCGACCGTGCAGCTGTGGCCACACCGCCACGGCACCGACGCGATGTTCCTCGCCGTCCTACGCCGGGGCTGATCCGACCCACGCGTCCGGCCGGTCACCCGACCGGCCGGACGCCGTTGGCCTAGGTGACCGGAAGGCCCTTGGTGCCGGCGTTCTTCATCGACCGGGTCAGGTTCCGGTCGGAGATCCAGAGGAAGCACTGCACGCCCCGGTTGCCGTTGCGCCACTCCTCCTCGTACGGCTGGTAGTAGATCGTCCCGGCGCGGAAGTCCAGCTGGGAGTTGTCCGGAACCTTGGCGTACTTGGCGATCATCGTCTGGCAGGCCCGGTGGGTCCGCTTGACGTCGCTGGTGAACCTGGCGTAGCTGACGTCCGGGGCCTGCCAGACGCCGACGAACTCGGCGTGGTGCTTGGCGGTGCAGGAGACCGGCACCATCTCGTCGATGTCGTCCTTGACCATCTTCGGGTTGAAGCAGCGGTACGCCAGCGGGGCCGCGCCGGACAACGCGCCCCGGAGGCTGCCGGTGCGCAGGTCGACGGCGGTGTCGTCGATGCTGGCGATCTCGGTGACGTCGCAGCGGTACCAGCGGGCCCCGCCCGACCAGGCCTGCGGCGACGGCAGCACGACGGTCAGGCCGAGCCGCCCGGAACGCCAGTCGGCGCCCACCGCCTTGTTGACCGCGGTGTCGCACCCGGCCTGCGCGGACCGCATGCCGGCCGAGCCGGGCTGCGGGGGCGCGCCGCCGTCGGCGCCCGGGCCGGTGAGGGTGCCGACGTGCATGGTCTCCACCCGGTGCGCCTCGGTGCACGGCGTCGGGTTGTAGCCGGTCAGGAAGCCGACCTGCTGGGAGCTCTGGTGGCACACGTCGGCGGCGGGGACGAACTGTTGCGCCGCGACGGGCGCCGGCCAGTCGTCGGTGAGGTCACTGTCGACTCCGGCGGGTGCGCCGCACCCGGCCAGCGCCAGGGCCAGCGCCCCGCCCCCGGCCAACGTCGCCAACCACCGTCGCATCCCGACCTCCCGCCGCCGGTGGCCCCCGACCGGACCCAACCGGTCGGTAGCGCCACGGCGCAGCAGCATACGGCACCGATGCTCAGATCGCGGGCAGTCCCTCGGGGCCGACCCCGCGCATCGAGCGGGTGAGTTTGCGGTCGTCGCTCCACAGGAAACAGCGCACTCCACGGTCGCCCTCCTCCCACTCCCGCTGCGAGGGCGGGTAGTAGATGGACCCGGCCCGGTACGGCAACTCGCTGTTGTTGGGCACCGCCGCGTACTCGGCGATCAACGCCATGCAGCGCTGGTGCGCCTGCTCGGCGGATTTGGTGAACTCCGCCCAACTCATGTCCCGCTCCTGGTAGACGCCGACGAACTCGGCGCGGTGCGGCTCGGTGCAGAGCACCGGCGCCATGTAGTTGAGGTTGTCGCCGATCAGCTTCGGGTCGAAGCAGCGGTGCGTCAGGGGCGCGTCGCCGATCAACGCCCCGCGCAGGCTGCCGGTGCGGTTCACCGGGCGGGTGTTGTCGATGCTGCCGGTCTCGCTGAGGTCGCAGCGGAACCAGCGGGCGCCGCCGGCCCAGGCGGGCGCGGACGGCAGCGCGAGGGACAGCGCGAGTCGGGCGGTGTGCCAGTCACCGCCGAGCACCTCGCGGGCCCGCTGGTCGCATTCGGCGCGGGCCGTGCGCAGCGCCGACGATCCGGGTTCCGGTCGGGTCTCGGTCAGCGCGTCGGGGCCGACGAAGGTGCCGACGTGGATGGTCTCGGCCAGGTGGTTGCGCGCGCAGTCCACCGTCTCGTACGTGCTGGCCTGCACGACGGTGGCGATCCGCGGCAGGCAGGTGTCGGTGGCGGGGGTGAACGGCTTGGGCACCCGCAGCGTCGGCCAGTCGTCGGTGAGATCACCGTCCGCGCCCCGGGCCGGCGTGCAGCCGGTCAGCAGCAGCATCGTCGTGACGCCGGCCAGCACCAGCGCTGGAAGCCACCGTCGCATCGTCTGCCTCCCGGGAGCTGGCGGCCGGTCACCGCGCCCCGCGGCGAGACCCCGGCGGGCGTGCAGCCTACGGCACCGTCCCGCTTGGAGTGTCGTCGCGTTTCCGTCGTTCGGCCAGCCGCCGATGTCTGTTCGTCCGGATTCAGGAATCCGGAGCGTCCAATTCTGCACCACTGGTCACTGCTGGGTCACAGCGCGTCGGAGTTGGTGCCGCGATGCCGGTGGCGGGTGGCCACGTTCGTACACTGGCCCGGTGACCGTACCGCCGCCGATCGTCGCGCCGAGCATCCTGGCCGCCGATTTCGCCCGCCTCGCCGAAGAGGTCCGTGCCGTCGAGGACGCCGCGGACTGGTTGCACGTCGACGTGATGGACAACCACTTCGTGCCGAACCTGACCATTGGGCTGCCCGTGGTGCAGAGCCTGCGGGCTGTCACGGCGATGCCGTTCGACGTGCACCTGATGATCGAGGACCCGCGCCGGTGGGCGCCCGGGTACGCCGACGCCGGGGCGTACAACGTCACCTTCCACGCGGAGGCTTCCGACGACCCGGTGGCGCTGGCCAAGGACCTGCGCTCGGCCGGTGCGAAGGCGGGCCTGGCCATCGACCGGGACACCCCGATCGAGCCCTATCTGGACCTGCTGCCCAGCTTCGACACCCTGCTGATCATGACGATCAAGGCGGGCTTCGGTGGGCAGCGGTTCATTCCGCAGCTGCTGGAGAAGGTGCGCACGGCCCGGCGGCACGTGTCGGCCGGGCACCTGGAGCTGCGCATCGAGGTGGACGGCGGGATCGCCGCCGACACCATCGAGCAGGCGGCCGCGGCGGGCGCCGACGCGTTCGTGGCCGGCACCGCCGTGTACGGGGCCGCCGATCCGGCGGAGGCGGTACGGCACCTGCGGGCACTGGCGGAACGCGCGGCTCCCGGGGCCTGAGGTGGAGCCCGAGGCCGACCGCAAGGACGTCATCCTCGTCGTGGACGACGACGAGGACATCGCTCGTTTCGTCGACTTCAACCTGCGGCTGCACGGCTTCGAGGTGATCCACGCCGGTGACGGCCAGGAGGCCCTGGAGGTCATCGAGCGCCAGCGGCCGGATCTGGCGGTGGTCGACCTCATGATGCCCCGGATCGACGGGCTGGAGCTGACCCGGCGGCTGCGCGCCGACCCGATGACCTCCGCCCTGCCGGTGATCATGCTGACGGCCAAGGGGATGACCGTCGACAAGGTGCACGGGCTCAGCGCCGGCGCGGACGACTACCTGGTCAAGCCGTTCGACACCGCCGAGCTGGTGGCCCGGGTGTCGTCCACGTTGCGCCGCAACAAGGAGTTCCGGGAGGTCTCCCCGCTGACCGGGCTGCCCGGCAACAGCCGGATCCGTCGGGAGATCAGCGACCGGGTCCGACAGGGCGTGGACTACGCGGTCGGCTACGTCGACATCGACCGGTTCAAGAGCGTCAACGACCGGTACGGCTTCGTCCGTGGCGACGACTTCATCTCCGCGCTGGCCCGCAGCCTGCACCGGGCGGTGGTGGGCGTCGGGCTGCCACCGGCCTTCCTCGGTCACGTCGGCGGTGACGACTTCGTCATCGTCTGCGCCCCGGACCAGGTGCGCCCGTTGACGTCCCAGGCGGTGGTCGACTTCGAGAACGCCGCCGACACGCTCTACGACCCGACCGACCGGGAACGCGGCTTCGTCGAGTTGAAGGACCGGCGGGGCACCATCCGGCGGGCCGCCCTGGTCACCCTCTCCATCGGGGTCTCCCTCTCCGACGCCGGCAAGCGGTTCTCCGACCCTCTCGAGGCGATCGCGATGGCCTCGGAGATGAAGACGGTCGCCAAGAGTCAACCGGGCTCGTACGTGGCGGTGGACCGGCGTCGCGGCGTCACCTGAGCGTGATACCGCTGTGAAGTAGCTCGCCTAGGTGGCGGCGGAGCCGGATCGGCGTGTAAGACTTCCCGTGTACCCACCACGCGCTGGCGGGACTCGGTGAAATTCCGAACCGGCGGTGATCCACGGTCCAACCGTGGTCAGCCCGCGACCCGGACGGCTCTGCCGCCCGGTGGACCTGGTGAAAATCCGGGGCCGACGGTTGGGGGCGGTTCGTCCGCGCCCAGACAGTCCGGATGGGAGACAGCGCGCGGGACGGACGGGTCCGAGCCGACCGCTGGCGTCAGCGTGCCGTGCCGGCCCTCCGGGGGCGGCTGTGCCGTTCCCGGATTCCGCCACCGCCTGCCCGTGGCCCCATGGCCACCGCCTCCCTGACCGCCCGCGCGCGGACCGGCGAGTGAGAGGGCAGGGGCAGGGCGATGGCCAGCGTCTCCGTTGACGAGGCGATGCGGCGTGCGATCGAGTTGGCGGCGCGCGGGCTCGGCACCACCAGCCCCAACCCGGTGGTCGGGTGCGTGCTGCTCGACTCCGACGGCGAGGTCGTGGGCGAGGGCTTCCACGCGTACGCCGGTGGCCCGCACGCCGAGATCGTCGCCCTGGCGCAGGCCGGCCGGCGGGCCAAGGGCGGCACCGCTGTCGTCACCCTGGAACCCTGCGATCACACCGGCCGCACCGGCCCCTGCAGTTCCGCGCTCGTCCAGGCCGGGGTGGGTCGGGTGGTCATCGCCGTGCCCGACCCCAACCCGGTCGCGTCCGGGGGCGCCGCCACCTTGCGCGCCGCCGGGGTGCGGGTCGATCTGGGGGTACGCGGCGAGGAGGCCGAGGCCGGCAACATCGCGTGGCTGACCTCGATGCGCCGGGGCTGGCCGTACGTGATCTGGAAGTACGCCGCCACGCTCGACGGGCGGTCCGCCGCGGCGGACGGCACCAGCATGTGGATCACGTCGGAGGCGGCCCGGATCGACGTGCACGCGCTGCGCGGCACCGTCGACGCGGTCATCGCCGGGGTGGGCACCGTGCTCGCCGACGACCCCCGGTTGACCGCCCGCAACCTGCGCGACGGCAGCCTGGCCATCCGGCAGCCGCTGCGGGTGGTGGTGGACAGCTCGGGGCGTACCCCGGCTGACGCCCGGGTCCGCGACGGCGCGGCACGGACGTGGATCGCGACCGCCGACGAGGTCGGCGCCGACGCGGACGGCCGGGTCGACCTGCCGGCGCTGCTCGCGGCGCTGCACCAGCGCGGGGTCCGCGCGGTGCTGCTGGAGGGCGGCCCCCGGCTGGCCGGCGCGTTCCTGGCCGCCGGCCTGGTCGACAAGATCGTCGGGTACGTCGCGCCGCGGTTGCTCGGCGCCGGCCCGACCGCTCTGGTCGACGCGGGAGTGACCACCATCGCCGAGGCCATCGATCTGGAGTTCGTCGACGTTACGCAGGTCGGTCCGGATCTCCGGATCACCGCTTTGCCCCGCAAAAGGGAGGGCTGAGATGTTCACCGGCATTATCGAGGAAATGGGCGAGATCGTCCGGGTGGCGCCCACGGCTGGCGATTCGGCGCTGCTCGGCGTCCGCGGCCCACTGGTCACCTCCGACGCCCGGCACGGCGACTCGATCGCCGTCAACGGTGTCTGCCTGACCGTCGTGGAGGTGGCCGACGGGGTCTTCACCGCCGACGTGATGGGGGAGACGCTGCGCCGCTCCGCGCTGGGCGCGCTGCGCCCCGGCGACCCGGTCAACCTGGAGCGGGCCGCCGCGCTCGGCAGCCGGCTCGGCGGGCACCTGGTGCAGGGCCACGTCGACGGCGTCGGTGAACTGATCTCCCGGGAGCCGGCCGAGCAGTGGGAGACGGTCCGCTTCCGGCTGCCCGCCAGCCTGTCCCGGTACGTGGTGGAGAAGGGCTCGATCACCATCGACGGTGTCTCGTTGACGGTGGCCGCCGTCGGCGCGGACGAGTTCGCCGTCGGGCTGATCCCGACCACGCTGAAGCTGACCACGCTCGGCGCGAAGGGCGTCGGCGACCCGGTCAACCTGGAGGTCGACGTGCTGGCCAAGTACGTCGAACGGCTGCTCGGCGACCGGCTCACCCAGGCCGACGTGCGCGGCGTGGCCGCGAACCTGGGCGGGGTGGCCTGATGGGCCCGCTCAGCTGGCTACTGGACGCCCAGGTGCACATCGCCGGTTCGCCGGTGCTGGCCCGGGAGATCGTCGGCAACGCGTTCGGGCTGATCTCGGCGCTGCTCGGGCTGCGCCGGCTGGTCTGGGCGTGGCCGGTCGGCATGATCGGTAACGCGCTGCTGCTCACCGTCTTCCTCGGCGGGGTGTTCACCACCCCGCAGGCGCACGACCTGTACGGGCAGGCCGGCCGACAGGTGTTCTTCTTCGCGGTCAGCGTCTACGGCTGGTGGCGCTGGCAGCGCAACCGTCGCGGCGACGCCGGGCAGGCGGCCGTCGTCCCGCGCTGGGCCACCGGACGGGAGCGGCTGATGCTGCTGCTGGCCGCCGTGGTCGGCACCGCCGCGGCGTACCCGCTGCTCAAGGCCCTGGGCTCGTGGGGTCCGCTGCCGGACGCCTGGATCCTCACCGGCAGCCTGCTGGCCACCTACGGCATGGCCCGCGGGTGGGTGGAGTTCTGGCTGCTCTGGATCGCGGTGGACGCGGTCGGCGTGCCGCTGCTGCTGCGCGGCGGGTTCTACCCGTCGGCCGTCATGTACCTGATCTACGGCGCCCTCTGCGTCTGGGGCTTCGCCGCCTGGTGGCGCACCTCGCGTGCCACGGCCACCGTCCGTCAGCCCATCTACCGGGAGGCCGTCGCATGACCAGTTTTGGGGATATCGAGCAGGCGGTCGCAGACATCGCGGCCGGCCGGCCGGTCGTGGTGGTCGACGACGCGGACCGGGAGAACGAGGGCGACCTGATCTTCGCGGCCGAGCTGGCCACGCCGGAGCTGATGGCGTTCATGGTGCGCTACACCTCCGGATACGTCTGCGTGGCGCTGACCGAGAGCGAAGCCGACCGGCTCGACCTGCCGCCGATGCACCACACCAACCAGGACCGGCGCGGCACCGCGTACACGGTGACGGTGGACGCCCGCGAGGGGGTCAGCACCGGCATCTCGGCGGCCGACCGCGCGCACACCAGCCGGCTGCTCGCCGCCGCGACGACCGACCCGACCGACCTGGCCCGCCCCGGGCACGTGGTGCCGCTGCGCGCCCGCGAGGGCGGGGTGCTGCGCCGGCCGGGGCACACCGAGGCGGGCATCGACCTGACCCGGTTGGCCGGGCTGCGGCCGGCCGGCGTGCTCTGCGAGCTGGTCAACGACGACGGCACCATGATGCGCCTGCCGGACCTGGAGAAGTTCTCCGCCGAGCACGGCCTCACGTTGGTCACCATCGCCGACCTGATCGCCTACCGGCGGCGTACCGAGAAGCAGGTCGAACTGGTCGCCGACGCCCGGATGCCGACCCGGCACGGGGTGTTCCGGGCGCTCGGCTACCGCGCCGAGCACGACCCGGCCGAACACGTCGCGATGGTGCTGGGTGACCTCGGTGACGGCCAGGACGTGCTGGTCCGGGTGCACTCCGAGTGCCTGACCGGGGACGTGTTCGGCTCGCTGCGCTGCGACTGCGGGCCGCAGCTGGACGCCGCGCTGGCCCGGGTCGGGAAGGAAGGCCGGGGCGTGGTGCTCTACGTCCGTGGGCACGAGGGGCGCGGCATCGGGCTGCTGCACAAGCTGCAGGCGTACCAGCTGCAGGACCTGGGCCGCGACACCGTCGACGCCAACCTCGACCTGGGCCTGCCGGCCGACGCCCGCGACTACGGCACCGGCGCGCAGATCCTCTACGACCTGGGCGTGCGGTCGATGCGGTTGCTGACCAACAACCCGGCCAAGCGGGCTGGGCTGGAGGGGTACGGGTTGACGATCACCGGCCGGGAGAGCCTGCCGGTCGGCGCGCACCCGGAGAACATGCGCTACCTGCGCACCAAGCGGGACCGGATGGGTCACCTGCTGGACGAGTTGGACGAGGAGTCCGAGGCGCCGCTGGGGCGTCCGGTCGCCAACGACGAGATCGGAGCATGACGATGGCGGGTTTCGGTGAGCCGGGGGTCGAGGCGGTCGACGCCGCAGGACTGACGGTCGGGGTCGTCGCCGCCCGCTGGCACGGTGAGCTGACCGACCACATGCTGGAGCGGGCGGTGGCCGCCGCCGAGGCGTGCGGCGCTCGTTCCGTGGTCGCCCGGGTCGCCGGCTCGGTCGAGCTGCCGGTGGTGGCGCAGGCCCTGGCCCGCCGCTGCGACGTGGTGGTCGCCCTCGGCGTGGTGGTCCGTGGCGCCACCGCCCACTTCGACTACGTCTGCCGCTCGGTCACCGACGGGTTGACCCGGGTGGCGTTGGACGAGGGCAAGCCGGTGGCGCACGGGGTGTTGACGGTGGAGACCATCGAGCAGGCCCGCGACCGGGCCGGCCTGCCCGGTTCGGCGGAGGACAAGGGCTGGGCCGCCACGGTCGCGGCCCTCGACGCGGCACTGGCCGTGCGGACCGTGGCGGCGGGCAACGCCCAGCGGGTCGGCTTCGGCGGCTGAGGCACCCCCTTGCAGGCTCAGAGCCGACCGGCCTCGATGATCCGGCGCAGGAACTGCCGGGTCCGGGGCTGCGTCGGCTCGCCGAGCACCTGTTCGGGCGGGCCGCTCTCGACGACCCGCCCGGCGTCGAGGAAGCACACCTCGTCGGCGACCTCCCGGGCGAAGCCCATCTCGTGGGTGGCCAGCACCATGGTCATCCCGTCGGCCTTCAGGTCGCGGACCATCGACAGCACCTCGCCGACGAGCTCCGGGTCCAGTGCTGAGGTGATCTCGTCCAGCAGCATCAGCCGGGGTGAGTTCGCCAGCGCCCGGACGATCGCCACCCTTTGCTGCTGCCCGCCGGAGAGCCGGTCCGGGTAGGCGTCCGCCTTCGCGCCGAGCCCCACCCGGTCGAGCAACTCCCGGGCCTGCGCCTCCGCCTCCGCGCGGCCACGACGGTGTACGCGCCGCGGCGCGAGGGTGATGTTGTCCAACACGCTCAGGTGCGGAAAGAGGTTGTACGCCTGGAACACCATGCCGATGCGCCGACGGACCTGGTCCGGGTCCACCCGGGGATCGGAGATGTCCTCGCCGTCCAACTCGATGGTGCCGTCGTCGAGTTCCTCCAGCAGGTTGACGCAGCGCAGCAGTGTCGACTTGCCGGAACCGGACGCGCCGATCACCGCCACCACCTGGTGCTCGGTGACGGTCAGGTCGAGCTGGTCGAGCACGGTGTGCCCGCCGAACTCCTTGCGCAGGCCCCGACAGCGCAGCAGTGCCATGGCTCAGCCTCCCGACTGCCGGCGGGCCGCGCGCAGCGTCACCCAGTCGGTGACCGCGATCAGCGGGATCGCGAGCAGCACGAAGAGCACCCCCGCCACGATGTACGGCGTGTAGTTGAAGGTCTGTGCGGTGGCGATCTGCGCGGCGCGGACCGCGTCGATCGGCCCGGCGAGCGACACCAGCCCCACGTCCTTCTGCAACGCCACCACGTCGTTGAGCAGGGGCGGCGCCACCCGGCGGACGGCCTGCGGCAGGACCACGTGGCGCATCGTCTGCCGGTGGGTCAGGCCCAACGAGCGGGCCGCCGCGAGCTGGCTGTGGTGCACCGACTCGATGCCGGCCCGGAACACCTCGGCGAGGTAGCCGCCGTAGGTGAGGACCAGCGCGATCCCGCCCAGCACCAGCACCGGCGGCATGCCCTGCAACCGCAGCCCCGGCACGCCGAGGGTGAGCAGGTAGAGCACGATGATCAGCGGCAGGCCCCGGAAGGTGTAGGTGTAGCCGGCGGCCAGCGCGCGGACCGGGAAGAAGACCGGCCCGCGCAGCGTCCGCAGCACGGCGATCACCAGCCCGAGCAGCAGCGCGCCGAACGCACAGCACACCAGCAGCCGGACGTTGAGCCAGAGCCCGCTCAGCACCGTCGGCAGCGCGTCGCGGGCGATCGCCGGATCCAGGAACGAGCGCCGGACCCGGTCCCAGCCCGGCGCCCCGGTCACCGCGATCACCAGCAGCGTGCCGAGCGCCGCCGTCGAGCAGGCCGCGACGAGCACGCTGTAGACGGTCTGCCGACGCCGGTACGCCGTGCGCCGCAGCTGCGCCTCGGACGGCACACGATCCAGAAGTGTCACCGCAGTTCGGCCGCCCCCGCCGCCTGAGCGAGCCACTTCTGCTCCAACTGCTTCAGGGTGCCCGCCGTGCTGAGCTGACCGACCGCGTCGCTCACGCACGGGGTCAGTGGGGAGTTCTTGTCGAGCAGCAACCCGAACGCCTCGGGCGTACCGACCTGCGGCACCTGCCCGACGATCGTCGCGTCGGTGATCTCCGCGCCGGTGATGTAGAAGGCGGTCGGCAGGTCCACCACCAGACCGTCCAGCTGCCCGTTCTGCAGTGCCTTCTTGGCGTCGTCGTTGCTGTTGTAGACCTGCGGCTTCGCGGTCGGCTTGATCACGTCGGTGATCGCCTGGTAGCTGGTGGTGCCGACCTGCGCGCCGAGCCGGGCGTCGCGCAGCTCGGCCAGCGACGTCCTGCCGGCGATCTTCGAGGACTTCAACGCGATGACGGTCTGTCGCACCAGGTAGTACGGCGCGGAGAAGTCGACCGCCTGCTTGCGCTCCTCGGTGATGGAGAACTGGTTGATGTCGAAGTCGAAGTCCTTCGGGCCGGGCGCGATCGCGGTGTCGAACTTGATCCGGGTCCAGGTGACGTCGGCGCGGGCGTAGCCGAGCTGCTCGGCCACCGCGTACGCGACGGCGGATTCGAAGCCCTCACCGTTGTCGGGCTTGTCGTCGGAGAACCACGGCTCGTACGCGGGCTGGTCGGTGGCGATGGTCAGCTTGCCCGGCGTACGCGTGGGCAGGCTGTCCTTGGCGCAGGACGCCGTGGCGGTGACAGTGGGGGTGGGTTTCTCGTCCTGTGGCGCGCATCCGGCGGTGGCTACCACGACGGCGCCGGCGAGGGGGAGCGCGAGAAGACGTGATCTGCTGGCCATGGCCGACAGCGTAGGGCTCCATGAGCATCGATCGACAATTGTCCCACCATGTTGGTAGGGAATTGTCCGTTTGCGGGATTCGGGCGGACCCGGACGCGGGGCCCTGCCGGGGAGGCTGGAAGAATCGCTTCCCGTGAAGACGTTCGAGGAGTTGTTCGCCGAGCTGCAGGCCAAGGCCGCCGCCGGCACCCCGGGCTCGGGCACCGTCGCCGCGCTGGACAAGGGCGTGCACTTCATCGGCAAGAAGGTCGTCGAGGAGGCGGCCGAGTCGTGGATGGCCGCCGAGCACGAGGGGCCGGAGCGCACCGCCGAGGAGATCTCCCAGCTGCTCTACCAGGTCCAGGTGCTGATGCTCGCCAGTGGTCTCGAGCTCAAGGACGTCTACCGACATCTGTGAGTGCCCCCACCCCGTTGATCGCCATCCGGATCGAAGGAGCACTCCGTCATGCTGCGTGTCGCCATTCCCAACAAGGGCACCCTGGCCGAACCGGCCGCCCAGATGCTGCGCGAGGCGGGCTACCGCCAGCGCACCGACCCCAAGGACCTCGTCTGCCGGGACGAGGCCAACGACGTCGAATTCTTCTACCTGCGCCCGAAGGACATCGCCACCTACGTCGGCTCCGGTGACCTCGACCTCGGGATCACCGGCCGGGACCTGCTGATCGACTCGGCAGCGCCGGCCGAGGAGGTCGTCGACCTGGCCTTCGGCCGGGCCACCTTCCGGTTCGCCGCCCGCCCCGACGACATCGCCTCCGTCCAGGAGCTGGGCGGTCACCGGATCGCCACCGCGTACCCGGGGCTGGTCGAGCGGCACCTCGGCGAGGTGGGAGTCAAGGCCGACGTGATCCGTCTCGACGGCGCGGTGGAGAACGCCGTACGCCTCGGCGTCGCCGACGTGATCGCGGACGTGGTGGAGACCGGCGCGACCCTGCGCCAGGCGGGCCTGGTGGTCTTCGGCGAGCCGCTGCTGCGCTCGTCGGCGGTGCTGGTCCGGCGGGCCGGCGCGCCCGCGCACGCGCAGGCCGAGCAGTTGCTGCGCCGCCTGCACGGGGTGCTGGTGGCCCGCCGCTACGTGATGCTCGCCTACGACGTGCCGGCCGGTCTGCTGGACCGGGCCAGCGGGCTCACCCCGGGCATCGAGTCGCCCACCGTCTCGCCGCTGCACCGGGAGGGCTGGGTGGCGGTGCAGGCGATGGTGCTCCGCGACGACGTGCACCGCATCATGGACGAGCTGTACGAGTTGGGTGCCCGCGCCATCCTCGTCACCAACATCCACGCCTGTCGCCTCTGACCGTCCTTCTCCCGAATCGCGGCCGTCTGCGTTCCGTCTCCGTTCCCGTCCGCGGCGCGGCCCGTCTGCGTTCCGTCTCCGTTCCCGTCCGCGGCGCGGCCCGTCTGCGTTGCGGTCCCGTGTCCGTCTCCGTCTCTGGCGAGGTGGCGGTCGCCGCCCGCCGCCGTCCGTGTCCCGTCCCTTTCCCGGCCCAGTCCGCGTCCATGGGGCGGCCCCAGCGGCTGATCCACTCGGGTTTCAGGAAACGGGGGTGTCCCTGGCGTGCGGACACCCCCGTTTTCATGAACCCGAGTGGATCTTGCGGGTGCGCGGGTGCGCGGGTGCGCGGTGCGCGATGCGCGGGTGCGCGGGTGCGCGGCTAGAACGCCGGCAGGCGGCCGGCGATCGTCGGGCGGGCGGCGGCTTGGCGGGTGCTGGCTCGGCGGGTGGTGCGTCTGCGGGACGAGTGCGGGTGGCAGACTGGTGGGGTGAGTGATACCGAGCTGGTCCGCCTGAAGCCCCGCCGCATCCGCGCGGTCTGCTGGTCGGCGGCGGTCGCCCTGGTGGTGGTGTTCGGTCTGGTCGCGACGTCGCTGAGTGGCCCGACCGGTGATGGTTACGGCAGCTTCCAGCGCGGCGACCAGATCGCCATGATCGGCCTGGGCGTCTTCGGGGCGCTGGGTTGCCTGCTGTTCACCCGTCCCCGGGTGGAGGCGGACGCGCGGGGGATCCGGGTGCGCAACATCGTCGGCTCCTACGAGCTGCCCTGGGAGGTTGTCCGGGGCGTGCGCTTCGACCGGGGCGCGCCGTGGGCCAGCCTGGAGCTGCACGACGACGACCTGCTGCCGATGGTCGCCCTGCAGGCCGCCGACAAGGAGTCGGCAGTCGACGGGGTCCGCGCGCTGCGCCGCCTGCACGAGGCCCACCAGGCCCGTCTCGCCGAACGCGCCGTCGGCCGCTGACCCCAGCGACACCGCCCACGCCGGTCCGCGGCCGAACCGCCGACCGTCGACCTCGCGTCGCCGCCCAGCGGCCAGGCATGCCGCGCGCCCCTCGCCAAGATCTGGACAACTTCCCTGAAACTGCTGCATCACGGCGCCGGGAGGCGGCAGTTTCAGGGAAAGTGCGCGGATCTTGAAGCGTCGCCAGGCGCGTGAGGGCCGCGCAGGGGTGGCACGGCGTCCCGGACGCTGCCCCGGGTGTCCCGGTTTGGGGGTGACCGGGGCGCCGGTGTAGTGTTGTCGAGTCGACCAGGCTGTCTCCGCGTGCGAGCAGACAGCCTTGAAAGCGGAGCGCCTGCTCCCACCTGAGTCACCGCTACGGTGGCCGGGTCCGGTCACCGGTTCCGGGCATGTCCCGGCGCTGGATGCGCGATCCTTGTGATCGTGCCGACCGGTCGAGCGGGCCCTGGCATACGCCGGGGCCTTCTGCTTTTCGAGTCGGTTCCCTCCCGGGAGCCGCAGGGGTCGGCGACACGGCAGAAACGACTCGAGGAGGCCCCATCAGCGTCGAACCACGCGTGAACGAGCAGATCCGGGCACGTGAGGTCCGACTGGTCGGCCCAGAGGGTGAGCAGGTGGGCATCGTCCCGCTGGAGCGCGCTCTTCAGCTGGCCGCGGACGTCGATCTGGACCTGGTCGAGGTTGCGCCGATGGCGCGCCCGCCGGTGTGCAAGCTCATGGACTTCGGCAAGTTCAAGTACGAGAGCGCACTCAAGGCGCGCGAAGCGCGGCGTAACCAGCAGCAGACCGTCATCAAGGAAATGAAGCTTCGGCCGAAGATCGACCCGCACGACTACGAGACCAAGAAGGGTCACGTGGTGCGGTTCCTCAAGGCGGGCGACAAGGTCAAGGTGACGATCATGTTCCGCGGTCGCGAGCAGAGCCGCCCGGAGCTGGGTTACCGGCTCCTGCGCCGGCTCGAGTCCGAGATCACGGACCTGGGATACGTCGAGGCCGCTCCCAAGCAGGACGGCCGAAACATGATCATGGTTCTCGCTCCGCACCGGGCCGTCAAGGCTTCCGCGGTCGCCGCCACGGCGTCCCGCGGTGGTCCTCGGGACCGGGCTGGGGACGAGTCCGCCGCTCCGGCAGCCGATGAGACCGCGGCGGTCGGCGAGACCGCAGCAGCCGGCGACACCGGCACCGCCGCCACCAGCGGCGAGTAACAGGGGAGAAGACGTTCCACATGCCGAAGATGAAGAGCCACACGGGTATGGGTAAGCGGGTCAAGGTGACCGGCAAGGGCAAGATCGTTGCCCAGCAGGCCGGCCTGCGCCACAACCTGGAGAAGAAGCCCTCCACCCAGACCCGCCGGCTGACCGGCACGGTCGTGCTGGCCAAGGCCGACGTCAAGCGCATCAAGAAGCTGCTCGGCCGCTGACGCGCGCCACCTTTACGTAAGAAGGAGTTGAGATGGCACGCGTCAAGCGGGCTGTAAACGCCCAGAAGAAGCGTCGTACCCTGCTGGAGACCGCGAGTGGTTACCGCGGTCAGCGCTCCCGCCTGTACCGCAAGGCCAAGGAGCAGGTGCTGCACTCGATGCAGTACGCCTACCGGGACCGTCGCGACCGCAAGGGCGACTTCCGGCAGCTGTGGATTCAGCGGATCAACGCGGGCGCCCGGGCCAACGGGATGACCTACAACCGTCTGATCCAGGGCCTGCGTCTGGCCGGCATCGAGGTCGACCGCAAGATCCTGGCCGACCTGGCTGTCAACGACGCCGCCGCCTTCGCGGCGATCGTCGAGCTGGCCCGGGCCGCGGTCGCGGCCGAGGGCACCGGCGGCGCGGCGGCTCAGGCCGCCTGATCCCCACGCACCAGAGCGAGGCGTCTCCCGTGTCGGCACCGCCGTCCGGGGGGCGCCTCAATCGTGCCGGAGGAGCGCACATCATGGCCTTCACCCCGCGTACCCCCAGGGTTGTCGCCGCCCGCCGCCTGCAACGCCGCCGGGACCGCGACGCCACCGGCCGTTTCCTGGCCGAGGGCCCGCAGGCGGTCCGCGAGGCCCTCGCGCGGCCGGGGGTGGTCACCGAACTGTTCGGTACGACCACCGCGCTCGACCGGTACCCGGAGTTGGCCGCCACGGCGGCCCGCGCCGACGTGCCGGTCTCGGAGGTGACCGACGACGCCCTCGCCGCGCTGGCCGAGACCGTCGCCCCGCAGGGCCTGGTGGCCGTCTGCCGGCACCTGGACGTGTCGTTGGAGCAGGCCCTCGCCGGTGCGCCCCGGCTGGTGGCGGTGCTCGCCGAGATCCGCGACCCGGGCAACGCCGGCACGGTGCTGCGCACCGCCGACGCGGCCGGCGCGGGTGCGGTGGTCTTCGCCGGAGACGCCGTCGACCCCTACAACGGCAAGTGTGTGCGGGCCTCGGCCGGCAGCCTCTTCCACGTCGACGTGGTGCGCGCCCCCGACCCGGTCGCGGTGGTCGAGGCGCTGCGCGCCGCCGGGCTGTCGATCTTCGCCACCACGGGGTACGGCGACAGCGATCTGGACGACCTGACCGACTACGGGCGGCTCGTCGGGCCCACGGCCTGGCTGTTCGGATCCGAGGCGCACGGCCTGCCCGAGGAGTTGACCGCCGCCGCCGACGCGCGGGTGCGGGTGCCGCTGTACGGGCGCGCGGAGAGCCTGAACCTGGCTGCGGCTGCCGCGGTCTGCCTGTACGCTTCAGCGAGAGCACAGCGCTGACGGTGTCCACACCCGGCGCGACTGACAGCAGGGGAGATGCTCCGTCCATGAACGCGACACGGCGTTCGTTTAGCCAGCCCGCCGGTGTCGGCGGGCGGCGGGCCTGACCTGCTCCCTGCGCAACTCCTACCGGCGGGCTGCGGCACAGCCGCGCGTCCGTAGACTCGCCTAGCCGCCCGTGGAGGGCTGGCGCCGCCGTGAGGGAGTGCCCGTACGCCATGAGCTACCGCAACGATCCGTACGACCCGAAGCAGGTCGCCCTGCTCGACCCCGCTGCCCTGGCCGAGGCCGTCGCGGACGCCACGAAGGCGTTCGAGGCCGCCGCCGACCCGGACGCGCTGACCGCGCTGCGTTCGGTGCACCTGGGTGACCGGTCACCGGTCTCCCTCGCCCGCCGGGAGATCGGCGCGCTGCCACCGGCCGCGAAGTCCGACGCCGGTAAGCGGGTCAACGAGGCCCGCCGGGCCATCGAGTCCGCGTACGCCGAGCGCGCCGAGGTGGTGGAGCGCGAGCAGGCCGAGCGGGTGCTGGTCGAGGAGCGGGTGGACGTCACGCTGCCCTACGACAGGCGTCCGCGCGGTGCGCGACACCCACTGAGCACCCTGATGGAGTCCATCAGCGACCTGTTCGTCGGGATGGGCTACGAGGTGGCCGAGGGGCCCGAGGTCGACCTGGAGTGGGTCAACTTCGACGCGTTGAACATCCCCGCCGACCACCCGGCGCGCGGGTTGATGGACACCTTCCACATCGCACCGGAGGGCTCCGGCCTGGTGCTGCGCACGCACACGTCGACGGTGCAGACCCGCACCATGCTCAGCCGCAAGCCGCCGATCTACGTGATCGTGCCGGGCCGCGTCTACCGCACCGACGAGATCGACGCCACCCACAGCCCGGTGTTCCACCAGGCCGAGGGCCTGGTCGTCGACAAGGGCATCACGATGGCGCACCTGCGCGGCACGCTCGACCACTTCGCCCGCGCGATGTTCGGCCCGGAGGCGAAGACCCGGTGGCGGCCGCACTACTTCCCGTTCACCGAGCCGTCGGCGGAGTTCGACGTGTGGTTCCCGGAGCACCGGGACGGCCCGCAGTGGGTCGAGTGGGGCGGCTGCGGCATGGTCAACCCGCGGGTGCTGCGCGCCTGCGGCGTCGACCCGGAGGTCTACTCCGGATTCGCCTTCGGTATGGGCATCGACCGGACCCTGATGGTCCGGCACGGGGTCAGCGACATCCGCCATCTCTTCGAGGGCGACGTGCGGTTCAGCCGCGCGCTGGGGACCGGGGCGTAGGCGATGCGGGTACGAGACACGGGAACGGTGGTCTGAAGTCATGCGAGTTTCTGTCAGTTGGCTGCGGGAGTACGTCGATCTCCCCGCCGACCTGCCCACCGGTGACCTGGAGCAGGCCCTGGTCGACCTCGGCATCGAGGTCGAGTCCGTGGTGGACCTGGCCGCGTCGGTCACCGGCCAGTTGGTCGTCGGTGAGGTCCGCGAGATCGAGGAGCTGACCGGTTTCAAGAAGCCGATCCGGTTCTGCCGGGTCGACGTGGGTGCCGCCAACGGCATCGGTGAGCCGCAGGAGATCGTCTGCGGGGCGCGCAACTTCGCCGTCGGTGACCGGGTGGTGGTGATCCTGCCCGGCGGCGTGCTGCCCGGCGGCTTCGCCATCGGCGCCCGCAAGACGTACGGGCACAACTCGGCGGGCATGATCTGCTCGGCCAAGGAGCTGGGCCTGGGCGACGACCACTCCGGCATCATCGTGCTGGGGCCGGACGTGACGGCCAAGCCGGGTGACGACGCGCGCCCGGTGGTCGGCCTGGACGACGTCGTGCTCGATCTGGAGATCACCCCCGACCGGGGGTACGCGCTGAGCCTGCGCGGCCTGGCCCGGGAGCTGTCGCACGCGTTCGAGGTGCCGTTGCGCGACCCGGCCCTGACGCCGGCACCGGGCGGCACCGAGACGCCCGCGTACCCGGTGGAGGTCCGCGACCCGGTCGGCTGCGACCGGTTCACCGCCCGCCTGGTCCGCGGGGTCGACCCGACCGCGCCCACCCCGTCGTGGATGGCTCAGCGGCTCGTCACCGCCGGCATCCGCAGCATCTCGCTGCCGGTGGACATCACCAACTACGTGATGCTGGAGCTGGGCCAGCCGATGCACGCGTTCGACGCCGACCGGATCGTCGGGCCGCTGGTGGTCCGCCGCGCCGAGGCGGGGGAGAAGCTGACCACCCTCGACGGCGTCAACCGGGTGCTCACCGCCGACGACATGGTGATCTGCGACGACACTGGGCCGATCTCCCTGGCGGCGGTGATGGGCGGCGAGACCAGCGAGGTCGTCACCGGCGGCACCACGAACGTGCTCTTCGAGGCGGCGCACTGGGACCCGGCGATGGTCGGGCGGACCGCCCGCCGGCACAAGCTGTTCAGCGAGGCCGCGAAGCGCTGGGAGCGGGGCGTCGACCCGGCCGTGGCGCTGGTCGCGCTGGAGCGTGCCGTGCGGCTGCTCACCGAGCACGGCGGGGGCACCCCGAGCGCGGAGATCCTGGACATCGACCACGTCCGTCCGCGTACCCCGATCAGCCTGCCGGCGGACCTGCCGACCCGGCGGGTCGGCGTCGAGTACCCGCCGGCGCGGGTGGTCGCCCTGCTGGAGCGGGTCGGCTGCACCGTCGCGCAGGGCGCGGACCGGTTGTCCGAGGACCCGGGCGCGGTCGGTGTGGCCAGCGGCGTGGGGACGGTGCTGAGCGTCACCCCGCCGACCTGGCGGCCCGACCTGACCGACCCGGCCGACCTGGTCGAGGAGGTGGTCCGCCTCGACGGGTACGACAAGGTGCCGTCGGTGCTGCCGACCGCGCCCCCCGGTCGTGGTCTGACCCCCCGGCAGCGTCGCCGCCGGGCGGTCGCCGACTCGCTGGCCGAGCGGGGGTACGTGGAGGTGCTCGCGCACCCGTTCGTGTCGCCGGAGCTGGCCGACCAGCTCGGCCTGCCGGCCGACGACCCGCGTCGGCCCGCGGTGCGGCTGGCCAACCCACTGTCCGAGGAGGAGCCGCTGCTGCGCACCACGCTGCTCGGCCCGCTGCTCGGCACCCTCAAGCGCAACCTCGGCCGGGGTCACCGCGACCTCGCCCTCTACGAGATCGGCGCGGTCTTCCACCCGCGCGTCGGCGCCGGCAGCCCGCCCGCGATGGGCGTGGACCGGCGGCCCACCGACGAGGAGTTCGCGGCCGCCGACGCGGTGGTGCCGGCGCAACCGGTGCACGTCGCGGTGGTGCTCGCCGGGGACATCGACCCGGCCGGCTGGTGGGGGCCGGGTCGGCAGGCCGGCTGGGCGGACGCGATCGAGGCGGCCCGGGACGTGCTGGCCGCCGCCGGGATCCCCGACGAGCGGGTCGAGGTGCGTGCCGCCGAGCACGCCCCGTGGCACCCGGGCCGCTGCGCCGAGCTGCGGGTCGACGACGCGGTCGTCGGGCACGCCGGTGAGCTGCACCCGGCGGTGGTCGCGGCGCTGGAACTGCCTCGTCGCACCAGCGCGATGGAGCTGAACCTCGACACGCTGCCGCCGACCCCGGTGACGCCCGCGCCGACGGTCTCCGGTTTCCCGCCGGCGCTGATCGACGTGGCCCTGGTGGTGGACGACTCGGTGCCGGCGGAGCAGGTGCGCCGGGCGCTGGAGGCGGGCGCCGGTGAGCTGCTGGAGGACGTGCGGCTGTTCGACGTGTACTCCGGCGCGCAGCTCGGCGAGGGCCGCCGGTCGTTGGCGTACAAGCTGACCTTCCGGGCACCGGACCGGACCCTCACCGTCGAGGAGGCGGTTGCGGCACGGGACGCGGCGGTCGCCGTCGCGGCCGAACGCCTCGGCGCCACCCTGCGCGGCGCCTAACCCCCACCCCACCCCCGCTCCCACCCTCGCGATCTTGCAGTTTGTGTTGCCGATTCGCACCTTTGGTCGGCTATGCGGGCGCAGTAAGTGCAAGATCGCGAGGGTGGGGCGGGGTTCCTACATCATCATGCAGGGGGCTGTATTAACTTGCAGGAATCGGGTCGCCCTTGTTAATCTTCGCTGCATAGTCATGCGGAGGTGGGTATGGGGATTCGAGTCGCGGTCGCCGGAGCGAGCGGGTACGCCGGGGGTGAACTGCTGCGCCTGATCGCCGGGCACCCGGAGTTCGACCTGGTCGCTGCCACCGCCCACAGCCAGGCCGGGCACCGCGTCGACGTGGTGCACCCGCAGCTCACCGGGCTCGACCTGGTGCTCGGCACGACCGATCCGACCACGCTGGCCGACGCGGACCTGGTCTTTCTGGCCCTGCCGCACGGCGAGTCGGCCGCCCTCGCGGCGCAACTGCCGGCCGAGGTGCGGATCGTCGACCTGGGCGCCGACCACCGGTTGGCCGACCCGTACGCCTGGGCGCAGTACTACGGCGGCACGCACGCCGGGCAGTGGACCTACGGGCTGCCCGAGCTGCCCGGTCAGCGGGAGCTGATCGCCGGCTCCACCCGGGTGGCGAACACCGGCTGCTACGCCGCCGCGATCACCCTGGCGCTCGCGCCGTTGATCGCCGACGGCGCGGCCAGCCCCGCCGACGTGGTGGTCGTGGCCGCCTCCGGCACCTCGGGCGCGGGGCGGGCGGCGAAGCCGCACCTGCTGGCCAGCGAGGTGATGGGCGACCTGTCGCCGTACCGGGTCGGCACCCACCAGCACGTCCCGGAGATCAAGCAGGCCACCGGTGCGACGGGTCTGTCGTTCACCCCGGTGCTGGCGCCGATGCCGCGCGGCATCCTCGCCACTGTCACCGCGACGCCGGCGCGCGGCGTCGACCCGCAGGAGGTGCTGGCGCGGGCGTACGCGGACGCGCCGTTCGTGCACGTGCTTCCGGAGGGCCGCTGGCCGCACACCGCCGCCACGCTGGGCTCCAACTCGTGTCACCTGCAGGCCACCGTCGACGTCGACTCGGGTCGTCTGATCGTGCTGAGCGCACTGGACAACCTGGGTAAGGGCGCCGCCGGCCAGGCCGTACAGAACGCCAATCTCATGCTCGGCCTGCCGGAGACGACGGGCCTGTCGATGTGGGGAGTCACCCCTTGAGCGTCACCACCCCTCGGGGGTTCCGGGCGGCCGGTGTGGCCGCCGGCCTCAAGGCCAGCGGCGGCGCGGACGTCGCACTGGTCGTCAACGACGGCCCGGACGCCGGCGTGGCCGGTGTCTTCACCACGAATCGGGTCAAGGCCGCGCCGGTGCTCTGGACGCAGCAGGTCGTGCAGGGCGGCGTGGTCCGCGCGGTGGTGCTCAACTCCGGTGGTGCCAACGCCTGCACCGGCCCGGCCGGCTTCCAGGACACCCACGCCACCGCCGAGCACACCGCCGCCGCGCTGACCTCGGTGAGCCCACGGTTGATCCTCGGCGCCGGTGAGGTCGCGGTCTGCTCGACGGGCCTGATCGGTGAGCGGCTGCCGATGCCGAAGCTGCTGCCGGGGGTCAGTTCGGCGATCCGTGGGCTGTCCCGCGACGGTGGCGTGGCCGCCGCCGAGGCGATCATGACCACGGACACCCGCTCGAAGACCACTGTGGCGCGGGGCAGCGGGTGGACTGTCGGTGGCATGGCCAAGGGCGCGGGGATGCTCGCGCCGGGGATGGCCACCATGCTCTGCGTGCTCACCACCGACGCGGTGGCAGGGCCGGCGGTGCTGGACGAGGCGCTGCGCGCGGCGACCCGGGTCACCTTCGACCGGGTCGATTCCGACGGCTGCATGTCCACCAACGACACGGTGCTGTTGCTGGCCAGTGGTGCGAGCGGCATCGAGCCGACGCCGGCCGAGCTGGCCGCCGCGGTCACCGCGGCCTGTCACGACCTGGCCCAGCAGTTGGTGGCCGACGCCGAGGGCGCGACGAAGCAGGTCGCCATCGACGTGGTCGGCGCGGCGGACGAGGACGAGGCGGTCGAGGTGGGCCGTTCGGTGGCCCGCAACAACCTGGTCAAGACGGCGCTGTTCGGCAACGACCCCAACTGGGGTCGGATCCTCGCCGCCGTCGGCACCACGGCCGCCGCGTTCGATCCGGACGAGGTGGACGTGGCGGTCAACGGGGTGTGGGTGTGCCGGGGCGGTGCCGGCGCCGAGGACCGTTCGAAGGTCGACCTGAGCGGTCGGGACGTGACGATCCGGATCGACCTGCACGCGGGTACGTCGGCCGCCACCATCTGGACCAACGATCTGTCGCACGCGTACGTGCACGAGAACTCGGCGTATTCAACGTGAGCGCGAGGAACGTAGCGCAGCGGAGTCCCGCAGTCGCGAACGAAAGGCCGGCACTGTGAGCCTCAGTAGCGATCTGGCTCGTGCGCAGGCCAAGGCGGAGACGCTGATCGAGGCGTTGCCCTGGTTGGCGCGTTTCTCCGGCTCGACGGTCGTGGTCAAGTACGGCGGCAACGCGATGACCGATCCACTGTTGCAGCAGGCGTTCGCGGCCGACATGGTTTTCCTGCGGTACGCGGGCCTGAAGCCCGTGGTGGTGCACGGCGGTGGTCCGCAGATCTCCGCCATGCTGGGTCGTCTCGGCATCGCAAGTGAGTTCCGTGGTGGTCTGCGGGTGACCACCGCCGAGGCGATGGACGTGGTCCGGATGGTGCTGGTCGGTCAGGTGGGCCGGGAGCTGGTGGGTTTGATCAACTCGCACGGTCCGTTCGCTGTCGGCCTGTCGGGGGAGGACGCCCGGTTGTTCACCGCGGTGCGCCGCCCGGCGTACGTGGACGGGCAGGCTGTGGACGTCGGCCAGGTCGGCGACGTCGAGTCGGTGGACGTGTCGGCGGTGACGGATCTGATCGACGCCGGCCGGATCCCGGTGATCTCGACGGTCGCGCCGGACGTCGACGGGGTGTTGCACAACCTCAACGCGGACACTGCCGCCGCCGCTCTGGCGGTCGCGTTGCGGGCCCGCAAACTGGTGGTGCTCACCGATGTGGCCGGTCTGTACGCCGACTGGCCGGACACCACCAGCCTGGTCTCCGAGATCGCCGCGGACGACCTGGCCAAGCTGCTGCCCAGCCTCGAGTCGGGGATGGTGCCGAAGATGGAGGCCTGCCTGCGGGCGGTGCGTGGGGGAGTGCCCGCCGCGCACGTCGTCGACGGTCGGGTGGCGCATTCCACGTTGCTTGAGGTGTTCACCTCGGAAGGGTTCGGAACGATGGTGGTGCCGGGAGACGGGACGGACGCGACATGAGCACGTTGGCGCAGCGGTGGAAGCAGTCCATGATGGACAACTACGGCACGCCGCCGTTGGCGTTGGTCTCCGGCGCCGGAGCGGTGGTGGTCGACGACGCGGGCCGGGAGTACCTGGACCTGGTGGGTGGCATCGCTGTCAACGCTCTCGGTCACGCCCATCCGGCGGTGGTGGCGGCGGTGTCGAAGCAGGTCGCGACCCTCGGGCACGTCTCCAACCTCTATGTGGCCGAGCCGCCGGTCGCCCTCGCCGAGCTGCTGTTGGCGCTCGCCGGCCGACCGGGGCGGGTCTTCTTCGCCAACTCGGGCGCGGAGGCGAACGAGGCGGCGTTCAAGCTGTCCCGGCGCACCGGCCGCACCCAGGTGGTGGCCACCAGGGGTGGCTTCCACGGCCGTACCATGGGTGCTCTCGCGTTGACCGGCCAACCGGCGAAGGCCGACCCGTTCCGGCCGTTGCCCGGCGAGGTGACCCACGTCGACTACGGCGATGTCGCCGCCCTCGACGCGGCCGTCTCCGACGCCACCGCGATGGTGATCCTGGAACCCGTTCAGGGTGAGAACGGCGTGCTCGTCCCGCCGGCCGGTTATCTCGCGGCGGCCCGGCGGATCACCGCCCGGCACGGCGCGCTGCTGGTCCTCGACGAGGTGCAGACCGGCATCGGGCGCACCGGGCACTGGTTCGCGCACCAGGCCGAGGGCGTGGAGCCGGACGTGGTCACCCTGGCCAAGGGGTTGGGTGGCGGGCTGCCCATCGGGGCGACGCTGGCGTTCGGCCCCGCCGCGGACCTGCTCACTCCCGGCTCGCACGGCACCACGTTCGGCGGCAACCCGGTCAGCTGCGCGGCGGCGCTCGCCGTGGTGGCGACCATCGCCAACGAGGGTCTGCTCGACAACGTCAAGCGGGTCGGTGAGCGGTTGCGTCGCGGCATCGAGGCGCTGGGCCACCCGCTGGTCGCCGGGGTACGCGGCGCCGGTCTGCTGCTCGGCGTGGTGCTCACCGCGCCGGTGGCGCCGGTGCTGGCCGAGGCCCTGCGCGAGGCCGGCTTCCTGGTCAACCCGGTGCAGCCGGGTGTGGTCCGGTTGGCGCCGCCGCTGATCCTCACCGCCGCCCAGGCGGACACCTTCCTCGCGGCGTTGCCGGCCGCACTGGACGCGACCGCCCCGGCAGCGGCCGGCGCGGACACCGCACCAGCCACAGTGACCACCACGACGGGGACGACTCGATGACCCGGCACTTCCTGCGCGACGACGACCTTTCGCCCGCCGAACAGTCAGCGGTCCTCGACCTGGCGGCCCGGATGAAGGCGGACCGGTTCGGTCACCGGCCACTGGTCGGCCCCCGCTCGGTGGCGGTGCTGTTCGACAAGCAGAGCCTGCGGACCCGGATCTCGTTCGACGCCGGGATCGCCGAGCTGGGCGGGCACCCGCTCGTGGTGGACACGCAGGTCACCCACTTCGGTCGGGGTGAGTCCCTCGCCGACGCGGGGCGCGTGCTGTCCCGCTACGTCGCGGCGATCGTGCTACGGACCCACGGTGACGAGCGGATCGCCGAGGTGGCGGCGGGGGCCAGTGTGCCCGTGGTCAACGCGCTCACCGACGGTTTCCACCCGTGCCAGTTGCTGGCCGACCTGCTCACCGTCCGGGAGCGGTGCGGTGGCACGGCCGGTCGCACCCTGGCGTACGTGGGGGACGGCGCGAACAACATGGCGCAGTCGTACCTGCTGGCCGGGGCGACGGCCGGGATGCACGTGCGGATCGCCGGCCCGTCCGGGTTCGCGCCGGACGCGGCGGTGGTGCAACGGGCCGCGCGGATCGCGGCCCAGACCGGCGGGTCGGTGCGGGTGCTGACCGACCCGGTCCAGGCGGTACGCGACGCCGACGTGCTGGCCACCGACACCTGGACGTCGATGGGGCAGGAGTCCGACGGGTTGGACCGGGTCACGCCGTTCCTGCCGTACCAGGTGAACAAGGAGTTGCTCGGCCAGGCCGCGCCGGACGCTATCGTGCTGCACTGCCTGCCGGCGCACCGCGGCGAGGAGATCACCGACGAGGTGCTCGACGGCCCGCAGAGCGCGGTCTTCGACCAGGCGGAGAACCGGCTGCACGCCCAGAAGGCGCTGCTGACGTTCCTGCTGGACGCCGCGACCGGGGAGTCCCGATGACCGCACCGTTGACCCGCGCGGCCCGGCACGCCCGGATCGTGGAGCTGATCCGCGACCGGGCGATCCGGTCGCAGACCGAGCTGGCCGACCTGCTCGCCGCCGACGGCGTGGGCGTCACCCAGGCCACTCTCTCGCGGGACCTGGAGGAGTTGGGCGCGGTCAAGGTGCGCGGCGGCGACGGTCCGGCCGTCTACCTGATCCCCGAGGACGGTCAGCGACCGTTGCGCGACGCCGAGGCCGCTCCGGCCCGGCTGGTACGACTGCTGCGCGAACTGCTCAACGGGGTCGACTCCAGCGGCAACATCGCCGTTCTGCGGACCCCGCCGGGCGCGGCCCAGTACCTGGCCAGCGCGTTGGACCGGGCGGGTCTGCCCGAGATCGTCGGCACCATCGCCGGCGACGACACCATCCTCGTCGTGGCCCGTGAGGCCGTCGGCGGGGCGGCGCTGGGGGAGAAGCTCGCCGGCTGGGCCCGCCGCGACGACACCATCGACGGGACCACCGCCTCATGACGCGGCGGAGCGTGAAGAGTGACCGAGCGCGGCGAGTGAGCCCCGCAGTCGCGAGCGAAAGGCAACCAGAGCAATGATGGGCGACGTGGACGACAAGAGCCTGACCGAGAACAGTGCCGCCACCAACCGGACGAGCCTCTGGGGTGGCCGGTTCGCGGGCGGCCCCGCCGAGGCGCTCGCCCGACTGTCGGTGAGCGTGCAGTTCGACTGGCGGCTGGCCCCGTACGACATCGCCGGTTCCCGGGCGCACGCCCGGGTCCTCGCCGGTGCCGGCCTGCTCGACCCGGAGGAGCTGGGCCGGATGCTGGCCGCGCTGGACGACCTGGAGGCCGCCTGCGCCTCCGGGGCGTTCCGGCCCACCATCGACGACGAGGACGTGCACACCGCGCTGGAGCGTGGCCTGCTGGAGCGCCTCGGCAGCCTCGGTGGCAAGCTGCGCGCCGGCCGGTCCCGCAACGACCAGGTCGCCACCGACCTGCGGCTCTACCTGCGGGATCACGCGCGGGGCGTGGCCAGCCGGCTGGTCGAGCTGGCGGAGGCGCTGGTGGAACAGGCCGAGCGGCACGTCGACACCGCCGCGCCGGGCATGACCCACCTCCAGCACGCTCAGCCGGTCACCTTCGGGCACTGGCTGCTGGCGCACGTGCAGCCGCTGCTGCGCGACCTGGAGCGGCTGCGCGACTGGGACCACCGGGCGGCGATCAGCCCGCTCGGCGCGGGCGCGCTGGCCGGTTCCGGGCTGCCGTTGGACCCGGTGGCGGTGGCCAAGGAGCTGGGTTTCCGGACGTCGTTCGCCAACTCGATGGACGCGGTCGCCGACCGGGACTTCGTCGCCGAGTTCCTCTTCACCACCGCGTTGATCGGGGTGCACCTGTCCCGCCTCGGCGAGGAGGTGGTGCTCTGGACCTCGCACGAGTTCGGCTGGGTGGAGCTGGACGACTCGTTCGCCACCGGCTCGTCGATCATGCCGCAGAAGAAGAACGCGGACATCGCCGAGCTGGCCCGGGGCAAGTCCGGGCGGCTGGTCGGCGGCCTGATGACAGTGCTGACCATGCTCAAGGGCCTGCCGATGACCTACGACCGGGACATGCAGGAGGACAAGGAGCCGGCCTTCGACGCGGTCGACACCCTGGAGCTGCTGCTTCCGGCCCTGGCGGGAATGATCTCCACGATGACGGTCCGGGTGGACCGCCTCGTCGCCGCCGCCCCGGTCGGTTTCTCCCTCGCCACCGAGGTCGCCGACTGGCTGGTCCGACGCAACGTGCCGTTCCGGGACGCGCACGAGATCACCGGCCAGCTGGTGGCGCTCTGCGCGGCTCGCGAGTGCGAGCTGAACGATGTCTCCGACGAGGACCTGGCCACGATCAGCGGGCACCTCGACCCGTCGGTGCGCGACGTGCTCTCGGTCCGTTCGGCTCTCGCGGCCCGGACCACCCCCGGGTCCACCGGTCCCGGCCCGGTCGCCGACCAGCTCGCCGCCGCGGCGGACCGGTTGGCCACTTGGCGGGAGTGGGCCGCCGAGCGGGTCGTTCCGCGCTGAGCTGTGCCGTGGCGTCGGCGTCGGCCGCCGGCGCCACGGCTGGTTCAGGCCGTCGGGCGCTCCCGCTTGGGGAGCTTCGCCACCACCATGTCGTACGACGAGTCGACCGCCTCGGTCAGCTCCTCGTCGCCGATCCCGCCGTCCAGGCGCAGCGTGTTCCACCCGGACCGGCCGATGTAGGCCATCACGCTGGCGTCGCCGGGGTGCCGGTGCAGCCACTCGTCGGCGACCTCCCGGGTCGGCCCGCACTTGACGCCGACCGTCGGTTTGCCCCCGGCGCTGCCGAGGAACGCGAAGATCCGGCTGCCCACCTTCACCACCTCGTCGCCCTCCCACGGCTGGTCCAGCCATGCTCCCGGCTTGGCCAGGCAGTACGCCAGCATCTCCGCGCGCTCCATGGGTGCCTCCTCGTCGTGCGCACAGTGTGCCCGCCCGACCGCCGTCGCGGGCGCGACGTGCCGATCCGGGTGTGTGCTCAGGACGCGCCGGATCCGGCGGTCTGCTCGGACGAGCGGGCGGCGACCCGCTCGTAGCGCTGTCGGGCCGCCTGTGCGCTGCCCAACCCCAACCCGTACGCGATCGCCTGCCAGGTCAGCCCCCGGTCGCGGGCCAGTGTCAACAGGCCGGCTTCCAGGGCGTCCAGCTCGGCGCGGACGTGAGGCAGCAGGGTCAGCGCGGCGGTCAGGTCGGCGGCGTCGACCGGCTCCTCCGTCGGTTCGCGTTCGGCCCCGCCGGCGGCCAGCGCGGTGACCAGGGCGACCGCCTCCCACGGGTCCAGCACGTACGGGTGGGCCCAGCGGCCCCGCTGGGCGTCGGTGCCGGCGTGCCGCTCGGCGATCCGGTGCAACGCCTCGTGCGTGCGGTGGGCGCGGGCGCGGGCCGGGTGGGGCGCGGTGAACGGATCGTCCGTCGTCATACCCCGAGCACACATCATCAACGCCCGGTTGTCAACAGAACGTTCAAATCTCGTCGTGGGTCCCCTCGCGGCCGACCCCCGGGCGCATCGCCCGCTCGGCTGCCGGCTCGGCGGGATGGGTACCGTCGGGGGCATGCCCCTGCCGCCCGGTGACCGCACCAGCGACCCCGACCTGGCGGCCCTGGCTGACCTGCTCGCCGGGCCCCTGCTGCCGGCGGCGCGCGGGCTGCTGGGCTGCCGCCTGCACGCCGGCGGGGTCACCGTCCGGATCACCGAGGTCGAGGCGTACGCGGGAACCGGCGGCGATCCCGCTTCGCACGCCCATCGGGGCCGCACTCCACGCAACGCCGTGATGTTCGGCCCCGCCGGGTACGCCTACGTCTACTTCACCTACGGCATGCACTGGTGCGTCAACGTGGTCACCGGGGTCGAGGGGACGGCCACCGCCGTGCTGCTGCGCGCCGGTGAGGTGGTCGACGGGCTGGCCACCGCACGGGAGCGCCGGCCGGCCATCCGACGGGACGTGGACCTGGCCCGGGGGCCCGCCCGGCTCTGCTCCGCGCTCGGCATCGACCGTGAGGCGTACGGCGCGTACCTGCTCGGCGACGGCCCGGTCCGGCTGCGGCCGCCGGCCCGGCCGGTGCCGCAGGAGGCGGTGGCGGCGGGTCCCCGGGTGGGCGTGACCGGCGCGCACGACCTGCCCTGGCGGTTCTGGCTGGACGGCGATCCCACTGTGAGCGCGTATCGCCGGCACGTGCCCCGCGTCCGGCGCTGAACGCGCCCGGCGGCGTGTGAGCGGCGGAGTGTGTCAGTGGGTGTGGCCATAATCACCGGACCTGCTCACCGACGGTACGGAGGACGCCATGGCAACGCTGCTCGCGATCGGCACGGCGAAGGGGTTGTTTCTCGCCACCAGCACTGACGACCGGCGCAGTTGGGAGATCACCGGTCCACACTTTCCGATGACCGGTGTCTACGCGGTGGCTATCGACACCCGCCGTCCCACCCCACGGCTGCTCGCCGGCATGACCAGCTCACACTTCGGCCCGAGTGTCGCCACCAGCGACGACCTCGGTGCTTCCTGGGACGAGCCCGACCAGGCGCCGGTCGCGTTCCCGGCCGACACCGGCGTCTCCCTCGGGCGGGTCTGGCAGTTGACGCCGGCCGGCCCCGACGAGCCGGACGTGGTCTGGGCCGGCACCGAGCCCTCGGCGTTGTTCAAGTCGACCGACGGTGGCCGCAGCTTCGAGCTGGTCCGTTCCCTCTGGGACCACCCGCACCGTCCGCAGTGGGAGGCCGGCTTCGGCGGTCAGGCCGTGCACACCGTGCTGCCCCACCCGCGTGACAGGGCTCGGCTGCTGGTCGCCATGTCCACCGGTGGGGTCTACCGCTCGGAGGACGCCGGGGCGAGCTGGACGCCGGGTAACACCGGCATCCGCGCCTACTTCATGCCCGACGAGTGGCCGGAGTTCGGCCAGTGCGTGCACAAGGTCGCCCGGGACGCCGGCAACCCCGAGCGGCTGTACGCGCAGAACCACCACGGCGTCTACCGCTCCGACGACGACGGCCGCACCTGGTCCTCGATCGCCGACGGGCTGCCCAGCGACTTCGGCTTCCCGATGGTGGCCCACCCGGGGCGCGCCGGCACGGTGTGGACCTTCCCGCTGGTGGCCGACGGGGAGCGGTTCCCGACCGATCACCGCTGCCGGGTGTTCCGCTCCGCCGACGCGGGCGGCAAGTGGGAGCCGCTGTCGGTCGGGCTGCCCGAGGGGCCGTTCTATCCGGCGGTGCTGCGTGACGCGATGTGCGCCGATGACGCCAGCCCCGGCGGGGTCTACTTCGGCACCCGCTCCGGTTCGGTCTTCGCCAGCCGCGACGAGGGTGACTCCTGGTCGACGGTCGCGGCGCACCTGCCCGACGTGCTCTGCGTTCGCGCCGCGGAGGTCTGAGCATGGTCACCGTGCTGTTGCCCGGCCCGCTACGCGGCGAGGCCGGAGGTGCGAGTCGGCTGAGCGTCACCGCCGCCGGGACGCTGCGGGCGGTCCTCGACGAAATGGCCGTCGCGCACCCCCGGCTGGCTCGGCGCATCCGCGACGAGCGTGGCGAGCTGCGCCGCTACGTCAACGTCTTCGTCGACGGGGAGGACTGCCGGCACTCCGGCGGTCTGGCCACCCCGGTCAGCGACGGCGCGGAGGTGCAGGTGTTGCCCTCGGTCGCGGGCGGCTGACCGCGCCGGCACCGCCGGGCGGTGTCGACCTGGATGTCGGGTTGCGGCGAGTGACCGGCGCCACTGCGGGGTGTCCCGCCGGCGGAATAGTTGCGTCGTCAAATAAGTTGTGGCCTGCGTCCGGGTACCACGACGGCACCTGGTTGACACGCGAGGAGCTGGTCATGCAGTTCGGAATCTTCACCGTCGGTGACGTCACTGTCGATCCGACCACCGGTCGGGAGCCGACCGAGCATGAGCGGATCAAGGCGATGGTCGCGATCGCGTTGAAGGCCGAGGAGGTCGGCCTGGACGTCTTCGCCACCGGCGAGCACCACAACCCGCCGTTCGTGCCGTCGTCACCGACCACCATGCTCGGCTACATCGCGGCGCGTACCGAACGCCTGCTGCTGTCCACCGCCACCACGCTGATCACCACCAACGACCCGGTGAAGATCGCCGAGGACTACGCGATGCTCCAGCACCTGTCCGGTGGCCGGGTGGACCTCATGATGGGCCGCGGCAACACCGGCCCGGTCTACCCGTGGTTCGGCAAGGACATCCGCGCCGGCATCCCGCTGGCCATCGAGAACTACGACCTGCTGCACCGGCTGTGGCGCGAGGACGTGGTCGACTGGAAGGGCAAGTACCGCACCCCGTTGCAGTCGTTCACCTCGACGCCGCGCCCGCTCGACGGCGTGCCCCCGTTCGTCTGGCACGGCTCGATCCGCAGCCCGGAGATCGCCGAGCAGGCCGCCTACTACGGTGACGGCTTCTTCGCCAACCACATCTTCTGGCCCAAGGAGCACACCCAGCGGATGATCGGGCTCTACCGCCAGCGGTTCGCGCACTACGGCCACGGCTCCGCCGACCAGGCGATCGTCGGCCTCGGCGGGCAGGTGTTCATGCGCCGCAACTCGCAGGACGCGGTCCGGGAGTTCCGGCCCTACTTCGACAACGCCCCGGTCTACGGGCACGGGCCGTCGCTGGAGGAGTTCACCCGGGAGACGCCGCTGACCGTGGGCAGCCCGCAGCAGGTCATCGACCGCACCCTCGGCTTCCGCGAGTACGTCGGTGACTACCAGCGGCAGCTGTTTCTGATGGACCACGCGGGTCTGCCGCTGAAGACCGTGCTGGAGCAGCTCGACCTGCTCGGCGAGGAGGTCGTGCCGGTGCTGCGCAAGGAGTTCGACGCGCTGCGTCCGGCGCACGTGCCGGCCGCGCCGACGCACGCCTCGCTGGTCGCCGCCGCCGGCGGCGCCAAGGACAGCACCGTGCACGCCGTCGACGACGTGACCGGCAAGGCACCGGAGGGGGCGACCCGATGACCCGCCGCAGCCTGGCCGTCATCTCGGCGGGGCTGAGTCAGCCCTCGTCGACCCGGCTGCTCGCCGACCAGCTCGCCGCGGCCACCCGCGACGAGCTGGTCCGGCGCGGCTCCGAGGTGCAGCTGCACGTCGTCGACCTGCGCGAGTACGCCCACGACGTGGTGAACAACATGCTCACCGGGTTCGCACCCGCGGCGCTGCGCGAGGTCATCGACACGGTGACCGGGGCGGACGGGATCATCGCCGTCACCCCGATCTTCAGTGCCTCGTACAACGGGCTGTTCAAGTCCTTCTTCGACGTGCTGGATGCCGAGTCGCTGATCGACCGCCCGGTGCTGATCGGCGCCACCGGCGGCACCGCCCGACACTCCCTCGCTCTGGAGCACGCCGTCCGCCCGATGTTCGCCTACCTCCGGTCGGTGGTGGTCCCGACGGCGGTCTTCGCCGCCCCGGAGGACTGGTCCGACGGCACCGCCGACGGCGCGCTGCGCGCACGGATCCGGCGTGCCGCCGGGGAGTTGGCCGACCAGATCGAGCGCCGACCACCGGCCACCGGGCCGGCCGACCCGTTCGCCCTGACGACCGATTTCCTGCAGATGCTCGGCCGGGGCGACGGCCCGACGGTCAGCTGACCGGGTGGGCGACCAGCACCGGGCAGTGCGCGTGCTGGATCGCCGCCTGACTCACCGACCCGAGCAGCAGACCGGTGAACCCGGCCCGGCCCCGGGTGCCCACGACCAGCAGCGCCGCCGCGCCGCTGGCCTCGATGAGCCCCTGGGCCGCGCCGGCCGCCCAGACCGGATGCTCCCGCACCACCAGGTCGGGATGCCGGGCGCGCACCACGGCGGAGGCGTCGGCCAGCAGCCGCACCGCCTCGGCCTGGTGCGCGGCCTGCGACTCCTCGATCTCCTCCGGCACCGTCCGGCCGCCGTCCGCCGCAACGACGTGCACCAGCACCAGCGGCACGTCCCGCAGCGCCGCCTCGTCGGCGCCGACGCTCACGGCGAGGCCTGACGACTCGGACCCGTCGACGCCGACCAGCACCGGACCGTCCACCGGGATCGGCTGCTCGTCCGGGCGGACCACCAGCACCGGGCAGTGCGCGTGCGCCGCCACCTGCGCGCCGACCGAGCCGAGGAGCAGCCCGGCGAACCCGCCCCGGCCGCGGCTGCCCACCACCACCAGCTCCGCCCGGCGGGACTCCTCGATCAGGGTGGCGCCCGGGCCCCCGGTGACCTGACGCGCCTCGACAGCGAGGCGGGGCCACCGCTCGCCCAGCTCGGCCGCGGTGCGCTCCAGCATCTTCTGCGCCTCCTCGGAGGGCGCCGGCACGCCGATCTCGTACGGGTTGAGCGGCACGCCGTAGCCGAACGGATGCAGGTAACCGTGCACCACCAGCAGCGGCCGGGATCGGAGCTGCGCGGCCCGGGCCGCGTGCTCGGCGGCGACGAGGCTGGACGGCGATCCGTCCACACCCACCACGACAGGTCGGTTCATCGGCACTCCCTGGGTCGGTCAGGTCATTGTCGGCGTTGCCCGGCCGCCGCGCCGTGGAACGCGCCGGCCCGGGCCGACCGACCGCCGCCGCCTGAGCCCGCGTCGGAGCACCCGGAGCCGGCGTCGGAGCACCGGTGCGCGCCGCCCGGGCCGTGCGGTGTCAGCTCTGCCGACCCTCGCGGCGACGCCGGACGACCACCACCGGGCTGTGCGCGTGATGCAGCACCGCGTGGCTCACCGAGCCGAGCAGCATGCCGGCCAGCGCGCCCCGACCGCGCGCCCCGACCACGGTGAGCTGCGCGGCGGCCGACTCCTCGACGAGGACCTTCGCCGGCCCGCCGTACGTGACGCGGCGCCGCACCGGCACGTCCGGGTACCGCTCGCACCAGCCGGCGAGGGCCTCGGCGAGCACCCGCTCCTCCTCGGCGGCGAGCGCTTCCACGTCGTACGCCACCGGCAGGAGGTCGCTCGGCGGGACCGGCATGATCCAGGCGTGCACGGCGAGCAGCTCGGTACCCCGCAACGAGGCCTCGTCGAAGGCGAAACCCAGCGCCTGGTCGGACCGGGGCGAGCCGTCCACCCCGACCAGGACCGGCCCGTCGGCGCGGGCCTCACCCTTGACGACGAGCACCGGGCAGTCGGCGTGGGCGGAGACCTGCACCGCGACCGAACCCATCAGCAGTCCGCCGAAGCCGCCCAGGCCCCGGCTTCCGAGCACCAGCAGCGCCGCGTCCCGGGCCTCGGCCAGAAGCACCGGCGTGGCCGCGCCGTCGACCACCGCGCCGGTGACGGCGACGTCCGGCGTGACCTTGCCGGCCTCGGTCACCGCCTCGGCGACCACCTGCTCGGCCTGTTGGCGAAGCCCGGCGTGCGGGGGAGCGCCCGGCGCCGGCGCGAGCGACACGTCGTAGAGCGGCCAGATGAACGCGTGCACCACCCGCAGCGGGCGGCCTCGCGTCCCGGCTTCCCGGGCGGCGACCCGCACCGCCTCCAGCGCGGATGTCGAACCGTCCACGGCCACCACCACGGGGGCACCGGATCTGCTGGTCATCACGTCCTCCTTCGTTTCGTCCGTCTTCATCCTCGCCGCGTGCCGGCCCGACGATCAGGGGCGGACGGTAAGGGGGCGGGGGCCGTTGGTCCCGTCATCGCCCCGGTCGGCGTCGGTGGCCGACGATCGGGTCAGCCGCAGCACCAGCCCCGGCAGTACGCTGACCGCCGCGCAGGCCAGCAGCACGCTCGGTGCCAGCGCTTCGGTGCCGAGCAGGTCCCGCAGCGGAGCGAGCAGCACCCCACCGACCTGCAGCAGCGCCGACACCGCGACCGCGACGAGCAGGCCGGGGTTCCCGCTTCGGGTGCCCGCCGGCCGGGGTGCCCGGACGGCCAGCGCCACACCGAGTTGGGCGAGCCCGAGCACCACGAAGACCACCGACTGCCAGGGCAGCTCCCGCTGGGCGGCGAACACCCCGGCGCCGAGCACGACGGCGGCGATCAGCGCGCCGGTGAGCAGGACGTCGCGACCGAGCCCGGCGCCGAGCACCGATTCCTGCGGTGAGCGTGGTGCTCGGCGTAGCGTCCCGGGTTCGGCCGGCTCCGCGCCGAGTGCCACCCCGGGGACCCCGTGGGTCAGCAGGTTGATCCAGAGGATCTGGGCGGGCAGCAGCGGTACGGGCAGACCGAACAGCGGACCGATCAGCATCACCAGGATCTCCGCCACCCCACCGGAGAGGGCGTACCGCAGGAACCTGCGGATGTTGTCGTAGATGCGCCGGCCCTCGCCGATCGCGTTGGCCACTGTGCTCAGTTCGTCGTCGACGAGCACCAGGTCGGCCGCCTGCCGGGCGACCTCGGTGCCGCCTCCCATGGCCACCCCGATGTCGGCGCGGCGCAGCGCTGGCGCGTCGTTGACCCCGTCGCCGGTCATCGCCACCACCTCGCCGCGGGCCTGCAGACCGGCGATGATGTCGAGCTTCTGCTCCGGCTGGGTCCGGGCGAAGATCCGGGTGTCCGGGTGCGCCGCCTGGTCGTCGTCGCCGTTGGCGAGGGGGTCGCCGGCGCGCCAGAGGCCGAGACGACCACCGATCGCGGTGGCCGTGGCCGGGTGGTCTCCGGTGATCAGCAGCAGCCGTACCCCGGCGGTGTCGAAGCTGTCCGCGACCCGCGCGGCGCCCTCGCGCAGCGGGTCGCCCACGGCGACCAGTCCCACCGGCCGCAACCCGGTGGGGGAGGCGGGGTCGGGCACGGTCTCCACCAGGGCGGCGGCCACGGCGAGCACCCGCAACCCTTCGGTGGCCAACCGGTGGGCGGTGCTGGTCAGTTCGGCGATCTCCTCGTCGGTGGCGTCGAGCAGCGGTGCGCCGAGGACACTCTCCGGGGCGCCCTTGCAGACCACCAGGTAGCGCTGGTCGCAGGAGCGGTGCACGGTGACCATCCGGCGTTGCGCCTGGTCGAAGGGGTGCTCGGCGACCCGGGGCCACGCCGTGCGGGTGGCCTGCGGGTCGAGGCCACAGCGGGCGGCGAAGGCGACGAGCGCCGCTTCGAGCGGGTCACCCACCGCGCCCCACTCGGGTCGCTCGTCGTCCGGCGGCGACAGCGCGGCGTCGTTGCAGAGCAGCCCGGCCCGCGCCAGGTGGCGCAGCCCGTCCGGTACGGCCACCGCCTGCCCGTCCCGGTGCACGGTGCCGGTCGGGGCGTACCCGCTGCCGGTGACCCCGTACCGGGCGCCGTCGCCGGTGACCGCCTGCTGCACCGCCATCCGCCCCTCGGTGAGGGTGCCGGTCTTGTCGGAGGCGATCACCGTGACCGAGCCGAGAGTCTCGACCGCGTGCAGTTGACGGGGGATGGCGTGTGCGGCAGCCATCCGACGTGCGCCCAGGGCCAGGGCCAGCGTCACCACCGCCGGGAGCGACTCGGGCACCGCGGCGACCACCAGGCTCACCGCTGTGATCGCCATGTCGACAACGGGCCGGCCGCCGACCACCCCGATGGCGAAGACCAACCCGGACACTGCCACCGCGACCAGGCCGAGCACCCGACCCAGGGCGGAGAGTCGGCGTTGCAGCGGAGTGCCGGTCGGCCGGGTGCCCGCGACCAGGGCGCTGATCCGACCGAGGGCGCTCGCCGCTCCCGTGCGCAGCACGGTGCCGGTCGCCCGGCCGATGGTGACGACCGTCCCGGCCAGCGCCTCCTCACCGGCGACACGTCCGACCGTCACCGACTCGCCGGTCAGTGCGGACTCGTCCAGGTGCAGCCGGCTCGCCTCGATCAGGGACAGGTCGGCCGGGACGACGTCGCCCGCCTCGACCCGGACCAGATCACCGCGCACGATGTCGGCGGCGGGCACCACCAGTTCCCGGCCGTCGCGGACCACCCGTGCGGTGGGCGCGGCGAGTTGGTCCAGCGCGGCGATGGCGCGGTCGGCGCGTACCTCCTGCACCACGCCGATCACGGTGTTCACCAGGACGACCAGGAAGATCACCGCGGTGTCCGGGTAGTCGCCGAGCGCCGCGGTGACGGCCGCCGCGGCGAGCAGCAACGCCACCAACGGGTCGGTGAGCTGGTGCAGGACCCGTGCGGTCACCGGCTGGCGCGGTGGCGCAGCGACGGTGTTGGGGCCGGTGGCGCGCAGACGGGCGGCTGCCTCGGCCGCGTCGAGCCCCACCGACACGTCCCGGTCAACGGGGTCCACCAGGATCCCGTCCCGTCCGCCGATCGTCGTCACCAGTGACCTCCCCGTCGCTCGCGGCGGGCCACCGGCCGCCGTCGGGTCCCACCATGGCGCTGCCCGACCACCCCCGGGCAGAGGCGTTTGCACCTGTGGCGCCCGGGACCAAAGACCCGTCCGCGACACCCTCCCTTGTGTGGAAGTACGTATGTACGTAGTATCGACGTATGAGCACCGTGGAAGAGCGACTCTCCGCGCTGGAGGCACAGGTCGCCGCCCTGACCGAGCACGTGACGTCGGCCCCCGCGCCGTCCGACGCGCCGCCCACGCCGGAGGGCACGTTCTGGGCCCTCGACGGCCTCAAGCAGCGCCTGCCGGCCGACGGCACCGGCGCCGTGCTCTACACCGGCACGGTTCGCGTCGCGGACCAGCACTACGACTGGCAGTACGGGCGCACCGTCGACGACCTGCTCGCCGCCGACTGGACGGAACTGGCCGGCGCACTCTCCGCGCTGGCGCACACGGTGCGGCTGCGGCTGCTACGGGAGGTCCTCGGTGGACGGCAGGGCACCGGCGAGCTGGCCGAGATCGAGGACCTGGGCACCACCGGTCAGCTGCACCACCACCTGCGCCAGCTCACCGCAGCCGGTTGGCTGCGCAGCGTCGGCCGGGGCCGCTACGCCGTGCCCGCCGAACGCGTGGTGCCACTGCTGGCCATCCTCGCCGCCGCCGCCGGCCGCTGACGCCGGCCCGGTCGCCGCACCGATCGTCGCGCCACCGACCCGCACAGCCCGCTCGACCGAAGGACCCCCATGCGGAGAACAGTCGTCATCGCCCTCGTCGTCGCGCTCGCCGCCAGCCTCGTCGGGGCGGCGCTGATGCCCCGCGTTCCCCGCCTCGGCGCGCAGGTCACCGGTGACGACGACCTCGCCCGCCTCGCCCGGATGGCAGTGCCCGACCCGAAGGGGCACCGCGGGCTCGCCGTCGCCCTGGTCGAGAACGGCCGGATCCGCACCGCCGGCCTGGGCGACCGGGACGCCGACGGCCAACCCGTCGAGGCCGGCACCGCGTTCGAGATCGGCTCGGTCACCAAGGTCCTCACCGGCATGCTCCTGGCCGACCAGGCCGCCGCCGGCGTCGTCCACCCCGACGACCGGCTCGGCGCCACCTGGCCCGCCCTCACCGGACCCGCCCGCGCCGTGACGCTCGCCGAGCTGGCCAGCCACCGCGCCGGCCTGCCCCGGCTCGCCCCCGGCTCCGTGCTGGGCTGGGCGCGCATCCTCTGGTCCAACGTCTCCGGCGGCAACCCCTACGCCGGGCAGGACATCGACACCATCCGGAACGCCGCCGACCGGGTCAGCCCCGACGCCGACGAGCGCGGCGAGGTCCACTACTCCAACCTCGGGCCGTCCCTGCTCGGCCACGCCCTCGCCGCCAGGGCGGGCGTCGCGTACCCCGATCTGCTGCGGGCGCGGCTGCTCCAGCCGCTCGGCATGAACGCCACGGTGATCGCCACCCACGCCGACGACCTGCCGGCCGGCCGCGCCCACGGCGGCCGGGCCGCTGGCCGGCCGCTCGACCCCTGGTCGGGGGTGGGGTACGCGCCGGCCGGCGTCGGCCCCTGGTCCACCGCCGAGGACCTCGGCCGGCTGGCCGCCGCGACCCTCGCCGGCGCCGCGCCCGGTGCCGACGCCACCACCGCCCGCTTCCGCGAGGACGAGAACAACCGCGTCGGGTACGGCTGGTTCACCACCCGCCACGGCGACCACGAGGTCATCTGGCACAACGGCGCGACGAGCGGGTTCCGGTCCTACCTCGGGCTCGAACGGGCCACCGGCCGGGCCGTGGTGGTGCTCGGCAACACCGACAAGGGAGTCGAGCCGATCGGCCGGCGACTGCTCGGCGTACCGGAGGAGGAGGCGGGGGACGCGGCACCGGTGGCTCCCGTCTGGATCGGCGCGGGCCTCGCGGTGGCGTTCACCTTCCTCGGCGGCCTGTCCCTGCTCCGCACCGCCCGCCGCCGCGAATTGGACCGGGTCACAGTGGTGGCGGCGGTGGTGTGGGCGTTCGCCTATCTCGGGTTGGCGCACCGGATGGGCGACTGGTCGGTGGTGCCGGCGTGGCTGTGGCCGCTCGGGGCCGGTCTGTCCGTGGCGGCAGCGACAGTGGCCGTGACCCGCTGGTCCGCCCTGCCGGTGGTCGACGCGCGAGTGCCGTGGCGTCGCCTGCTGTCGGTGGCCAGCTCCCTGCTCGCCGCCGTGCTGGCGCTCGCCGCCGTGAGCGACTGAGCGAGCCGCGCCGGCCCGCCGTTGCGTACCCTCGGCCGATGACGTCTGATCTGCGGCTGCGCCCGGTCGGTGAGGACGACCTCGTCGAGTTCTTCCGGCACCAGCAGGACCCGGAGGCCAACCGGATGGCCGCGTTCGGCCCGAAGGACCCGTCCGACCGCCGGGAGTTCGCCGCGCACTGGGCCCGGGTGCTCACCAACCCGGCGAACCTGGTCCGCACCGTCGAGGTCGACGGCGACGTGGTCGGCTACGTGAGCGCCTTCCCGGTCGACCAGCAGACCGAGGTCAGCTACTGGATCGACCCGGCACGCTGGGGTCGGGGGCACGCCACGGCGGCCCTGGCCGCCCTGCTGCGCGAGCTGCCCCGGCCGGTGCACGCCCGCGCCGCCAAGGACAACGCCGCCTCGCTCGCGGTGCTGCGCAAGTGCGGGTTCGTGGTGGTCGGTGAAGACTCGGGGTACGCCAACGGCCGCGGCGAAGACGTCGAGGAGTGGCTGCTGGAGCTGCCCGCCGACGCTCCTGACCTGGGCGGGCACTAGTCTCGCGGCGTGAACTGGTTGGATCTCGTCGGCTGGGCCGGCTCCGCGGTGCTGGTCTGGTCGCTGCTGCAGTCGCGCGTCCTGCGACTGCGCGCGATCAACCTCGTCGGCTGCGTCGTGCTGATCGGCTACAACGCCGCGATCGAGGTCTGGCCCATGGTCGGGCTCAACGTGGTGCTCGCGGCGATCAACATCTGGTACCTGCGCGGGATGCTCGCCACCCGGCACGACGACACGACGTACCAGGTGGTGGAGGTCGGCGTCGACGACCAGTTCCTCGCGCACACGCTGCGGGTGCACGCCGCCGACATCGCCCGGTTCAACCCCGGCTTCCACTGGGATCCGGACGCGCCCGGGCGCTCGGCGTTCCTCGTGGTCACTGCCGACGAGGTGGTCGGGGTGGTGCTGTCGCACGCCGAGGCGCCCGGCGTCGCCCAGATCGACCTGGACTACGTCACCCCGAAGTTCCGTGACTTCACCCCGGGCGAGTTCGTCTACCGGCGCAGCCACCTGTTCACCGAACGCGGCTTCCACCGGGTGGTCAGCCCGCCCCGGATGGTCGCCCCCTACTACCACCGGCTCGGCTTCCGACCGGAGGGCGACTCCTACGTCCTCGATCTCCCGGCGTCCTCGACGCCCCCTGCCCGGTAGCGTCACCGCGTCCGATTCGACGTGGCGTCGCCCGGGCAGGATTCGGCCGGCACCGGACGGGGCAAAGACAACGCCTACGCCGGGCGGGCTCGCCGACCGGCGGGTACCGCGCGTACCGGCCGGTGCCACCACCACGAGGGAGCGAACCGGGCGTGCAGAGCTACGGGAGCCAACTGGCCCTGGTCGGAGTCCTGGTCGTGATCAACGCGCTCTTCGCGGGCAGCGAGATGGCGTTGGTGTCGCTGCGGGACAGCCAGATCCAACGGTTGGAGCGCACCAGCCGGGGCGGGCGGGTGCTGGCCCGCCTCGCCAAGGACCCGAACCGCTTCCTGGCCACCATCCAGATCGGCATCACCCTCGCCGGCTTCCTGGCCTCCGCCGCCGCGGCGGTCTCCCTGGCCAAACCCCTGGTGCCGCTGCTCGGCGTGTTCGGCGGCGCCGCCGAGACGGTGGCGATCGTGATCGTCACCCTCGCGCTGACCTTCGTCACCCTGGTCTTCGGCGAGCTGGCGCCCAAGCGGATCGCCATGCAGGCCGCCGAACGGTGGGCGCTGCTGGTGGCCCGCCCCCTCGACCTGCTCGCCAGCCTCACCCGCCCGGCCGTCTGGGCGCTCGGCGCCACCAGCGACGTGGTGGTCCGCCTGGTCGGGCTCAACCCGAAGCACGAGCCGGAGGAGATCGGCCCGGACGAGCTGCGCGACATCGTCGCCGGCAACCACGGCTTCACCAAGGAGCAGCGCACCATCATCGCGGGCGCTGTGGAGATCGCCGACCGACGGCTGCGGGCTGTGCTCGTACCCCGGTTGCAGGTCTTCACGCTCGACAGCGGGACCACCGCGGAGGCCGCGCGGCTCGTGCTGGCCGCCACCGGGCACTCCCGGGCCCCGGTTGTGCGTCACGGCGGCCTGGACGACACGGCCGGAGTGATCCACCTGCGTGACCTGGTGGGTGTGCCCGACGACCGGCCGGTCGACGAGATCGCCCGACCGCCGATGCTGCTGCCGGACTCGCTTCCGGTGGTGGACGCGCTGCGTCAGTTCAAGGCCGAGCGTCAGCACATCGCGCTCGTCGTGGACGAGCGCGGCGCCGTCGACGGGATCGTGACGCTGGAGGACATCCTGGAGGAGATCGTCGGCGAGATCTACGACGAGACCGACCGGGACGGCTACTCGGTACGCCGCGACGCCGACGGCGCGCTGCTGCTGCCCGGCACCTTCCCGGTGCACGACCTTCCCGACATCGGCGTGGAGCTGCCGTCGCGACCGGCCGGTGACTACACCACAGTCGCGGGGCTGGTGCTGGCCCGGCTCGGGCACATCCCCACCGTCGCCGGGGAGGACGTCACGCTGGACGGTTGGGTGCTGATGGTGGCCGGCATCGACCACCGGGCGATCACCGAGGTACGGCTCAGCCGCGTACCCGAGGACACCGACGCGGACGTCGACGAGGCCGCGGAACCGGTGTTGGACGAGGCCCGCAGCTGACCCGTCCGGTGCGGCCGGACGTTCAGGCGGGCGAGAGGTTCTGCAACCGGACCTGACCACGGGCGACCAGCCGCTCGTCGGCGTCGGTGATCTCCACCTGCCAGAGCTGCTGGCTGCGACCCCGGTGCACCGGGGTGCCGACGGCGGTCAGCTCGCCGTCCCGCACGGCCCGCAGGAAGTCGGTCTGGTTCGACACCCCGACCACGGTGCCCCGGTCGGCCAGCCAGAGGGCACCACCCACGCTGGCCGCGGACTCCACGACGGCGCAGTACACCCCGCCGTGCTGGATGCCGAACGGCTGGTGCAACTCCGGGCGGACCTGCCAGCTGATGACCACCCGGTCGGCGCTCGCCTCCTCGAACGTGAGGCCGAGCAGGGCGACCAGGCCACCCGTCAGATCCGGAATCTCCATGGCAAAGCCCTCCTCGATCAACGCGGCGCAAGCCTAGCCGGGGCGGGTTGGGCCAAACCCGGTACGGGTCCGTGCCGGCGATGGGGGAGAATCGGTGACCGTGACCGACAGCAGCCTCCCGCCCCCCGGGCGGGCCTCCCTGACCGATGACCTGCTCTGGCGTGGCCTGATCCAGGACTCGACCGGCCTCGACGAGCTGCGCGAGCTGCTCGACGGTGGGAGTGCCGCCACCTATTACGTGGGCTTCGACCCCACCGCGCCGAGCCTGCACGTCGGCAACCTCATGCAGGTCCTCATGGCCCGCCGGCTGCAACTCGCCGGTCATCGCCCGTTGCTGTTGGTCGGCGGGGCCACCGGGCAGATCGGCGACCCGAAAGAGAGCGCCGAGCGGGCGCTCAACCCGACCGAGGTGATCGCCGGTTGGGTCGAGCGGATCCGCGAGCAGCTCGCGCCCTTCGTGTCGTACACCGGGGACAACGCTGCGCAGCTTGTCAACAACCTGGACTGGACCGGCGAGATGTCGATCGTCGAGTTCCTCCGCGACGTCGGCAAGCACTTCCCGGTGAACAAGATGCTCGCGCGGGAGGTGGTGCGGGCCCGACTGGAGACCGGCATCAGCTTCACCGAGTTCAGCTACCAGCTGTTGCAGGCCAACGACTTCTACGAGCTGCACCGCCGGCACGGCTGTCAGCTCCAGTTCGGCGGCTCCGACCAGTGGGGCAACATCACCGCCGGCGTCGACTACGTGCGCCGGCGGGGGGTGGGGCCGGTGCAGGCGTTCACCACGCCGCTGGTCACCAAGGCCGACGGTACGAAGTTCGGCAAGAGCGAGGGCGGTGCGGTCTGGCTCGACCCGACGATGACCAGCCCGTACGCGTTCTACCAGTTCTGGCTCAACGTGGAGGACCAGGAGGTCGACCGCTACCTGCGGTACTTCAGCTTCCGCTCCCGTGATGAGCTGGAGGAGCTGGCGAAGGCGACCGCCGAACGGCCGGCGGCCCGGTTGGCGCAGCGGGCGCTCGCCGAGGAGCTGACCACCCTGGTGCACGGCGCCGACGAGGCCCGACAGGCGATCGCCGCCAGCCAGGCGCTCTTCGGCCGCGGCTCACTGGACGACCTGGCGCCGGAGACCCTGCGCGCGGCCCTGACCGAGGCGGGCCTCGTACGCCTCACCGGCGAATTGCCGGATGTGGCGGGTCTGCTGCGGGACTCCGGCCTGGTGACCGGCCTCAAGGAAGCCCGACGGGTGATCGCCGAGGGCGGCGCCTACGTCAACAACAACCGGGTGACCGCTGTGGACGCTGTGGTGTCGCCGGCCGATCTGCTGCATGGCCGATACCTGGTGCTGCGCCGGGGGAAGCGCTCGTTCGCGGGCGTTGAGCTGGGTGAATAGTCGTCTGTCGACGATGTGACGGGGGACGCGTCCGGCGGATTTGACGATCATCCCGCCGGACGCGTAACTTTCTCTCTGCCAGCGCGGAACGGACGAAACAGGCGAAAGCCTGAAACGGCCGGAGCGCGGGCCAACGGCCTGGGGGTCGGGCGGGCTCGCCCACCGGAACCCCCGACCGGGAGGTGCCACCAGAAACGCCGCGAGGCGGATTTGGCGCGGCGAAACCGACCGGGTATGGTTACGAGCCGGCGGGGCACCGGGCGGGTCGCGGGAAATCGCGACTGGCCGGCCTGTCGAATCCATGACGAGAACGGCGCAAGCCGGTAGCGACATGGTGCCCGCAATATTGTTGAAGCATGACGAACCGCGAAATATCGGTTTGACAGGGTGGAAACGAGCGGGTAACGTAGTAAAAGTGCCTGGTGCTGAAAGCGCCGGGTGTGAGAGCGGGAAATGCCCCGGTTGGGGTTCCACTTGGGTGGGGCTTGCGGCTGGTGTGTGGTTGTTCTTTGAGAACTCAACAGGGTGCTTGTAAAGCCAGTGCCAATTATGATTTATACCCCGGACTGGTCAGGCCTTTTGGTTTGGCTGGTTGGGATTCCTTTGGCAACAATTTGTTTGTTGTCGGGATAGCTGTTCAACTAATTTTTTGTTGGAGAGTTTGATCCTGGCTCAGGACGAACGCTGGCGGCGTGCTTAACACATGCAAGTCGAGCGGAAAGGCCCTTCGGGGTACTC
>NZ_JBEZFX010000007.1:0-457514 GCF_040649675.1 Micromonospora parva | reverse complement strand
GGGGGTCGGGCGGCCCGGGGGCGCCGACATCCTCCGCCTCCTCTATTATTAACCGGTGGCCCGGGCGCCCCCCCCCCCCCCGCCCCCCCCCCCCCCCGGGGGGGGCCCCCCCCCCCCCCCCCCGTCGCTGTCGGTGGTTCTTCCGGGAAACCCCGGTGATCGGGGTCGGTCAGTACGCTCCGCGCCGGGCCAGCACCACGCTGGCCGTCTTCCAGAGGATGGCGAGGTCGTACACCAGCGACCAGTTGTCCACGTAGTGCAGGTCCAGTCGGACCGCGTCGTCCCAGGTGAGGTCGGAGCGGCCGGAGATCTGCCAGAGGCCGGTGATGCCGGGCCGCACCAGCAGCCGCCGGCGGACGTCACCGCGGTAGTCGTCGTCCTCGGTGGGCAGTGGACGTGGCCCGACCAGCGACATCTGCCCGCGCAGCACGTTGATCAGCTGGGGCAGTTCGTCCAGGGAGAGCGCCCGCAGGTGCCGGCCGATCGGGGTGACCCGGGGGTCGTCCTTCATCTTGAAGAGCAGGCCGTCGCTCTCGTTGCGATCTTTCAAGGTCGCCAGCCGCTGCTCGGCGTCGGTGTACATGGTCCGGAACTTCCAGACCTTGAAGGCGCGTCCCTCGTGGCCGATGCGGGTCTGCCGGAACATCACCGGCCCGGGATCGTTGATCTTGATGGCCAGCGCGATGGCGAACAGCACCGGGCTCAGCAGCACCAGCCCGACCAGCGCGGTCACCCGGTCCAGCACGCTCTTGGCCAACAGCGAGAGACCGGAGATGGTCGGCTCGTCCACATTGAGCAGGGGAAGGCCCTCGATGGGCCGGACGTGGATGCGGGGACCGGTGACGTCGGTGACCTGGGGGACCACCACCAGGTTCAGGCCGGTGCCCTCCAACTGCCAGGCGAGCTTGCGAAGCTCGTACGACTCCAGGCTGGCGGGCCCGCAGACGGCGATGGTGTCCGCGCCGAGTTGTTGGACCAGCGGCACCAGGTCCCAGCCCACGTACACCGGCACCGGGGCGTTCACCCGTTCGCCCGGACGGGGATGGTGGGGCAGGTGGATGGCGATCGGGTGCAACCCGGCCCCGTAGTTGCGGGTCACCACCTCGTGCAGCGCGAGCGCGTCGACGAGGCGGCCCACCAGCAGCACCTTCTGCGACGCCCGCCCGGTACGCCGGATCCGCCGAAGCACGACCCGGGCGGCGAACCGAACGACCAGCGTGTAGAGCAGCAGGCAGACGATGATGGCGGCGACAGTGGCCCGGGACAGATCCTTCTTGAAGCCGAGCGCCAGGAACGAGACAGCGGCGGCCATCGCGAGACTCGCCCTAGCGACCCGCTTGAGTTCTTCGGTGCCCAGCCCGAGCGCCCGCTGGTCATACGCCCCGGACGCGACGAGCAAAATCAGCCAGCCCACCGGAACGCCGACGAAGGCCGCGAGGCTGAAGGAGCTGACGTTCCCGAGCACCCGCTGGTCCCAGAAACCGGCGTCGGCGTCGGCCAGCAGGGTGACGACCGTCCGGCTGGCGGCCAGGGCCGCGAGGACGTCGAGCAGGACCAGCCAGGCCACGTAGCGGCGACGCCAGTTGGCCCGAGGCGCGACCGGACGGGCGAACACCGACCGGGCCATGCCGTTGGACGGAGGCGTGATCACACCCAGGTCGGGGTCGAAGCTCGGTCTTTGCTGCGACGAGACAGCCGTGAGGAATTGCGTGTGTGCGGACACGACCTTCCTTTCCCATGTCGCCCCCGTCGGGAGATCGCGACGTGCACCCTATGCGTCCATGCCACGTCGTGCCTAGTGGCGGTTCGGGTCCTTCCTCAGCCGGATCAGTTCGGTGGTCGCGACTTCCGGGCACTCAACTCCTGGGCGAGCGCACCGTGCGCCGGCTTCGGCGCGAACTCCTCGTCGAAGACGCAGGCGGCGCCGTACCCGGGATAGTGCGAACCGATCCAGCTGCTGACGTCCGTGAAGCCCCACAGTGTCACCGATTCGCAGGTGGCGACGGCGAGACAGGCCTTGAGCATGTGTTGGTAGAGCAGCGCCTGGTCCAGCAGTTTCTGGGTGGTGACCGGCAACGGAATCCGTACGTCCAGTTCGGTGATGGCCACCGAGACGCCCAACGCGGCGAAGCGGCGCAGGTTTCCCGTCGCGTCCTTCGGCGGCGCCCCCAACCGGATGTGGCTCTGGAAGCCGACCCCGTGCACCGGCGCGCCACCCGCGCGCAGCTCCTTGACCAGCCGCAGCAGGCCGTCGGCCTTCCGGGTGCGACCCTCGGTGCCGTAGTCGTTGATGAACAGTCGGGCGTCCGGGTCCGCCTCGTGGGCCCAGCGGAACGCGTCGGCGATGTAGCGGGGGCCCAGCTTGCGCAGCCACAACGAGTCTCGTAACGACCCGTCCTCGGCGAGCACCTCGTTGACCACGTCCCAGGCCCAGATCTTGCCCCGGTAGCGGCTGACGACTGTGGTGATGTGCTGCTTGAGCACGGCGCGCAGCTGCTCGGGCGACCAGCTCTCGGTCACCCACACCGGAGTGTTGCTGTGCCAGAGCAGGGTGTGACCGTAGACGGCCTGCCCGTTGGCCTTGGCGAAGTCGACAAACTGGTCACTGGCCGACCAGTCGTACACGCCGCGCTTCGGCTCCAGGATCGTCCACTTCATCGCGTTTTCGGACGTGACGGCGTTGAACTGACTCGACAGCGTCGCGCGGTACCGCGGGTCCGAAGCCAACATCTGCCCGCTGACGGCGGTTCCGATCCTGACGTTCGGCGGCATCAGGTCCCGCAGCGCCGGAGGACCCGGGGTTGCCGACGGCTGTGCGGTGGGGGCGGCGACCGACTCGACCGGGCCCACCCCGCGGTCCCAGCCAAAGTATGCTGCGCAGGCGACGAGGACCAGCACCACCACCGACAGCACCACCACACGAGCCCGGGGCAGCCGTGACATCGTGCGGTCGACCGATGTCGGCACCCGCGATGGCGACACCGGCCAGCCGTCGTCCGTTCGGACAACGGTGCCCGTCGCGGCACCGGCGCGGACCTCTTCGGTCATTAGCATCCCCAGACAGAAGTTGCGACGCAGCATGACGAGGCCCAACTGATGCGCCTGATCGATCCTACGACCCTCGACCATAAGGGTCCGCCCGCCTGTCGGCTGACCTCCTCGGCGCCGACGTTGCCGTGCAGGCCGACCGCAGCCAGCGTTCATCCCCGGTCGCGCCGCGACCCATAGAGACATCGGCGGTCTGACAGTGCAGCACGGTCATCCCATCAACGGCAGCGGCGCACGCCTGCGGGATCCGGGGGTCCCACCGCTCGGCGGCGCACCCGGTGACGCCGCCGCGCGCGGAGTCGCCGCGGTGCCCCCACCGAAGCCTCCGGTTCGTGGTGGTTCCACCATCGTGCGCAGCGGCGCGCTCTCGATGCTCGCCCTGGTGGCGGTGGGCGCGACCCGTCTGGTGCACGGCTCACTCACCAGTCACGCCACGGACCGCGCCACCTACGGGTTGGTCGGCATCATGCTGGCCGCGAGCATGGTGGCCAGCCTGCTGCTGCCCGGCGGCGTCTCCAGCGGCCTGTCCAAGTTCGTCGCCTTTCATCGTGGCGCCGGCGACCTGCCCGGGGCCTGGGCCGTACACCGGTTCCTCTCCCGGCTCGGCCTGACGGCCTGCCTGGTGCTCGGCGCCGCGACGGCGCTGGTGGTGCAAGGGATCTACCACCTCGGCGTGGTGGACACCCTGACGCTCGCGGTGTTGACAGCCACCTACTCGCTCTACACCGTGGACAAGGCGGCCATGTACGGCCACGGCCTCGTCCCCCAGTACGCCCGCATCGAACTGGCCACGTCCGCGCTGGCGGTGGTCACCACCGTCGTGGTGATCGCCACCGGTGAGACCGCCTACCTCCTGCCGCTCTGCCTCGGTTACGGCGTCTTCGTCGCACTGTGCCGGCACCAGCTGCGCGCGCACCGTCGGCGGGAGGGGGTGCCGGCCGGTGGCCGGTTCGATCGACGCGAGGTCGTCACGTTCGCCGTCCTGGGCAGCATCGGCACGCTGGCCAGCGCCGGTTTCCTCCAGACGACCCAGCTTCTCGGCGGTCACTTCGCGGACCCGTCCGAGGTGGCCTACCTGGTCGCGGCCGTCGCCCTGATCGCACCGCTGTGGTTCCTGCCCCGGGCGCTCGCGTTGGCGCTCTTCCCGGCCATGGCCGGGGCTCAGGGCGCCGGGGACACCACAGCGGTACGCCGACAGGTGGACGCGTCCACGCGTGCCCTGGCGGTGACGATGGCCCCGGTCTTCGTGGTGGGCCTGCTCGCCGCGCCCCTCGTGCTGGGCCTCTTCGGCGGCCAGGAGTACGCCGCCGGCGCCACCGTGCTGCGCGTCATGCTGTGCGCCGCCTTCCTCGGCATCCTTCAGGTGCCGTCGGTGAACGCGTTGGCCAGCGGCCCGCTGACCCAGGCCCGGGTGCCGGTGATCTCCGCCGTGGTGGGCTGCCTGATCGGGTTGGCCGTGGTGGTGGGCGCGGCCAGGTCGATGGGTGCCACCGGGGTCGGCATCGGCTACCTGGTGGGCACCGCCGTCACCGCGACCATTCCGGTCGTCGCGGTCTGGTGGCTGCACCGGCTCGCCTGGACGATGACCCTGGTCCGGAGCATCGCCCTGGTCGTGGTCGCCGCGCTGGTGACCCGCCTGGACGTCATGCAGACCTGGTCGTGGACCGCCGCCGGCGTGACCCTCGCCGGGTTCGTCGTGGCCGGGCTCGTGCTCAGTGGTGACATTCGCCGGCTGCTCGTCCTCGCCCGCAGCCACCGCCGCGGTTCCGCGTCCACCCCGGTCACCACTGCCGTCTGAGACCCGACAGAGCGTCTGAAGAAAGAGAACAGCGTGAACGAGACGTCCGAGCAGTTGTCCCCACCCCTCGCCCAGCAGCGCACCCTGCGGATCCTGGCGGTCACGAACCTGTGGCCGGAGCAGGGCAGTTACCGGGGCATTTTCGTGCAGCGACAGGTGTCCGCGCTGCGCGCGCTGGGCCACCACGTCGATGTCGAGGTGGTCGCCCAGTCCCGCGGCAAACTGGACTACTTCACCGCCGCCAGCCGGATCCGTCGTCGGGCCCGGTCCGGCGCTTACGACATCGTCCACGTGCACTACGGGATGACGGCACCGGCGGCGCGGCTCGCCGGTCACCCGGCCCGCGTGCTGTCGCTCTACGGCAGTGACGTCAACGCACCCCGCCAACGTTTCATGACGAAGCTGGGCTGGGGTGGCACCCGGGCCCGGATCTACGTGTCCCGCCGGCTGGCCGAGACGGCCGGTGACGCCGCCGGCCACGTGGTGGCCAACGGGGTCGATTTCCAGCTGTTCCAGCCCGGTGACCGGTTCGCCGCCCGGCAGGCACTCGGCATCGCCCCCGACGCGCGGGTGGTGCTCTTCGGCGCCGACCCCGGCCGGGCGGTGAAGGGTTACGACGTCTTTCGTGACGCGCTGGCCGAGCTGCGGCGCCAGGACCCCTCGGTGCAGGAGCTGATCCTGTCCGCGCCGGGTCAGCCCGAGGCCGACCTGGTCCGCAAGTACGACGCGGCCGACGTCATGCTGTTCACGTCACGGCCGGGCAGTGAGGGCTCCCCCACGGTGGTCAAGGAAGCCACCGCGATGGGCCTGCCGGTCGTCACCGTCGATGTCGGCGACGTCGGGGAGGTGCTGGCCGACGTACGACCGGGAGCCGTCGTGCCGTTCCCGGCCGGTCCGTTGACCGGGGCGGCCCGCGACCACCTGGTGTCGGAGCTGGCCAACCGGGTCCGCGAGGTGCTGCACCACGGCGTACGGGCAAACGGGCGCGAGCGAAGCAGCTGGCTGGACGAGCGCCTGGTGGCGCAGCGGATCGCCGAGATCTACCGGTCGGTGCTCGGGTCGTGAGCACCACGCTCGTGACCGGGTCGCACGGTTGGGTCGGCACCCACCTGCGTCGCCTGGTCGCCGCCAACGGTGAGCGGGTGGTCGGGCTGGGTCGCCGGCCCCGGCAGCCCGGTCCAGGCGAGACCTACCACCAGCTGGACCTGCACGATCCGGCGGCGGTCCGCGCCCGGCTCCAGGCGGTACGCCCCGACGTCGTCTTCCACCTGGCCGCGACCCTCCCCCAGCGGGGGGCCAGCGGGGCGGACGTGGTGGCCGATGCCGTGCACACCACCTACAACCTGTGCCAGGAGCTGCGCCGGGTCGACACCCGGTCGGGCCGGCCGGCGCGTCTCGTCCTGGCGGGATCCTCCGCCCAGTACGGCGCGGTGCCGCCGGAACTGAACCCGATCACCGAGCAGACGTTGCCCCGACCGGTGGGCGCCTACGGTCATGCCAAGGCGGCCGCGGAGTCGCTGGCCCTCGCGCTCGGCGCCGACGGGCGGATCGCGGTGGTGGCCGCCCGTCCCTTCAATCATGTCGGCCCGGGCGAGGACGGTGCCACGGTGGCCGGCTCGCTGGCCCGACGGGTGGCTGACGTGGTGGCCGGGCGCGCCGACCGGGTCCAGGTCGCCGACCTCGACGCGGTGCGCGACTTCACCGACGTCAGAGATGTCGCGCGGGCGTACGTCGAGCTGGCGGAGCTGGGCAGGGCCGGTGAAATCTACAATGTCTGCTCGGGTTCCGGGGTGACCGTCCGGCGGGTCCTGGAGATCCTGCTGGACCTGGCCGGGCTGGACTGGTCCGTCGTTGACGTGGTCGCCGGGCACAGCGACCTTCGCTGTCAGGTCGGTTCGGCGGCCAAACTCGCCGCCGGGACACCCTGGAAGGCTGAGACGCCGTTGCGGGATAGCCTACGTGGCCTGCTGACGGAGTTGGCAACGCCGGCCGGAGCCGGCCAATGAATGACAAGGAGAGGCACGGGATGACGGCGTTATCAACCGATGGGGCTTGGGCGGGGCGCCGAGTTCTGGTCACCGGTGCCGGCGGGTTCATCGGCTCCCACCTGACCGAGCGACTGGTCAGGGCCGGGGCGGAGGTACGCGCCATGGTCCGGTACACCGGTCGGTCCGACCTCGGCATGCTCGCCGACGTCGACCCGGAGGTCCGCCGGTCGGTGGAGGTGGTGCACTCCGACATCACCGATCCTTTCGCGGTCCGCCGTGCCATCGCCGATTGCGACACGGTCTTCCACCTGGCCGCGCTGATCGCGATCCCGTACAGCTACGTGGCCCCGGCGTCCTACGTGGCGACGAACGTGACCGGCACGCTGAACGTGCTGGAGGCGGCGCGTGACCTCGGGGTGCGCCGGTTGGTTCACACGTCCACGTCCGAGACGTACGGGACGGCCCGTTACACGCCGATCGACGAGGACCACCCGATTCAGCCCCAGTCGCCCTACTCGGCCTCGAAGATCGGCGCCGACGCGATGGCCGAGTCGTTCTACCGGTCGTTCGATCTGCCGGTGGCCGTGATCCGGCCGTTCAACACCTACGGTCCCCGGCAGAGCGCACGCGCGGTGATCCCCACCGTCGCCGCCCAGGTGGTGGCGGGGCGGGAGAAGATCGCCCTCGGCGACCTGCGGCCGGTGCGCGATCTGACGTACGTCACCGACACGGCGGCCGGGTTCATGGCCGTGGCGGCTGCCGACCAGTGCGTCGGGCAGGTCACCAACATCGGCAACGGCCGGGGCATCGCCATCGGTGACCTGGCGCGCCTCATCGCGGAGGTGGCGGGGCGACCGGACATCGACATCGTCGAGGACAGCCAGCGGCTGCGGCCCCCGCAGAGCGAGGTGTTCGAACTGATCGCCGGCACCGAGCGGGCGCGGGAACGCTGTGGCTGGGAGCCCACGGTGTCGCTGCGTCAGGGCCTCACCGAGGTCGTCGACTACGTGCGGGCGAATCTGGGCCGGTTCGATGTGGACCGGTACGTGGTATGAGGGCGATCATTCTCGCTGGTGGGCGCGGCACCCGGCTGCGTCCCTTCACCACCAGCTTCCCGAAGCCGCTGATGCCGGTCGGTGACATCCCGATCCTGGAGATCCTGCTCCGCCAGCTCAAGGCACACGGCGTCACCGACGTGACACTGTTGACCGGTCACCTGGCGTACCTGCTGGAGGGGTACTTCGAGGATGGCCGCAAGCTGGGCCTGCACATCGACTACATCCGCGAGGAGCAGCCCCTGGGTACGGCGGGGCCGTTGCGCCAACTGGCGGGCAGCCTGGACGACGACTTCTTCGTGATGAACGGCGACCTGCTCACCGACCTGGACTTCACGGCCCTGATGGCGCATCACCGGGGCAGCGGAGCCCCGGTGACGATCAGCGTGTACACCCGGTCGGAGAAGATCGAGCTGGGCATCCTCAAGATTGACGAGTCCGGTGACGTGGTCGGCTACGACGAGAAGCCGACGCTGAACCTCGACGTCTCGATGGGCGCCTACGCCATGTCACCCAAGGCGCTCGAGAAGATTCCGGCCGGCGCGTACGACATGCCGCAACTCATCCTCGACCAGCTGAGCACCAACGGGCGGGTCTCCAGTTGGCGGCACCGCGGCTTCTGGCTGGACATTGGGCGGGTGGACGACTACAGCCTGGCCAACAAGATGTTCGCGGAGAACCCGACCGGGTTCCTGCCGCCCGACTAACGCCACCACGACGATTCGGCCCGGCCGCCCCCGAGGGGTGGCCGGGCCGAGTCGTTTGGTTCAGCGACCGAGCGCGGAAACCAACCACTTGCCGATCTCGCTGCTGGCGCGCACCGCCTTGATGACCAGCGCCAGGCCCGGCACCCGTGGGCGGGTGTACCGGCTGATCAGCTGGAACCAGACGCTGAGCCCGGCGATCCGGCGGCGGCTGATGCTGCCCTCGTGCCGGTGGAACCGGACGACCGGATGGTCGAGGTGCGCCGGGTGGACGCCGCTGGCGAGCGCCCGCAGGACCAGCTCGACGTCGACCTTGATCGGTAGTTTCTCGTCGTAGCCGCCGAGGCGGACCAGCAGCTCGCGCTCGATGGACATGCCGGAGTGCTTGAACGGCAGCCGCGGACGGGTCAGGACCGACCAGAGCATGCGGCGTGCCGTCGGGTAGGACGGGAGGCTGATCGACCGAGCGGAGTTGCCCACCAGCTCTTCGTAGTCGGTGTAGATCCAGACGGCCCCGGTCCGGGTCAGGAACTCCTGGATGCGGGCCAGCCCGTCCTCAGTGAACTCGTCGTCGGAGTCGAGGACGGTGACGTAACGGCCACGAGCGACGCGCAGGGCCGTGTTACGGGCTGCGCTGATGCCCGACGGCTTCTGACGCACGAGTCGAATGCGCTGGTCGGCCAGGAGATCGGCGGCGGCCAGGCATTCCTGGGCCGGCACGGTGGAGCCGTCGTCGACCACGACGATCTCGAAGTCGTCGAAGGTGCCGCTGAGCACGCTGCGGATGGACGTCACGAGCAGTTCGGGACGGTCCCGTACCGCGATGCAGACCGAGATCGCCGGAGTTACCCGGCGCACCGGCTCGGTGAGCCCGACCGTCGGCGCGTCGACGGAGGGACGGACCGGCCCGGTGAGCCCGACCGTCGGCGCGTCGACGTGACGGCCGTGGGCGCCCGGCAGTGGCTGGAGTGCGCGAGGATCCCGGTCGGTCAACTGAGCGGCGCGCACCGCGAAAGGGCCCTCGCTCACCGCGAGCGTCGACCGCCGCTCGGGGCGAGGCTCGCGTCGACCGGTGCCCGGCCAACGGACGAGCCATCGGCTCTGCTTGTATCGCCCATGCCCACAACCCCCGTGATGGTCACTGCTGGTCGTCCCTTGGCGACGCTCCGGTAGGACCGTCACGCCGAAGGATGCCCGATCTGAACGCCGCGCGCGGCAGATGGATTCTAGCGACGCACTCATGATCGCACCACTACTGAATGTGGACGAGTAGTGACACAAACGCGTGTCGCGCTACCTCAGCGGAACCCCGCCGGGGGTCGCACCCGACGCGCCTGCGCCAGGATCTCGTCGGTGGTGAGGATGCGGGTGTCGTCCTCCCGGGCACCGGCGGGGCCCGTGGCATCGGCGGGCCCGCCGTCCTTCTGATCGATGGGGGCGGAGCGCCGTGCGGCCCACCAGGCCAGACCGACGACCGTCCAGAGAAGGGGCGGGAGCAGGGGATCCTCCATCGACGGCGAGAGGAAGCCAACGATGCAGGCGAATATGAGTGCGGCAATTCCCCACAGCACGTTGGGTGCCGGCCGGTGGCCCGTACGACGCAGTTGACGGGTCCGGGCCAGCAGTGGTTTGGCAATCATGAAGAGCCACACCAGGTACGCGCCGAACCCCAGAACGCCGACCTCCATGATCAGGTGCAGCCAGAAGGAGTCCACCTGAACCGCCTGGAAGCCGTAGCGGTTGAAGCCACCCGGGCCGAATTTCGGGTTCTTGTGCCAGTTCGGATTGTCCTTCTCGGCGACCACACCGCCGAACTGGCCGATACCGAAGCCGAGAAGGGGTTGACGCGGCAGGATTTTCCCTGCCTGCTGGAGGTAGAGCACCCGGATCTCGCGGACCGGCGCGGGCGAGTGGGTGGGCTGCGGCGTGGCCGCGCCCGGCGATCCGCCCGGACCGCCGGATCCGCTGGTCCCGGGCGACGTCGACGGCTTCGCCGAGGTCTTGGGGCCACCTGACGCGGTCGAGCCGCCGTCCGGCCGGGGGGTGGCCGTCGGGGAGGGCTTGGCCGTGGCCGCCGCCGGCGGAGCTGGCGGGGACGACTCGCTGCCCGCCGGGTGATTGAAGCTCGTGAACGCGTTGCCGATGCGGCGTTCCCATTCGGCCCGGTTGTCGGGCCGGGCGGCGATCTGGGCGACGGTGCAGAGGACCACCAGCAGGCAGACGGCGAGGATGCGTCGCGTGTTCGTGCGGGCCACCACCGCGATCACCACAGCGCCGATCAGGACGCCCAGCAGCGTTTCCCTGGACTGTGTCGCGGACATGGCGACGGTGGCGACGACGGCCACCGCCCACCAGCGCCGTCGGACGTCGGTGGCGGTCGCCAGCCAGGCGACGAAACCGAGCAGGGTCAGCCCCAGGACGTGGCCGAGGTGGTTCGGGTGGGACAGCAGCCCCTGCGCGCGGCTCTGCTCCGACCAGGTCAGGTCCACCCAGCCGAGTACGCGGTAGGCCGGCTCACCCACGACCATCTGGACGAGGGCGAGCAGAACGTTGACGCTCACCACCACGGCCACCACGATGAGCAGGCGACGGATCATCGTCGAGTTCAGGTCGGCCGCGCGCAGCGCGTAGAAGACGATGACGCCACGGAAGTAGACGAACAGCGCCTCGCCCATCAGGGACATCGAGGAGTCGTTCACCAGACCGGCGAGCACCATCACCAGCCCCAGCACCACCAGGGCGAGGTCGGCGCCGGTAAGGAACCGGTGCCACAGCCGATCGACGGCGACCTTGACCACCGTCAGCCCGGCGAGCCCCAGGTAGAGGACGGTCTTCAGCTGCTTGGGCCACTGGGCCGAGCCGTCGAGGTTGGCGCGCGGATCCACGCTCGTCGGCCCGCTCAGCACCTGGGCCCAGGTTTCGAGCAGCACATGCACCAGCAGCGCGCCGACGACCACCACGATCGCGGTGGAGAGCAGCCCCGAGATGGGCCGGGCGGGCCGGTCCGTCGGCGGGGCCATGCTCTGGATGGAACCGTTCATCACACGTCCCTACGGCGTCGGACCAGCATCACCACGAGCACGATGAGACCGACGAAGAGGGCGCCGCCGGCACCGGCGAGCAACGCCATCAGCCAGACCGACTGGTCGCTCGGCTCGGACTCGTTCTGCTGCCGTTCCACGGCATTCTGCCGGTACGCCTTCGCCAGCAGGTTGCCGGGGGATGCCTGCGCGACCGCGTCGAACTGGGTGATCGCCGCCGAGTGCTGACCAGCGAAGTAGGCGTCCAGGGCCTTGCGATACAGCTTGTCGGAGTCACCGAGCTTGTTGGCGGTTCCGGCCTCGCCGATCAGCGCGTTCAGGCTCGACGACGGGACAATCACCCGATTTGCCCTGTCGGGGCGAGCCTGATCCTGGTCGATCATCCCCGCCACCCGGCCGCTCGCGTCCAGGGCGATACCGCCGTGGGACGTGGTTCCGAGATCCTGGTTGATGCGGGAGATCGACGCCGACCCCCGCCGCCCGGTGCCGGTGATACCGACGAGCTTCGACTTTGGGCCGTAGGTTGCGGTGCGGAAGTCGTCATCGGTGGTGGCGAAGCCGACAATCAGCAGGGAACTTCCGTCGGTGAGGGTCGCCGAGGGGTTGAGCTCCGCCACCGGCAGGCTCCCCCGGCCCAGCTTGATGAGCGCGATGTTGCCGGTGTCGGGAGGCAGCGCCCGGACGACCTGCGCCGGGATCGCCGGCTCCGTGGTGAGGTTGCCCTTGGCGGTGTTGAGCTGGCCGTGGATCTCGGTACCGGGCTCGGTGCCCGGATCGATGCCGGTGAACTTCGTCTTGCCCATGTTGGTCCGGATGTACTCCTGGACCTGCGCGGGGACCAGTGTCTGCTCGCGCACGAGCATCCGGGCCACCGTGTCGAGCGCGATCTGCCGGGCGGTTTCCTGGGTGGGCTTGACGCACGCGCTACTGGTGAGGGCGTGCCCGTCCGGGGTGACCACGAAGGCACTGCACCTGCGGGTGAAGGTGATGGGCGTGGCCCGTATCGGCGCGTTGGTGCTGGCGTCGCGGACGTAGCCGGTGAAGACCGTTTCGACGAAGACGAGCGCGGGCGCGGCAACCGCCAACGCGCGCTCCTCGGGGCTGTACGGGGCGGCCTGCGCCCATGGCTTCAGTGGCGGGTCGACGGCGGCGGCAGTGGGGAACGCGGTGGCGCCAACTGTCGGCGGGATGTCGGGGTCGGTCGGCTCGTCGGGGGCGAGCGCCCAGACCGCCGCACCGCTGCCCACCGCCACCGCCAGCGCGAACGCGGCCACCTTGACCCAGAGGCCGGTGCGCCGCTTCGGTGGGGCCGACGGCTGGATCCGTCGCACCGGCGCGGCGAACGGATCGTGCGGTGGCGGGGCGTCCACCGGTCCGACGGCGGGCGGCTGCGGCTCGTCGGTGGCGGGCTGCGCGGGCGCGGGGTTGGGGTTGGGGTTGGGCGCCACCGGCGGGCCGGCGTGCAGCGCCCAGGGCGCCGGCGGAGGGCCCGAGGTCAGCTGCGGCACACCCGACACCTGTTGCGGCACCCCGGAAACCTGCTGCGGGACGCCGGACACCTGCTGCGGGATCCCGGAAACCTGCTGCGGCACACCAGACACCTGCTGAGGGATGCCCGACACCTGCTGCGGCACGCCGGAAACCTGCTGCGGGATGCCGGAGACCGGGGCGGCGGGAACGCCCTCGGTGGGCACCGGCTGGTAGTCCTGGCCGAGCGCCCGGAACAGTCGCTCCGCGCCCGGGCCTGCCTCCGCGGGGTACGCCACCCACGGCTCGGCCGCGGAGAAGTCGGCGTAGGCGAAGGTCTGACCGCCGGGCGCCTGCGCCAACCCGTTGGCGGTGCCGACGAAGGCCTCCCGCCAGCCCGGCGCGTCCGCGACGGCCGCGTTCAGCACGGCAATCGTCACCAACCGGCCCTGCCCGTCGATGGCTGCCCATGCCTTACCGGCCGGGCAGGTGCCCAGCATGTGGGTGAACCTGTACGGACCAACCGGTTGCATGCGCACTCCTCTGCTCAACCGCCGTGCGGATACTACAGAGAGCGCGCTCGTCCGCCGCCCTGGTGGTCGTCGGCCCGACAGCCGGTTTGACGGGGCCCGCGAGGCGCACTTTCCCAGCCCGTCAAGGGGTTCCCCGGCCAGCCGGCAAGCGACGTGTGACGCCTGTTGCTTATTGAAAGTTTTCATGCATAGAGTCACCGTGTGAATGAAGGAGCTGTCGGGGCACCGGCCGAGCAGGTGCTCGACCTGCTCCAGGGGGTGCGGCTCACCCCCACCCAGCGCCGGATCGCGCACTGTCTGGTGCAGCACGCGCCCACCGTGGCCTACCTGTCCGCCGCCGAGGTGGCCGAGTTGGCCGGCGTCAGTCAGCCGTCGGTCACCCGGTTCGCCGTCGCGCTCGGCCACGACGGCTACCCGGCGCTGCGCCGCCGGCTGCGCGACCTCACCACCACCGCACCGGGCGGGTCGGCGGACGCCGGCAACGAGCTCCAGCAGGCGGTCCGCGCCGAGATGGACAACCTGGACCGACTGGCCGGTCAGCTCGCCGACCGGGACCGGATCGCCGAAACCGGGCGGTTGCTCGCCGCGAGTCGTCCGCTGCCGGTGCTCGGCCTGCGCGCCGCCGCACCGCTGGCCGCGTACTTCGCCTACTTCGCGGCCAAGGTGCACCCGGACGTGCGCGTCCTCGACGACGGGGGAAGCCTGCTCACCGACCGCCTGGAGCAGGCCGCCGAGGCCGGGGCGAGCGCCGTGCTCGCCTTCGTGCTGCCCCGCTACCCCCGGGAAACCCTGGACGCGTTGCGCGACGCCCGCGACGCCGGGTTGACAGTGGTGGCGATCACCGACTCACCGGTCAGCCCGGCCACCGAGCACGCCGACGTGGTGCTCGCCGCCGCGGTGGGCGCGCAGCTCGTCTTCGACCTGCACACCGCCCCGATGACCCTGGCCATGGTGCTGCTGCAGGCGATCTGCGATGCCGCGCCGGCCGACACCCAGCGCCGACTGGAGGCGTTCGAAGCCTCGGCGGCCCGCCGACAGTTGTTCCTCGGTTGACCGGAGGAGACCAGAGATGACCCAGCCCATTCGTGCCGCACGAGGCAGCCAGCTCACCACCCGCGGGTGGCAGCAGGAGGCCGCCCTGCGGATGTTGATGAACAACCTCGACCCCGAGGTGGCCGAGCGCCCCGACGACCTGGTGGTCTACGGCGGCACCGGCAAGGCGGCACGCGACTGGCCGTCGTACCACGCGTTGGTCCGCACCCTGACCGACCTGCGCGAGGACGAGACGATGCTGGTGCAGTCGGGCCGCCCGGTCGGGGTCATGCGCACCCACGAGTGGGCGCCCCGGGTGCTGCTGGCCAACTCGAACCTGGTCGGCGACTGGGCGACCTGGCCGGAGTTCCGCCGCCTCGAACAGCTCGGCCTGACCATGTACGGGCAGATGACTGCCGGTTCGTGGATCTACATCGGCACCCAGGGCATCCTTCAGGGCACCTACGAGACGTTCGCGGCGGTGGCCGCCAAGCGGTTCGCGGGCACTCTCGCCGGCACGCTGACGTTGACCGCCGGTTGCGGCGGAATGGGCGGCGCGCAGCCACTCGCGGTCACCATGAACGGCGGCGTCTGCCTGATCGTGGACGTGGACCGCACCCGGCTCGACCGCCGCGTGCACGACCGTTACCTGGACGAGGTGGCCGACTCGCTCGACGACGCGGTGCGGCGGGTGCTCGCCGCGAAGCGGGACCGGCGCGCGCTCTCCGTCGGTGTGGTCGGCAACGCGGCGGTGGTCTTCCCCGAACTCCTGGTGCGGGGCGTGGAGATCGACATCGTGACCGACCAGACCAGCGCGCACGACCCGCTGTCGTACCTGCCGGTGGGGGTGGAGCTGGCCGACGCCCGGGAGTACGCGGCGGCCAAGCCGGCCGAGTTCACCGAGCGGGCCCGGGCGTCGATGGCCCGGCACGTGGCGGCGATGGTCGGTTTCCTCGACGCCGGCGCCGAGGTGTTCGACTACGGCAACTCGATCCGGGGCGAGGCGCAACTCGCCGGCTATCAGCGCGCCTTCGACTTCCCGGGTTTCGTGCCCGCGTACATCCGGCCGTTGTTCTGTGAGGGTAGGGGTCCCTTCCGGTGGGCGGCGCTCTCCGGCGACCCGGCCGACATCGCGGCCACCGACCGGGCCGTCCTCGACCTGTTCCCGGAGAACGAGTCGCTGGCCCGCTGGATCAGGCTGGCCGGTGAGCGGGTCGCCTTCCAGGGCCTGCCGGCCCGGATCTGCTGGCTGGGCCAGGGCGAACGGGACCTGGCGGGCGTGCGGTTCAACGACATGGTCGCCTCCGGCGAACTCTCCGCCCCGGTGGTGATCGGCCGGGACCACCTGGACACCGGCAGCGTCGCCAGCCCCTACCGGGAGACCGAGGGGATGGCCGACGGTTCCGACGCCATCGCCGACTGGCCGCTGCTCAACGCCCTGGTCAACACGGCCAGTGGCGCGTCCTGGGTGTCCATTCACCACGGCGGTGGGGTGGGCATCGGCCGGTCCATCCACGCCGGGCAGGTGTGCGTGGCGGACGGCACCGCCCTGGCCGGTCAGAAGATCGAGCGGGTGCTCACCAACGACCCGGCGATGGGTGTCATCCGGCACGTCGACGCCGGCTACGAGAGCGCCCGCGAGGTCGCCGACCGCACCGGCGTCCGGGTGCCGATGACCGAGGGCGGACCGGCGTGAGCGACGACCTTTCGGCCCGGTTCCGGGCGCTGTGGGACGAGATCGCGCCGGTCGGGCGGGACGCCGACAGCGGCGGCTACCTGCGGTACGCGTTGACCGAGCCGGAGCGGGAGCTGCGCGCCTGGTTCCGCGCGCAGGCCGAGCGTCGGGACATGCCGGTCACCGAGGACGGCAACGGCAACCTCTTCGCCCACTGGGGTGACCCGGAGGCGCCCGACGCGGTGCTCACCGGCAGCCACTTCGACTCGGTGCCGCACGGCGGGGCGTACGACGGGCCGCTCGGCATCGTCAGCGCGTTCCTCGCCGTGGACGAGCTGCGCGCCGCCGGCGTCACCCCCGCCCGGCCGCTGGTGCTGGGTGCCTTTGTCGAGGAGGAGGGGGCGCGCTTCGGCGTACCGTGTCTGGGGTCGCGGCTGCTCACCGGCGCGCTGTCGGCCGAGCGCGCGGCCGGCCTGCGCGACGCGGCCGGGGTGAGCTTCGCCGAGGCGCTCGGCGACCGGCCGGCGGGCGCCCGGCCGGAGCTGCTGGGCCGGTTCGGCGCCTTCGTGGAGTTGCACGTCGAGCAGGGCCGCGCGTTGGTCGACACGGACGCGCCGGTCGCGGTGGCCAGCGCGATCTGGCCGCACGGCAGGTGGCGCTTCGACGTCGTCGGCGAGGGCAACCACGCGGGTACCACCCGGATGGCCGACCGGCGCGACCCGATGCTGACCTACGCGTTCACGGTGCTGGCCGCCAACAAGGAGGCCCGGCTGCGCGGCGCGCACGCCACGGTGGGCCGGGTCGCCGTCGAACCCAACGCCACCAACGCGATCCCGTCGAAGGTGACCGGCTGGTTGGACGCCCGGGCCGCCGACCCGCAGACGCTGACCGGGCTGATCGACGCGGTGCGCGGCAAGCTCGCCGAGCGGGCCCGCCGCGACGGTACGGAGGTGACAGTCACCGAGGAGTCGGCCACTCCACTGGTCGCCTTCGACGGTGGGCTGGCCAAGCGGCTGGCCACGCTGCTCGACGCCCCGGTGCTGCCCACCGGGGCGGGCCACGACGCCGGGGTTCTCGCCGGGCACCTGCCCACCGCGATGCTCTTCGTGCGCAACCCGACCGGGATTTCGCACTCCCCCGCCGAGGCCGCGACGGACGATGACTGTGCGGCCGGGGTACGGGCGCTGGCCCAGGTGCTGGAGGAGCTGACATGCGTGTGAACGAGCTGGCGAGTTGGTGGCCGGGGGCCTCGGATCTCCGGCGAGCGCGGGTGCGTGGTCTGCGGCGCGGCGCTGGTCGGCACCTCTTGCCGTCGTGCTTTGGAGCTGATGTCGCAAACGAATCAGCCCTCGCGCCCCACACGCTGACACCACCCGAACCGTCGACAGCGCCCCGGCCGCGGATGTCACCCGAGCCGTCGACATCATCCCGGCCGCTGATGTCGCAGACGATTCAGCTCCAAAGGGAGCGAGGAGCATGACCACCGCCCGCTGGCTCGCCCAGTACGCCTGGCTGCCCGAGCACGCCGAACCCACACCCGACGTGCTCATCGAGGTCGAAGCCGGCCGGATCGCGGCGGTGACGCCACTGACCCCCAGCAGCAGGCCACCGGCCGGGGTCGAGGTGTACCCCGACGCGGTACCGCTGCCCGGCCTGACGGTGCCCGGTCTCGCCAACGCGCACTCGCACGCCTTCCACCGGGCGCTGCGTGGGCGCACCCACGGCGGCCGGGGTGACTTCTGGACCTGGCGGGACCAGATGTACGCCATCGCGGACCGGCTGGATCCGGACACGTATCTCGCCCTGGCCCGCGCTGTCTACGCGGAGATGGCGCTCGCCGGGGTCACCTGTGTGGGCGAGTTCCACTACCTGCACCACCGGCCCGGCGGCGGCGCGTACGACGACCCGAACGTGATGGGCGCGGCGCTGGTCGAGGCCGCCGCGCACGCCGGGATCCGGCTCACCCTGCTGGACACCGCCTACCTCACCTCCACGGTGGACGGCCAGGCGCTGGCCGGGCCACAGCGCCGCTTCGGCGACGGGGACGCGGCCCGCTGGGCACAACGGGCCGCGGCGTTCCAGCCGACCGACTCGCACGTCCGGGTCGGCGCGGCTGTGCACTCGGTGCGGGCGGTCCCGGCCGACCAGCTCCGCACTGTCGCCGAGTGGGCCGGGGAGCGGCAGGCGCCGCTGCACGTGCACCTCTCCGAGCAGCCGGCCGAGAACGACGAGTGCCGGGCGGTGCACGGGCGCTCGCCGACCGCGCTGCTCGCCGAGCACGGCGTGCTCGGGCCGAACACCACAGCCGTCCACGCCACCCACCCGACCAGCGCGGACCTCGCCCTGCTCGCCGACAGCCGGACCGGCGTGTGCCTCTGCCCGACCACTGAGCGGGATCTCGCCGACGGGATCGGCCCGGCCCGGCTGATGGCCGAGGCGGGCATCCGGCTCAGCCTGGGCAGCGACAGTCACGCGGTGATCGACCTGTTCGAGGAGGCCCGGGCGGTGGAGCTGGACGAGCGGCTGCGTACCCGCCGGCGCGGCCACTTCGCACCGCTCGACCTGCTGACGGCGGCCACCGCCGCCGGGCACACCGCGCTGGGCTGGGCCGACGCCGGGAGGATCGCCGTGGGTGCCCGCGCCGACCTGGTGACGGTACGCCTGGACAGCGCCCGCACCGCCGGGGTCCCGCCGGTGGGCGTGTTCTTCGCGGCCGGTGCGGCGGACGTCGAGCAGGTCATGGTGGACGGCCGGGTGGTGGTGGCCGAGGGCCGGCACCTGAGCGTCGACGTGCCGGCCGAGCTGGCGGCGGCCATCGAGGCGGTGAACCCCACATGAGCAGCCTGCTGGTCGACAACATCGGGGAGCTGGTCACCAACGGTGCCGGCGAGGGCCCGCTCGGCATCCGCCGCGACGCCGCCGTGCTGGTCGAGGAGGACCGGGTGGCCTGGGTCGGGCCGTCCGCGTACGCGCCGGCCGCCGACCATCACATCGACGCCGGCGGGGCCGCCGTGCTGCCCGGCTTCGTGGACAGCCACGCCCACCTGGTCTTCGCCGGGGACCGGGCCGCCGAGTTCGCCGCTCGGATGGCCGGTCAGCCCTACACCGGCGGCGGCATCCGGACCACTGTCGGCGCGACCCGGGCCGCCACCGACGACGAGCTGCGCGCCAACGTGCGCCGGCTGCGCGGGGAGGCGCTGCGCCAGGGCACCACGACCATGGAGATCAAGAGTGGGTACGGGCTGACCGTCGCCGACGAGGCCCGCTCGCTGCGGATCGCCGCCGAAAGCAGCACCGAGACCACCTTCCTGGGCGCGCACGTGGTGCCCGCCGAGTACGCCGACCGCCCCGACGACTACGTCGGGCTGGTCTGCGGCCCGATGTTGGCCGCCGCCGCGCCGTACGCGAAGTGGGTCGACGTTTTCTGCGAGCGGGGCGCCTTCGACGTGGACCATGCCCGCGCCATCCTGGCCTGCGGTCAGGCCGTCGGTCTGGGCGTCCGGATTCACGCCAACCAGCTCGGCCCCGGCCCCGGCGTTCAGCTCGGCGTGGAGCTGGGCGCGGCGAGCGTCGACCACTGCACCTACCTGTCCGACGCCGACATCGACGCGCTCGCGTCGAACCGGATCGACTGCATGTGCCATGAAGGCCTGCACACCACCACAGTCGCCACGCTGCTGCCCGGCGCGGAGTTCTCCACCCGCTCGCCGTACCCGGACGCGCGCCGGCTGCTCGACGCCGGTGTCACAGTGGCGCTGGCGACGGACTGCAACCCCGGCTCGTCGTACACCTCGTCGATGCCCTTCTGCGTGGCCCTCGCGGTCCGCGAGATGCGGATGACCCCGGCGGAGGCGGTCTGGGCCGCCACCGCCGGTGGCGCGCGGGCGCTGCGCCGCGACGACATCGGTGTCCTCACCCCCGGCGCGCGGGCCGACCTCGTCGTCCTCGACGCGCCGTCACACCTGCACCTGGCCTACCGGCCCGGTGTCCCCCTGATCCGCCAGGTAATACGCAACGGAGTTCCGCAATGACGAACGTGACCATCCAGCCCACCGGGATCACCGCCGACGACGTTCTCGCGGTGGCCCGCGGCACCGCCACGGTCGTCCTCGCCCCCGCCACCATCGAGGCGATGGCGACCAGCCGGGCCATCGTGGACGGCATCGAGTCGTCGGGTCGCCCCGTCTACGGGGTCTCGACCGGGTTCGGGGCGTTGGCCAACACCTTCATCGCCCCGGAGCGACGGGCCGAGCTGCAACACGCGCTGATCCGCTCGCACGCCGCCGGGGTGGGCGCTCCGATGCCGCGCGAGGTGGTCCGGGCCATGATGCTGCTACGGGTCCGGTCGCTCGCCCTGGGCCGCTCCGGGGTCCGGCCGCTGGTCGCCGAGGCCCTGGTCGACCTGCTCAACCACGACATCACCCCGTGGGTGCCGGAGCACGGCTCGCTGGGTGCCTCCGGCGACCTGGCGCCGCTGGCGCACTGCGCGCTGGTGCTGCTCGGCGAGGGCTGGGTCCTCGGCCCGGCCGGTGAGCGGCAGGACGCGGCCGACGCGTTGACCGCCGCCGGGCTCAAGCCGATCGAGCTGGCCGCCAAGGAAGGGCTGGCGCTGATCAACGGCACCGACGGCATGCTCGGCATGCTGTTGCTGGCCATCCACGACGCGGCGCACCTGTTCGCCATGGCCGACGTGACGGCCGCGCTGGCCATCGAGGCGATGCTCGGCTCGGAGCGGCCGTTCCTGCCCGAGCTGCACGCGATCCGGCCCCACCCCGGTCAGGCGGCGTCGGCGGCGAACATCCACCGGCTGTTGCAGGACTCCCGGGTGATGGACTCACACCGCGACGACCTGGCGCACGCCGTGCAGGACGCGTACTCGATGCGGTGCGCGCCGCAGGTGGCCGGCGCGGCCCGCGACACCCTGGACTTCGTCCGCACCGTCGCCGCCCGGGAGCTGGTGTCCGTTGTGGACAACCCGGTGGTGCTGCCGGACGGCCGGGTCGAGTCGACCGGGAACTTCCACGGCGCGCCGCTCGGCTTCGCCGCGGACTTCCTCGCCATCGCCGCCGCCGAGGTGGGCGCGATCGCCGAACGGCGGGTGGACCGGCTGCTCGACGTCACCCGCTCCCGGGAGCTGCCGGCGTTCCTCTCCCCCGACGCCGGGGTCAACTCCGGGCTGATGATCGCCCAGTACACGGCGGCCGGGATCGTCGCCGAGAACCGTCGGCTCGCCGCCCCCGCCTCGGTGGACTCGCTGCCCACCAGCGGAATGCAGGAGGACCACGTCTCGATGGGCTGGGCCGCAGCCAAGAAGCTGCGTACCGTGCTGGACAACCTGACCAGCCTGCTCGCCGTGGAGCTGCTGGCCGGCGTACGCGGCCTTCAACTGCGGGCCCCGCTGCAGCCGTCACCGGCCGGTAAGGCCGCCGTGGAGGCGCTCACCGACGTGATCGGCGAGCCCGGGCCCGACGTGTTCCTCGCTCCCCTGGTGGAGACGGCCCGTGCGGTGGTGAGCGGTCCGAACCTGCGAGCCGCCATCGAATCGGAAATCGGCACGCTCAGCTGACGCGGAAAAGACGCTCCCACCGTCCGGAAGGTTGAGCCGTTCAGGTGGATTTCGCTGGTCGAGGCCCTTGCTAGGCTTCCCGCCCGGCGGGGGTATCCGGAGCCTCCCGCCCGACGGGGGCATCCGGAATGGGTTCCGAAGGTGAGCAGGCGTGAACGACGTCACTGAAGAGTTGCATCTCGGCGATCGCTATTCCGGAATACCAGCACAGAGGTCTGCGGCGGCGGCAACGCCAGCCGCTGGTGGTGATGGTGATGGCACCGCGTCGCCGGTGGCCACCGACACCGGCACCGGCACCGGCACTGGCCAGCAGTGGTGGCAGCGGCCCGCGGCGGTACCGCTGGCCGCCGGCGCGCTGACCCTCGTCGTGGTGCTGATCGCCGCGGGACGCCGCCAGCTGTGGCGAGACGAGTTCGCGACACTCGACGCCGCCCGAATGGGGCTCCGAGAGCTGTATGCGTTGGTGCAGCAGAAGGATCTGGTGCTCCTTCCGTACTACCTCGGAATGCATTTCTGGGTGCGGCTCTTCGGCGACAGCGAGGTGGCGCTCCGCCTTCCCTCGATGATCGCCGTGGCGATCGCGGCCGCCCTGACGGCCCTGCAGGGCCGAATGTTGTACGGCCCACGGGTGGGTCTGCTGGCTGGCGTGCTGTTCGGGCTCCTACCGGTCGTGACCCGGTACGGGCAGGAGGCGCGGCCCTACGGTCTGGTCATCGCCGCGGTGGCGGCGGCCGGCCTGTTCGCGGTGATGGCGACGCAGCGGCACTCCCGCGTGGCCTGGATCTGTTACGCCCTCATGCTCGTCCTGGTCGGCTGGCTGCACCTGATCGCCCTGGTGGTGCTGCCCGCACATGGCCTGCTCGTCCTGCTGGAGGCCCGCCGACGGCAGAGTTGGCAGCCGGTCACCTGGTGGATGGGTGCGACAGCGGCCGCTGTCGCAGTCCTGTCACCGCTGGTGTGGCTGGCCAAGGCACAGAGCGGTCAGATCGCGTGGATCCAACCCGTTTCGGTGGGCGACCTCAGCGAGTGGATGCTGGAGTTGCCCGGCGCGATCGGGGTCGGCGGGGTGCTGTTGGGCCTCGGCATCCTCGGCTGTGTCGGCGGTGGACCCCGCGTCGGCTACCTCGCCGCCTGGGCCCTCGGTCCGTTGATTCTGCTGTGGGCGCTGACTCCCGTCATGCTGCTCTTCACCGAGCGCTACGTGCTGTTCGTGCTGCCCGCGTGGTGCCTGTTGGCGGCCGCCGGGGTGCAGGTCGCCGCCCAGCGGTTGAGTACGTTCACCGTGGCGGTCCCGGTGCTGGTGCTCCTCGTGGGTCTCAGCAGCCACGTCGCGCTCAGGGCTCCGGTCACCGAGTTCGAACCCGACCTGCGGGGCGCCGCGGCGGTGATCGACCAGCAGCGACGTACGGGTGACCTGGTGGCGTACACCGGCCCGTTCCCGTGGTGGGCGAACGCTGGCATCAAGTACTACCTGCAGGAGAAGCCGCTCCCCGAGGTGTTCCAAGCGACCGAGGGGCAGGCGACGCCGAACTACCGGGCGTGGTGCGGCGGGCCGGCCAAGTGCCTGGACACCAGGGCCCGGATCTGGCTGATCAACACGAAACCGTCCACCACCAAGCTGACCTCGTTCGCGGGGATGAATCCCGAGGTGGAGAAGGCGCTGCGGGCCCGGTTCGTGGTGACCCAGGTGGACCGCTTCACCGACGTGAGCGTCTCACTGCTCACCCCCCGGCCCAAGAAGGGGTGACTGACGGGCCGTTACGGTCGTCCGTCAGTCACCTTCGCCAGCCAGCCCACTCGGGGCTCAGCTGGAACGGGCCGGGTGTTCAGGCGGGCGGCAGCACCTTGGCGACCAGCTTGGCCAGCTCACGCAACGCCTTGCCCCGGTGGCTGATGGCGTCCTTCTCCGCCGGGGTCAGCTCGGCGTTGGTCCGGTCCTGCCCGTCGCCCAGGAAGATCGGGTCGTAGCCGAAGCCGCCGTCACCGCGCGGTGCGCGCAGCACCCGCCCAGGCTGCCGGCCGTCGACGAGGTGCTCCTTGCCGCCGGGCAGCACCAACGCCACGGTGCAGACGAACGAGGCGGCCCGCTGCTCGTCGGGCACGTCGGCGATCTGATCCAGCACCAGCTGAAGGTTGGCCCGGTCGTCGCCGTGCTTGCCGGACCAGCGGGCGCTGAACACGCCCGGCATCCCGTTGAGCGCGTCGACGGCGAGCCCGGAGTCGTCGGCGATGGTCGGCAACCCGCTCTGCCGGCACCCCTCCCGCGCCTTGATCAGCGCGTTCTCGCCGAAGGTCAGGCCGGTCTCCGGCAGTTCGGCGTACTGCTCGACGTCGTCCAGCCCGAGCAGGGCGATCCGGTGCGCGCCGAGCGCACCGTCCAGGATCCGCTGCAGCTCGACGAGCTTCTTGCGGTTACGCGTGGCGAGCAGGACCTTGTTCATGCTGAATCACCTTTGTTCGCGACTGCGGGGCTCGCAAGCTCACTCCTCGCGCTCACGGGGAGGTAAGTGCCTTTCGCTGGGCTTCGGCCAACTCGGCGCACCCGGCGACGGCCAGGTCGAGCAGGGCGTCGAGCTGGTCGCGGGCGAACACGCCCGCCTCGCCGGTGCCCTGCACCTCGACGAAGTCGCCCGCGCCGGTGCACACCACGTTCATGTCCACCTCGGCGGCGACGTCCTCCTCGTAGCAGAGGTCGAGCCGGGCCTCCCCCGCGATGATGCCCACGCTGACCGCGGCCACCGACCGGTGCATCACCTTCTCCGGCTTGCCGGCCAACGCCTTGCGGGCGGCAAGCCAGCCCACCGCGTCGTGCAACGCGACGTACGCGCCGGTGATCGCGGCGGTGCGGGTGCCACCGTCGGCCTGGAGCACGTCGCAGTCGAGCACGATCGAGTTCTCGCCGAGCGCCTTGAGGTCGATGCTGGCCCGCAGGCTACGGCCGATCAGCCGGGAGATCTCGTGGGTGCGGCCACCGACCCGGCCCTTGACGCTCTCCCGATCGGAGCGGGTGTTGGTGGCCCGGGGCAGCATCGCGTACTCGGCGGTCACCCAGCCGAGCCCGGAGCCCTTGCGCCAGCGGGGCACGCCCTCGGTGACGCTCGCCGTGCAGAGCACCCGGGTGCCACCGAACTCGACGAGCACCGAGCCCTCCGGGTGGGTGCTCCAGCCACGGGTCACTGTCACCGGTCGGAGTTGAGAGGGCCCTCGCCCGTCAGGTCGCGCCATGCCTGCACCTTATGCGGTGCGGTGATCCGCCGCGCTCGGGGTGCCCCGGCGAACGTCGGCGCCGTGCACACCGAGGAACCCGTCGACAGCGGCCGGCCAGCCGAACTCCTCGGCTCGCGCCTGGGGCGGCCCGGCACCGTGAGACGGACCTGCCGGGTCAGACGTCGTAGCTGGCGCCGGGCCGGACCACCTCGAGTGGCCCGGTGTACGCGGAGGCGGCCGACTCCAGGGTGTGCGCCTCGCTGCCCCAGGCGGGCACCAGGTGGGTCAGCAGCAGCCGGCCCACAGCGGCCTTGGTGGCCGCCTCACCGGCCTCCCGACCGGTGAGGTGCAGATCCGGTGGATTGTCCATCCCGTCGAGGTAACTGGCCTCGCAGAGGAAGACGTCGGCGTTCTGCGCCAGCCGCAGCAGCGCCTCGCACGGCGCGGTGTCCGACGAGTAGCACAGCGACCGGCCGTCGTGCTCCAGCCGCACGCCGTACGTCTCGACGGGGTGGTTGACCCGGTCGACGGTGACGGCGAACGGGCCGATCGGGAAGGTGCCCGGCTGGAGCGCGTAGAACTGGTACACGTCCTCCACCGAACCGTCGTCGCCGTACGCGGCGCTGAGCCGGTCCGGGGCGCCGGCGGGCGCGTACACCGGCAGGGCCGGGTAGGGGCCGTCCGGGGCGTAGCGGCGCACCACCACGTAGAGCACGGCGTCGAACATGTGGTCGCAGTGCAGGTGGGTCAGCAGGATCGCGTCCGGGGCGTGCAGCCCCGCGTACCGCTGGAGGCTGGACAGCGAGCCCGAGCCGAAGTCGACCAGGAGCCGGAAGCCGTCAGCCTCGACGAGATAGGCCGAGCAGGGCGATTCGGGGCCAGGAAAACTGCCGGCGCTCCCCAGGACGGTCAGTCGCATCGAGTGGTCTCGCTGTCACTATCAGTAGCACCCGTGCCGGCGATCGTCCCGGCCATGATCTCTACCGACGCGTACGCCACGCTGCGCAGCCTACGCTGACACGCCCGGAAGCAAGAATCATCCAACGGAAGTTGTCACGAACGTGACACCGGCTCGCGGTACGCCGGGCAGCCAACGGGCCGTCGACGGATGTCGACGGCCCGTAGTCGGCAGACCAGATCGGTCAGGCCCAGAGCTGCCCCTCCAAGGCGTCCTCGGCATCGGCGAGCGTGCCGCCGTACGCGCCGGTGGACAGGTACTTCCACCCGCCGTCGCAGACCACGAAGGCCACGTCGGCCCGCCGGCCGTCGCGAACCGCCTCGTGCGCCACCGCCAGCGCGGCGTGCAGGATGGCACCGGTGGAGAACCCGGCGAAGATGCCCTCCACCTCCACCAGCTGGCGGGTGCGCAGCACCGCGTCGCGGGTGCCGACCGAGAAACGCCGGGAGAGCACCGAGGCGTCGTAGAGCTCGGGCACGTAACCCTCGTCGATGTTGCGCAGGCCGTAGACCAACTCGCCGTAGCGCGGCTCGGCGGCCACCACCTGAATGCCCTCGACCTTTTCCCGCAGGTACCGCCCGGTGCCCATCAGGGTGCCGGTGGTGCCCAGCCCCGCCACGAAGTGCGTGATGCTGGGCAGGTCGTGCAGCAGCTCCGGCCCGGTCGTCTCGTAGTGCGCCCGCGCGTTCGCCTCGTTGCCGTACTGGTAGAGCATCACCCAGTCCGGGTGCTCGGCGGCGATCTGCTTGGCGGTGGCGACCGCCTGGTTGGAACCGCCCGCCGCCGGCGAGAAGATGATCTCGGCCCCGTACATCCGGAGCAACTGGACCCGCTCGGTGGAGACGTTCTCGGGCATCACGCAGACCAGCCGGTAGCCGCGCAGCTTCGCCACCATCGCCAGCGAGATGCCGGTGTTGCCACTCGTCGGTTCGAGGATGGTGTCACCCGGGCGGAGTCGGCCGGACTCCTCCGCCGCCCGGACCATGAACAGCGCCGCGCGGTCCTTGATGCTGCCGGTGGGGTTGCGGTCCTCCAGTTTGGCCCAGAGCCGCACCGGAGGGGCCCCGTCGGGCACCGTCGGGGAGAGCCGGGGCAGACCGACGAGCGGCGTGCCCCCGCAGGCGTCGAGCAGGCTGTCGTACCGCGCCATGGCGGCCGACCTCAGCGAGCCGCGACGGCGTCGCCGGCCACCACGGCCGCCGCGCTGTGCGAACTGGTCGCCGCTGCCGCGGCGCTGTGCGAACTGATCGCCGCCGCCGCGGCGAAACCGAACGCGCCGCCGGCCACGGCCGGCAGGATGGTGACGCTGTCGCCGTCGGAGAGCTTCGCGTCCAGCGCGCCGAGGAAACGGACGTCCTCGTCGTTGACGTAGACGTTGACGAAACGGTGCAGCGTGCCCGCGTCGGTGATCAGCCGGCCGCGCAGACCGCCGTGCCGGGAATCCAGGTCGGTGAGCAGGTCGGCGAGCGTGTCGCCGGTGCCCTCGACGACCTTTGCGCCGCCGGTGTAGCTGCGCAGGATGGTGGGGATGCGAACCTCGATAGCCATGATGTCGAACTCCTCGATCGGGTGTGCCTACGGTGACGGGACGAGACGGTTGCGGCGCTGACGGGTCAGCGGCCGGAACACTCGTAATCGACCGTCGCCGGGCTCTGCCCGAACATGTAGGACTGCACGGCGTGCGGGTCGACGCCGGCCTCCACGACACGGACCGGCTCCTCGGTGACCACACCGTCGACGATCCGGAACGACCGGATCTCCTCCGAGTCGGGCTCACGGGTCGAGACGAGCAGGTAGTGCGCCCCCGGCTCACCGGCGAAGGCGACATCCGTCCGCGACGGGTACGCCTCGGTGGCGGTGTGCGAGTGGTAGATGACGACGGGCTCCTCGTCCCGATCGTCCATCTCCCGCCACACGCGCAGGTGCTCCATCGAGTCGAACTCGTAGAAGGTCATCGAGCGGGCGGCATTGTCCATCGGGATGTGCCGGGTCGGGGTGTCGCTGCCGACGGGACCGGCGACGACGCCGCACGCCTCGTCGGGGTGGTCCCGCCGCGCGTGGGCGACGATCGCGTCGATGATCGACCGGTCGATGCTCAGCACGTGCACCAGCCTAACGCCTGTCGAGCACAGGCCGAAGTGGTGCCGGTCACCCCTAGTCGATCAAGGCGTTGAGCAGCGACTCCTGTAGATATCCGAGATACGCGTAGACCGAAAGCTGGAACACCCTGCTGGAACCCGGGTCCTCAGCGACCGCGTCGTCCAACTCCTCGCCCAGATCCGTGCCGTCCTTGATCTCCAGGCGGACACCCATCGCGAGCCGGGCGTCGTTCAGTGCCCGCAACCACGCCTCGGCGGCCTCGGCGTCCAGCCGCACCTCGCCACCGGCGTCGTCCGGCAACGCGGCCAGGATCGCCCCCGCCTGATCGATCTTCGCGGTCTTCAGGTCGCCCTCGGTGTAGCGGCGAAATTCGGCGGTGCCCGGAGCGTCCTGCGGGTAGACCGCCGGGAAGAGCCGACCGACGACCGGGTCGGTGTGGTCGAAGCCGTCGGTGAGCAGACCCACCACCTCGGAGGCGACCTTCCGCAGCACCCGCACCTCGTCGACGGCGAAGACGGCCACGTAGTGACCGGCCTGGCGACGGAACATGCTCATGATCTGTCCACCGTCGCCCAGAGCCCGTACGCGTGCAGTTGCGACGCGTCGTGCTCCATCCGCTCGCGGGCACCGGTGGAGACCACGGCACGCCCCTTGTGGTGCACGTCCAGCATCAGCTGTTCGGCCCTCTCCCGGCTGTAGCCGAAAAGCCTCTGGAAAACCCAGGTCACGTACGTCATCAGGTTGACCGGGTCGTCCCACACGATCGTCACCCACTGCCGGTCGGACGCCGGCACCTCGTCAGTGTCCGGCGTCTCGACCGGTACAACCTGCGGAGCCGCCATGCCCCCCATCGTGCCACCGGTTTCCCGGAACCGAGGAACCGGAACGCCGGCCCGGCGCGGATCACCCACTCCGGGCACTCCCGACCCGCTCTGGACGCCGCCGAGCGCCGGGTCGGGCCCGGACCCGGGCCAACCGGCGGGCGCGCCGTCAGGCGAGCAGGATGCCGTGATCAACTGCATCGGAGAGCACCACGCCCAGCGAGAGGCGGATCACCTCGAACCGTCGGGAGATCTCCCTGGACAACCCCAGCTCGACCTCGCGCACCGCCCGCTGGGACCAGGCCCGCGCCGCGCTGTGGTTGTCGTTGCCGGGGGTACGCCACTGCTGCCAGCACCCGCCGGAGAGCGCCACCGCGACCGGTGGGAGCACCTCGTCACGGGACGCCACCGGATAGCTGGCGGCGGCGTCGATCGCCTCCGGGCCGGTCAACTCGGCCACCCCGGCCGTACTGGTGATCAACAGCACCTTGTCCAACTCCTGGCCGGGCCGGTGATCGGCCAGGCCGTACTGCACAGCGGCGGCGATCCGACGTCGCACGCCTTCGCTCGGCGGCACGCCCAACACCCGGGAGGCGACGTCGGTCACGATGCCGCGCACCGCCTGATCGCACTGCGCGGTGGCCAACAGCGACAACGCCGCCATCTCCCGGTCGAGCAGATCCGGCAGGCCGGCACAGCCGACTCCGAACACGATCTCCTGAACGGCCCGCAGGTGGATGTTCGCCAACTCCAGGGCGAGGTGCTGGCGGATCCGCTGAGCACACGAGCGGGCGTGACGGTCGAGCCGTTCGGACCAGTCACCCGGATCGGCGGCCACGGCGACGCGACCCTGCTGGCCCGGCACTACCGGTGGGCCGACGCTGGCTCGCTGCAAACCCTCACGCGACGCCCAACCCACCAGCGCCCGCCGCAGGTCGGCGGCGGAGGCGGCGTCGTCGACCGGGAACCACCGCGCGCCGGCCAACGCCGGCACCGCGGCCAGCAGCGCGGCCCGATGCGCCTCCACCGTCACCGCTACCGCGTCCACCTCGGTCTGCGCACCCCCGACCGGCGGGACGGACGCCCCCGCGCCCTCCGTAGTCGCCGTGCCGTCGGCCAGCGGAGCCCAACCCGCCGCGCCGGGGGTGACCGCGAAGACGACCTCCACCGAGGTCGAGGCGACTTCGGCGAGCAGGTTCAACTCGGCGGCGGTGAAAGCCTGGTCGGCGGCGATCACGAAGAGCAGCGCGCCGGCCCGGCCCGCCGCTTCGAGCAGCACCTGGGTGCCGGCGACGCCGAGAGTGGCGGTGTCCGGAACGTCGATCAGGGCGAAGTGCCGCAGCAGCGGCTCGGGCACTGTCAGCTCGACCCGCCGGGGCGGGCGAGCCAACGCCGGACCGGCGGCGTCCCGGTCCGCGCCGTACGAGTGCGGCTGGCGGTAACCGGGCACGAACGCCGCCCGGGTGGGCACCTGGGCGTTGCGCACCACCAACCAGCTGCCGGCGGGCACGGTGAGCATGACCGGGTCGAGCCCGAGCAGTGTGGCGAGCACGGCACGCCGCTCGGCACCGGCCGGACCGACGGCGACCACACCGAGCGGCTCGTCCGGGGCGGGGCCCGCCACGCCGATCCGGGTGGGGAGCGGGCCGCAGGTGGGTAGGTCGGTTGGGCCGGTCATGTCGTCCGACGAGTCGACCGAGGGGAGAGGGCCCTGCTTCATCAGGTGCCTCCCGTTGCAGGTGGTCGGAGGTCCGGTCGCGAAATTTTCCGGTACGTCAACCCGGATGTCGGAAGACTACGGGCGGGCCGACGACCGGGCAGAACACCCCGAATACTCACCGGTAATTGTGCGCTTACTCAACTTCGCACCGTGACGGTGCGGGCGCGGACGGATTTCGATCGATATGCTGCGCGGATGAGTCGATGGGAGTTCGTCGGCCGCACGGATGAGCTCAACCGCCTGCTGGAGGCGGTGACCGGTGAGGCCGGCCGGGGGCTCTTCTTCAGCGGCAGCGCTGGCATCGGCAAGAGTCGGTTGCTGCGCGAGGGCGTGGGCGCCCTGCCCACCGACCGGTTCGCGATCTGGTCCATCGCCGCGAGCGCCACCACCGCCGCGCTGCCGTTCGGCGGCCTGGTCCAGGTCCTCCCCGCCGAGCAGCCCCAGGGCCTCTCCCCCGCCGGCGTCCTGCGCTGGGCGCTCAACGTGCTGCAACAGCAGGCGGCCGGCCGACGGATCGTGCTCGCCATCGACGACGCCCACCTGCTCGACCCACCCTCGGCCGCACTGGTGCACCTGGTCGCCCGCGCCGAGAACGCCACAGTGGTCGGCACCCTGCGCGACGGCGAGCAGATCCCGCTGCCGATCCGCGCGCTCTGGACCGACGACCTGGTCGAGCACGTGGAGCTGACCCCGATGCCGCAGGCGGAGACCGCTGGTCTGCTGGCGGCGATCCTGGGCGGCCCGGTCGACCCCGGCTCCGCCGACCGGCTCGGCCGACTGTCGTCCGGCAACCCGCTGCTGCTGCGTGAGCTGGTGCACGCCGCCAACGGCAGCGCCGAGCTGAAGCAGACGTACGGGATCTGGAAGTGGACCGGGCGGTTGGAGCTGGCGCCGAACCTGACCGACCTCATCGACACCCGGGTCGGAAAGCTCACCGACGGCGTCCGCGCGGTGGTCGAGCTTGTCGCGTTCGGCGAACCGCTCGGCCTGCAACTGCTCAAGCAGGCCGCCGATCAGAAGGACGTGGAGACCGCCGAGGAGCGCGGGCTGATCACCGTGGACCAGCACGACCGGCGCACCAACGTCCGGCTGGCCCACCCGCTCTACGGCGAGGTGATGCGCCGGCGCTGTCCGGTCAGCCGCACCCGCCGGCTTCAGGCACACCTCGCGGAGCTGATCGAGCAGGTCGGCAAGCGCCGCCGCGACGACCTGCTGCGGGTGGCCGTCTGGCGACTCGACTCGGGCACCGCACAGGACCCGGCCCTGCTGCTGGAGGCCGCCGTACAGGCGTTCACCCGCTACGACGTGCCGCTGGCGACGCGCCTGGCGCGGGCCGCGCTGAACGCCGACGGCGGCTCCGACGCGGCCGAGCTGCTGGCCACCATCCTGATGTTCGCCGACCGGCCCGGCGAGGCGATCGACGTCCTCGACGCGGTGCCCCCGGAGCCCGGTGACGAGCGACGGCTCTGCCGCTGGCTGACAGTGCGCGGCATGGTCAGCTACTGGGGGTTGAGCCAGGAGTCCACGGTGGAGGAGATCGCCGACCGGGTCGAGCAGCTCAGCGACTCCGCCGACCGGGCCCGGGTGCACGCCTTCGAGGCGATCATGCGCCTGCACCGGCTGGACACCGCCGCCGCGGTGCGGCTCAGCCAACGTGTCCTGGACCGGCCGGCGGCCGGCGTCGCCGCCCGCGAGCTGGCCCGTTCCACGATCGCGTACGTCCAGGCCGCACAGGGCGAGCTGACCCGCAGCGGTACGGCGATCGCCCAGGTGCACTCGGCAGCGGCCAACTGGCGCACCGACATGCCGTACCTCCAACTGGCCCTGGAGTTGGCCCGCGGCACCCGGCTCATGCTCACCGGCGACCTGACCGGAATCGACGCGATCGTCGCCGACGAGTTCGCCGACCTCGCCGGGGAGGGTGACTTCCGCCTCGGCACCGGATACCTGGCAATCCTTCAGGCGTACGCGTTCCGGCTGCGCGGGCAGAGCGGCGCCGCCATGCGGACCTCCCTGAGTGCCTGTGCGGTGCTGGCCACGAGTCGGGTCTACGCCGGTCTGGCCCAGGCCGAACGCGCCCAGTCGGCGGCGCTGCGCGGCGACGCCGTGCAGGCGGCCGCGGCGATGGCCGAGGCCGACCGCACCCACGCGCCGGGAATGGCGGTGCTCTACCCGTGGCTGGAGCAGGCCCGGGGTGCGTCGCTGGCCGCCGGTGGCGACCTGCCGGGCGCGATCAAGCACCTCGGCGACCTGGTGGATCGGCTGCGCTCGGACGGCTTCGCCGGGCACGAGGTGCACGTTCTGCACGACCTGGTTCGACTGGATCAGGCAGGCATGGCGGTCGGGCCCACCTGTTCCGACGGTGGTCGGCGCACTGTCGCGCAGCGCCTCGCCGAGCTCTCCGAGCGGGTCGACGGGGTGTTGCCGCCGCTGTTGGCCCGGCACGCCCGCGCCGCGGTGACCGACTCCCCCGCTGATCTGCTCGCGGTCGCCGACGACTACGCCGCGCTGGAGTTGACCGTGTACGCGGCCGAGGCCACCTCCCAGGCCGTTCAGCGGCTGCGCCAGCAGCAGTCGGCGGCGGCCAACGACGCCCGGGAGCGTCTCGCCGGGTTGCTCGGGCGCTGCGACCTGATCCGGACGCCGGCGCTCCAGGCCGGTGCGCCGGTGCTCACCGAGCGGGAGTGGCAGGTGGCTCGCCTCGCCGCGCACGGTGCGGCCAGCCGGGCCATCGCCGAACGGCTCTACCTGTCGGCGCGCACTGTGGAGAACCACCTCCAGCGGATCTACGCCAAGCTCGGCGTGACCAGCCGGGCCGAGCTGTGGGCGGCGTTACGGTCGATCCCGGGCCACGACGGCGGCGACGCGGGCTGAACCTTAGGCTGGGGCGGTGAGCATCCACCGCCCCGCGCTGCTGACCGACCACTACGAGCTGACGATGGTCAGCGCGGCCCTGAAGGACGGCACCGCCGACCGCCGGTGTGTCTTCGAGGTGTTCAGCCGCCGGTTGCCCAGTGGCCGCCGGTACGGCGTGGTCGCCGGGACGGCCCGACTGATCGAGCTGATCCGCGACTTCCGGTTCGATCCCAGCGAGGTGGAGTTCCTGCTGCGGACCGGGGTGGTCGACGAGATGGCGGCGGCCTGGCTCACCGACTACCGCTTCAGCGGGGACGTCGACGGCTACGCCGAGGGCGAGCTGTTCTTCCCCGGTTCACCGATCCTCACCGTCTCCGGCGGTTTCGCCGAGTGTGTGGTGCTGGAGACGCTGGTGCTGTCCGTGCTCAACCACGACAGTGCGGTGGCCGCCGCGGCGGCGCGGATGGTGACCGCGGCGCGCGGCCGGGCGCTCATCGAGATGGGGTCGCGCCGGGCGCACGAGGAGGCGGCGGTGGCCGCGGCGCGGGCGGCGTACCTGGCCGGTTTCCGGTTCACGTCCAACCTCGCCGCCGGTGCGCTCTACGGTATTCCGACGGCGGGCACGGCGGCGCACGCCTTCACCCTGCTGCACGACGACGAGCGGGCGGCGTTCGCCTCGCAGGTCGCCACGCTGGGCAAGGACACCACGCTGCTGGTCGACACGTACGACATCAGCCAGGGCATCCGCAACGCGATAGCGGTGGCCGGGCCGGAGCTGCGGGCGGTACGCATCGACTCCGGCGACCTCGCGGTGATCGCTCAGCAGTCCCGGGAGCTGCTCGACTCGTTGGGCGCCACCGAAACCAAGATCATCGTTTCGGGTGACCTGGACGAGTACGCGATCGCCGCGCTGGCCGCCGAGCCGGTCGACATGTACGGCGCCGGCACGGCCGTGGTCACCGGTTCCGGGGCACCGACCGCCGGGTTGGTGTACAAGCTGGTCGAGGTCGAGGGACGGCCGGTGGTGAAGCGCTCCGAGCACAAGGCGACGATCGGAGGGCGGAAGGTCGCGGTCCGCCGGCACAAGCCGACCGGCACCGCCACCGAGGAGATCATCGTCCCGCAGGGCGTTCCGGACCGGCAGCCCAACGACCGCCTGCTCCAGCAGTCGTTCGTGGTCGCCGGGGAGCCGGTGCCGATTCCGACGCTCGACGAGTCGCGGGAGCACCTGCGGGAGTGCCTGATCTCCATCCCGTGGGAAGGGCTGAAGCTCTCGGCCGGCGACCCGGCCGTGCCGGTCACCGTCGTACCCGCTGGTTGAGCCTTCCGCCGATCCGATCTCGAAGGGGAACCCCTGATGGCCAACGCGCTGATCATCGTGGACGTGCAGAACGACTTCTGCGAGGGCGGCTCGCTGGCCGTCGCCGGTGGGGCCGGGGTGGCCGCCGGGATCTCCCGGCTCCTCGCCGCCGAGCCGGACCGGTGGACGCACGTGGTCGCCACCAAGGACTACCACGTCGACCCGGGTGCCCACTTCGGCGATCCGCCGGACTTCGTAGAGTCCTGGCCCCGGCACTGCGTGGTCGGCACCAGCGGTTCGGAGTTCCACAGCGAACTGGACACCGCCCGGATCGAGGCGATCTTCCACAAGGGCGAGCACGCGGCGGCGTACTCCGGTTTCGAGGGGCATGCCGACGACGGCGAGTGCCTGGCCGACTGGCTGCGCCGGCACGACGTGGACCGGGTCGACCTGGTCGGCATCGCCACGGACCACTGCGTGCGGGCGACCGCGCTGGACGCCGCCCGGGAGGGTTTCGCCACCACCGTGCTGCTCGAGTTGACCGCCGCCGTCGCCCCGGCGACCACCGACGTGGCGCTGCGCGCGATGGAGGGCGCCGGGGTGATCATGCACGGGCAGCCTGTGATCAGGGCCGCATGAGCCGCTAATTCGTTGGCCAAGGGGCCGCCGCCGGTTGAGGATGTCGCCGGAGGTACGGACCCACGTGAACATGAAGCCTTACCGGCGGGCACTCGCCCTGCCCGGCCTGCGATCGCTGCTGGTGGTCGCCGTCCTCGCCCGCATCCCGCTCACCGCGACCGGGGTGACGCTGACCTTCCACGTGGTGTTCGACCTTGACCGCGGTTACGGGGCGGCCGGCCTGGTCGGCGCGGCGGTCACCGTCGGCGCGGCGATCGGCGGGCCGATTCTCGGTCGGCTGGTGGACCAGCGGGGTCTCCGCCCGGTCCTGGTGCTCACCGGCATCGCGGAGGCGATCTTCTGGTCCACCGCGCCCACACTGCCGTACCCAGTGCTCCTGCCCGCCGCGTTCGTGGCCGGCTCGCTGGCCCTGCCGATCTTCTCGGTGGTCCGTCAGTCGATCGCCGCGCTGGTCCCGGAGGACCAGCGCCGCCCGGCGTACGCGTTGGACTCGATGTCGGTGGAACTGTCGTTCATGATCGGCCCGGCGTTGGCCGTCGCGCTGGTCACCGCGATCTCCGCGCAGACCACCATGTACCTGGTCGGCGGCGGCATCGTGGCCGCCGGCATCGCCCTGTGGCTGGTCAACCCGCCGATCCGCGAAGCCACCACCGGGGAGCCCAGCGGACCGGCCCAGCGGGTGCCTCGCCGGCAGTGGCTGACGCCCCGGCTGCTCGCCGTACTGGCCCTCAGCACCGCTGCGACACTGGTGCTCGGCGGCACCGACGTGGCGGTGGTCGCGGTGCTCCGGGCCAGCGGTGAGGTCGGTTGGACTGGCGCGGTGCTGGCCATCTGGGCGGTCGCCTCGCTGGCCGGCGGGTTCGCCTACGGGGCCGTGCACCGATCGTTCTCCCCACTGGCGTTGACCGCCGCACTCGCCCTGTGCACCATCCCGGTCGGGCTGGGCGGCGCGCACTGGTGGCTGCTGTGCCTGGCGCTGATCCCGGCCGGTGCGCTCTGCGCGCCGACCATCGCGGCCAGTTCGGACGCGGTCAGCCGCCTGGTCCCGGCCCAGGTACGCGGTGAGGCGATGGGACTGCACGGCTCGGCGGTCACCGTGGGCATCGCGATCGGTGCGCCGCTCGCCGGAGCGGTGATCGACGCCAGCTCGCCGGCCTGGGGTTTCGTGGTCACCGGGGCACTCGGCGCGCTGGTCACGGTGGTGGTGCTCCCGATCGAACTGCGCCGCCGTCGCGCCGCCGCATCCGTCCCACCGCCCGTCGAGGCGGACCTCACCCCCGCCGCCCGCTAACGGTTTGACCCAGGCCAGGCCAGGCCGGACCGGACCGGACTGAGGCAGCTCCGCCGGCAGGCGAGCCGGAACGGGTCGGGGCAGCCGTGCGCCGACCTAATTGGGTGGGTGTGCCGCTCGGCAGTTTCCGGCCGGCGCGCTGTCTGGGCAGCAAATACCGGGGTGACTGCGGATCGAGGTGGCCACCGGGCCACCGGGCCACATACCTGCTAGTGAGCGTGATGTCTGTGAGTCATCACGATGACTCACAGACATCACGCTCACCAGGGACATGGCCTGCCCCCGGGGCCAGGCCGCGCCGGCCAAGCCGCGCCGACGCCGGGTAGGCCGAGCCGACGCCGGGTAGGCCGAGCCGACGCCGAGCCAAGCTACGCCGACGCCGAGTCAGGCCGCGCCGACGCCGCGCCAGGCCAGGCCAGGCCAGGCCAGGCCGGGCCAGGCTGAGCCGGGCCGGGCCAGGCTGAGCCGGGCCAGGCTGAGCCGGGCCGGGCCGGGCCAGGCCCGGCTGAGCCGGGCCGGGCCAGGCTGAGCCGGGCCAGGCCAGGCTGAGCCGGGCCAGGCCAGGCTGAGCCGGGCCAGGCCAGGCTGAGCCGAGCCGGGCCAGGCTGAGCCGAGCCGACACCGAGCCCAGGCCCTGCAGACGCTACGGAAGGCAGCCGCCGGTAAGCGGCGTGGAGCGGCTGGAACGAGGCGAGACGCGAGAGTGACAGCGGCTGGACATGGCGACGGGCGCCGCTCCCGGTGTCCCGGGGGGCGGCGCCCGTCGTACTGCTGCGGTTGAGCGTCAGTGCCGATCGATGTCGCTGGCGGTGTCCTCGCGGTAGCTCGCGCCACCGTCGGACTCGCTGGTGAGCGGCTTGGCGCCACCCTCCGGCGGGCCGGCCACGCTCTGGCCGGCGGCCAGCTCGGGGAACTTCGCGTCGAACGCCGGCCGCTCGGAGCGGATGCGCGGCATGCGGTCGAAGTTGCGCAGCGGCGGCGGGCTGCTGGTCGCCCACTCCAGCGAGTTGCCGTGACCCCAGGGGTCGTTCACCTCGACCACCGGGCCGGTCTTGTACGACTTCCAGCAGTTGTAGATGAACGGCAGCGTGGAGATACCGGTGATGAACGCGCCGATCGTGGAGATCATGTTCAGCGTGGTGAAGCCGTCGCTGGGCAGGTAGTCGGCGTAGCGGCGGGGCATGCCCTCGTTGCCGAGCCAGTGCTGCACCAGGAACGTGGTGTGGAACCCGATCATGGTGAGCCAGAAGTGCACCTTGCCCAGGCGCTCGTCGAGCATCCGCCCGAACATCTTCGGGAACCAGAAGTAGATGCCGGCGAAGACGGCGAACACGATGGTGCCGAAGAGCACGTAGTGGAAGTGCGCCACCACGAAGTACGAGTCCGACACGTGGAAGTCGATCGGCGGGCTGGCCAGCAGCACACCGGTGAGACCACCGAAGAGGAACGTGACAAGGAAGCCGACCGCCCAGAGCATGGGCGTCTCGAAGCTGATCTGGCCCCGCCACATGGTGCCGATCCAGTTGAAGAACTTCATACCGGTCGGCACGGCGATCAGGTAGCTCAGGAAGCTGAAGAACGGCAGCAGCACCTGGCCGGTGGCGAACATGTGGTGCGCCCAGACGCTCATGGAGAGCGCGGCGATCGCGACGGTCGCGGCGACCAGACCCTTGTAGCCGAAGATCGGCTTGCGGGAGAAGACCGGGATGACCTCGCTGATGATGCCGAAGAACGGCAACGCCACGATGTAGACCTCGGGGTGCCCGAAGAACCAGAACAGGTGCTGCCAGAGCATTGGCCCACCGGTTGCGGGGTCGTACACGTGCGCGCCGAGGATGCGGTCCGCGGCGAGCGCGAAGAGCGCGGCGGCCAGCAGCGGGAAGACCAGGATCACCAGAAGGCTGGTGACCAGGATGTTCCACGTGAAGATCGGCATCCGGAACATGGTCATGCCGGGCGCGCGCAGGGTCAGCACCGTGGTGATCATGTTCACGGCGCCGAGGATGGTGCCCAGACCGGAGATGGCCAGACCCATGATCCACATGTTGGCGCCGACGCCGGGCGAGTGCTCGACGCTGCTCAGCGGCGCGTACGCGAACCAACCGAAGTCGGCGGCGCCACCCGGGGTGATGAACCCGGCCGTCGCCATCGTCCCGCCGAACAGGTACAGCCAGTAGGCGAAGCTGTTCAGCCGGGGGAAGGAGACGTCGGGCGCGCCGATCTGGATCGGCACGATGTAGTTGGCGAAGGCGAACACGATCGGCGTCGCGAAGAACAGCAACATGATCGTGCCGTGCATGGTGAAGAGCTGGTTGTACTGCTCGGGCGACAGGAACTGCAGCCCTGGCCGGGCCAGCTCAGCCCGCATGATCAGCGCCATCAGGCCGCCGATCATGAAGAACACGAACGCGGTGACCATGTACATGATCCCGATTTGCTTCGCGTCCGTGGTTCGCAGCAGCCGCGCGATGGCCGACCCCTTGACCGGCTCCCGGACCGGCCAGGGCCGGGTCACGACCGGCTTGGGTGCGACGGTGGTCACGAGTGGCCTCCGGTTCTCGGTTGTCCCGCTCGGCACACGCTGGTTATCGGCGGGCCGTCATCCGCAAGGAGGATAGTCCCCGGCAGGTCGCAGCGCCGCGTGGGGTGGCGTGACACGATCTACAACGGGCCTACAGCGGGCCGAGCAGGAGCCGGTAGTGCTCCCCGAAGATCCGGTCGCCGCGTCCGCGCAGCAGCGGGTCGCGCAGCGCCGGGGGCACGTCCCTGGTCCGGTTGCGGTCCCGGGTCCGGTCGGCCACCCATCGGGTACGCGGGCGGCGACGGCTCTCGTACGCCACCAGCGCCGCCTCCACGCTGTTGGCGGCGCGCAGCGACTCGGCCAGCACCACGGCGTCCTCCAACGCCATGGCCGCGCCCTGCGACAGCGTCGGGGCGGTGGCGTGCGCCGCGTCGCCGACCAGCAGCACGCGCCCCCGGTGCCAACGGCCCAGCTCCACCTCGTCGGTGATCCCGACGTGCACCTCGTCGAGCGCCGCCAGCACCTCGGGCACCGGGCCGCGGTAGTCGGCGAAGAGGTCCCGCAGCCGCGCGAGGGGGTCGGCGGGTTCCTCGGTGCCGGCCTCGTCGGCGTAGAGGTGCAGTCGCCCGGCGCCGATCGGCACCATCAGGAACCCGGAGCGCTGGCCGAGCAGTGCGGTCCACTCGGTGACCGGTGGGCCGTCGCGCAGGACGGCCCGGTAGACCACCTGCCCGACCGGGCGCGGCGGCCCGCCGAGGGCGGCCAGCGCGCGGACCGAGGACCGTGGCCCGTCGGCGCCGATGACCAGGTCGTACTCGGTGGTGGTGCCGTCGGTGAAGGTGACGCCCACCGCGCCAGGGAGCAGGTCCAGGGTGCGGACCTCGGCGCCGTGCCGGACCGCGCCGCCGGCACCGCTGAGCAGCACCCGGTGCAGGTCGGCGCGGGGTAGTGCCCGGCACTCGCCGACGCCGGCCCAGAGGGCGTCGAGGTCGACCTCGCAGAGTTGCGCGCCCGCGGCGTCGAAGAACCGCTGCCGGTGGATCACCTGCCCGACCGGCCGGACCGGGTCGTGCAGGTCGAGCCGGTGCAGTGCGCGGGCGGCGTTGCCGGGCAGGTAGAGACCGGTCTCGGTGGACTCCCCCGGTGGCAGCTTGTCGGTGACGTCGGGCCGGAAGCCCGCCAGGCGCAGCGCCCGGGCTACGGACAGGCCGGCGATGCCCGCGCCGACGACGAGGATGCGCAGGGGGGAGCCACCCATGGTGGTGTACGCCTCCGGAGGGGGAGCGGCACGCGTTGGAGGCAACACGCTACTCGGAGCGATCGGCGCACACCAGGCCCAATCGGCCCGCACCCCGCCGCTCGTCGGCGACCCGTGCCGTTTGGCCGGCCGGCCGTCGCCGGCCGTAAGGCGGGGATGGCAATCCTCACAATTTGCCAGTTCATCCCCGACGGTTGCGCGTCAGTTTCAGACATGTAAATGTGTCGTTGAGCGTGGGAGCGCTCCCGCACTGCCCCACCACATCCGGCGCCCGGCACGCGCCGAGTCAAGGAGCGTCATGAAACGTCAACTTCGGGCCCTGGCCGTCGCCGGGTTGCTGGTCGCCAGTTCCCTGGTGGCCGTGACCTTCGGCGGCACCGCCTCCGCCGACACCCTGATCTGCGAACAGTACGGCTCGACCACCATCCAGGGCCGCTACGTCGTGCAGAACAACCGCTGGGGCACCACCGCCCAGCAGTGCATCAACGTCACCAGCAGCGGCTTCGAGATCACCACCCTGAACGGCAGCAGCCCCACCAACGGCGCGCCCACCGCGTACCCCTCGGTGTTCTTCGGTTGCCACTACACCAACTGCTCCCCCGGCACGAACCTGCCGATCCAGGTGAGCCAGATCAGCAGCGCCACCAGCAGCATCTCCTACCGCTACGTCAGCGGCGCCACCTACAACGCGTCGTACGACATCTGGCTGGACCCGTCGCCGAAGCGGGACGGGGTGAACCAGATGGAGATCATGATCTGGCTCAACCGGCAGGGCCCGATCCAGCCCATCGGCTCGGTGGTCGGCACGACGAACCTGGCCGGCCGCACCTGGGAGGTCTGGCGGGGCAGCAACGGCTCCAACAACGTCATCTCGTACGTCGCGCAGTCGGCGATCTCCAGCCTGAACTTCAGCGTGCTGGACTTCATCAACGACACCCGCAACCGGGGCGCGATCACCAACTCCTGGTATCTGACCAGCATCCAGGCCGGCTTCGAGCCGTGGCAGGGCGGCGTCGGCCTGGCCGTGACGTCGTTCTCGGCCAACGTCAACGGCGGCGGCAACCCCACCAACCCGCCGCCGACCACGCCGCCGCCGGGCGGTGGCGCGAGCTGCGCGGTGAAGTACACGGCGAACTCGTGGAACAACGGCTTCACCGCCGACGTGCAGATCACCAACACCGGGTCCAGCGCGATCAACGGCTGGACGATGAACTACAACCTGCCCAGCGGGCAGACCGTCACCAACGCCTGGAACGCCACGGTGAGTCAGAGCGGGTCCGCGGTGACCGCCCGGAACGTGAGCCACAACGGGTCCATCGCACCCGGGGGCACTGCCAGCTTCGGCTACCAGGGGACGGTGAACGGGTCGTACTCGTCGCCGAGCAGCTTCTCGCTCAACGGGGCGACCTGCTCCCGGAACTGACCTGACGGCTGGGGGCGTGACCGTCCGTCGCGCCCCCACCGCAAACGGAAGCGGGCCACCGGGAGGAGTCAGGGCGTGCGCGGAGCCGCGCACGCCCTGATCCGTCCCCCCAGACGACGATTCAGAATGAACCAAAGAACCGGTCCCACCAGTCAGGTTCCCCGGAACCGTGGAAGCGCAGGTGGGCAACTCCGTCATAGCGGTTCATCAAGAGTTCTTCCGGAATCACCAGGTGTCCCGAGCCGACGAGAGCCTGCTTGACCTCTTCGAGGTCGCTGGCGTCCAGTGCGCCTTCGGCGCATGCCTCGTCGGTGCTCAGAAAGGCACCGGGGTTGTCGGCGGCGACCATGGCCAACGGCTTGAACTTGCTCACCAGGACGACGATCCGCGTTCCGCTGACCGTAGATTCCCCCGGCACTTCGATCCGCGCGTACTGTGCGGAGTCTTGAATGTCTCGCTCGATCTCGCAACTCGTCGAGAAGCGAGACTCGATATCTGCGGCGAGGATGCCGCACGAGGCCGCAAGCTCCGTTCTGCTGTAGCCAGCGGGAAACTCCAGCCATTCGGGATCATCGAGGCGACGTAACACCGCCATCAGGTTCGCATCTCGCTCCATGACTCTCCTGCTCAGCTCCCACCCTGCGGAGATCCACTCGGCTTCCGTGAAGTCGGGGCATCCTCGCACGTGGGATGCCCCGACTTCCTGAAAGGCGAGCGGATCAAGACCGGGCCGGGCCGCGTCAAGCCCGGGCGGGGCCGCGTCGGAGGTCAGACGCGGGTGAGGCGTACCGCGTCGGCGATGACCAGGCCGCTGGAGCTGCTCCACCGGCTCACACCGACCCGGTTGGCGTCGCCCGCCGGCAGGGCGAACGTGCCGAGGGCGCGCCACTGCCCGCCGGTGGCCCGTTGGTCGACCCGGACGGTCTGGTTGCCGCTGCTGGTGGCGACGATGTACGGGGCGGCGCTGTTGTAGCCCGAGTTCGCCGGCCACCAGGCCTCGACCCGGTAGTTGCCGGCGGCCGGGACGTTGAACCGGTACCAGGCGACATCGCTGGCGGCGACCGGTTCGGCGTAGCGGTAGTCAGCCCCGTAGCGCTGACTGGAGTACGACGACACGCCCCAGTTGGCGCTGGCGGTGAACCGACCGCTGGTGGTGTTGTCCACGGTTGCGGACCAGGTCGTGCCGCCGCCGGCCATCTTCGCCGCCACGTCGGCGCGCATGACGTTCAGGTCGATGAAGGACGGGTCGATCTTGCCTGTGGTGCTGGTCTCCCGGTGGCCCCGGGCGTAGCTGCTGTCCCGGCCGAGGCGGGTGAGCACGGCGGCGGTGGCGGCGACCGACGCGTTGTACTGCGCGGCCGTCATCTCCTGGTTGACGCCGTTGTAGTCGATCTCCCACCCGATCATCAGGGTGTTGCCGTCCCCGGACGGGATCGGTCCACTGCCGCCGCTGACCCCGGCGTGGTTGCAGCGGCCGGCGGAGATGACGTGGAAGACGCCGTTGTAGTCGACGAGCGCCTGGCACAGCGGCCCCGGCAGGTCGGAGCGGCCGTTGATGCAGATGCCGAGGGCCGGGTGCGGGTTGCTGGCGCTCGAGGTCGAGGCGGTGTGGTGCCAGAGCACTCCGATCGGGTCGAAGGAGCCGGGGCGCATCCGGTTGAGCCAGTCGCCCTCGACGACGACCTGGACCCCGGCGGCCCGCAGCACGTCCACCAGCCAGGGGATCGTCGCCATCAGGCGTCCGCGAGCAGGTCGGCGAGGCACTCGGCCTTCGGCGCGGCGCTGGCCGGGGCGGGTCGGGCGACGACGGTCAGCGCGGCGACCAGCAGGGCGGGGATGCCCAGCACCCCACGGCGGCGCAGACGGACGGATGGTGATCGGGTCATGGCGATCCTCCAGCGACGGCGGGCACGAACGGATCGACGAACGTGATGACGGGCACGCTATACCGTCACGTACGTCGATGTCGATACCCTTCATCAGCGGGTCACCCGCTGAAGGAATCCGCCGATCAGCCCTCGCCGAGCGCGTCGATGTCGCGCATCTCCTCCGCCGTCAGCGAGAAGTGGAAGACGTCGAAGTTGGCGGTGATCCGCTCCGGGGTCACCGACTTCGGAATCGCCACGATCTCGTGGTCGATGTGCCAGCGCAGCACCACCTGCGCGGGCGAGACGCCATGCGCGGCGGCGATCCTGACCAGCACCGGGTCACTGAGGTCACTGGTCTTGAACGGGCTGTACCCCTCCAGCACCACACCCCGGTCCCGGTGCTCGGCGTGCCGCTGCCGGTCGTACAGCGCGGGGCTCCACTCGATCTGGTTGACCGCCGGGTTCTCCTCGGTGGACTGGATCAGCTCGTCGATCTGAGCGGTGCTGTAGTTGCTGACGCCGATGGCCCGGGTGAGATTCTCGTCCCGGGCGGCGATCAGCTCCCGCCAGAGCGGGATGCTGTCGGCCGGCGACCTCGGCGGCCAGTGGATCAGCCAGAGGTCCAGGTGGTCGACGCCGAGCGCCTCCAGGCTGGCCTCCAGCGTCTGCCGCTCCCGGCCCACCTGGTTGGGCGGCAGCTTGGTGGTGATGAAGACGTCCTCCCGGCGCAGCCCGCTCTCGCGCACCGCACGGCCGACCTCCCGCTCGTTGCCGTACACGGTGGCGGTGTCGAGGTGCCGGTAGCCGGTGTCGAGCGCCGCCAGCACGGCGTCGTACCCGGCCTGGCCGGTGGCCTGCCAGGTGCCGAAGCCGAGCAGGGGCATCCGCACGTCACCGGGGAGCAGGGCGGTGGGCTGGTCGGTGAGGTCCATGAGGTCCGTTCTACCCCGCCGCGCCCCCGACCGCCGAGTGAACCGGACACTGGGGCGTCCAGCGCACCGGTCGGTTTTGCCGGAGAATGCGGGTGTGACCGACCGGCTGCGGGAGTACCGGCGACGGCGGGACGCGGCCCGCACACCCGAGCCGGTGCCGCAGGGCCCGCCGTCGGCCGGCCCCGACGCCGCCCGCTTCGTCATCCAGCAGCACCACGCCCGCAGCCTGCACTGGGACCTGCGCCTGGAGCACGACGGGGTGCTCGCGTCCTGGGCGGTGCCACGCGGGCTGCCACGCGATCCGGGTCGCAACCACCTCGCCGTGCACACCGAGGATCACCCGATGGAGTACCTCGACTTCGCCGGCGAGATCCCCGCCGGTGAGTACGGCGGGGGCCGGATGCTGATCCACGACCGGGGCACCTACCACTGCGAGAAGTGGCGCGACGACGAGGTGATCGTGACCCTCGCCGGTGACCGGACCGCAGGGCGCTACGTGCTGTTCGCCACCGGCGGGCGGGACTGGATGGTCCGCCGCACCGACCCCGCGCCACCCGGCTGGACAACGATGCCGGATCTGGTCCGGCCGATGCACGCCACGCCCGCCGCCGGGCTCCCCCGCGACAGCGCCGCCTGGGGGTACGAGCTGCGCTGGGACGGCGTCCGGGCGATGGCGTACGTCTCCGGCGGCCGGCTGCGGCTGCTCTCCGAGACCGACGAGGACATCACCGGCGGATATCAGTGGCTGCGCGCGATGGCCGAGGCGCTCGCCCCCACCGAGGCGGTGCTCGACGGTGTGCTGGTGCGCATCGACGGTGCCGGCCGGGTGCGTCCGGTGCGTCCGAGCACCGGCAGCCGGGTCCCCGCCGACGCCCAGTACCTGATCGTCGACCTGCTCTGGCTGGAGGGCGTGAGCAGCGTCGACGTGCCGTACGCGCAACGCCGGGAGCTGCTCGATGGGCTGGCCTTGGCCGGTGCGCACTGGCAGACTCCGCCGTGGTTCCCGGGCGCGGGCGACGAGGCCCTGCGTGCCGGGCAGGAACAGGGCCTGCCGGGCGTGGTCGCCAAACGGCTGGACTCGGTCTACGAGCCGGGGCGGCGCAGCCGACGCTGGCTGGGCATCGACGCGGTCTGACGCGAGGAGCGACGTGTACCTGACCCACCTGGACTGCCCGCGGTGCGGCAAGGAGCACGCCGCCGACCGGTTACAGAACCTCTGCGACTGCGGGTCGCCGCTGCTCGCCCGCTACGACCTGCCAGCCGTGGCGAAGGCGGTCACCCCGGAACGCTTTCCGCTGCGCCCGGCCGATCTGTGGCGCTACCGGGAGCTGCTGCCGGTAGCCGATCCCCGGCACGTCATCACGCTGGGCGAGGGTTGGACGCCACTGCTGCGCACCCCGGCGTACGGCACCGAGATCGGCATCGCGGACCTGATGGTCAAGGACGAGGGGCTGATCCCGACCGGCTCGTTCAAGGCCCGGGGCGCCGCGGTCGGCGTGAGCCGGGCCCGTGAGCTGGGCGTCGAGCGGGTCGCGATGCCCACCAACGGCAACGCCGGGTCGGCCTGGGCCACCTACGCCGCGCGGGCCGGGATGGGCGCGACGATCGTCATGCCGTTGAGCGCGCCGAGCATCTGCCGGCGGGAGTGCGTCGCCGCCGGGGCCGACCTGCGCCTGATCGACGGGCTGATCGGCGACGCCGGCCGGCGGGTGGCCGAGCTGATCGCGGAGTCGAACGGGGCGATCTTCGACGCCGGCACGCTGCGCGAGCCCTACCGGCTGGAGGGCAAGAAGACGATGGGGTACGAGATCGTCGAGCAGCTCGGCTGGCAGGTGCCGGACGTGATCATCTACCCGACGGGCGGCGGTGTCGGCCTGATCGGCATCCACAAGGCGCTGCACGAGCTGCGCGAGCTGGGCTGGGTCGGTGACAAGCTGCCCCGGCTGGTGGCCGTGCAGTCCACCGGCTGCGCGCCGATCGTGCGGGCGTTCGCCGCCGGCGAGAATCGGGCGCAGCCGTGGGCGGACGCGCACACCGTGGCGTTCGGCATCACGGTGCCGGCCCCGCTGGGCGACGAGCTGATCCTGGCGGCGCTGCGGGAGTCGTCCGGCACGGCCGTCGCCGTCGACGACGCGGACATCCTGGCCGACCTGCGGGAGTTCGCCGGTCGGGAGGGGCTGCTGCTCTGCCCCGAGGGTGCGGCCTGCCTGACGGCGGCGCGGCAGCTGCGCGCCGGCGGGTGGATCCGGGCCGGCGAACGGGTGGTGGTGCTCAACACCGGCGCCGGGCTGAAGTATCCGGACACTGTCGACGTGTCCGGCGTACCCGTGCTGGCGTGAGAGCCGGCACCCCGCGGACCGCGGGGTGCCGACGCACGGTGCCTACTGGTAGGTGATGTCCGATGGTGAGTAGAGGCAGTTGACGCCGTCGGCGCCCTCGCCGATCTCGGTCGGCTCGCTGCCCTTCGGCACGCCCTTGTACTTCACGCAGATCGAGGTCTCCCGGTCCGGGTCGCCGACGATGGTGATCCGGGTGAACCGGGCGGTGTCGCCCCAGTTGGTGTTGATGCCGGCGATCGCGTCGGTGTTCCGGACGATCACGTTGTCGATCACCACGTGCCGCTGGTACGACGTGGAGCAGTTGCCGCAGGCCCGGTAGAGCTTCCCGGCGTTCTCCACCCGGAAGTTCTTGATGTAGACGGTGCCCGACCCGTTGTGTTGGAAGACCTTGTCGCTGGCGGAGCGGGCGCCACCGCCGTCGACGGTGTACGTGGTGCCGCCGCGGAAGGTCGCCGCGTCCTCGCCGACGTCCTCCCACCAGACGTTGATCAGGGTGCAGTTGCCCTCGCAGTGCACACCGTCACCGGCCGGCGCGCCGATGATCACGTTGCGCAGGGTGGCCCCGGCGGCCAACTCGAACATCGGGTCCTGGCTCTCGCTCTGCCCGCCGTCACCGATGCCGTAGTAACGCTTGAGCCCGCCGTCGAAGGTGCCGGACACCGGGATGGTCGCGTCCACCTTCTGGCTGGCGGTGGGCGTCGGCCAGCCGGCCGGTGGCGGGGTGGTGGTGGGTGGCGGAGTGGTCGGCGGCGGGGTGGTGGTCGGCGGTGGCGTGGTCGGGGTGCCACCGCCGGACGAGTCGACCAGCACGTCGTCGAAGCCACCGCTGGCGTACGCGGTGACCAGGCCGATCCGGCCCGCGCCGACCAGGCTGTTGCTGCCGGAGGCGATCTGGGTGCCGTTGACGAACCCGCGGATGGTGCTGCCGCTGGTCTCGATGCGCAGGGTGTACCAGGTGCCGGTGCCGACGCCGAGCGAGGCGGAGCCGATCGCCGTGACGGAGCTGCCGTTGACCGCCTGGAGTTCGGCGCGGCCGGAGCCGAGCAGGGCCAGCCGGTACATCTTGGTGCTGCTGGAGGAGCGGGCGGCGAGCCCGACCAGGGCGCTGGACGAGCCGAAGCTCGCCGGCCTGACCCGGGCCTGCACGGAGTAGTTGGTCCAGCTGGTCTGGCCGGCGAACTGGCGCGCCAGCTCACTGCCGGCGTTGGACTGGTTGAGCACCCCCGAGCCGTCCACCGCCCAGGTGCCACCGGACTTGGACCAGCCGGAGGTGTCGCCGTCGGTGAAGTCGTCGCTGAAGATGGTGGCCGCGAAGGCCGAGGTCATGCCGGCGGCGAGGGCCGCCACGGTCACCCCGGCACCCACCGCCAGCAGTAGTGGTCGGCGGCCGGAGAGTCGTCTTTGCTGCACAGGTGTCCTCCTTGACGCATGTGGTGGTGATCCCTGTGCCCGTCGGGCCCGAGACGCGTCGGCGCGGCGTGCGGCACTGAACGGGATCGGTGTGGCCCCGTCGGACGCCCGGATCCGAAGCGGGGTGAAGCGGGATCAAAGCCGTGGGAAAGGGCTTTCCCGCATCTTCGAGGCTAGGACTGTCCAACCATCAGCGTCAATGCCTGGCGCTTGCAGGTCTGTTGCAGGATTCGACGGATCAGTAGCTCTCCGGCTCGGTGATCCGCCAGGCCGCGTTGATCAGCCCGATGTGCGAGAGCGCCTGCGGCATGTTGCCCAGCTGCATCCCGGTGGCCAGGTCGATCTGCTCGCTGAACAGCCCCACGTCGTTGGCGTACCCGACGACCCGCTCGAAGAGCGCCTCGGCCCGCTGCTGCTCGCCCGTCATCACCAGGCACTCCACCAGCCAGAACGAACACAGCAGGAAGCCGGCCGGGTCGGCCGTCCAGCGTCGCAGCAGACCGGCCTCGGTGCCCAGCTCGCGCTCGACCATCGCGATCGTCGAGCGCATCCGTGGGTCGGTGGCCGGCAGGAAGTGCGTGACCGGCAGGGCGAGCACCGAGGCGTCCAACTCCGCCGACCCGAACGCGCCGGTGAACGCCCCGATCCGTTCGTTCCACCCCTCGCGCAGCACGGTCTCGCGGATCTCGTCACGCACGTTGGCCCAGCGACGGGGGTCGGCCTGATCACCGAGCCGGTCGGCGAGCCCCACCGCCCGGTCCATGGTCAGCCAGCAGGACACCTTGGACGAGAGGTAGTGGCGCTCGTCGTCGCGGGTCTCCCAGATGCCCCGGTCCGGCAGGTGCCACGTCGCGGCCACCTGCTCGGTCAACCCGAGCACCATCTCCCGCAACTCGACCTCGAAGTTCGCACCGAGGTAGTCGCGCAGCCGCCACACCGCCGACATCACCTCGCCCGGCACGTCGAGCTGACGCTGCCGCCAGGCGTCGTTGCCGATCCGCACCGGCCGGCTGTCCCGGTAGCCGCGCAGGTGGTCGCAGTGGTGCTCGGAAAGGTCGCGCTCGCCCTCCAGCCCGAAGAGCACCGGCACGGGCTCGTCGCCGAACCGGCCGATCGAGCGGGTCGCCCAGGCGAACAGCCGGGAGGTCTCCTCGGGGCAGGCCGCCACCCAGAGCGCCCGCATCGTCAACGAGAAGTCCCGCAGCCACGAGTAGCGGTAGTCGTAGTTCCGGTCGCCACCGATCTGCTCTGGCAGCGAGGAGGTCAGCGCGGCGGCGACCGCGCCACTGCGGGCGTACGTGAGGCCGGTCAGCACCGTCGCGCTGTGTTTGACGAGTTCGGGGTAGCGGCCGGAGTACCCGTGCGTCTCCCGGAACGCCTGCCACGCCTGCGTCGTCTCCGCGAGGGCGGCCAGCGGGTCCAGTCGGGCCGGCGGATCGCCGTACGCCTCACCGAACGCGAGGTCCATCCCGATCACCTGACCGGCGGAGACCTCGAACTCGTGGGTCACCCGGTCGGTGCCCGCCCGCAGGTGCAGACCCCCGGCGCGCAACACCAGCACCACCGGGCCGGCCCCGGCCAGCACCCCGCCGTCCGGCTGGTCGTGCAGGTACGGCGTGAGCAGGCCGTACTCCGGGCGGGGTGCGAAGTCGAGCCCCATCCGCACCCGCCCGGACAGCCCCTTGACGACCCGGATCAGCACGGCCGGGGAGTTCTTGCCCAACTCGTGGGCGCGGGCGCCCACCTCGGCGGCGAGGGCGTCGACGACCGCCACGCTGCCGTGCGGCGTGTGGTGCACCGTCCGCAGCACCAGCGAGTCCGGCAGGTACGCGCGCTCCACCCGGTGGCCCGGACCGCCGACGCCTACCGGCGCCAGCCGGAAATGGCCGGCACCCGGGTCGAGCAGCCGCGCGAACACGGCCGACCCGTCGAACCGGTGCGGGCACCACCAGTCGATCGAGCCGTCCTTGCCGACCAGGGCACCCGAACGGGAGTCCGAGAGGAACCCGTAGTCGGAGATCGCCGGCTGCTGCTCCACCCGCCGGGGGTACCCGCATCAGGCCGGATCAGACCGGGCGCCTCACTCGGTCGGCGGCTCGTCCTCCCCCGCCGCCTCGGCCGCGTCGGCCTCCTCCTTGGTCTTGTGCACCGCCTGGTCGGCGTGCTCCGGCGGCCCGTAGACCGTGTACAGCACCAGCGGGTTGGGGCCGGTGTTGACGAAGTTGTGCTTGGTGCCCGCCGGAACCACGACCAGGTCGCCTGCGGCGACCTTCCGCTTCGCGCCGGCGACCCGGGCCTCGCCGACGCCGCTGACGAAGGTCAGGATCTGGTCGATGCCCTCGTGCACCTCCTCGCCGATCTCCCCGTCCGGCGGAATGGTCATGATGACCAGCTGGGTGTGCTCACCGGTCCACAGCACCCGCCGGAAATCCGGGCTCTTCTCGGCGACAGTCGCGATAGTGAAATGCTCCATGCCCACGCTCATACCCCGTCCGGCGGCGCGCCACGCCGGGAGTCGCAGATGATGGAATTCCCCACGGTCAGAGGGTTTGGATGCGCGCGGACCGGGGATCGACAGCGCGGACCGGCACGAAGCGCCGGTCGAGCCAGGTCCCCGCCGGCGTACCGCCGAACGGCTGCGGTGGTGGGAGACGGCCAGAGCGCGGCGACGTTCCGACCACGGTCGAGCGGCGCCGTGCGCTCTTTCGAGCCACCGTGCGCTCACCCGACTCAGCGATGGAGCCAGGTGAGCAGCTCGGACGGGGCCAGCGCGGCGACCCGTTGCTGATAGCGGGATCGCGCGGGCTCGTCCAGCAGGTCGCGTCCCTGACCGGAGCCTCCTCGGCGAAAGAACGCCAGGCGGTCGCGCAGCACGCCGAGGGTGTCCGGTGCCAGCTGGTCGGCGCGCTCGCGCATGCGGCCGAAGGTGGCCGCCTCGATGAGCGCGGGCCAGCGCGCGTCGGGGACCGTGATGCCCCACCGGTCGGCGAGCCGGCGCATCTCACCGCCCAGATCGGCCAGCAGGTCGTCGTAGTGCACCAATTCGATGTTCGGCTCGTGCCGGCGGGCCCACGCGTCAGTCAGGTGCATCAGCACCCCGGGGAGCGAATCCAGCTCGGAGTGGGGGTCCACCTCCCGGTCGACCCAGCTCGTCAACCACTCCCGCACCGGGGGCCGCTCACCCGGCGGCCCGGCCGGGGCGGGTTGGCCGGTCAGCTCGGCCAGCCGCGCCCGGTCCAGGTTGGCGGCCTGGTGATAGAGGGAAACCGCCATGTCCAGTGGGTGTCGGGCCACCACCACGTAGTGCACCCGCGGGTCGAGCGGCACCCCGTCCAGCGGGGTGTGCGTCTTGATGAACCGCCGGTGCTGCTGGGCGGCCAGCCGGTCGTACACCGTGGCTCGCGGCTCGCCCAACCAGTCCAGCCACGGCGACAACTCGGGCAGCGGCGCCGGCAGGTCCGGGGTGCCCAGCACCAGGAGCGCACAGATCATCTGCATCCAGGTGGTGCCGCTCTTGGACCGGGTGCTGATCACGATGTCGCCGTCGCGGAACGGGAAACCGGTCCACCGCGCGCTGTCCTCGTCGTCGGATCGGTACCGGTGAATTGGCGTGAGCACCGGTGGATGGTAGTCGTCGAACCGACAGTCGAGCAGCCGAATTCCGACTTACACCCCTGTGAGACATGCGCATGCCTGGCTAGATTGAAGTATGGTGCCCGCCCACGGGGGCCGGGCGGCGGCAACGCTCTACCGCCCCATCCTCGCCAACCGACGAGGCGAGCTTGAGGCCCTGAGCCACCTCGATCCCGCGTACGCCGAGCTGGTCGCCCCGGTCCTGGAGATCGGCACGATCGACAGGTCCACGATGGACACCGTTCGCCGGCTGCCGTCCGGGCTGCTGCCCGCCGTCGACGTCAGCGCGCTGCCCGACATCCCCGAGGCGGAGCTGACCCGCTGGGGCGTACCGATGGTGCCGGTCATCGGGCTCTCCGAGAGCGACCACCGGCTGGTCGCGCACGGCGCGGCGGCACGGGCGTACGGCCGCCGGGCGCTCATCCGGCTGCGGGCCGGCCAGGACCGGGCCGGGCCGGACGCGAGCACCACCGCTGTGGAACGGATCTGGCGGTTCACCGACCTCGCCCCGGAGGAGTGCGACCTGCTGGTGGACGCGGGGGACGTGTGCTGCCCGGCGGACGTGCGGGCCGCCGAGCCCCGGATACGCCGCCTGCTGGACTGGGCGCGCCGACACGCCTGGCGGTCGGTGACGGTGGCGGCGGGCGGCATGCCGCCGACGCTGTCCGGCCTGCCCACCGACGAACCGGTCCAGTTGGACCGTTGGGACTGGCAGCTGTGGCGACGGCTGGCCGACGCCGGGGTCGACTACGGCGACTACGGCGTCCACCCGGCGGTGCCGGGCACCGGTGATCCCGGCGACCGGTTGCCGACGGTGCGGTACACCGACGACGGCAGTTGGTGGATCTACCGCTGGGCGCGACGCGGCGGCCGGGGCGACGACCGGTTCGCCGACCTGTGTCGCACGCTGGTGTCGGCGCCACACTGGCCGACCACCGGGGCGGCCTTCTCGTGGGGTGACCATGAGCTGTTGCGCCGGGCCCGCAGGGGTGCCGGCGCCGGCTCGACCGCCAACTGGGCGGCGTGGAGCACCTCGCACCACCTGGCCCACGTGCTGAACACGCTGTTGCACCCGGCCGACGACGGTGTGCCGAGGTGGCACCCCGGGCAGGGTCCACCGCAGCGGGGGCGCCCGTTGCGGTGAGCTTCTGGTGCTACTGCTTCTCGGTGAAGCCGAACTGGATGACGCCCTCGTCGTCGACGGTCGCGTCCACCGACGCGTCACCGAGCAGCTCGGCGGCGTCCTCGTCCAGGAAGATCCGGGCGCCCTGGTTGTCGACCACCCGATCGCCCTGCACCGGCTCGGGCACCAGCTCGACGGTGAGCGAGCCGGCCTCGGTGTCGGCGGCGATTCGCACCCCACCGTCCTGGGCGACGTCCTGCTGATTGGCGAGGTCACGAATGACGAGCACGGCGTTATCGGTCATGGTGAGCATGAGTGGAACTCCTCGTGGATTCTCGGCTCGCTGTCGAATACGGCACGGACCGGACAGTCGGGCCCGCCTACGAGCACGCGTGGGAGGCGACAGAGGGGCGAACGGTCATCGCCGTCGCATCGGATCGGGGCAGCTGACGGCCCCGTCACTTCCACCGTGCCCGCTGGCGGACCATCCGTCAAATAGAGCCGGATCAGTGGAGAGCGGCGGCCGGGGCCAGCCAGGCGCGAATCTCGTTGACCGCCGCGCGGCCGGCCCGGTTGGCCCCGATCGTGCTGGCCGAGGGGCCGTACCCGACCAGGTGAACCCGCGGGTCGGCGACCACCCGGGTGCCGTCCATCGTGATACCGCCGCCCGGCGCGCGCAGGCCCAGCGGGGCGAGATGGTCGATGGCCGCCCGGAAGCCGGTGCACCAGAGGATGACGTCCGCCGACACGTTCCGCCCATCCGCCCAGGCCACCCCGTCGGGTGTGATCCGGTCGAACACGGGTAGCCGGTCGAGGACGCCGCGCTCGCGCAGCCGGCGCACCTCGGGGGTGACCGGCAGCCCGGTCACGCCCACCACGCTTCCCGGTGGTCGACCGGCCCGGACCGCCTCGTCCACCCGGGCCACCGCGGCACGACCCAGTTCCGGGCCGAACTCCTCGTCGTTGAACGACGGCGGCCGGCGGGTCACCCAGGTGGTGGCCGCCGCGACGGTGGAGACCTCACCGAGCAGTTGCACGGCCGAGGTGCCGCCGCCGACGACCACCACGCGAAGGCCGGTGAACTCGGCCGGCCCCCGATAGTCGGCGGTGTGCAGCTGCCGTCCCCGAAACGTCGACCGGCCCGGGTAGTGCGGCCAGAACGGCCGCGTCCAGGTGCCGGTGGCGTTGATCAGGGCTCGGGCGGTCCAGGTGCCCCGGTCGGTGTGCACGTCCAGTCGTCCGTCGGGGCGGGAGCGCACCGCCCGGACCCGTACCGGCCGCCGCACCGGCAGGTCGAAGGTCCTCTCGTACGCGGCGAAGTAGGCGCTGACCTGCTCGGCGGCCGGGCGGTGCGGATCGGCGGGTGGGAGCGGCAGGCCGGGCAGGTCGTGGAAGCCGTGCACCCTGTCGAAGACCAGCGTCGGCCAGCGGTGCTGCCACGCGCCGCCGGGCCCGTTGTCGGCGTCGAGGATGACGAAGCCACTGCCGGGGGCGAAACCGGTGCGGTGCAGGTGGTAGCCGGCGCTCAGACCGGCCTGGCCGGCGCCGATCACCACGACGTCCGCGGAGAGGGTGTCCACACGGGGTACAACAGCCCGGTTGTCGGGACTGTGCCCGCCGTCGGTCGTCGCGCCGGTCACAGCCGGCCATTCCGGCGTCGACCACCCGACCGGCACTTACGCTGAGCGAATGAGCGACTTCCGTCGGTACGCGGCCGAACTCCTCGGCACCCTGCTGCTGGTGTTCTTCGGCGTGGGCAGCGCGGTCGCCGCCCGGGTCCAGGGCGGCGTGGTGGTGGTGGCGCTGGCCTTCGGGTTCGTGATGGTGGCCCTGGTCTACACGATCGGCCCACTCTCCGGCAGCCACGTCAACCCGGCGGTGACGCTCGGTGTGCTGCTCTCCGGAAAGATCTCGGTGCTCGGGGCGGTGGCGTACTGGATCGCGCAGTTCGTCGGCGCGACCATCGCGGCCTTCGTGCTGTGGGCGCTCACCCGATGGGGTGACGTCGCGGACCAGACCGGAGCCCTGGGCGCGAACGGCTACGGCGCGCACATCAACCGGGGCGGCGCTGCCGTGCTGGAGGTCGTACTGACCTTCCTCTTCGTGCTGGTGGTGCTGGTGGTGACGAGTCGGAGCGAGAATCCGGGCACCGCCGGACTGGCCATCGGGCTGGCGCTGGCCGCCACCCAACTGGTGGGCGTGACGCTCACCGGTGCGGCCGTCAACCCGGCCCGCGCGTTCGGCCCGGCGGTCTTCGAGGGCGGCGTGGCGCTGCGGCAGCTCTGGGTGTTCATCGTCTTCCCGCTGCTCGGCGGGGCGCTCGCGGCGCTGGTCGCACCACTGCTGATGGGGGCGCAGCGGCACTACTGGGGTGGTCACGAGAAATCGGTCGGCGAGCCGAAATAGGCAGGTACGGCAATATCTTTCGCCCGGGGACCTTTTCCGGCGAATATCTCCGTGGCAGCATCAGCACATGCATCGTCGTCACTTTCCCCGGGCCCTCGCGCTGCTGGCGCTGGTCGCCACCGCGGCCACCGCCGCCGCGCCCGGCGCCACAGCCGAGTCGCCCACCCCCGCGACGACCCAGCTGCGCGCCACCATCGACACGATCCTCGCCGACAGCCGGCTGAGCGGCGCGCAGGCCTCGGTGGTCGTGGTCGACACCAGCACGGGGCAGACGCTCTACGACCGCAACGGCGACCGCCGGCTGATTCCGGCGTCCAACACCAAGCTGCTGACCTCGACCGCGGCCCTTGAGCTGCTCGGCCCCGGCCACCGCTTCACCACCGACGTCCGCGCCAGCGGCAAGCGTCGCGCGGGCCTGCTCTCCGGCAACCTCTACCTGCACGGCGGAGGCGACCCGACAATGCTCGCCGCCGACTACGACGCGCTCGCCGCGCAGGTCGCCGCCGACGGCGTACGGGTGGTCACCGGCAACCTGGTCGCCGACGACACCCGCTACGACAGCACCCGGCTCGGCCCCGACTGGACCTGGGACGACGAGCCCTACTACTACGCCGCCCCCGTCTCCGCGCTGACCGTCGCCCCGGACACCGACTACGACGCGGGCACGGTGATCGTGCACGCCGCGCCGGCCGACCGGGCCGGCGCCCCGCCGGTGGTAACCACCACCCCCGCCACCGGATACGTCCGGGTCGACAACCGCGCCGAGACGGTCAGCAGCGGCGAGACCTCCATCTCGATCGAGCGCGAACACGGTGGCAACACCGTCGTGGTGACCGGTCAGATCGCCCTCGGCGACGAGCCGGCCAGCGACTGGGTCACCGTCTGGGAACCCACCGGCTACGCGGCCGACGTGTTTCGGACGGCGCTGCACCGACACGGCGTCCGGGTGCTCGGCCGGACCGTGCTCGGCCAGCCCACCCCGGAGACGGCCGACCCGGTGGCGCGACACGACTCGATGAGCCTGGGCGAGCTGATGACACCGTTCCTCAAGCTCTCCAACAACGGGCACGCCGAGGTGTTGACCAAGGAGATCGGTCGGGTGCTCTCCGGCTCGGGAACGTGGACGGCCGGCCTCACCGCGATCAGCGAGTACGTCGCCGACACCGGGATGGACACCGGGAAGCTGCGCCAGCGGGACGGCTCGGGGTTGTCCCGGCGCAACCTCGTCCCGGCGACGGAGTTCGTCGACCTGCTCAGCGCCGTCCGCGCCGAACCGTGGTTCGCCACCTGGTACGCGGCGCTGCCGATCGCCGGCCAGCCCGAGCGGTTCGTCGGTGGCACCCTGCGCAGCCGGATGGCCGGCACCCCGGCGGCGGGCAACGTGCACGCCAAGACCGGCAGCCTGACCGGTGTCTCCGGGCTCTCCGGGTACGTCACCAGCGCCGACGGTCGGCTGCTGGCGTTCTCCATCCTGCTGAACAACTACCTGACGGCGTCGGTGAAGTCGCTGGAGGACCAGATCGCCGTAACGCTGGCCGGCTTCCGCGAGGGACAGACGTCGACGGCCCGGGTGGCAGCGCCGGCGGTGCCGGAGACGCCGCGCACCCCGGAGGGCGTCGAGTGCGCCTGGGTGAAACCGATCACCTGCTGAGCGACGGCCGGGAGGCGCGGACGCGCCTCCCGGCCCGGCGAGCGCTCAGGCCGGACGGTCCGGTGGGGGGACCACCGCCGTCGGGTCGCCCCGCTCGATGAGCGCGGCGATCTCAGCGGCCCGCAGCCCGCGCAGTGCCAGCACCCGGGTGCCCCAGCGGTGCAGGCGGCACGGGTGTGGGCTGGCATCGTTGCGGCAGACCACACCCCCGGACCACCGCCGGGGGGCGTGCACCACCACCGCCCGCACGGCGAACTGGGTGTCCTCGCCCGTCACGTACGGCGGCAGGGGAATGTCGCGAAGAACCTCCCCGGACGCTTCACCGGTGCCGGACGAAGCGGCACGACGGACGCGGTGGGCGGTGCTGCTGCTCATTTCCGCTGCCTCCACACTGGATGGTCGGATGGGGACAGCAGAAAGTTACGTCGCATTCGACGCTCCGCGACGGACAAACTGTCCCGCCGCCGCCCGCGCGACGATGGATCGGTCAGTCAGCGCACCGCCACGGCCTGGAGGCCGACGTTTCCGCAGTGCTGCGTGAAGACCTTCTCGACGGTCCACTTCAGCAAGAGTCGAGCACCCTTCGGCAGGGTGAAGCGGATGGTGAACTGGGCGCTCTGACTGGTGTAGGGATCTTCCAGTCGCGCGGTGCTGGCGGGCCCGCCGGTGGACAGCCGCGCTTCCAGCCGCCCGCGTGCCATCCAGATGCCGCCGTACAGCTGGACCGTGCGCGGCCCGCCGCTGCCCGCGACGGCGAGACTGAAGCCGTTGCCGGCACCGCAGGTGTAGACACCGTTGGAGGTGCCGTTCGTCGAGCGGTTCGGTGTGCCGTCGGACCAGCGCACGTACTCCTGGTTGCCGTCCCAGCCGACCCGCCTGCCGGCGCCTCCCCCGTCGATGATCTCGCCGGAGCCGGAGCGCTTGCGGATCGTCGACCTGCCGCCGTCCTCCCCCCAGTGCACCCAGTCCCGGGTGCCCACGGCGGTGAGGTCGACGGCGGCGGGCATCTCCTCCCGGCTCACCGACAGCGCCGGCGCACCGGGCTTGGCCGGTGGTGGCGGCGGGGCGGGCGGGCTGGTCGACGGTGTCGGGTCCGGCGAGGGCGGGCGCTGGCGCGGGCGCAGACCGGGGGTGGCCGGCCCCGCCTCACCGGTGCGCCCGTCGGCGGCCGGGAGAACTGGGGAACGGCCGGTCCCGGCGGACCCGCCGCCCAGACCCACCTGGCCGTCCGGCTCGGGCCCGGACCAGAAGCTGAGGTACGAGATCAACAGCACCAGGCCGACGAGTACGGCGGCTCCCTGAACCACAAAGCGCCGCCGCTGCCGGGCGCGGCGCAGCACGCTGCGGGTGAATCCGGCGGTCGTGGCACGCGGACGGTGCCTCGGCGGCGCGTCGCCAGCCCTCGAACCAGCCCGCGTGCGGTCTTCGTCCGCCACCGACCCCTCCAACTCCACCGCCCGGCCGTCCTGGACCGCAGCGGACCACACCGTCCACTGTGGGCCGATTCACGTTTACACGGGCGTGGACGACACGCTAGATCCGGACTGCCGGACGTGTCCAGCCCACAACGGGACGCTGTCGGACAACCTGGCCCGCCCGGACTGACACTTCGGCAGCCCACGACCGCCTTACGCGTCAGCCGATCCGGAAACCGAGCAGCTGCGCGATGGTCACGGCCTGCTCGACGTCGATGATGGCACCGGCCCGTTCGACGACCGTCGGGTCGAGCGCGGTGAGATCGCTGCCCCGCAGGTCGGCGCCGCCGAGCCGGACATTGGTCAGCTGGGCGCCGGAAAGATCGACGCCCGTGACGGAGGCACCGGTCAGATTGGCCCTGGTGAGGTCCACCTCGCGCATGCGCACCCCGGTCAGCCGAACGCCGCGCAGGTCGGCGCCCGGCAGCGCGGCGAAGGACCAGTCACCGCCGTCCACCGTCAACGGACGCAGATCACATTCGCTGAAGGTGCTGCCGACCAGCTTGCAGCCCGTGAACTCGGCCTCGAAGAAGTTGCACCGCCGAAAGACGCACCGGGTGAAGGCGGAGTCGACATGCCGGGAGGAGTTGAACGCCACGTTGCCGAACGTGCACCCGGTGAAGACGGCGCCTCTGCTCACCGCCTCGGTCAGGTCCACCCCGAAGAACTCGCAACCCACGAAGTGCCGGTCGGTCAGCTCCTCGCCGTACCAGTCGTCGTTGCGGAAGGTCACGTCCTCGGTCAACTCCGGCATCCGGCCAGGCTAGTGGGCACCGCCGACGGCCGACGGACGGCGGGCCGGCGCCGGCCCCCTTCCGACGCCGGTGTACCGGCGAGTAGGTTCGGCGGCGTGAGTGTGGCTCGGAGCATGGACCCGGATCAGATCGGTTTCGACCCGGCGCGGCTGGCGCGGATCGACGAGCACTTCGGCAGGTACGTCGACGACGGCCGGCTGTCCGGCTGGCAGGTGGTGGTCACCCGCCGCGGCGAGGTGGCGCACTCCTCGACGTACGGGCTGCGCGACCGGGAGTCGGGCGCGCCGGTCGAGGCCGACACCCTGTGGCGGATCTACTCGATGACCAAGCCGGTCACCTCGGTCGCGGCGATGATGCTGTGGGAGGAGGGCCGGTTCGAGCTGACCGACGAGATCAGCCGCTGGCTGCCCGAGTTCGCCGACCTGCGCGTCTACTCCAAGGGGTCGACGCTCAAGCCGTACACCGTGCCGGCGGTCGAGCCGATCCGGGTCTGGCACCTGCTCACCCACACGGCCGGCCTGACGTACGGCTTCCTGCAGACCTCGGTGGTCGACGGGCTCTACCGGGCCGCCGGCTACGACCTGTACCCGCCGGCGGACGTGGACCTGGCCACCGCCAGCGCGACCTTCGGCGAGCTGCCGCTGCTGTTCCAGCCCGGCACGGCGTGGGGCTACTCCGTCGCCACAGACGTGCTCGGCCGACTCGTCGAGGTGATCTCCGGGCAGAGCCTCGACGCGTTCTTCGCGGACCGGATCTTCAACCCGCTGGGCATGACCGACACCCGCTGGTGGGTGGAGGGCGACGAGACCGAGCGGCTGGCCGCGCTCTACGTACCGGATCCGCGCAGCGGCCGGGCTGTCCGCTACGACAGCCTCGGGTCGCTGGCGTTCCGCAAGCCGGCGTTGCTCTCCGGCGGCGGTGGTCTGATCTCCAGCGCGGCCGACTACCACCGCTTCACCTCGCTGCTGCTGCGCGGCGGGGAGCTGGACGGCGTCCGGCTGCTCGGACCGCGCACGGTGCGGCTCATGACCCGCAACCACCTGCCCGGCGGTCAGGACCTGGGCACCCTGTCCACCGGCGGCTTCGCCGAGACCACCCTGGACGGGATCGGGTTCGGCCTCGGCTTCGCGGTGGTCGACGACCCGATCCCCAGCCGGTTGCCGAGCAGCGTCGGCGAGTACTACTGGGGCGGAGTGGCCAGCACCGCGTTCTGGGTCGACCCGGCGGAGGAGATCACTGCCCTGCTGTTCACCCAGCTGATGCCGTCGAGCACCTACCCGTTGCGCTCCCAGCTGCGCCAGCTCGTCTACGCCGCCCTGGTCGACTGACGGTTCGCCGTTCCACCGACGCCGAGTCGGCCCACTGCCTAACCTGAGCCGGTGAGCACCATCGTCGTGTTTGGCGCGGGCGGCACCGCCGGTTCGCGGGTCGTCGCCGAGGCGGCCGACCGGGGGCATCGGGTGATCGCCGCCGTCCGCCGCCCGGAGGCCACCTCGTACCTGCCGGCCGGGGTGCGGACGGTCACCGGCGACGCGACCAGCCAGCGGAGTGTGCGGGAGCTGGCCCCGGACGCCGACGCGCTGGTCGTGGCGATCGGCGGCGGCGAACGCGAGCTGTGGCGCGACGCGGCGGAGAACCTGGTGACCGCACTGCGCGGGATGGCGGCCGCACCGCGGATCATCCACTTGGGCGGCGGGTCCACCCTGCTCACCCCGGGCGGCACCCGCATCCTCGACGAGCCGGACTTCCCGGCCGAGTACCGGGACGCGGCGCTGGGCCAGGCGGAGGCGCTGGACTACTACCGCACCGCCGCCGACGGGGTGACCTGGACGTACGTCTCGCCGCCCCCGCTGGAGTTCCACCCCGGCGCCCGCACCGGGCACTACCGCACCGGCACCGACCAGCCGGTCACCGACAGGCAGGGCCGTTCGGTGCTCACCTACGAGGACCTGGCGGTGGCGATCGTCGACGAGATCGAACAGCCACGACACCGGAACGCCCGCTTCACCGTCGCGTACTGACCGGGGTGCCGTCCGGCGGTGCTCAGTCGGCGAGGCGGGCCGGGAAGCCACCGGTGGCGATCGGACCCCAGGCGTCGATGGTGACCCGGATCAGCGACTTGCCCTGGCGCACCATCGCCGCCCGGTAGTCGTCCCAGTCCGGGTGTTCGCCGGAGATGCTGCGGAAGTACTCCACCAGCGGATCCAGCGCCTCGGGCAGGTCCAGCACCTCGGCGGTGCCGTCGATCTGCACCCACGGGCCGTTCCAGTCGTCGCTGAGCACGCAGGCCGAGACCCGGGGGTCGCGGCGGATGTTGGTCACCTTGGCCCGCTCGGGGTAGGTGGACACGACCAACCGCCCCTGCCCGTCGACCCCGGCGGAGACCGGGGAGGACTGCGGGCGCCCGTCGGCCCGGGTGGTCATCAGCAGGACGCGGTGCCGCGGCCGGAGGAAGTCGAGCAGGCCGTCCCGGTCGACCCGGGTGTTCGTTGCGATGCTGCGTGCCATTCCCCGTTCCTACCAGGGGCCGGGCGCGGCGACGGCGGCGGGTCAGCGGGGTCGGGCCGGGGAGCGGTGCACCGCCTGGGTGGGCACCCGGGGACGACCGGACGGACGCCAGGCCCGACCGTTGGCGTAGATCACCCGGAAACCGAGGTACGACGCGAGCGGCGCCCAGTGGGCGGAGCCCATTCGCAGCTCGGCGGCGTTGTGCCGCTGGCCGTTGGCGAGCACGTCGAGCAGAACCGTTTCGAAGGCCGCCGATTCGACCCAGTCGACTTCCCGGGTGAAACCGCAGATCAGCGCGGCTCCGGTGACCTCCAGGAACTCGCGCAGCACCGCGTCCGAGGCGCGCAGCACCGAGCAGCTGCCGAAATAGAGTCGCCGGCCCTCGGCGCGGCCGGCCATCAGCTCGGCCACCTCGTTCAACTCGACCGACTGCCAGTCGGTGAGGCAGAGCCGGCTCGGCTCGCCGTGCATGGCGAAGAAGCCGACCCGGTGGTCGGCGTACTGCTTGAGCAGCCAGCGGTCCAGGAAGTAGAACAGCTCGTCGCGGGTGGCCGCGTCCTTGTGGATGAAGCGGATCTTGCCCAGCCGCTCCAGCAGCTCCAGGGTGGGCAGCACCGAGCCCCGCTCGTTGAGGTCCCGGTGCCACTGACCCTCGACACAGAAGACGCCACCGCGTGCCACGCGCACCTCCGCCAGTCCGCCGCCCGGGCTGACGTTACCGGCCGCCGCCACCCTGGGAACATCACCCTCGGTGTGGCGGAACGCGACGTTCGGTGTGCTTGGCCGCAGAAAGGCCGATCGGTGGGAAATGGCTGTTTCGCAAATCAGCTGAATTCCCAGGCAATACCCAGGGACAGCGGATTGTGAGCACGATTCTCGTTAATCGCCGCCAACGGCACGGATCAGTGCGAGGGTGGAAATCACGGGACTTCTCGGTCGATGTCCCGGAGCCACCCCATTCGCTCTCCTATCGGGAGGACTTCTGTGCGCGTAAACACCTTGAAGCGTGCCGCCGTCGCATTCGCCCTGGCACTGCCCGGGGCCGCAATCGCCACGGTGGTCGCCGCACCGGCGGCGCACGCGGACGGCTGTTACACCTGGAACCGCACCCTGACCCAGGGCCGCTCCGGCAACGACGTCCGGCAGTTGCAGATCCGGGTCGCCGGGTGGGCCGGCTACCGGGACATCGTGGAGAACGACGGCCGCTACGGGCCCAAGACCGCCGCCGCGGTCAAGCGGTTCCAGCAGGCGTACGGGCTGCGCGCCGACGGCATCGCCGGCCCGCAGACCTTCGCCAAGCTGTACCAACTCCAGGACAACGACTGCACGCCCGCCCACTTCAGCTACAGCGAGCTGGACAACGGGTGCGGCGGGAGCGGGTGGAGCGGCGGCCCGCTGTCGGCGAGCCAGACCAAGCAGAACGCGCTGCGCACCATGTGGAAGCTGGAGGCGCTGCGCAAGGGCCTCGGCGACAAGCCGCTCTACGTGTCCAGCGGCTTCCGCAGTCGCGCCTGCAACAACCAGGTCGGTGGCGCGTCCGACAGTCAACACCTGTACGGCAACGCGGCCGACGTGACCTCACGGACGTCCTCGCTGTGCCAGATCGCCCGCAACGCCCGCAACAACGGATTCAGTGGGCTCTACGGACCGGGCTACCCCGACCACGACGACCACGTGCACGTCGACTCGCGTCGGGAGAACAACAGCGACCGCAGCTCGAACACCACGAGCTGGTCCGCCCCGGACTGCGGGGTCGGTAACTGAGTCGCCCGCCCAGAGCGGCGTCGGCCCGACGCGGAGGGGGAATCTCCGCGTCGGGCCGACGTCGTGTCGCCCCGGGTCGGGGTGGGCGGAGGGGGTAGCGCGCTCAGCTCGCCCGGGGCCAGCGCGGCGCGGTGACGGGGGGAGTCACCGGCCGGCCAGCAGCGGTGGGCCGTACGCCCTGGGGGACGACCCGCGCGGCCTGCTGCCGCGACGGCCCGGTCGCCGTGAACGGGAAGGGTACGTGCACGAACGGATTGCCATGCCGGATCAACGCCTCGATCTGCCGCTCGTTGAGCCCGTGTGTCTCCAACACCCGCCGCCCCCAGCGATGCAGGCGGCACGGATAGGAGGCACCGTCGTTGCGGCACAGCGGCCCGGTCGGCCACTCCTCGGCGGTGTGCACGACCACCGCCCGGACCGCGAGCCGGACATCCTCGGGGGTCAGCGGTGTCGGCATCGGCACCTCACCCAGCACCTGGTCGATGGGATCCGTCGACTGCTCACCAACTCGCACGGCAGGCCTCCCGCAGTTCGGCAGCGGTACGGCGGACCCACCGCACCGACATCCTCGGTCAGGAGTACGGCGGGCACTGGCCGAAAGTTCAATTCCGGTACCCGGTAAGCAGATTCGCCCGAGGAACGGACCGTCAGACCAGGCCGGCGTCGTGCACGAGCAGCGCCACCTGGACCCGGTTGTTCAGCTCCAGGCGGGTCAGCAGCCGGGAGACGTACGCCTTCACCGTCGCCACGCTCATGAACAACTCCCCCGCGATCTCCGCGTTGGTGTGACCCCGCCCCAGCGCTACCGCCACCTGCCGCTCCCGCTCGCTGAGCGCGTTGAGCAGCCGCAGCGCCCGTTCCCGGCGCGGGTCCGGGCCGACCGGGCCGGGAACGGCGGCGGTCACGTGGGCGATCAACGTGCGGGTCACCGTCGGGGACAGGGTCGCCTCGCCCGCCGCGACCCGGCGTACGGCGTGCACGATCTCCGCCGGTGGGGTGTCCTTCAGCAGGAAACCGGCAGCCCCGGCGCGGAGCGCCCGCAGCACCTGCTCGTCGGCGTCGAAGGTGGTCAGCACCAGCACCTCCGGCGGGTGCGGCTGGGCACGCAGCGCCTCGGTGGCGGTCAGCCCGTCGACCCGGGGCATCCGGATGTCCATCAGCACCACGTCCGGGGTGTACGCGGCGACGGCCGCCGGGACCTCGCCACCGTCGGTCGCCTCGCCGACCACTGTCAGGTCCGGCAGGCCGCCGAGGATCATCGAGAGCCCGGCCCGGACCAGCGCGTCGTCGTCCACGATCAACACGCGCACCGGCGGCGCGGCCGCGCCGGCCGGCCCGCTCGCGTCCGGCGGTCCGGCTGCGCCGGCAGGGCTGGTCACGCCGACCACGGCAGCCAGGCGGCCAGCCGGAAGTCGCCGCTGTCGTCCCGCCCGTAGGCGAGCCGGCCACCGGCGAGGGTGACTCGTTCGCTGACGCCGACCAGGCCGGTGCCCGCGCCCGGCAGGGTGCCGCCCTCCGGTGTGCCGACCGGCCACCTGTTGCTGATCGCCACGCTCAGCCCGGTGCCCGGCCCGCCGGACACGTCCACGGTCACCACCGCTCCGGCCGCGTGCTTGCGAGCGTTGGTCAGCCCCTCCTGCACGATTCGGTACGCGGCCCGGCCCAGCGCCGCCGGCACCTCCCCCGGGCTTGCCACGCTGTCACTGACGTTGACCCGCACCCCGGCCGAGCGCGACTCGGCGATCAGCGCCGGCAGGTCGGCGAGGGTCGGCTGCGGCGGCTCCGGGGCGTCGCCGGCCCCGTCGTCCTCGGCGCGGAGCACCCCGATCACCTCCCGCAGGTCCTGCAGGGCGGCGTGCGCGCTGCCCCGGATCACCCCGGCGGCCCGGGCCACCTCGTCGGCCGGCGCGTCCGGGCGAAACTCCAGCGCGCCCGCGTGCAGGCTGAGCAGCGAGATCCGGTGCGCCAGCACGTCGTGCATCTCCCGGGCGATCCGGGTGCGTTCGAGGTGGCGGGCCTGGGTGACCCGGAGCTGCTGCTCGGCTTCGGCCCGTTCGGCCCGCTCCCGCAGCGACACGATCAACTGCCGTCGGGCCCGGACGAACATCCCCCAGGCGAGCACCGCAAAAGTGATCACCACACCCCACGACACGGTGGCCCAGTACGGCATGACCGGATCCGGCCGCGTCCAGCTGAAGACGAGGTTGGTGACGAGGCCGGCACCGGTGACCGCCACCGCGAAGGCGGTCCGTCGGTGCACCACAACGGTGAAGTAGATGATCAGCAGCGGGATGGCGGCGGCCATCGAGAACAGGTTCAGCGGCAGTGTGGCAACCGCCAACCCGAGCGGCCACCGCCGCCGCACCCAGAGCAGCCCGCAGCAGACCAGCCCGATCAGCGCGTCCGCGCCGACCATCCAGTCGTACGGCAACGGAACCGCCGACTCCGGGCTGGGCGACAGCCCGTCCACCGTGGCGAACAGCACCCAGAGCAGGCCGAGCAGGAAGGCGAGGCTGTCCACGACCCAGTCGCGGGTGGTGCGGCGCGGACGCCGCCGCCCGCGCTCAGCCGGCACCACCAGCTCCCCCGGCAGCAGCCAGGGGTGCTCCGGGACGGCGAGGCTGGTCACGCACCCATGCTAGGGAGCCGTCGGGGGCACGACCAGCTACCAAAGTTGATCCCGGCCGCCGACCAAGGTCGACGCGGCACCGACCGGTGGCCGCAGCGGATGGCCGGGCGGCACGGGCACGCTCGACGACATGATCACCGTGGAGAACCTCACCAAGCGATACGGGCCACACCCGGCCGTTGACGACGTGTCGTTCCAGTGCGAGCCGGGCACCGTCACCGGCTTCCTCGGCCCCAACGGCGCCGGCAAGTCGACCACCATGCGCATGATCTGCGGGCTCACCACGCCGACCGCCGGCCGCGCCACCGTCGCCGGGCACCCGTACCAGGACCTGCCCAACCCGGGGCGGGAGGTGGGAGTGCTGCTGGACGCCTCCGCCCAGCACGCCGGACGCACCGGCCGCGAGGCGTTGACGCTGTCCGCGTACACCATGGGTCTGGACCGGCGCGAGGTCGCCGCGAAGCTCGACCTGGTCGGGTTGAACGCGGTGGCCGCGAAGCGTCGGGTCCGGGCGTACTCGTTGGGGATGCGCCAACGGCTCGGGCTGGCGCACGCGCTGCTCGGCGACCCCCGGGTGCTGATCCTCGACGAGCCGGCCAACGGGCTGGACCCGGAGGGGATCTTCTGGATGCGCGGCCTGCTGCGCGACTTCGCCGACCGGGGCGGCACGGTGCTGCTCTCCTCCCACCTGCTGCGCGAGGTGGAGGCGGTCGCGGACCGGCTGGTGGTGATCGGGGGTGGCCGGATCGTGGCCCAGGGCGACAAGAACGAGCTGCTGGCCGGCGGCGGCACGGTGGTCCGGGCCCGCGACGACGCGGCGCTGCGCCGGGCGCTGGAAACGGCGGGTCTGACCGCCGCCGACAGCACCGACGGCCTGCTGGTGCAGGCCGACGCCGAGGCGGTCGGCCAGGCGGCGGCCGATGCCGGCGTCGCGCTCGCCGAGCTGCGCCCCGCCAGCGGCGGCGGCCTCGAACAACTCTTCCTCACCCTGACCGCCGGCGAATCCACCAAGGAGGCCGTCCGATGACCACCACCACCGCGCCCGCCAGCGGCCTCGTCGCGCCCCGGCACCACACTCCGGTACGCCGGCCGTCACTGCTCCGCCTCACCGGTGTGGAGCTGCGCAAGCTCGCCGACACCCGGGCCGGACGCTGGCTGCTGATCACCATCGGCCTCGTCGTCGTCGCGATCGTCACCCTCCTGCTGATCTACGCCGAGGACTCCGAGCAGACCTTCTTCACCTTCTTCGTCACGTCGCTGTTGCCGGTCAACGTGCTCCTGCCGGTGCTGGGCATCCTGTCGATCACCAGCGAGTGGTCCCAGCGCACCGCCCTCACCACGTACGCGCTGGTGCCCCGGCGGGAGCGGGTGGTGGCCGCGAAGCTGATCGCGGTGGTGCTGGCCGCGCTCGCCTCCGTGCTGGTCACCCTGGCAATCGCAAGCGTCGGGACACTCGTGGCGTCCGCCACGGGCGGCGCGGGCACCTGGCGCGTCGACGCGGCGCTGATCGTGAACGCGGCGATCGTCCAGGTCGCCGGCGTGCTGATGGGTGCCGCCTTCGGCCTGCTGCTGCTCAACCCGCCGTTGGCCATCGTCGGTTACCTGCTGCTACCAACCCTCTGGTCGGTGCTGGGCGAACTGGTCCGACCGCTGCGCGGCGCTGCCGGTTGGCTGGACACCAGCCGGACCATGGAGCCGTTGTTCACCAGCCACGTCACCGGCGAGCAGTGGGGACGACTGGTGGTGTCCCTGCTGGTCTGGATGGTGCTGCCGCTGGCCGCCGGCCTGTTCCGGACGCTGCGCCGCGAGGTGTCCTGACCATGGACGCGGCCGACTACCGTCCGCGCACCGTGGTCAGCGGCGGCCCGTTGGAGCTGGCCGTCCTGTGGGGTGGCTTCCCGCTGCTCGGCGCGGGCGCCGGCTGGCTCCTGGCGGCGACGACGGGCTGGCTCGCCCGACTGCCGTGGGTGCCGTTCGGCGGCCTGGTCCGGTGGCTGGACCAGCTGCCCGAGCCGCAGGCCACCGCCGGCGCCATCGCGGTGGGCGTGCTGGCCGGCCTGGTCATCGCCGGGATCGGCACCGCCGAACGGCTGATCGTCACCGTCGACGCGGCGCAGGTCCGGCTGCGCCGCTCCGCCGAGAACCGGACCGTCGCGCGGGTCGACACCCGGGTGGCCTTCCTCGCCCACAAGCACCTGGTGCTGCTCGACGCCGACGGCGCGGAACTGGTTCGGGAGCCGACGGACCTGTCCGCCGCCGCACTCGCGGCGGCGTTCCGCGAGCACGGTTGGGGTTGGGCGGACGACGACCCGCACCGGTCGGCGTACCGGCTGTGGGTGCGCGACCTGCCCGGGTTGCCGACCGGTGCGGACGCGCTGCTACGGGCCCGGGAACGGGCGATCCAGCGGGACCGCCGCGACGACGCCCGGGAGTTGCGCCGCGAACTGGGTCTGATCGGGGTGGTGCTGCGCGACGACGACAAGCGCCAGTACTGGCGGTTGACCAACCGGGCCGTCGCCCCCGGGTCGGAGCAGCCGACTTCGGCCGAGCGGGACGCGGACGGGCGGTAGCGTCTGTCCCAGCAGACCCTGGGAGCCGCGCGATGACCGAACAGCAGCCGTACCGGGTGGTGTCCCGACACCCCGGGTTCGAGCTGCGTCGGTACCCGGCCCACCTGGTGGCCGAGATGCAGATCCAGGCGTCGTTCACCCGGGCGCCGATCGAGGCGTTCCGGCCGCTGGCCGCGTACATCGGCGGTGCCAATCGGGCCCGGGGTCCGCTCGGCACGGAGGCGGCCGGCGGCTCGGAGAAGATCGCCATGACCGTGCCGGTGATCCAGATCGAGGGCGAGTCGCCGGGGGCGTACCTGATCCAGTTCATCATGCCGGCCACCTTCACCACCGCCACCCTGCCCGAGCCGGTGGACGCCCGGGTGCGGATCCACCCGGTTGCGGCGCGGCTGGCGGCGGCGATGCGGTTCTCCGGGCGGTGGACGGAGCAGGCGTTCAGTCAGCGGGCGACAATGCTCGGCCGGTCGGTGACCGCGGCCGGGCTGCAACCCACCGGTGCCATCCGGTACGCGCGTTTCGACAGGCCGTGGAAGCCGTGGTTCCTGCGCCGCAACGAGGTCGTGCTGCCGGTCGTGGAGTGAGCTATCGGAGCTGCCGGCGGTCGTCGATGCTCGGTCGGGCCAGCAGCACCGCCATTCCCAGCCCGGCGAGCAGCCCGGCCAGTGAGACCAGCAGATCGGAGTCGGCGGCGTTGATCGGGCTGTTGCCGGCCAACGAGGTGAACGCCGCGCCGATCGGCAGCGCGATCATCATGGGGACGGCAGTGGCCACCAGAAACACGACCGGGCCCACCAACGCGAGGAGAGCCGCCACCCCGTGGTGCCACCAGACCGGCCGGCCGCCCGGCCAGTCCCAGGCCAGCAGGGTGACCCCGGTGAGCAGCACCGCACCGAGCGCGGCCTCCGGCAGCAGGCGGGTGCCGGGCGGGACGGCACGAACCAGCCCGGCCCCGAGCAGGGCGGCCACCGTGACGCCGGCCGCCAACACGACGCGGGCCCGGGTCCGGGCCGGAGCCGCCGCCAGCCCGGCGCCGACCGCCACGGCCACCAGCAGCGCCGCCGTGGCCAGCGCGCCCTGGTTCAGCTCCGGCTCCCGGTCGGTCGGTGACTCCATCGCGGCGGCCACCAGCGTCAGCACTCCGGCCACGCAGGCCGCGCCGGTCAGCACCCGCCGGTCGGTGGCCGCAGGCGCGCCGCGCTCCCGCTGTGGCCGGCCAGGCTCGCGCGCCGACGACGTGCGGCGCTCCCACCACAGCGGAATGGCCGCGACCACGCCGAGCACGGTGCAACCGCCGACGGCGAGCAGCACCGTCGCGTCGACGCCGATCGGGTCGGCCCTGTCGATCGCCACGTCGGCGGCGACCCAGCAGCCACCCAGCAGCACCGCCGGGCCGCCCCACCGCAGCTGACCGCGCCCGGCCAGCACCAACCCGAGCGACACCGCCATGATCGCCATGAACCGCAGGTCGCGCGCCCAGTAGGCGTTGTTGCCCGGCAGGCGCTCCGACCACGGGCCGAGCGGCTCGGTCAGCGGTTGCCACCTGGTCATGCCGTACGCCCAGAGCAGCACGGCGACGGCGGAGAGGAACAGCCCGACCGGGCGCGCGGATCGCATCCATGGACGGTAACGGCCGGCTGGGCTCCGCGGGGGGCGCGGTCATCCGCCGACCGGTGACCGGGCGGGACGGTGACGCAGCAACCGCCACGTCGGCAGCACACTCGACAGCACCGCGAGCAGCAGACACAACCCCACCACCCCGGCGACCACCGGCCACGGCACCATCAGGTCGACAGGGGCACCGACCTGCTCGGCGAGGCCGGCACGGACGCTGAGCAGGCCGACGAACGCGACAGCCCCACCCAGCAGGGCGCCGATCAGCACCACCAGTGCGGACTCGGCGGTGACCAGCCAGATGACCTGCCGTCGGGTCGCCCCGGCCATCCGGATCAGCCGCAGGTCGGCGGCGCGGCCGGCGGCGGCCAGCAACAGCGTGTTGGCCACCGCGATGGCACCGTAACCGGCCGACACCCCGATCAGCAGCAGTGTGAAGAGCCAGATGAGGCGGTCCTCGGCGGCGTCCGCCTCGGCCGCCCAAGCCGGGACGTCGAGGATCCGCGCGCCGACGGGCGGATCGATCCGGTCCCGCACGTACACGGTGGAGGTCAGCGCCGACGGGTCGTGCGCCCGCACCACGGCCCGGGGTACGAGCAGGTCGCCGGGGATCGAGGTGTCGGTGACCACGGCGACGACGCGCAACGACACCGACGTCCCGTCGGCGAAGACCACCGGGTACGGCTCGGACGGCAGCAGGTTCGCCGACGCGGTGACCACCACGGTGTCGGCGCCCGTCAGGTCGTCCAGCGAGCCGGCGACGACGGTGAGTACCCGGTTCGCGGCGGCGAAGCCCTCCGGCTCCACGCCCAGCGCCGTCAGCGGCCGGTCCTTCGGCGGCGTCGCGGGGTCGGTGCGGTAGACGGTGGTGGGCAGGAGCGCGGTGCCGCCGGTCGCGGCGACGGCCCGGTCGGACAGGCCGGGCGCACGGTCCGGCACGACGATCCAGCCGGCGTTCACGTTGTCCGCCCGACCGGCCGCGTACGCGGCGCTGGTGGTGCGCACCATCCCGGAGACCAGCACCGCGAACGCGACGGTGAGCAGCACCGGAGCGGCGATGGCGGCGGTCCGCCGGGTCGCTGTCAACGCCCCGCCCCGGACCAGCATCCCGATCGCGCCACCGGGGCGACGCACCGGGGAACGCAGCAGCCGCACCAGCGGCCCGACCACCACCGGGGCGAGCACTGTGGCACCGGCCACCAGGGCCATCACCGCGTAGAGCGCGTACTGCGCCGCCACCCGAGCCTCGTCGGCGGTTGCCGTGCCGACACTGAGCGCCACCCCCGTCGCGAGGAGCAACGTCCCCGTGGCGGCGCGCAGCCGGCCGATCGGCCGCTGTTCCACAGCGGCCTCGCGGAGCGCCTCCAACGGGCGCACCCGGGCCGCTCGGCGGGACGCCGACCAGACCGCCAGCACCGCGATCACCGGCCCGGCGGCGAGCGACACCGCCACCGGCCAGAGTTCGTAGCGGACCCGGAAGGTCGACGGTTCGTAGCCGACGTCGACGAGCAGCCGTCCCAGCACCGGCGCGAGCGCCGCGCCCAGCAGCAGGCCGACCAGGCCGGCCGAGGCACCGACGGCGAGCGCCTCCGCGCCCACCATGCGGCGGACCTGGCGGCCGGTGGCGCCGACCGCGCGCAGCAGACCCAATTCCCGGCGGCGCTGCGCGAGGGTGAACGCGAAGGTCGAGGAGACCACGAACACCGTGACGAAGCCGGCGAGAGCCGCCGTGGCGGTGAGCACCTGCATGCCGATCCACCGGGTACGGGCGTCGCCGGGCGGCTCCAGCACCCCCCGCGCGGCACCGGTCAGCACCCGCCCGTCGCCGCCGACGACCCCGCGCGCCGCCATGGCGACCCGCTCGGGGTCGGCCCCCGGGGCGAGCACCAGCCCGATGGCCCGGACGCCGGGTGCGAGGGCGGCGGCGACCTCGTCGGCGACATGCACGCCGGGCCCGTCGACCAGACCGGTGACGGTGTACGGCTCGGGGCCGACGGCGGTCAGCACCGTGACCGGCGCGCCGACGCGCAGCCCGAGCGCGCGGTCGACGACCACCTCGCCGGCCCGGCGGGGTGGCTCGCCCGCCGTGAGGCGCAGCCCACCCAGTTGGGCGCTGGACCAGCCGTGCCCCTGGTGGGCGTCCTCCCGCCCGCTGTCGGCAGCCGAGGGTCGGCCGTCCACGAGCGGCTGCGCGTAGAAGGTGCGGTCCGGCACCGCCGCCACGACGTCCGGCAGACCGGACAGCCGGCCGACGAGCCCGGCCGCGGCGGTGGCGGACCAGGGCCGGGTCGGCACGAACTGGTCGGCCGACGCTCCCGCCTCGGGGCTCTGCACCACGACCGCCGCCCGTGCCAGCCGGTCCGGCACCTGCGGGCGGCCGGAGGCGAGCAGCAGGGTGGCCGCCGCGACCAGCGTGACCCCGATGGCGACGGCCACGAACGCGCTGGCCGACCGGCGGACGCTCAGCACGACGACTCCGCGACGATCTCCCGCTCGGCGATCCGGGCCGCGACGGCGGCGGCGGTGATCCCGCCGGTCAGCTCGTCGACGACCCGGCCGTCGGCGAGCAGGAGCACCCGGTCGGCGTACGCGGCGGCGGCCGGATCGTGGGTCACCATCACCACTGTCTGCCCGTGGTCGTCAACGAGCGCGCGCAGCAGCCGCAGCACCTGCCGCGAGGACGCGCTGTCCAGCGCCCCGGTCGGTTCGTCGGCGAAGACCACCGCCGGACGGGTGATCAACGCTCGGGCCACCGCGACGCGTTGCTGTTCGCCGCCGGACAGCTCACTCGGCCGGTGCCCGGCCCGGTCGGCGAGTCCGACGGCGTCGAGGGCGGCGGTGACGTCCCCGGCCGGCGGGCGGCGACGGGCCAGGCGCGACGGCAACTCGACGTTCTGCGCGGCGGTCAGTGTGGACACGAGGTTGAACGCCTGGAACACGAAGCCGATCCGGTCGCGCCGCAGCCGGGTCAGCTCGTCTTCGTCGAGGTCGTCGAGGCGGGTGCCGTCGATCGTGACACTCCCCTCGGTCGGGCGGTCCAGCCCCGCCGCGCAGTGCAGCAGGGTGGACTTCCCCGAGCCGGAGGGGCCCATCACCGCCGTGAACGTGCCGCTCGCGAAGCTGGTGGTCACGCCGTCGAGCGCTGTCACCCGCCGGGTGCCGGTGCCGTACACCGCGCGCAACCCCGTCACTGTCACCGTGTCTGTGGTCATGACCGTTTACGGTGCCGAATGCCGGGGGTGCGGCGCGTCGTGCCAGGGCTGGCACTTGCCAACCCTCCCAGGGGTGGAGCCGGCGGCCCGGCAGCGCCGGCACGTCGTCCCCGGGGATGACCACCCGCGGGTGGACGCGGCCGGCCGGGCCGGCCGTTACCGTTCGACGGGTGACCGCTCTCCTGTTGACCCGACGGATGCGGCCGGTGGACCTGTACACGGTGGACGTGTTGCTGGCGCTGGCCGTGGGCGGGGCGCTCTGCCCGTACGCGGCGCTGGAGTCGCCGCTGCACGGTGGCGTACACGAGCCGCTCTGGGTGTCCGTGCTGGTCGGGATGGCCCTGGGGCTGCCGTTGGCGGTCCGCCGACGCTGGCCGGTGACGGTGGCCGCGACGATCAGCTCCGTGGCCACCGTCGCCCTGATCACCGGGGTGATACCCAACTTCGCGGCCGCCGCGCCGGCGTTCGCCATCGGCCTGGCCTTCTACACGGTGGCCGTGTCGACGCCCACCCGCCGGTCGATGCTGTGCGCCGCCGGTTGTCTCGCACTGGTGAGCGTCGCCCTGGTGCTGACCGCTGGCGACCTCTGGTCGCGTACCGGCGCTGTCGTCTACGCCACAGTCATGATCGCGCCGGCCTGGGTGATCGGCTGGCTGATCCGGGAGCGACGCGCCCTCGCCGCCCGGCAGAGCGACCAGTTGGTCCGTCAGGCAGCCACCGAGGAGCGGTTGCGGGTGGCGCGCGAGCTGCACGACGTGGTCGCGCACACGCTGAGCCTCATCGTGGTGAAGGCGGCCGTCGCCAACCACGTCGCCGAGGCCGACCCCCGGGAGGCGGGCGCCGCGCTGCGGGTCATCGAGGAGACCGGCCGCACCGCCCTGAACGATGTGCGTCGCGTGCTCGGCGTCCTGCGTGCGGACAGCCCGTACGCCCCGACGCCCGGGCTGGACGAGTTGCCCGTCCTCGCCCGGCAGGCGGCGATCGGCGGGGTCGACGTGCAGCTCGACGTACGACGGGAGGAGCCGGCCGGCGCGGTGCCGGAGTCGGTGGGCCTCGCGGTGTACCGGATCGTGCAGGAGGCGGTGACGAACGTGGTGAAGCACGCTGCGCCGGCCGAGTGCCGGGCCACGGTGACCGTCCGGCCCGACGAGGTGCGGGTGGAGGTGACCGACGACGGGCGGCGGCCGGTCCTGCTCGGCGGGGAGGGGCACGGGTTGATCGGCATGCGGGAACGGGTGGCGTTGCACGGCGGGGAGTTCCGCGCCGGCCCACGCGCCGACGGCGGCTTCGCGGTGACGGCCAGCCTGCCCTACCGGGTGGCCGCGTGATCCGGGTGCTGATCGCCGACGACCAGGCGTTGCTGCGCGGCAGTTTCCGGCTGCTGGTCGATCTCAGCCCGGACTGCACCACAGTCGGCGAGGCGGGCACCGGCGCGCAGGCCGTCGCGTTGACCGGGCAGCACCACCCGGATGTGGTGCTGATGGACGTCCGGATGCCGGAGATGGACGGCATCGAGGCGACCCGGCGGATCTGCGCCGACCCGGCGACGGCCGACACCCGGGTCATCATCCTGACCACGTTCGACCTCGACGAGTACGTCTACGGGGCGCTGCGCGCCGGGGCCAGCGGGTTCCTGCTCAAGGACACCCCACCGGCGGACCTGCTGACCGGGATCCGGGTGGTCGCCGCCGGGGAGGGGTTGCTCGCGCCGACGGTGACCCGCCGGCTGATCGACGAGTTCGCCCGGCGGCCGGAGCCGACCAGGCCGTTGCCCCGGCGGCTCGACGGGGTGACCGACCGGGAACGGGAGGTGCTGGCGCTGATCGCCCGCGGCCTGTCCAACGCGGAGCTGGCCGCGCACCTGAACCTCAGCCAGGCCACCGTGAAGACGCACGTCGGGCGGCTGCTGACCAAGCTGGCGGTACGCGACCGGGCGCAACTGGTCATCGTCGCGTACGAGACGGGACTGGTCGGGCCGGGCGGCCTACGCTGAGCCGGTCGGCGCGCATCCGAGGAGGAACCATGACCCGTTACGTCGCCCTGCTGCGCGGGGTCAACGTCGGCGCCAACACCCGGCTGGCGATGGCCGACCTGCGCCGGATCGTCACCGACCTCGGTCACGAGGACGTCAGGACGTACCTGCAGAGCGGCAACGTGACCTTCGGCAGCACGGTGCGCGACGCGGAGAAACTGGCGGCCGGCATTGAGCGGGCGCTCACCGGCGAGCTGGCGTTGTCAGTGCCGGTGCTGGTGCGCAGCGGCCGGGAGCTGGCGGCGATCGCCGGCGGCAACCCGTACGCCGACCGGGACGACGACCCGACCCGACTGCTGGTGGCCTTCCTCGCCACCGCGCCGGAGAAGTCCGCTGTGGACGCGCTCGCCGTGCCCGGTGGCGAGAACGTGTCGTTCACGGTGACCGGCCGGGAGGTGTTCCTGCACTACGTCGACGGCGGTTACGGCCGGTCGAAGTTCACCAACGCGTACCTGGAGAAGAAGCTCGGCGTGGTGGCCACCACCCGCAACTGGAAGTCGGTGCGGGCCCTGGCGGAGATGACCGCTGGCTGAGCACGGTGGGGGTCGCGGCCCCCGCGACCCCCATCCGCGCTGCTCAGAAGTGGTACGCGGTCTCGTACTCGGGCACCAGGACCCGGCTGCGCGGCGAGATCCGGCGGATCGCCGCGATCATCTCGTTCAGCCGGGTGCGGTCGGTCGGTGCGACGGTCGGCGGGTTCTGCAACGCCGTCTCGAAGTTGTCGTAGTGCACCGGCACCACGACCTTCGGGTAGTCGAGGCCGGCCAGCAGCCGGGGCAGGTAGTCGCCGGTGGTGGTGGCGTTCTGCATGGCCACCATCGCCACGTCGGGCGCGAGGCCGGTCAGATTCCGCTCGGCGACGTCGCTGGCCCCGGTGAAGTAGACCGACGGGCCGCCGTCGACCCGCAGCAGGTAGCCCAGCGTGTCGCCCTCCGGCAGGTCAGCGATGGTGGCCGGCTGCGGCGGTGGGGTCACCAGCACCCCGGGAAAGGCCACCGAGTACGACGGGTTGCGGCTGTGCAGTGAGCCGACCACCTCGACGGTGTGGTCCCCGAAGTCCAGCACCTCGCCACCCTTGACGGCGCTGAGCTGCGTCGACGGCAACCCGTAGGCCAACCCCAGGTGGTACGCGGTCAGCGTGCCGAACACCCGCGCGCCGGTGCGCTCGGCGATGTACGGCACGTCCATGAAGTGGTCCCAGTGGGTGTGCGTGACGAGCACCGTCAGGGCCTTGTCGACGCGCGGGTCGATCACGTCGGTGCGCACTGTCAACCGGGTCTGCGTGTTGAACGGGCCGGTGAACAGCCCGGTGTCGATGCGGCTGAGGAACGGGTCGACGAGGACGGTGCGGTCGCCGATGTCGACGCGCCAGCCGGCCGTACCCCACCAGCGGAAGCTGACCGCGCCCTTGCGGCGCGCGGTCGGCGCGGGGGCGGCGGTCGGGGGCGCGGCCTGGGCCGGTGTGGCGACGCCGGCGGCGAGGCCACCGGCGGAGACCAGGGCGGTGGTGGCGGCGGCGTCGCGCAGGAAGCGGCGACGGTCGAGGTTGGGCATGCGGATCTGCTCCCCGTGCTCGGGTGATCGGTCGACACGAGCCAACCAGCGCCACCCGGCCCCGGTCCAAGATCAAACGCCGTCGGCTCCGATACGACGCCGCATATCGGACCTGCTCAGCGGCGGTGCGCAGACGCTCCGACGGGCGACAAATCAGTTACCGCGCAGCGCCTCGACGGCCGTCCGGGCGGCCTCCCCCATCGCCAGGTCCACGTCGATGCGGCGCGGGGTCAACTGTTCGGCACGGGCGAAGACGGCTATCGCGTACCGGCCGCCGTCGGGGTACTCGGCGACGCCGGCCTCCAGGTGCAACCCGGGCAGGGTGCCGGTCTTTCCGGACACCCGGACGCCGGGCGGGAAACCGGCGGCCAGCCGGGTCCAGAAGAGCTGCCGGGCCATCCAGGTGCGAACCATCGCGCACGCTGCGGGCGGCCCGGCCTCGTCCCGCCAGATCAGCGTGAGCAGCCGGGTGATCTCCCGGGCCGTGCTGGACGTGGTGCGCGCGGGGTCGAAGACCCGCATGGCCCGGACCCGCTCCGCCGGCAGGGTGGGAAAGATCCTGGCGAACTCCGCCTCGGTGCGCGCGCCCACGTCGGCGAGCATCACCTCGACCAGGTCCCGGGGGCCGCCGAGGACGCGGGTACGGGTCAGCCCCAGCTCGACGGCGAGGATCGGCAGCAGGTCCGGGCCGACCCGGCGCAGCAGCAGGTCGGCGGCGGTGTTGTCGCTGACCGACATGGCGAAGTAGGCGAGGTCGCGCAGCGACACCTCGGCGTCGTCGACGCAGCCCGCCAGACCCCACCCGCCGAGCCGGTCGGCGGCGGTGACCAGTACCCGCTCGGTCGGGTCCAGCTGACCGGCCTCGACCTGCCGGGCGAACTCCAGCACCAGCAGGATCTTGAAGATCGAGGCGATCACCACCTGCTCGTCGGCCCGCACCCCGACCTCCCGGCCACTGCCGGTCGGGCCGTCGACGGCCAGGTCCACAGCGTCCAGGTCGACGGCGTGCATGCTGGCCGTCACCCCGGCGGCGGCGAAGATGGCCTCGATCCGTTCCTGCACGTCCACGCCAGCACGGTATCCAGCGGCACCGTGGCGGCGCTGGCGTAGGGTCCCGGCCGTGGACCTGCTCCGGCACCTGCGGCACTTCGTGGTGGTCGCACACGAACTGCACTTCGGGCGGGCCGCGGAGCTGCTCGGAATGGCCCAGCCGCCGCTGAGCCAGTCGATCCAGCGGCTGGAACGGGAGCTGACGGTCGAGCTGTTCGACCGCTCCCGCCGCCAGGTACGCCTGACCACCGCCGGTGAGCTGCTGCTCGGCGAGGCGGAGGAACTGCTCGCCGGCGAGGGGCGACTGCGCAGCCTGATGGCGCAGATCCGTGCCGGTGAGCTGGGCGTACTGCGGGCCGGGGTGCCACCGGAGACGCCGGCTGTGACGCTGCGCTCGCTGTTGGACGGGCTCACCGCCCGGGCACCCGGGCTGGACGTGGAGCTGCACGAGCTGACCACCGCCGAGCAGGTACGGATGCTCGCCGAGCGGACGCTGGACGTGGGGCTCGTGCATCACCCGGTGGCGGCGGACGGGTTACGTTTCGGCGCCCCGGTCGACGTACCCCTGGGGGTGTTGCTGCCGCGCACCTCGCCGTTGGCCCGCGACCGTGCGGTGACGCTGGCGTCGCTCGCCGGTCTGGATCTGGTGGCCGCGCCCCGCGCCACCGCCCCCGGCTGGCACGATCACCTGCTGGCGGTGTGCCGGCAGCACGGTTGGCGCCCGACCCGGGTGCGCCCGGCCCGCAACCCGGAGTTCCTCTTCGGGCTGGTGCTGGCCGGCGGCGCGGTGGCGGTGGAACCGGCGGCGGTGGCCCGCCGGGAACCCCGGATGGCCTGGCGGCCGATCGTCGACGCGCCGCTGGCGAAACGCACCTCGGCGGCCTGGCCAGAACGGTCCGCGCACCCGGCGGCGGCGATGTTCGGCCAACTCGCCGCGGACGTGCTGGCCGAGCCCACCGCGCCCGAGCCGCCGTCGGCGTCGACACCGGCGGCACGGCCGTGGCCGGTGCTGTTCGACACGACCGGGTGAACCGATCCGCCGTTGCGTTCGTCACGCCGGCTTGAGCGGTGATTCGTCCACCTGCCCGGGTATGGATGACAGGTAAACGAAGACGCGAAGGAGCCGCAGTGGCAATCACGATTCCCGACATCAGCCTGAACGACGGCACCACCATTCCTCAGCTCGGCTTCGGGGTGTTCCAGATCGAGCCGAAGGACACCGTCGCGGCGGTGAGCACCGCGTTGGAGATCGGCTACCGCCACATCGACACCGCCGAGATGTACGGCAACGAGGCCGAGGTCGGCGAGGCGGTACGGATGTCCGGCCTGGACCGGGGCGCGGTCTACGTGACCAGCAAGCTGAACAACGGCTTCCACCGCCCCGACGACGCCCGCAGGGCGTTCGACTCGACGCTGGCGGCGCTGAAGATGGACTACATCGACCTGTTCCTGATCCACTGGCCGCTGCCGACGCTGTACGACGGCGACTACGTGTCGACCTGGAAGGTGTTGGAGGAGGTCCAGCGCGACGGTCGGGCCCGCTCGATCGGCGTGTCGAACTTCCAGGTGCCGCACCTGCAGCGACTGGCCGACGAGGCGAGCGTCGTGCCGGCGGTCAACCAGATCGAGGCGCACCCGTACTTCACCAACGACGAGGTCCGCGCCTACGGCCGGGAGCACAACATTCTCACCGAGGCGTGGTCGCCCATCGCGCAGGGCAACGTGCTCGGCGACCCGACGGTTGTCGACATCGCCGAGCAGCTCGGCCGGACCCCGGCGCAGGTGGTGCTCCGCTGGCATGTGCAGCGCGGCGACATCATCTTCCCGAAGTCGACCACCCCGAAGCGGATCGAGGAGAACACCCGGATCTTCGACTTCGAGCTGGACGACGTGGCGATGGAGCGGATCACCGAGCTGAACAAGGGCGAGGCCGGTCGGCAGGGCCCGAACCCGGACACCTTCGCCTACCTGCCCAACTGAGCCGAGCCCGCCACCGGCGGGCAGGTCTCCAACGAGCGTGATGCCTCAGAGTCGTCGTAATGACCCTGAGGCATCACGCTGTCGCCGGCAGGTCAGGAACAGACGCGCTGCGCAATCCGGTGAAACGCCGCCTGGGTCGGCGAGCCGGGCTCGGGTACGTAGACGATCAGTCGCTGGTCGGTCTCCTGCACGTGCAGCACCCGGCACTCGAACTCCAACGGCCCCAGCCCGGGGTGCGGCACCCGCTTCACGACGGGGCGACGTTCGGCCACGTCGTGCTCGGCCCAGAGCTGGGCGAACCGGGGTGACGTGCCGAGCAGTTCGGTCACCAGCTCACGGATCGCCGGGTCGGCCGGGTAGCGGCCGTACGCGGCCCGCAGATCCGCGACCGTACCGCGGACGAACCGGAGAATCTCGGCGTCATTCCAGTGGCCGCTGGTCACCGGCTGCCGGTACGTCCAGCGGATCATGTTGCGGTCCGCGTCGGGCACTGTCGAGAGATCCCCGACGAAGTACGTGGCCAGACGGTTACAGGCCAGCACGTGGTACGCGGCGTCGACGAGGTACGCCGGGGTCTCGGTCATCGCGTCGAGCAGGTGCCGTAGGCCCGACGGCACCGCCCGGCTCGGCCCACGGGTCGGCGGCGGGTTCTCCCCGGCAACCCGGAACAGGTACTCCCGCTCGTCCCGGCTCAACAGCAGCGCCCGGGCCAGCGACGCGAGCACCTGCCGGGACGGATGCGGCCCACCGACCTGAACGGCAACAGCGGCTTCCGCACAGCAGAACAGGGCGCCGAGGTGAGCGTGCACCTGGCGACCCTGCCAGCCGACGGGCCGAGCGGGCTGCTGTGGGGCTTCCAGATGGACGCCGGCGGTGGGTACGGCGTGCTGCAGTGGTGACTGAGCGCTTGACCTGGAGTGCGCTCCAGCCGGCAGTGTGACTCGTGCGCCCACCGGTAGGGCGCACGAGAGGAGACCCCCATGCGGTACCGCACGATCGGCGCCGACCCGGCGACCCGGCGCGAGGTCAGCGTGCTCAGCCTCGGCGCGATGCTCTTCGGCAGCGCCACCGACGAGGCCACCTCGTACGCGATCCTGGACCGGTACGTCGAGGCCGGCGGCACGTTCATCGACACGTCGGACAACTACGCGTTCTGGGTGGACGGCGGCCAGGGCGGGCAGAGTGAGGAGTTGCTCGGCAGGTGGCGGCGCAGCCGGGGCGTCGGCACCGAGATCGTCATCGCCACCAAGCTGGGTGCCCGACCGCTGGCCCCGGGGACCAGCTACCTGGACAACGCCGAGGGCCTGTCCGCCAAGGTGATCCGCGAGTCCGCGGAGCGCAGCCGGGAACGGCTCGGGGTGGAGCGGCTGGACCTGCTCTACGCGCACATCGAGGACCGGACCGTGCCGCTCCAGGAGACCGTGGAGGGCTTCGCCGAGCTGGTCGCCGAGGGCACTGTGGGTCTGCTGGGCGCCAGCAACCACCGGGCCTGGCGGGTGGAACGGGCCCGCGCGTTGGCCGCCGCCGCCGGCCTGCCGGGGTACGAGGTGCTCCAGTACCACCGCAGTTACCTGCCGAACCGCACCGACGTGATCAGCGAACTGGACCCGGACGGCGAGCCGGGCGGCGTCAGCGGTGACCTGCTCAGCTACCTGCGTGCCGAACCCGAGCTGACCCTGGTGGCGTACTCGCCGCTGCTCAAGGGGGCGTTCACCCGGGCGGACAAGCCGCTCAGCTCGGCGTACGACCTGCCGAGCGCGCCCCGGCGACTGGCCGCGCTGCGGGAGGTGGCAGGGCAGAGCGGCGCGACGGTCAACCAGGTGGTGCTCGCCTGGTTGCTGGGCGGCGAGCTGCCGTCCATCCCGCTGGTGGGCGCCTCGTCGGTGGCGCAACTGGAGGAGAGCCTGGCGGCTGTCGACCTGGAGCTGACCGACGAGCAACGACACCGCCTCGACACCACCTGGTGACCTGTCACCGGCCGCCCCGCCGACCTCAGCTCACTGTCGGTGGGGCGGTCAGGTCGAGTTGCCAGTCGTTGGCGCGCATCATCCGCCCCGGCGGATATTCGAAACCGGTCTCGCCGAGCAGCGTGAAACCCGCCTTGCGACACACCGCGTTCGACGCGGGATTGTCCACCGAGGGGTAGGCGTGCGCGTAGCGCCGGTCCCGTCGGGCGCGAACGACGTCCACCACCGCACGCACCGCCGTCGTGGCCAGCCCCATCCCCCGGTACGCGGGCAGCACCGCCCAACCCAGCTCGTACACCGGGTGGTCGCGCCACTCCCGACCCCAGTAGCCGACGCTGCCCGCCCGTGCCCCGTCCGGCAGCACCAGCGTGAACATGCAGCCCTGCCCGGTGTCGGCGAAGTGCACGTACCGGTCGTGGCGGGCGAGCACCTGCTCGTCGGTCTCCGGGCCGCCGGTGTGCTTGCGGGTGTCCGGTGAGTTGAGCTGCCGCAGCAGGTCGAGGTCGTCCTCGTGCCACGGTTCGATGCGTACCTGGGCCATCCTGTTCCCCCGTTCGTCGACCCCAGTCAAGCCGATCCCACCGACACTCCGCCCCGAAACCGCGCCCGCTAGATCAGATCTAGCGGGCGCCCGCTGTCACCTCGCGCCTTCAGAATGGAAGGGGGTGGCCATGACGCCGCTACGGATCGCCGTGATCGTCGGCAGCACGCGGGAGGGGCGGGTCGGCGACCGGCTCGCCACCTGGTTCGTCGAACAGGCCGGGCGGCACGACGACCTGGCGGTGACGGTCGTTGACCTGACCGGGTACGACTTCCCGGCCACCTACCCCGCCGAGCCGACCGCGCCGATCCGGGCGTTCGTTCGCGAGGTGGGCCGGGCGGACGCGTTCGTCGTGGTCACCCCCGAGTACAACCACAGCTTCCCGGCACCCTTGAAACAAGCCATCGACTACGCGTACGACGAGTGGCAGGCCAAACCGGTCGGCTTCGTGTCGTACGGCTGTCGGTCCACCGGCGGGCACGCCGTCGACCAGCTCCGCACCGTCTTCACCGCACTGCACGCGATGACGGTGCGCGACGTCGTCGGGATCGACCTGCTCGCCGGCGAGCCGACCGCCCGGTGCACCGACGAACTGCGCCGCGACGTCGACGCCCTGCTCGACCAGCTGCGCTGGTGGGGCCTGGCGCTGCGCGACGGCCGGGCGGCTCGGCCCTACGTCTCCTGAACACGTCCACCACGAAAGGTACGGACCATGAGTAAACGCACCACCGGCCTGGCCATCGAGGCCGAAGGGCTCACCCGATCGTTCGGGGACACCCGGGCGCTGGCCGGCATCGACCTGCAGGTGCCCGCCGGCACCGTCTACGGCCTGCTCGGCCCGAACGGCGCGGGCAAGACCACAGCCGTCCGGGTGCTCGCCACGTTGCTGCGACCCGACGGCGGCTCGGCCCGGGTCTTCGGGCACGACGTGGTCACCGAGGCCGACAAGGTCCGTTCCCGGGTCAGCCTCACCGGCCAGTACGCCTCCGTCGACGAGGACCTCACCGGTACGGAGAACCTGGTGCTCCTGGCCCGCCTGCTCGGCCTGCGCAAGCCGGCCGCCCGGGACCGCGCGGCAGCGCTGCTCGCCGCGTTCGGGCTGACCGAGGCGAGCGACCGTCAGGTGAAGAAGTACTCGGGTGGGATGCGGCGGCGCATCGACATCGCCGCGAGCATCCTGAACACCCCGGATCTGCTCTTCCTCGACGAACCGACCACCGGCCTCGACCCGCGAAGCCGCAACCAGGTGTGGGAGATCGTCCGAGCGGTGGTGTCGCACGGGACGACCGTGCTGCTGACCACCCAGTACCTCGACGAGGCCGACCAGCTCGCCGGCCGGATCGCGGTGGTCGACCACGGCCGGGTGATCGCGGAGGGCACCCCGGGTGAGTTGAAGTCGTCGATCGGCTCGGGCACCGTCCACCTGCGACTGCGCGACCCGGGGCAGCGCCCCGACGCGGAGCGGGTGCTCCGCGAGGCACTCGGTGTGCCGGTGCAGCTCGCCGCCGATCCGGTGGCGTTGACCGCCCGCGTCGGTGAGGCCGGCACCGACCTCGACGCCAGCGCCCAGGCCGCCCGCGTGCTCAGCGACCTGGCCCGCGCCGGCATCGTGGTCGACAACTTCTCCCTCGGCCAGCCGAGCCTGGACGAGGTCTTCCTGGCCCTGACCGACCACCCCGCCGTGCCAACCGACGAGCGCGACGACGAGCTGGAGGCAGCCCGATGAGCGACACCAAGACCACCACCACCGAACGGGCACCGGCCGTCTACGTTCCGTCCGCCGAGGCACTGGCGACAGTCCTCGCGCCCGGTGCCCGACCTCCCCGGCCGAGCGCGCTGGGCGCGTCGATCACCTTCGGCTGGCGGGCCATGCTGAAGATCAAGCACGTGCCGGAGCAGCTCTTCGACGTGACCGCGTTCCCGATCATCATGGTGCTGATGTTCACGTACCTGTTCGGTGGCGCCCTGGCCGGCAGCCCGCGTGACTACCTGCAGTTCTTCCTGCCCGGCATCATGGTGACCAGCGTCGTCATGATCACCATGTACACCGGTGTCGGCCTCAACACCGACATCGAGAAGGGCATCTTCGACAGGTTCCGGACGCTGCCCGTCTGGCGCCCGGCCGCCCTGGTCGGCATGATCTTCGGCGACGTGCTGCGCTATATCCTCGCCGCACTGGTGATCCTGGGCCTCGGGCTGGTGCTCGGCTTCCGGCCCGAGGGCGGGGCGCTCGGTGTCGCCGCCGGCATCGGACTGCTGGTGATCTTCTCGTTCGCGTTCTCCTGGGTGTGGACGTTCTTCGGGCTGATCCTGCGCAGTGAGAAGTCGGTGATGGGGGTCAGCATGATGGTGCTGTTCCCGCTGACGTTCCTGAGCAACGTCTTCGTCGAGCCGAGCACCATGCCCGGCTGGCTCCAGGCGTTCGTGAAGGTCAACCCGGTGACGCAGCTGGTGGCCGCGATCCGGGGCGCGATGAGCGGCGAGTCGGACCCGTCGGCAACGATGTGGCTGCTGCTGTGGAGCGCCGGCTTCGTCCTCGTCTTCGGCACCCTGACCATGTACAAGTACAACCGCCGCTGACAGTGCGACGGACGCCGCCACAGCCGTGGCGGCGTCCGTCCGTCGTTGGCGCGTCGGTCTGCGGTCAGACGACCGCCGGCACCTCGCTTCGGCTGGTGCCGCGCAGGCGGGTGGCGTCCTGGCTGGGCGGCGCGCCGAACTGGCGACGGTATTCGCGGCTGAACTGCGACGGGCTCTCGTAGCCGACCCGGATGCCGACCCCGGTGATGTCGTTGGGGTGGGTGGCGAGCAGGAGCCGGGCCTCCTGCAACCGGATCTGCTTCTGGAACTGGATCGGGCTCATCGCGGTCACCGCCTGGAAGTTGCGATAGAACGCGGACACGCTCATCCCGGACAGCCTGGCCAGATCCTCCACCCGGAACGCCTGCGCGTAGTGGTCGCGGATCCACCGCACCGCCCGGGCGATGTGACTGAGGCTGCTGTCGGCCAGCCCCAGCTGCCGCACTGCGGCACCCTGCTCCCCGCTGAGCAACAACCAGAGAATCTCCCGTTTGATCAGGGGTGCGAGCACCGCGACGTCCCGGGGCCGGTCCAGCAGCCGAAGCAGTCGGACCACCGCGTCGCCGAGCTCGTCGGGAGCGTCGCTGACCACCATCCCGGAGGGCGTTCCGCCGGACAGGGGTGGGAGGTCGCCCGGTGCCGCCTGCAACAGCAACTCGGCGACCGTGGCCGGATGCAGCACCAGCCCGAACCCCAGCGCTGGCGAGTCGGCGCTGGCCTGGGTGAACCGGCCGGTGACCGGCAGATCCACCGACGCGACAAGGTACTGGCCGGCCCGGTACTCGTACACGCGGTCACCCAGCGCCATGTGTTTGGCGCCTTGAGCGATGAGCGCCAGCACGGTGCCCGACATCGACGTGGTTGGCCCGGTCTGCTGGTCGACCTTCGAGATCAGCACCCCGTCGATGGGGGTGCGCATGTCCGGGTGGGCGTGGCGGGCCAGCAACGTCCGCAGCTCGTCGAGGTACACGGCCCGATTGAAGCACATGACCAATGCTCGTCACAACGAGAGAATCAGGCAAGAGCCTAAGAGCATCTGTCTAACGTTTCCGCTGGTGGCGATGCTCTTATTGAAGTGTCGGTTTTCCGAGATCGCAGCAAGAGCTAGACGATTAGGAGTCACTTCGATGACTGTCCACCACGGGTTCCAGGCCACCATGACCGCTCAGCCGGGAAAGGCGGACGAGCTGATCGAACTGTTGCTCGACGCGCCGTCCCTGCCCCACCCCGACTGCGTCGTCTTCCTCGTGGCCCGCTCGGCCACCGACCGTGACGTCGTCCACGTGATCGAGGGCTGGACCAGCGCCGAGGCGCACAGCGCGTTCTTCGCCGGGGAGCAGGCGCAGGCCCTGGTCGCGAAGCTTCAGCCGCTGCTGGCCGGCGACTCGACGTACACCGACGCCGTGCCGGTCGGCGGCAAGGCGACCTTCTGAGCCGGCGACAGCACCCCCCTCACCCGACCCGCACCAGCGAAAGGATCCACGATGAACCTCCCCCGCCCGGGCATCGACCCCGAGTTGCTCGTACCCCTGACTGAGCTGCCGCCCATGCCGCCCCTCGGCCCCGAGGTGATCGAACAGCTTCGCCACTTCCCCCAACCGTCGATCGATATCCACCTGGAAGGCCGCGCGGTCTCCCGGCGCGAGGTCACAGTTTCCGCCGGCGACGGAACGCCGATCCCGCTGTCCATCCTCAGCCCCACCGATCGTGCCGCCGGCGCGCCCTGCGTCTACTGGATCCACGGCGGCGGGATGATGTGGGGCGACCGCTTCTCGAACATCGACATTCCGCTGGAATGGCTCGACCGGTTCGGTGCCGTCGTGGTCTCGGTGGATTACCGGCTGGCCCCGGAAGCAACCGGCACGACCCTGGTCGACGACTGCTACCGCGGTCTGCTCTGGGTGGCCGAGAACGCCGCGGATCTCGGCATCGACCCGGCCCGCATCGTCGTGGCCGGCGCCAGCGCCGGAGGTGGCCTTGCCGCAGGGGTCACACTGATGGCTCGCGACCGCAACACCCCGACCATCGCCGCCCAACTGCTGTCGTGCCCCATGCTCGACCACCGCAACGACACCACCTCCAGTCACCAGTACAGCGGGCTGGACGGCGTGTGGACCCGGGAGATGAACGAGTTCGGGTGGCGCAGCGTCCTCGGCGAGCACCCCGACCAGAACGTCTCCGCGTACGTCTCACCCGCACTGGCGGACGACCTGTCCGGTCTGCCGACCACGTACATCGACGCCGGGACCGCCGAGGTGTTCCGCGACGAGGACGTCGCCTACGCCACCCGGATCTGGGCCGCCGGCGGCCAGGCCGAACTGCACCTGTGGGCTGGCGGCTTCCACGGATTTTCGGCGCTGTTCCCGCATGTTCGCGTCTCCGACGCGGCACGGCGCACCCAGGCCGACTGGCTCGCCCGGGTCCTGGAACCCGGCCCCGATCTCAAGGACTGAGCTGAGCCAACGGCCCGCCCCGGCCGTGGGTTCAGAGCCGCCAGGGCAGCGGCTCGGCGGGCCGGTAGCGGCAGGTGGTGCCAGTGGAGACGGAGTCGCGCAGGTGGCTTGCCAGTGCCGGGTGCCGGTCGTCGAGCTTGCGTAGCGTGTCGCGGATCCGCGCGGTCACCGTCTTGCGGGCCCGTTCGGCCTCGTCGCCCAGGCGGCGGCTCCGGCCGGCGAGGCCCGCCGCGGCACGCAGCTCGTCGAGCAGCGCACCCCGCTCGGCGTCCAGTTTGGACACCTTGAGGTCGTCATCGCGGGCGGCGGCCCGGTCGATCTCCTCGTCGAGGCGGGCCAGGTGCCGCCGGTAGCGGGCCTTCCCCTCGTCGTCGAGGACCGGGTCGGCTCCCATCCGGCGGGCGGCCACCAGTTCCGGCCCGGCCGCCGGGTCGAGCAGCTCGACCGCCGGCACGTCACTGCCCGGGTGGCTCAGCAGCAGGTGCAGGTCGTGCAACCCCTTGGCATCGGGCAGGTGCACGACCACACCGGCGTACGCGAGTTGCCAGACCGGCCCGTCGCGCCGAAACTCGTACCCCGCGATGGCCGACGCGACCGGCACGGCCTGGCCGGGCGCGGCGGTGTGGTCCGGGCGGTCGGTGTCGGGGGTCGTCGGGGCGGCGAGCCGGTGCAGCACCTGCGTCATGCCGAGAGCGGTCGCCTCCTGGATGGTGGCGGCCCGCAGCAGGGTCACCGTCGCGGTGTCGTCCGGGCGGCCTCGGCTGGCGAGGGCACGCACGAGGCCGGTGCGGGCGAGCAGCGACCAGGGCCGGGAGCCCAACCGGTCGGCGGAGTGGTGGGCGGCGGTGAAGCCGGCGACGGCGTCGTCCCAGCGGCCCTGGGCGGCGTCGATCAGCGCCAGCCAGTAGTCGACCGGGCCGCTGATGTCGCAGCCGAACAGCCCCACCATCCACTCTCCACGATGCGGGGCGAGCGCGGCCCGTGCGACGTCGCAGCGCTGCGGGTCGGCGGACGCGGCAGCGGCCTGCGCGCGTAGCCGGAGCCAGAGCGGTGACACCGGGCGCGGGTACCGGACGGCGGCGGCCTCGATGCCGGCGGTCAGCCGCACCGCCGTCTCGTCGTCGCCCCGCTCCGCCGCGGTGATCGCTTGCAGCAACTCCCGGTAGGGGTAGTCGGTCGGGGCCAGCCCGTCCAGCAGGGTGTCGGCCTCGGCGAACCGACCCTCAAGCAGCAGCCGGGACCAGCGCAGGTGATGGCCCATGAACCCGAACTCGGCATGGCTCGGGTCAGCGATGTCGGTGATGTCGGCGAACCGCTCGTCGGCCTCGGCGAAGTCACCCCGGAAGGCCGCGATGATGGCGCTGTCGACGGAGGCCGCTATCCGGTACCGGGTGGGGTCGCCGTGCCGGTCCGCGTTGACGAAGGTGGTGAACTCCCCGATGAAGCCGGGATCGCCCAGCTCCAGCAGCGCCACCCAGCGCAGCGCGGTGGCCCACAGCTCGGTCTCCCGGTCTGGTGTCCGGCGGGCCACGTCCCGGATCTCGGCGGTGAGCGCGGCGCGGGCCGCCGCGGTGCCCAAACCCCAGGTGGTGTCGTGGCGGGCCCAGAGGCTGAAGGTGAGCGCCTCGTCGTCCTGCCCTCGACGGGCGATCGTCTCGGTCGCGGTGATCAGGTCGGCGACCAGCGTGCCGACCGACGCGTCGGCGTCCGGTTCGCCGATCAGCCGCCGGTACGCCTCGCGTACCAGCTCCGCCGCCTCGACGGAGAAGGCGACCTCGACCTGGCGGGCGCGGTTCACGATGAGGGCGACGCGGGCCAGCAGCACCGGGTCGTCGAGGGTACGAGCCAGCACCCCGGCCTCGGTGAGCAGCGCGATGGCCTCTTCCCGACCGGCGTGGTGGTACTGCGTCTCACCGAACTCGACCAGGATGCGCACTCGTTGTTCCCGGTCGTCGACGACCTCCAGCGCTCGACGGAAGTGCACGGCCGCCTCGTCGCCGGCCAGCCGGACGAACGCGTCCCGCCCGGCGGCGACCAGCAGGGTGGCCACCCGGGCCGGGTCGAGCGCGGGGCCGGCGAGGTAGGCGTGGCGGGCGAGGTCGGCGGGGATCAGCCGTTCGGTGAGCTCCGGCAGGTCGTCGACCGCGCGGACGAGCGCGGCGTGTCGGGCCTGCCGGTCGTCGTCGGTCAGCCCGTCGTAGAGGGTTTCGCGGACCAGGTCGTGGGCGAACGCGAAGCGGCCACCGCCCCGGGAGACCACCAGCCGGGCGGTCACCGCCCGGTCGAGTAGCCGGTCGACCTGCGCGGCCGGGGCGGCGACGCAGGCCGCGAGGACCTGGCGGTGGAACTCACGACCCAGCACAGCGGCGACGGTCAGCGCTTCGACCACGGCGGCGGGCAGCTGGGCCAGGCGGCGGCGCACCGCCTCCCGTACGCCTGGCGCGATCGCGCCGACCGCGTCGTCGGCGTGCCACAGCCGCGCGGTCTGCTCGACGAAGAACGGGTTGCCGCCGGTACGCCGGTGCACCTCGTCGACCAGGCCGGCCTCGGGCTCGCGTCCGGCGGTCCGGGTCATCAGCGCGGCCACCTCGTCGCGGGTGAAACCGGTGAGGGTGATCGTGGTGGCCTTCGCGACGAGCGGCATCAGCAGCGGGCGCAGCGGATGCTCACCCGACTCGACCTCGGCGTCGCGGTAGGTGCCGATCAGCAGGAGCCGCTCGAACCAGGTGTGCTGGGCGGCGAAGCTCAGCAACCGCAGCGAGGCCGGGTCGGCCCAGTGCAGGTCGTCGAGGACGACGACCACCGGCCGGTGCTGGGAGACGGCGACCAGTGCGGCGGTCACCGCGTCGTACAGCGCGAACGCCTCCTGGTCGACGCTGTCGGTGTCGACGCCGGCCCAGCTGGCGAGCCGCTCGGCCTGCTGCTTGCTGGCGTCGGTCTCACCGAGAAGTGCCGCGAGGGCCGGCTCGGCGTCCGGTCGCGCCACCGCCCAGTCGTCGGCGGATCGACGCAGGCCGCGCAGCACCTGCACCCACGGCCAGTAGCCGGGGGCGCTGTCGGAATCCCAGCACGCGGCGCCGAGCACCAACGCGCCGCGGCGCCGGGCCTCCCGGGCTGCCGACGTGACGAGGGTCGTCTTGCCGATGCCCGGCTCGCCGGTCACCAGGACGAGGCCGCCGTGACTGGTGGTGGCGCGGTCCAACTCGGCGCGCAACAGGCCCGCAGGATGATCCCGCCCGATGATGGCGTCGCCGCGCCGCGCGTCCATGGTTTCCAGACGGTACGGCAACCGTCCGACAGCGCGAGCGAGTTAGCCGGCCGATCCCCTCTCCTGATCCCAGGGGAGCGCACGTGTCGATAGGGCGCTGTCGAGCTGATGTCGCCAATGAATCGACCCTACCTGTCACTAAACTTCCCCATCGGCATAGGATAGGGAACGATGACGGAAGACATGTACTCAGTTGAGCAGGTGGCCGACCGGCTGGGGCTGCACGTGCGGACGGTGCGCAGCTACATCCGCTCGGGCCGGCTGCGCGCGGTGCGGATCGGCAAGCAGTACCGGATCGCCGCCGGTGATCTCGACACGCTCACCGGTCGGGCCCCGACCGCGCCCAGCCTCGCCAGGCAGGCGGAGGTGTCGAGCATCGTCCAGATCGACGGTGTCGACAGAGCCGCCGCCGATCGGCTCGGCACGCTCGTGCTCACCAGCGCCAACACCGCCCACGACCAGGCCAATCCGCTGCGGGTGCAGACCGTCTACGACGCGCACCGCCACCGCATGAAGATCATCATCTTGGGCGACCCGGCCGCCACCGCCGAGTTGCTGCACCTGCTCGACGCTGTACTCAACGCCGACAACGGCCTGCTCGACCGGGAGGTCCACGATGCCTGACGAGATCCAGGAACGCGCCGGAGTGCCGGTGCTGGTCTGCGACCCCGACGGCCCGCCACTGGCCACCGAGCAGGATGCGCTGGACCTGATCGGGGCGGCGTTCCTCGGCGCCCAGGTGGTCGCCGTGCCGGCCAACCGACTCGACGAACGCTTCTTCTCGCTGGGCACCCGCTTCGCCGGCGACGTGATGCAGAAGTTCGTCAACTACCGGCTGCGACTGGCAGTCGTCGGCGACATCTCGGCACAGCTCGCGGAGAGTTCCGCGTTGCGCGCGCTGGTGCACGAGTCAAACCAGGGTGGGCACATCTGGTTCCTCCCCGACCTCGACGCGTTGGACACCCGCCTACGCGCCGGCAGATAGCCACCTCACTGGTCAGGCACGACCCGCCATCTCCACCGTGTCCGGCTCCACTCCCCCGACCCGAGCCTGCTCGGCCGCCCAGCGGAGATAGGCCAGCCACTCCTCCGACGACCACCCGTTGCGGCGACCGACGCCCGCCTCGGCCGGGAGCTGGCTGGCCACGACACGGTCGAGGATCAGGGGCTGCACCCCGCCCACCCCGCGGCGGTAGCCGACGAAGTAGAGGACCTTCGTGAACAGGCCCGGCCCCAACCAGGGCAGACGAGCGTGGTCGGGGTCACTGAAGCGGCGGTACGCCGTACGCAAAGCCTCCTCTTCCGGGGCTTGGGCGGCCGCCTCTTCCAGCGCGTACGCCAGGCGTTTGCCGTCCGGGTCGGCGCCGAGCGACCTGACGGCGCGCCACGGGCCGTACCCGATGGGTCCGTAAGCCCAGGCCAGCACGGCGGTCAGTAGTTGCCGTGGGCTCACGGACCCGGCCCGGTACGCGTCGGCCACCGCGAAGACGTCGCGCCGCCAGAGCTCGCCGGTCGCCGGAAGGCCCTCGGGCCACGCGTCCGGCGGTAGCCCCGCCCGCCAGCGGTCGACGTTCACAGCGACCGGGGCCCGCTCGCCCGGTAACTCCACGCCTTTGGTCGTCTGCATCGTCGCCTCCCTCGGAGCGCGCGCTCGCGGAACTCCGTGGTTCGGACGCTATAGTCGGGCGCTCCCACACACCGCCCGCCGACGGCAAATCGCGGTAACGTCGCATGATTGATCTACGGTGCTCCCGTGCTTCCCCGAAACGTGAAAATCCTCGATGAGGTCCGCGCCGAGGCCCTGCGCCGCGACATTCCCGCTGCCGACGTGGAGCGCTGGCTGGGGCTCGCCCGCCCGTCTGCCCTCCTGACACCGGGGGGTGACGGGCCGGTCGTCGGCGCCCTCCGTGGGCCCGTGATGCTTCCGGCAGACGCCGAGGATCCCGAGTACCCCTTGATCGCCACCATCGACTGCGCTGCTCTTCCGGCAGACGTGACCGACCTTCCCCTACCGTCCGACGGCCGACTGTTGCTGTTCGGTTGGCCCGAAGAAAGCGGCTACGGCGAGGTCATGTACGTGCCGGCAGGAGTGGCCGTCGAGGAGCGAGAACAATATCCGCCGGACTTCCCTCCGGACGAGGAGGAGTTCGCCGAGGTCTACGCGGAAATCCCGCCGGGCGACCTGCGCCTCACGATCGACATATCTCTGCCCTACGTCAAAACGATCCCGGGGCCCCCGTGGTCTCCGCCGCTGCCGGGAGACCCTCCGTTCGAAGAGATGACCAAGGTGTGGCGAAAGGTCCTCGGCGACGTGCCGGACGGCATGTTCTCGTCAGGAGGCTCGCCGCTGCTGCTGGGCGGCTACGGCACTGACTGCAACGGTTTCAACCCCGCCTGGTTGGGCGCCAACCCCTCGGGTCGGTCCGGCTCCGACGGGTCGGCGCCCGGTGGTGCGCCAACCGACCCTGGTGACTGGGTTGTGCTTGCCGAGTTCCACGGTGGCAGACAAGGCGGCGCGAGCATCCACTGGGTGATCCAGCGTGCCGACCTGAAGGAGCGACGCTTCGACCAGGCCAGCGTCCTTGTCTACTGGAACCCGTAAACGGCCGAGATGCTGACGCTTGAGGCGGCGGACTGGACTGACGGACGATGCATGAACTTCGATGTCTGTGTCTACCATTCGGCTATGTCTGCTCGCCGCGTCACCGCCACCATCGCCCTAGCCACGCTGGCGAGCCTGCTCGCCGTCAACGCCGCCCGGGCCGACGGCCCGGCGATCAGCACCCCCGGCGCACCCACGGTGGTGGCCAACGAACCGCATCAGCTCACGCTCAGCTGGACGCCCTCCGCCTGGGTCGAGCCGGGCAACGAGCAGCCGATCAACTACGAGGTGCAGGTGCCGCTCGGGCCGAACACGTACCGCTTCCTCGGCTCCACCACCGACACCACGATCACGCTGACCGACCTCGCGCCCGGCACGACGTACCGGATCGGGATTGCCGCCCGCGCACTCGGCGGCTACTCCGACACCTCGCCCACCACCACAGTGCGCACCGCGGCGGGCCGCGCGACGGTCAGCTACTTCAACCTGGACTGGTCCCCGACGAACAACCAGATCCAGCACCTGCTGAAGGTGACCAACACCGGCACCGGGCCACTCGACCTGAGCACCGTGCAGGTCCGCTACCACCTGCGCTTCGAGGGCGCCAACACCTCGCTGGTGCCGAACTGCGACTGGGCCGCGCTGGGCTGTGACCGGATCCGGCAGACCGTGCAGTTCTTCATCCCGCCAGGCGGGCCGCCCAGCGGGATGACGACCCCGGCGCCGCCGAGTTACCCGGTCCCCGGAACGCCAGTCCCCGGCTGGGTGGAGCTGACCTTCACCGAGGGCACGCTCGCGCCCGGCCAGTCGACCGGGCCGATCCAGCTACGGCACCACCGGCACAGCTGGAGCACCATCGACGAACGCGACGACCCGAGCTGGCTCGCCGCCACCGGCCAGTGGACCGAGAACGACCGGATCACGCTGGACGTCGACGGGGTACGCGAGTTCGGCGACACCTACTCCTGACCGCGCGCCTGGTGGTCGCGGCGCGAACGGGCGTCCGGCCCGACTTGTCCTGACGAGCGTGATGCCTGTGAGTCATATTGATGCCTCACAGGCATCACGCTCTACCGCGAACTACCCCCGACCATCCCGCACCCTGGCTCTGGCTTCTGGCGTTCTACGACGTCAAGGAATGCATGCCACGTCGCGTCGGTGCCGAAGCAGCGCTTCCGGGTCTGGCAGGTCTTCGATCCTCCTCGGTAGGCGGATCCGCTGGCCGTGGTAGCCGGAGTAGTGCTCGGTGCCTCCCACGACGTGCAAGACGTACGACTCGTCAATCCAGATCAACCCTCGGTCCAGCAGGTCGTCAACGTTCAACACCTGCGCGGAGACCTCTGGCAACCTCGCTTCCTTCGGCACATGCCTGTTGAATCGAGGCCCAAGGGTCGCGACCAGCGCCTCCTTCACGCCCCGCGCATCGTCGGTCCGCGGCCAGCGGAGGTCGCAGTGAGCCAACCAATTGGCGATGTCAGCAGCCGCAGCCGGAGCACCGTGCTGGTCGAGCAGCCGGCCGACCTGGTCGTGCAGGACCGATGAGCCCCGATTGCCGGTCAGGTGCTGGCGGAGGCGTCGACGTAGATCCCCGGTCGAACCGACGTAAACGACCTCGCCGTTCTCGACAACCACGTGCACACCGGGCGTTTGGGGAGCGTCACCGGCGGTGTCCCGTGTGTAGGGCCGCGCGGGGCTGAAGCCGGACAGCGGATCGTCGGAGGAAGTGTCGGACACGCCCAGACGCTACTGACCTGAAACATTTTTCGCGGTCCCGCGAAGCCGTCACCGTGCTCGTGCGACTGGCAGGTCCTCGACGTGGCCCCATTTGAGTTCGGTGCCACCGAGCAGAGCCGCCTCGCCCCACGAGACCCGGAGCAAACCTTCGTCGGAGTTGCAGGCGAACCCGACGAGCAGCACCCTCGGCTCGTCGGTCATCTGCTCCACGGCCTCCCGAAGAGCCGAGCGGTCGCGGGCCTCCTCCGGCGTGAGCGGCATCAGCGGCAGAGTGACCTCCTCATGGCTCGGCTCAGGCCCAAAGAGGATCAACAGGTCTCGGATCAGCCGGTTGAGGTCACGCCCCGGGCGGGCGTCGCGCATGTCCAGGTCGCTCCGCGTCGTGTACCGCCAGGGCAGCAGAAGGTGGCCCCGACAGATGGTGACTCTCACCTGCGCACCCGGTGGGTGCACGCCCACCACATCGGGGAGGTCGTGCAGATATTCGTGCAACACCTCGTACTGCTGCTTCCACCGAACCGGGCCGAACGCATGATCGGTGTCCAACTCCGACGCGTCACGGGCGTCCTGGGCAAGCTCGACCGCGCGGCGCAGCGCCGCAGGGATCTCCGTGCGCAAAGTGGTTGCCAGCGGCAGCCCGAACTTTTCGATCGACCACCGGGACGGACCGTCAGCATCCCGCACGTCGCTCACCCCCCGCACTGAGACGAACACGCTCAGGCATGAAGCGTCTCATGTCGATCGATGGATGAGAAGGCGCAGCGATCAGTGGGCGAAGCCTTTGGGCAGGTGGAGCCGGGCGGCCGGAACGCCGAGGGCGAGCAGCAGTGGTCGCGCACGGGCCAGCATCGCGGGTGGGCCGCAGAGGTAGATGTCCTGATCCGGCTGGTGGTGTTCGAGGGCGATGGTCAGGGCGTCTCCCCGTTCGGCCGGCTCCGCGCCGGGGTCGTCGGACAACGCCGGCACAATGGTCAACCAGTCGTGGGCGCATTGCAGCTTGTCGAGGGCGATCGAGTCGTACAGGTCGGTGAAGGTGCGCGCGCCGACGATCAGCGTCACCCGCCGGCCGTCCGGTGCGGCGGCGACCTGCTCGACCAGGGCGCGTAGCGGCGCCAGGCCGGTGCCGCCTGCGACGAGGAGCAGATCGCCCGTGCTCGCCGGATCGAGGCTCAGCCCGGTGTCGAGGGGTGGGCCGAACCAGAGCAGGTCGCCGGGGCATACCTGATGGACCAGGCGATGGGAGACGGTGCCGGCGGGTACGGCGCGGACGTGCAGCTCGACGGTGCCGTCCGCGCGTGGGGCATTGGCCGGGGAGAGCCAGCGCCAGTGACCGGGTAGGCGCGGGGTGCAGACCGGGACCGCCTGACCTGGCTGGAAGGGCAGCCGCCGCCAGGGACGTACCGTCAGGATGGCGATGTCGGGAGACGGCCGGTCGTGGTCGATCACCTGGACGTGCCACCAGGCCGGGCCGTCGCCGGCCCGCGCGGCGGCGCGGCGGATGGCGTGCGTGGCGTGGCACCGGGCGCGCCCGGCGGCGACGGCGAGCTGCGGCGTCCACAGTGGGCGCGCGTGGCGGGCGACGGTGGCGATCAGCGCGTCGCCGATGGTGGTGGCATGCGGGAGCAGGTCGAAGTGACGGTACGCACGGCCGAGCACCAGGAGCAGCGCCGCCCGGTTCGCCGGGTCGTCGCCGCCGACCAGGAGACGACCCAACGCGGTGAAGAACAGCGGCGCGTCGCGGTGCGGGAGCAGCCCGGGGCGCCGGTCTTCGAGGGCGCACCAGAAGTCGGCGGCGGCCCGCACGTCGACCGACTCCCAGGCGGCGACCAGACTCGGGCGGTCGGGGTCGTCGTCGATCACGGTGGGCATGCCGGCTCCAAGACGTTGCTTCATGGATGGCACCGGGGCGGGCGGGAGGAGTTGCGCCGGTGAGGGCCGGCGCAACTCCGGGACAAGGCACCCGCCCCGGGCCATACGACGACTGTCCCGGCTGACCAGGTACGACGGCATGTCACAGTGATCATCGACGGCATGCGCGATCCGCATGCGGTCGACGTCGCGACGATCGAATCGGGCAGACTGCGGGCATGACGGAACGCCCGGTGCTGTATCTGGTCGTCTGCGCCGCAGGCCCGGCCGAACACATCGACGAGCTGGTCGACCTCCTGATCGCCGACGGGTGGCAGGTCTGCATGATCGTCAGCCCGACCGCCGCGCCGTGGCTCGACCGTCAGGCGCTGCAAGACAAGACCGGCTATCTGGTACGCGTGGAGTGGCGGATGCCCGGCGACCCGGAGCCGCACCCACCGGCCGATGTGGTGCTGGCCGCGCCCGTCACGTTCAACACGGTGACGAAATGGGCGCTGGGCATCAACGACACGCTGGCGCTCGGCGTCCTCAACGAATCGCTGGGCGCGGGGTTGCCGATCATCGCGTTTCCGCACACCAAGGCGGAGTTGGCGGCGCATCCGGCCTATTCCGGTCACCTGGAGGTTCTGCGTGCTGCCGGCGTGGTCGTGGCCGACGGCAAGCCGCTGGACTCGATGAACGGGCCGGGGCGTTGGGGCGTGGTCATCGACGCGCTGCGGACGGCACGCACGTCCTGAACGGTTGCCGCCTATTGGCGGTCCTTTGACGATATGCGTCGTGCGTATACCAGCGCACTACGCAGCGTGTTCAATGGATAGGCTCGGATGAGGCGAGACGGACGGAGCCGCCGGTGACCCACGCGAACTGCCCTCGGTGCGGCGGACGGCTGGCCCGGGACAACGACAGCGGACGGTGTACGCCGTGCCAGGCCGCCGAGCGGGACCGGTTGAGCACGCCACCGGTGGTGCCGGCGAGCTTCTGGGAACACGAGCCGGTGCGGCGGGCCCTCGCGGAGCGGCATCTGGGGCGGGTGGTCCGCGCCTACCGATGCCATCCGTACCACGGTCGGGTCGCGTTGCCGCAGACCGTGGTGGCCGGGTGGTTGGGGATCACGCAGGCACAGTTGAGCCGGGTGGAGAACGGACCACCGCTCGTGCACCTGGACCGATTGGCGCACTGGGCGCGGCTTCTCGGGATACCCGCTCCCTGCCTCTGGTTCGCACTTCCGGGACAGTCACAGCGATCGGTCGAGGAAGCCGAGATTGCCCGCGCCGTAACCGATCCACACGGCGCTGGACCCGACGAGGGTCGACGCGCCCTGCTAGCCGGAATCGCCGCTGTCGCTGCGGGCGCGGGCCTCCTGGGCGGCAGCGAACGGGTCCAGCCTCGGCGAATCGGCACGGCGGATATCGCTCGACTGAACGCCGTCTTGGAGCTGTACCGGTCAGTGGACCGGGAATCCGGTGGTGGTCTGCTGTATCGGGAGGTAGCCCGGTTCGCGGAATCGGTATACCGGATGCTGGATTGGTCGCACCCCGCCGGGCTCACACCGCCCCTCATCACGGCGGTGGCGACAGCTCGACAGCTGGCCGGCTGGACTGCGCTCGACGCGGGAAGGCACGACGACGCGCAACGACACTTCGTCGCCGGGGAGCGTGCCGCGTTGACTGCCGACAACGGACCGCTCGTCGCGATGATCCGGTACGCGCAGGTCAAGCAGCTTCAACACCTTCGGCACAACCGGGATGCCCTCGCGACGTTACAACTCACGCATGCGCAGCTCGGGTCGCAGGCAACGCCAGCGGCAAGAGCCCTGCTCTGGGGCGCCGAGGCGGCCTCGATCGCGGCACTCGGTGACCACGAGACTGCCGTGAGAACCCTCGGAAAGGCGAGCGACCAGTTCGAGCGCATCAACAAGGAGCGTGAGCCGGCCTGGATGGGCTTCTATGACCGCGGCGAGTTGTTCGCCCAGTATGGGCGCGTGTACCGGGACATGGCACGGCGAGACCGCAGGCACGCGTCCGAAGCGGTGCGCTGGGGCAGGGATTCCATCGCTGCTTTTGGTGCGGGGAACGTTCGCAGCACTGTGCTCAACGAGGCCGGGCTGTGCAGCGCGCTGTTCTTGGCCGATGAGCCCGAGCAGGCGCTTGCGGTCGGCGCGCGGGTGCTGAAGCAGGAACGGGCGATGAGATCCAGGCGGGTACTCGATCGGATTGTCAATCTGCGGCGTGATCTCGCACGGCATCGAGAGCTTTCCGAAGTAGCCGAATTCGAACGGGTCATCGCCGCTCGGGCTGCGGCCGCCGCGTGAGCGGGCGGTTCTCCGAGGAGACGATGACGGCGGCCATGCGGGACATCGCCGCCACCCTGAACGTCTCGTTCCACGATGCCCGGTTGCTGCGGTTGACCAACAACGCCGTCTTCGCCCTGCCCGACGCCGGCCTCGTCATCCGAATCGCGCGAACCCACCAGCTGCGGGACAGGGTGACGAAGGTGGTGCAGCTCGCGCGCTGGTTCGCTGAGCTCGACGCGCCGACGATTCGCCTGGCGCGCGATGTCGAGCAGCCGATCGAACGCGCGGGCCTAGTCGCCTCGGTGTGGCAATTCGTCCCACCGCATCCACATCCTCCAACCGTGGAAGACCTCGGCGCGGCGTTGCGGACATTTCATGCTCTCGGTGTGCCCGCCTTTCCGCTGCCACTTTGGGATCCCATCGGCGACGCACGGCGGCGGCTGGCCGACGCGGACCAACTCAGCAAGCCCGACCGGGACTTCCTGGCCGACTGGTGTGACCGACTTGAACCAGAAGTCGCGAACCTCGTTGGTAGCGGAACGCGGACCCTGGTCCACGGAGATGCCCACGCCGGCAACCTCCTCCGGGAGCCGTCGGGCCGCACGGTCCTATGCGACTTCGACGCCACCTGCGTCGGCCCGTGGCAGGTCGACCTAGCAGCGGTCGCGGTCGGCGAGGCGAGGTTCGGAGGAACAGGGAGGCACGGTTCCTTGGCCACCGCTTATGGCTTCGACGTCACCGCCGACCCGTCCTGGCCATTACTGCGAGATGCGCGGGAGTTGAAGATGATCGCAGCTGCCGTACCGCTTCTCACTACCGGGCCGAGCGTCGCAGGCGAGTTCGCAAACCGGCTCCGTTCGGTACGACTGAGCGATCCGACAGCCCGCTGGACGCCCTTCGCCGATCTTGCTCTGCCAACCAGCCGCTGTTGACCCAATCGACCACGTCCTTATGGGATGACGGCTGGCGTGGGGTCCGAGGCCTTTGGACTTCTGTCGATGACCCGACACGGGGATCTCGACGCGCAGTCAGGGCAGCGTCGCAGCGCGCCTGCCGGCTACCTTGCCTGGATGACGGATCTTGAGCGGGGTGTGTACGAGCACCTCATCACCCGCGAGCTGGCCAACCAACTCCAGCACGTCGATCCCGCCCTGATCCAGCACCACAAACTCGACCCCGCCGACGCGCACCACACCCTCGCCCGGCACATCGCCACCCTGGCCGCCCGCGCCCTCCAATCCCTCCCCAACGGCGACGACAAGCTCCACCACCAGGTCGAGATGGCGAACCAGATCGCCGACGCCATCGCCGCCCTGAGCCCGAAGGCAGCGACGGAGCAGGACCAGGTCACCGACGCCAAGCACCTGCTCCACGCCATCGCCGCCCCACCAACCTCACCCGCGGAACCCACCTTCCCGCAGCGCCCGACCACTCCCCTCTCCACCGGCGCGCTGCTGGTCAACGGCCGTCACCAGCCCCGCATCGGCCACGAGGTCAACCACGAGATGGCCTCCGCCGAGAGCGTCGATCTGCTCTGCGCGTTCATCAAGTGGTACGGCCTCCGCGTCGTCGAGCACGCCATCCGCGACCTGATCGCCCGGGGCGGCAAGGTTCGCGTCATCACCACCACCTACCTCGGCGCAACCGATCAGCGAGCACTGGACCGACTCAAAGAGCTCGGCGCTGAGGTCAAGGTGTCCTACGAGACGAGGACTACCCGGCTGCACGCCAAGGCGTGGCTGTTCCGCCGCAGCAACGGCACCACCACCGCGTACGTCGGCTCGTCGAACCTGTCGAAGACCGCGCTGGTGGACGGCGTGGAGTGGAACGTCCGCATCTCGAACATCGAGCAGCCACACGTCATCGACACGTTCACGGCGACGTTCGAGGACTACTGGAACGATCCGGCGTTCGAGGCGTACGACGCGGACAGGGACGCCGAACGCCTGCGGCAGGCACTCACCGGAGAACGCCGCGACGAAGCACCAACCGAGATCTCGAACCTGGACGTGCGCCCGTACCCGTACCAGGCGGAAATCCTTGCCGACCTGGACGCGGAGCGGTTGGTGCATGGACGGTGGCGCAACTTGGTGGTGATGGCGACCGGCACGGGCAAGACCGTGGTCGCTGCCCTCGACTACCGCCGGCTACATAAGGCGGGCCGCGCAGACTCGCTGCTCTTCGTCGCTCACCAGGAACAGATCCTGCGGCAGAGCCTGTCCACGTTCCGGCAGGTCATGGGGGACGGCAGCTTCGGCGAAACTTTGGTCGCGGGCGAGAAGCCGAACGGCTGGAAGCACGTCTTCGCCTCCATTCAGTCGCTGCACCGCCGGGAGGTCGACCCCGAGGCGTACGACATGGTGATCGTCGACGAGTTCCACCACGCCGAGGCACCGACGTACGCCCGGCTGTTGGAGCGGTTGCGTCCCCGCGTACTCCTGGGCCTGACCGCGACCCCCGACCGGACCGATGGCGGCGACGTGCGCCGGTGGTTCGACGGCCGCGCGGCTGTTGAGCTGCATCTGTGGGACGCGTTGGAGAGGCAGTTGTTGGCGCCGTTCCAGTATTTCGGGCTGCACGACGACGTGGACCTGTCGCAGGTCACCTGGAAACGTGGCCAGGGCTACGACCTGGCAGAACTCAACGGCCTCTACACCGGCAACCACGCGCGGGCGCGGTCGGTGCTGCGCGCGGTCAGCGACAAGGTGGACGTCGGTCGGATGCGGGCGCTCGGGTTCTGCGTCAGCATCGGGCACGCGGAGTTCATGGCCGACTGGTTCAGGCAGCACGGCGTCGCGGCGGCGGCGGTGACCTCGGGAGTCGACCGCTCGACGCAAAAGGGAATGCTGCGGGACTTCAAGGCCGGCAAGTTGCGGGTGCTCTTCACTGTGGACCTGTTCAACGAGGGCGTCGACCTGCCGATGGTCGACACGATCCTGATGCTGCGGCCCACCGAGAGCGCCACGATCTTCCTGCAACAGCTCGGTCGTGGCCTGCGCCTCGACGACGACAAGCCCCGCCTCACGGTGCTCGACTTCATCGGCGGGCAGCACGCCAACTTCCGCTTCGACCTACGGTGGCGTGCCCTGACCGGGGTGAGTCGACGAGCGATCACCGAGGCGGTCCGCGACGACTTCCCGAGCCTGCCCAGCGGCTGCCACGTCGAACTGGACCGGGTGGCCAAGGAAGTCGTGCTGGCCAACCTGAAGAGCGCGTTGCCCACCTCGAAGACCGGCCTGGTGACCGAGCTGCGACAGCTCGGCGACGTCAGCCTGGCGACGTTCCTGCGTGAGACCGGCCTGGAGGTCGAGGACGTGTACCGGTCGGCCAGCATCGGCGGCTGGGCCGGGCTGCGGCGGCTCGCCGGCATCGAGACGTCCGCCGCCGGCCCCGATGACCGGGACCTGGGCCGGGCCATCGGGCGGATGCTGCACACCGACGACATCGACCGGCTGGAGCTGCTGACCCGGGTCGCGGCCGGACCGCCCGCGCCAGGTCAGCAGGTGTACGCGGGCAACAGTCGACTGTTGGACATGCTGCACTTCAGCCTCTGGGGGCCGAACGCCCCGCTGTCGACGCGCGATGAGCGGCTGGCACGGCTGTGGAAGGAAACGGCCCGCTGCGCCGAGTTGCGGCAGCTCGCCGAGGTGCTGCGGGACCGCATCCACCGGGTGATGCCGACCGTCGCTTCGGGCGCGGTGCCGTTGCGGGTGCACGCCCGGTACAGCCGCAACGAGGCTTGTGCCGCCTTCGGGATGACCAACCCGGGATCACTGCGCGAGGGGGTGAAGTGGCTGCCCGACGCCCAGGCCGACCTGTTCTTCGTCACCTTGGTCAAGTCGGAGGCGCACTACTCCCCCACCACCATGTACGCCGACCGGGCCATCACCGACACCCTGTTCCAGTGGGAGTCGCAGAGCACCACCTCGGCGGCGTCGGCGACCGGGCAGCGCTACACGTCGGGCGGCTCGACAGTGCACCTCTTCGTCCGGGAAACCCGCATCGCCGACCGTGACCTGGGCGCACCGCCGTACCTCTACGCCGGCACCATGACCTACGACTCGCATACCGGCGACCGACCTATGCGCGTCCTGTGGCACCTCGACCACGCCCTACCCGCCGACGTCTACGCCACCGCCCGGACGATCGCCGCCTAGCCCTGCATAGTCAGGCAGCGTCCGCGTTCGAGGCGAACCTGACGTCCAGCCTTCGGTCCAGAGCACGAGCTAGCCGCTCCAACACCGGCAGGGTCGGCACCGTCCCGCCTGCTTCGAAGCGGGCCACCGCGGACTGAGTCATGCCGGCGGCGCGGGCCAACTGGCTCTGACTCCAGCCATGCCCTTCGCGCAGATGGCGTACCTCCTGCCCAAGCTCGAAGGCGATCCGGGTGGCCTCGTAGGTCTCGCTCGCTCCCGGCTCCGCCATCCGGCGCTCACGCAGGTCGTTCCAGTCCAGGCGATCACTCATCGCTCCACCTCATAGCATCAATGCTATCGGATGAAAGGTGCGAGCGGACTCGTGGCACTAAGTTGAAGACCATGGAGCAGCGGATCAGCCTGATCACCCTGGGCGTCGCGGACGTGGCCCGCGCAAAGGCGTTCTACGAGCAGCTCGGCTGGCGAGGTCAGGAGGTCGAGGAGACCGTCTTCTTCCAGGCCGGCGGCTTGGCCGTCGTCCTCTGGGGTCGCGACAAGTTGGCCGAGGACGCGGGCATCGAAGGGCCGGGCACCGGCGCGATGACCCTCGCCCAGAACGTCCGTTCCCGGGCCGAAGTCGACGAGGTGATCGCCACCGCGACCAAGGCCGGCGCGACGATCACCAAGCCGGCCCGGGAGACCTTCTACGGCGGCTACGCCGGTTATTTCGCCGACCTGGACGGCCACCTGTGGGAGATCGCCTGGAACCCGGGCTTCGCCCTCGCAGAGGACGGCTCCCTGACCGTTCCCGACTTCAGCGCCATGAACTGAGCCGCGCCGACACGGACGCTGATCAGGGTGCCGGAGACGGGCAGAGCAGCGGGTCCAGCAACGGCAGTTGAAGTGGGTCCAGGCAGATCGCCAGCAGCCCCGGATCCGATGAGGGCGTCGCCGTAACAGTCGCGGTCGGCGTCGGCGTCGGCGTGCGCGACGCGACGGGCGGTGTCGGCGGGGCTGACGCGGGTGGGTCGGTGGTGGGGGCCGGGTCAGGTGTGGGCACCGGACTGGCCGGCGGGGCCGGTGCGACGGTCGGCGCAGCGGTCGACGGCAGGGCCACCGCCACGACAGGGGGATCCACTGTAGAGACGGCCGGCGGAGTCGACCGTCGGACAGCCGGACTCCATACGGCGCTCTCTGCTGAGCCAATCCGCGACCGGGGTGCCACGGGCGCGGCGGGGCCGATCGGAACGAGGAGCGCCCCGACCCTCGGAACCTCCATGGTCACGATGTCCGCCGAGGCCACCGGCCCGTGTGAACCCCACGCGCCAGGTCCCAGAGCACCGGGGCCCAGCGCACCCGGGCCGAGGGTCACGAACACCACTGCCGCGACGGCGGCAGCGCCGAGCGCCCGTCGGTCGGGGCGTACCGCGGTCAGGGGTGCGTCCTCCGGTTCCGCCAGGACAACGGGCGCGGGGCGGGCGGCCCGATGCGCGGCCAGCAGCGCGTCGACCTGCGCGATGACGGCGACGCGATCGTCGGCGGCGGCGAGGGTGAGGTAGAAGCGGAAGTTCACCACGGCACCAGCCGGGACCCGGAGGCCGGACAGTCGACCGCGATCAGGCAGCAGGGTGACTGGGACGTCCGGGTGGTGGGCGGGGCCGATCAGGTCGGCGTACCGCCACTCGCGCCGGTGTTCAGCGCCGCCGAAGGCCACCCGTCGGCTGGTCACCACGGCCATGCCGGTGTCGACGATCCGCAGTCCCGGCGGCAGTTCCTCGGAAGAGGTCTCGGCGAGGGACCACAAGCCAGGGGTGGGCAGGCCGGGGACGTGCCGCGCCTCGGCCTCGACCAGTGTGGCGACGGGGAGGACGCGGAAGACGAGTTCGTCGTCGTCGAGGTCCACCGGCAGGCCGGTGCGGGGCTGCGTACACCCGAGGAAGCTGGCGGCTTCGATGCGGAGCCGACCCAGGTGGTCGTCGCGGCACCGCCAGGCGTCGGTGGCGTCGCGGTACGCGCGCTGCCGCCGCTCGTTCTCTCGCTCGGCCCAGGCGATGCGCCAGGGGGCACAGGCCACAGAGGTCACGGTCACACGCGGTACAACCGCTCACGTACGTGACAGGCAACGCGAGCCGGATCGATGCATCCCGTTGCGCCCGAAAGGAGAGAATTTCCGGCAGCGGCGGAGCCGGCCACGCTGGGCTCGGCCCCGCCGCCGCGCATCGCCCCTACAGCGAGGTGAAGAACTGCCTCATCTCAGTGGCCAGCAGGTCCGGCTCCTCCAGCGGCATGAAGTGCCCGCCCCGGCCCGGCTCGCTCCAGTGCCGGATGTCGAGGCAGGCCCGCTCGGCGATCGAGCGCGGCATGCCGGCCTGCGCGGGTTCGGTGCTCACCGTGAACGCGGCCGGCACGGTGATGTCGGGTCGTGGCGTGTTGTGGCCGAAGTCCGCGTACTGCCGGAACGACGAACCGATCGTGCCGGTCACCCAGTAGAGCGTGATGATGGTGAGCAGGGTGTCCCGGTCGATGCTGTTCGCCAGGTCCCCGTGGTTGTCGCTCCAGTCGCGGTACTTGTCGATGATCCAGGCGGCCAGCCCGGCCGGCGAGTCGGCGAGCGCCGCCGCGAGGGTGTCCGGGCGGGTGCCCATGATGGCGCTGTAGCCGCCGTCGGTCTCGTCGTACGCGGCTTCGGCGTCCAGGTACGCCTGCTCGGCCGCCGACAGTGGGCGGGCGTCGAAGCTGGCCGGGAACGGTGGATGGATCATGTGGATACCGGCCACCTGCTCCGGATAGAGGGCACCGAGCCAGCCCGTGACCACTCCCCCGACGTCGCCGCCGAAGGCGCCGTACCGCTCGTAGCCGAGCACGTCGGTCATCAGTTCGTGCTGCGTCCGAGCCAGCAACGCCCGGGTGACCGGCTCGTCTGGGACCTCCGAGAAGCCGAAGCCGGGCAGTGACGGCACCACCACGTCGAAGCCGCCGCCGGCAGGGCTGGTCAGCCGGTCGACCAGGGGCAGCATCTCGACGAAGCTGCTGGGCCAGCCGTGGCTGAGGATCAAAGGCAACGGCGCGGGCGTACCCGCCGGGCGCGCGGCCCGGACGTGCAGGAAGTGCAGCTTCCGGCCGCCGACGACGGCCAGGTGCTGGGGGTACGCGTTGAGCTCGGCTTCGTGAGCGCGCCAGTCGTACCCGTCGTGCCAGTAGGACACCAGGTCCCGCAGGTAGTCGGGGTCGACGCCGCCCTGCCACGGCTGGTTGCCGCTGCGGTCGGTGAATCGGGTACGGGCCAGTCGGGCCCGTAGGTCGTTGAGGACCGCATCGGGCACGTTGATGCGGAAGGAAGAGAAAGACATTGGTCCTCCGACAAGGAGGGCGCTCCCCGACGCGGAAGGTCAGCTGAGGGGGACGGCGGAGAGGAGCGCCCAGGAATGACGATGGGTGGTCACCGGGCTCACCTCCTCTCGTGGCTGACGAAGATCACTCTAGCCGAGTGGGTCGGGGAGTCGGCCCCGGGTCGGAAACCTCGACCGGGTACGCGGCGGGTACGCCTCGCAGTGCTCGGCCCAGTGCTGGGCGGCGGTGGCCAGGGCGTCCGCGGAGACGGTGAGGATCAGCGGGTAGATCGCGCTGGACGGGCGGCGCATCCACGGTGGCAACGACTCGGCGGAGAACTCCACGATCAACTCCAGCCGGCGGCGGCGCAGCACCCGGCTGCGCAGGGCCAGGTTGGGTTCGGTGAACCGGACCATCGCCGGTGGCGCGCTCAACGCGAGGGCGGCGGTGGCCTGCCCGTGCAGCCAACCGCCGAGCGCGCGCGCCTCCTCGACCATCAGGCTGGGGTAGTGGTGTGACCAGGTCTGACCGTCGGCGGTGCGGGCGTCCACCTCGATGAGCAGCCAGTCGTGCCAGCCGGGCGTGGCCCCGTCGGGGTCGTCGGGCGGGTCGATGCCCGGCTGGTAGCCGACGGGGCGTATCCGCACCCGGGCGCCATCGTCGGACCGGATCTCCACTCGATCATTCTGGCCGAGCGAAGCGGACTTCAGGCCCCGAATCGGTCACTTCGTGATGATCCGTCGCACACCCCTGTGATCGGCGCAGGCGTGGGACCGACCCCCGGCCAGGCTGACCGAGCCGTCGCGGCACTGCACCAGGTAGCCGCGACCCGCCCAGAACTGCGGTACGCAGTCGAACCAGTCGCACACCTCGGCGGCCGGTTTGCGGATCCGCGTGCCGCCGCAGAAGCCGTACCCCAGGGGGTTTTCCGGTGCCCCGCAGCGCGGGTCGGTGGTCGCGCTGGGCGAGGGGCGCGGTGACTTCTTCTGCTTCGGTGGTGGGGTCTTCAGCGCGAGCGCCGGGTCGACCGGGTGGATCAGCGCCGGTGCCCCGCTGGGGGTGGGCGCCGGGGTGGCGGCGGCGGCGACCTCCGCGCCGCCGGTCGGGTCGGACGGGTCCGACTCGATCAGCGCCGCCGGCACCAGCAGCGCGATGGCCGCCGCCACCGCGATGCTCCTGCGACCACCGGGTACGAACGACGACAGTCGGGCCTGCCCGGGGGTGGCCACCGCCGGCCGGAACGGCTTGAGCTGGGCGTGCTCGGCGATCAGTTCGTCGAGCTGGGCGAGCACCGCGGAGCGCTGTTCGATCGCGTCGGCGAAGGCCAGGGTGAGCTTGAACCGGAAATCCGGCGCGGCGTCGGTGGGCAGCAGCAACCCGGAGGTACGCCGCCGGTCCAGCACCTGGATCAGGGTGACCGGTGCGGTCGGGTCGTGGGCCAGGCCGGTCATCCGGCCGTACGCCCAGTCGCGTCGGCCGCGTCCGCCGAGCAGCACGAGCCGACGACTGGTGATCACGGCCATGCCGGCGTCGGTGACGCGGACGCCGTCGGGGCGGCGTGGACGCAGCGGCCCGGTTCGCGGGTCGACATGCAGGTCCGGCGCGGGCAGCACTGCGGTGTGTCGCACCTCGACCAGTTGCGCTGCGGGCAGTGCCCAGAGCACCACCTCGTCGCCGGCCAACTCCAACGGCAGGCCGGCGCCGGCAGCCGCCGAACCCTGGAAGTCGGCGGCCAGGGCGCGCAGCCGCCGTAACTCGTCGTCGCGTCGCCGCCACGCCGTCTCAGCGCCACGGAACGTGCTGACCCGCCGCACGTTCTGCCGGTGCGCCCACCGGTACCGCCATGTGGAACCCGTCGAATCAGTCTTTGCCACGCCGACTCCTTCGCCGCGCAGGCCACCAATCTGGGTGTCGTCGGGTTCAACAGGTGCGGCACGGCACCCGGACACGTCGAAACGGGCGAAGTATCCGATCGGCGGAGCAATCAGCACGATAGGGGGATACTGATGCCGACGTTCATGTTCTCCGAGGGGGTGACGGTCGTGCCGGCAGTCACGCTGCCCGGGGTCGTGATCGGGGTCGACATCGGCACCACCAGCACCAAGGCCGTCGCGTACGACACCGACGGGCGGCAGCTCGGCAGCCACCTGGCCGGCTATCCGATGAACAACCCGCAACCGGGCTACGCCGAGCAGGACCCTCAACTGATCCTCGATGCGGTGCTCAGATCGATCAGCATCGTCGTGGCCGAGCTGGTGCAGCCGGTGGTCGGGTTGTCGTTCAGCTCCGCGATGCACAGCCTGATCGGGTTGGACCCTGACGGCAACCCCCTCACCCCTTCACTGACCTGGGCCGACTCGCGCTCCACCCGGCAGGCCGAGCGGCTGCGGGCGGCACCGTCGGGGCTGGCCCTGCACCGGCGTACCGGCACGCCGATGCATCCGATGTCGCCGCTGCCCAAGCTGCTCTGGTTCGCCGAGCAGGAGCCGAAAATCTTCCAGCGGGTGGTGCACTGGGTGGGCATCAAGGACTGGGTGTTGCTGCGGCTCTGCGGCACGCTGGTCACCGACCACTCGATCGCCTCGGCCACCGGCCTGCTCGACATCCACACACTGGAGTGGGACGACGAGGCGCTACGCATCGCCGGCATCACCGCGGAACAGCTTCCGCAGCTCGTCGCCACCACCGCCGTGCTGCCCAACCTCACCCCGCAGAGCGCGGCCCAGACCGGCCTGCCGGAGCGCACCCCGGTGGTGGTCGGCGCGGGCGACGGGCCGCTGGCGAACCTGGGCCTGGGCGCTGTGCACCCCGGCATGGTGGCCTGCTCGATCGGCACCAGCGGCGCGATGCGGGTGATGGTCGAGCGGCCCGGCGTGGACCCGCTCGGCGGGGTGTTCTGCTACGCGCTGACCGAGCAGCGTTGGGCGGTCGGCGGCGCGATCAACAACGGCGGCATCGTGCTCAAGTGGGCCGGCGCGGCGCTCGCCCCGGACCTGGGCGAGCACGCCGAGGAGGAGCTGGTCGCGCTGGCGGCCCGCGCGCCGGTCGGCTCGGGCGGGCTCATCATGCTGCCGTACCTGCACAGCGAACGGGCACCACACTGGAGCGCCCTGCCGCGTGGCGCGTACGTGGGGTTGACCCACGCACACCGCCGTGAGCACCTGGTGCGGGCCGCGCTGGAGGGTGTCTGTCAGCAACTCGCGCTGGTGCTCAGCTCGGTGCGCGCGGCCGGTAACGAGGTTCGCGAGGTCCGGGCCGGTGGCGGCTTCGCCCGCAGCGGCCTGTGGCGGCAGATGCTCGCCGACGTGCTCGGCCTGCCGGTGAGCTTCCCGGCCGCGCACGAGGGGTCGAGCTTCGGCGCGGCGCTGCTCGGCATGGAGGCGCTCGGGCTGATCCCCAGCATCGACGTCGCCGCCGACCTGGTGCAGATCGAGGAGACGATCCGCCCCGACCCGGCCGCCGCCGCCACCTACGCGGCGCTGCTGCCACTCTTCGCCGAGCTGTACGACGCCCTCACGCCCACCTTCGCGTCGATCCGTCGGATGGCACCCGGCCTGCCCACCGGTCTCGAATCACCGGCGTGACCGGGTCGACCCGCGCCGGTCAGGGCGCCTCGACGCCGGAGATCAGGTAACGCCGCACGTCGGCGTCGAGGATGGCCACTTCCGGCCCGTCGTCCGGCCCGGAGCCACGGAACGCCTCCAACTGCTCCGCGGACTCCCAGCGCTCGTAGACGTGGATCCGGCCGGGCTCCAACGGGTCGGCCGCCAGCAGGAAGTCGAGGCAGCCGGCGGTGGCACGGGCCTGCGCGATGACCTGCGCGCAGCCGGACAGGTAGGCCTCGCGTGCGGCCGGTTCGACCCGCAGACTGCCAGCGATGATCAACATTGGGCCTCCAGGATCCGGTACCGCCGATGACGGTGATACCTGTGAGTCACGTTTATACCGCTGGGGCCTGACACGCACCGGGACCTGCCGCCCGGACGGGTGACACCAGTCCCGCCGGTCTCGACCGCCCCGCCCGCTTCATATCGTGCAAACGTGAGAAAAAGCGACAAGAGGCGCTCATCTTCCCTGCTGGGAAACTCTGCCCGCGTACGAGTGAAGGTGCTGTCGGCGGCGGTCGCGCTCGCGGTGCTCGCGACGACCGGGCCGGCCACCGCCGACGACCCGGGCCGCGGGCCCGCCACGGACCAGGCACAGCCGACCGAGCCGGGGTACGGCGGTGACGGCCGGAGCCACGAACCGGGACTGGACCCGACACCGGAGCGCCCACCGACCAGCGAGGTGTCCTGGCTGTCCTTTCCCGGCGGGGTGTTCGCAGTGGATTCGCTCGGGCACACGGTGCGCTACCGCGCCTGCGACGGGGACACCGGCCGGGTCGCCGACCCGACCATGCGGGTCGCCGCCGGGGTGGCCAGCGGCGCTCTCGTCGTCGGCGGCACTGCCTACCGCTACCGGGTGCCGCTGATCGGGCGCAGCGAGGGCACGTTGGAGGTGATCCCACAGCACCGCCCACCGACGACGCTGACCGGCGTGGTGGTCACCAGCCCGCAGCCGCCCACCGACCCGGTCGCCGGGGCCCGGCTGTTCCCGCTCAGCGGGCAGCTCGCCCGGGTGGTCGCCGACGCGAGCCTCAACCCGGCCGGGGCCACCGTCCGTGACCTGTCCGGCCGCTACGGCGACCAGCAGATCGCCGTCAACGGGTCGCTGCGCCCCAAGGCGGCCAGCGTGATCAAACTCTGGATCCTGGTCGAGCTGCTGCGCCGGGTCGACTGCGGACAGATCTTCCTCGACGACGGGGTGCTGGTCACTCCCGAGGATGTGGTCGGCGGCACCGGTCAACTCCAGTTCGAGACGTTCCCGCAGGTGGTGACGGTGCACCGGCTCGCCCAGTACCTGATCAAGTACAGCGACAACGTGGCCGCGAACGTGCTGATCACCTACCTGGGAGGGTTCGCCCCGGTCAACGCGCTGATCGACTCGATGAACCAGCGGTCCACCATCCTGGCCCGCCGGATGCTCGACAGCGCCGCCGCACAACGCGGCGAGGAGAACTACACCAGCCCGGACGACGTGGTGTCGCTGCTCGGCGCGGTCTGGGACGGCGAGATCCTCACCCCCGCCTCCCGTGACCTGATGATCGGGTTCATGCGGGAACAGACCCTGAACACGAAGATCCCGGCGGCGTTGCCGCCCGGCGTGCCGGTGGCGCACAAGACCGGTGACCTGCCGGACGCCTCACACGACGTCGGCTACTACCTGATCCCCGGCACCGAAACCGCCGTCGCCTTCCTCACCGCCGGGCCGATGGCCACCGGCGACGAGACGGTCCGACGGATGGCCCGCACCGTCTACGACTTCCTGGTCGACCCGGCCGACGGGGCGGTCGAGGAGTGAGCTGGCGTCAGGCGCCGGGGATGTTCGCCGGCGGGTCCTCGCCGACCAGGTCGGCGGCCGGCGGGTCGGCCGACACCGACAGCCCGAAATCCGAGTACGTCAGGTCGAGCTGGGCGATCTCCGACTGCTCGCTCGCCAGCTCGATGCGGTAACGGACCAGCCGTCCCTGCTCGTCGACGGCAGCGGTGAACGGGACCGCCCCGGCCCGGTCACCGAGCACGCCTCCGACCCCCTCGCCCAGCACCGCGCTGCTCTGGCGCAGGTCCAGCGTGCCCGCGTACTCCCGGGTGGCGGTCTGGCGGACGGCGGTCGCCGTGCCGAGCGTGTCGGCCAGCCGGGTGTTGTCCAGGCCCTGCTTGGCGGGGGGTGAACCCGGAGCGCCGACATGCCACCAGGTCTTGCCGTCCCAGACCGGAACGCGCCGGTCCGGGGCGCTGACCCGGACGTAGACGTCCGGCCCGGTGGTGAGCCGTTCGATCTTCACCTCACCGGTGGGCACCTTCAGCGAGGTGGTCTCCAGACCCCGCTTCGCCTTCGGGTCCCACAGCACCACGGTGCCGTCCCCGCCTGTCGTCCCGCCGCTGCTCAACGTCAGCTTGTAGGTCTGCTGGTCGACCTTCCCGGCGGCGGCCCTGAGCACACCGACCCCGTCGGTCGGGTCCGCCGACGCCGCCGGACGACCCGCGTCGGGCTCATCCCCGGTGGCCACGAGTGCCCACACCCCCGCGGCGACCGCCACGACCAGGATGACACCAGCGGCGATCAGCTTCGGTTTCTGCACTGTCATCTCCCCCGGGGTGGTGCGGTCCGGCCAGAGTAGCCGGACCGCACCTGCTGTTGTTCCCGGTCGGCCTGCCGGCCCGCTGTTGGTCCCGGTCGGCCCGCCGGCCGATCAAGCCCGGCTGATCGCGTTGGCGTGGATCGCCTCGTGCAGATACGCCGCCAGCCCCTCGGCGATGTTCTCGTAGTGCGCGGTGAACCGCTCGTCGGCCAGGTACATGTCGGCCAGCCCGGTCTGCATCTCGTACGAGCACTCGTAGAACCAACGGCTGATGAGCTGCCGGTGCTCCTCGGCCAACTCCATCGCCTCCGCGCTGTCCGCGGGTGCGCCAGCGGCCATCAACGCGACGATCCGCCGACCCCAGTCCTCGTTCTCCGCCTTGATCCGCAGCCAGTCCTCCTTGCCGTAGCGGGAGGCCCGGCGGTTCGACTCCCGGTACGCGTCGGTGTCACCCCACCGCTGCTCCGCCTCGGCCTCGTGCTCCTCCGGGCTGAAGTCGCCGAAGACCTCGAACCGCTCCTCCGGCGTGAGTTGGATGTTCATCTTGGTCGCCTCCATCGCGAACTCGATCGCCGTGACCATCTCCTGCAACCGTTTGAGCCGTACCGTCAGCAGCTCGTGCTGTCGGCGCAGGTGTGCGGCCGGATCGGCCGCCGGGTCGTCGATGATCGCGGTGATCTCCTCAAGCGGGAAACCCAGCTCCCGGTAGTACAGGACGAGTTGCAGCCGTTGCAGGTCCGCGTCGTCGTAGCGGCGGTAACCGGCCGAGGTCCGCCCGCTGGGCGAGAGCAACCCGATCTCGTCGTAGTGGTGCAGCGTCCGCACCGTCACGCCGGCGACCTTCGCCACCTGACCCACCGTGTACGCCATGGTCCCCCTCCCTTCCGGGAACCAGGCTCCTGCCTGCCGTTACGTGAGAGTCAACTCCGATTCTGGCCCACCATGGCGGGGCCGTCCGGCCGCCCGTACAGATAGCCCTGACCGCGCGGGCAGCCGATCGCGGTGACCGCCTCATGCTGACGTTCGGTCTCCACCCCCTCGGCGACCACCGCCAGGTCGAACGCGCCGGCCAGCCGGGTGACCATCTCCACCGTGGCGTACGCCCGGTCGTCGGTGCCCAGCCGCGCCACGAACGACCTGTCGATCTTCAACTCGGTGGCCGGGATGCGGTGCAGGTAGCTCAGCGACGAGTAGCCGGTGCCGAAGTCGTCGATGGCGATCCTGATGCCCAGCTCCCGCAGCTGGTGCAGCCGCTCCAGCACCGCATCGGTGCCCTCGATCAGCGCCGACTCGGTCAGCTCCAGGGTCAACGCCCGGGGCGCCAGCCCGGCGGCGCTGGTGGCCGCGGTGACAGTGGCGATCAGGTCCGGCCGACGCAGGTGCGCGGCGGCGATGTTCACCGCGACGGTCGCGTCCGGCACCCGCCCCCGCCAGGTGGCGGCGGCCCGGCACGCCTCGTGGATCACCCAGCGGTCGATCGGCAGGATCAGCCCGGTCTCCTCGGCCAGCGGCAGGAACTTCGCCGGCGCCAACATCCCCAGCCGGGGGTGCCGCCAGCGCACCAGCGCCTCGGCGCTGCGTACCGCACCGGTGCTCAGGTCGACGATGGGTTGGAACTCCAGGCGCAGTTGATCCTCGTCGACAGCGCGGCGCAGGTCGGCGATCAGCTCGGCGCGGGAGACGGCCGACTCGCGCAGCGCCGGTGTGCACGTCCGGTACGCGGACTTCCCGGCCGCCTTGGCCGCGTACATGGCGATGTCGGCGTCGCGCAGCAGGTCGGTGTGGGAGGCGTGCTGCGGGCCGAACTCGGCGATACCGATGCTCGCCGACGGGTGCACCCCGACGTCCTCCTCGTCGTCGGACGGCCGCAGCGCGTCGAGCAGCCGCTCGGCGAGCCGTTCGGGTGACACCGGCCGGTCGCCGTCGACCAGCACGGCGAACTCGTCACCGCCGAGCCGGGCGATGGTGCCGTCGCCGTTGACGGCAGTGCGCATCCGGGCCGCGAGCCCGGTCAGCAGGGTGTCACCGGTGGCATGCCCGAACCGGTCGTTGACCTGCTTGAACCCGTCCAGGTCGAGCAGCAGCACGGCCACCGGCCGCCCGTCGCGCAGGGCCAGCCGCAGTCGCCGGTTGAACAACAGCCGGTTGGGCAGCCCGGTGAGCTGGTCGCCGTACGCGAGCCGACGCAACCGGACCACCAGCCGGAGGTTCTCGTTGGCGGCCAACCCCTGCCGGACGGCGAGAGTCGCCAGCAACACCATCATGGTCACGAACACCAGCTGCGGGGTCTGCCCGGTGGGCCGACGAGCCAGCACCACCGCGACGATCGCCCCACCCACCGGCAGGTACGGCAGCGCCACCCGCCACCAGGGCGGCAGTGGCGACTCGGCGGTGTCGTCGGTGCCGTCGCAGTCCGGTGGTGGCGGATTCCGGGTGGCCAGGCCGATCAACAGGTAACTCAACGGCCAGCACAGGTCGATCGGGTGACCGGCGGCGTAGTCGGCGCGGGCGACCAGCGACACGTAGACGACGTCGGCGACGACCCGCAGGCTGAGGCTCGCCGCGAGGATGCTCATCGGCCGCCACATCGGCCGGGCCGGCCCGGAGACCGCGACCAGGATGGTGAGCTGCATCAGGTCGAACATCGGGAAGAGCAGCCCGAGCGTGCGCGCCGGGTCGGCCAGCTCGGCCGCGGCGACCCCGCGGAAGACCAGCACCCAACCGATCGGCACCAGGGCCAGGGCGACGATCACCCCGTCCAGCAGCGTACGGGCCCGACCGACCGCGGTCCGTGGTGCGGACGGCGAGCTGAGCAACGCGGCCGTGCCGGTGAGGATGCCGGCGGTGAAGACCACCCCGACCACCGGCGTGTGCGGCAGGTCGCCGCCGACGAGCCGCTGCACCGTCCAGATCGCCCGGCCGATCGCGGCGAGCGCCATGGTGACGGCGAGCAGGGTCCAGAAGCGACGCAGCGGCGTCGGATGCCGACGGGCCACCCCGACGCACGCGAGTGTCGCCCAGCCGGCGACCAGCATCGCGCCGACATCACTGACCAGTGCGGCGCCGGGCAACGCGGCGACCAGCCAGCCCGCCTCCAGCAGGATGACCGCAGCCGCGACGAACGCACCGGCGGGGTTGAGCGCCCCCGCAGCCTGCGTTCCGTCCTGTCGGGACACGGTCGCTCCGGCCCTTTCGTCGTGCGTGCACCCTCGGCAGGACCGGTCCACGGCAAACCCCGAAAGCCTAACCAGCGCTCAGAAACCCCGCCAGAGCCGAACGTGCACGCCGTCGCGGACGCCCGGACCTGCGGTCAGCGGCCGCCGGAGCGGTTCCAGGGTGAGCGGGGCAGCGTCGTGCCGGCCGACGGACGGCGTGCGCGGCGGCGTCTGCGCCGACCGGGAGTGCAGGGCGGGCGGGCAACGGTGTGCACCGCCACGTCGACCGGGGGCGTTGGTCGACCGATCAGCCAGCAGAGGAAGCGTTCCATCGTCGGGTCAGCCGACCGGGAGGCGTTCGGCGTCGGACCTGGAGATCTCGTACTCCGCCCCGCAGAACGTGCACTGCTGCGCGTACCGGGTACGGATCGGAATGAGGGGGATGAAGAAGAGGGTGAATTTCGTCGAGCGGCGGGTGATCACCTGTGCGGCCTGGTTGCCGCAGTGGCGGCAGACCTGCTGCACGACACCGGACCGGTCGACCTTGGTACGCAGACCAAAGATGAAGAACATCGCCCGCCAGTACCCACTCGACAGCGAAAAGTCACCACATCCCGCCACCTGATCAGAACAACCACCGCCCCGGTACGCACAAGATCGTGCTCGATCCAGGATGTGGGGGCCTCCGGGGGTGAACGAGGCCACTACATCCCTGATCGAGCACGATCAAGGCGAGACGATCACACGTCAGCTGGTCGGGGCGGGCTCCAGGCCGGGGATCTCCTCGGAGATCCAGATCGGCTGCCAGTTCGGCACCTCGTGGAAGCGGCGCAGCTCGTACAGCCCGGCAACCGACCCGCTCCAGGCCCCGTACGGCGGGTTGGCCTCGTCGAAGCCGCTCTGCACGAAGGTCAGCGTGGTCTTGCCACCGGATTCGGCCAGCTCCCAGTTCGTCACGCCGGTCGGTCCCCAGTCCACGGACATCCGCCGGCCGGGCTCCAGGTCGACGACCTTGGCCGCGTAGCCGGTCTCGAAGCCGCCCATGGCGTACCGGCCGCCGACCCAGGGCTCGATGCCGATCGGGTAGCCGAACCAGGCGCTGGCCTGCTCGGAGTCGGTCAGCGACTCCCACACCTTGTCGGCGGGGGCGGCGATGACCAGCTCACCCCGCAGGTCGGCGGAGGTGAAGTCGGTGCGGGGCAGCAGTGGCTTGCCCTCCAGGTGGGCGGCCAGGTTGGCGATGGCAAGCGCCCAGAACGTCTGGAGCACGCCCCGGATGCTGGAGCCGCTCATCGCCTCGGCGAAGTCGAAGTGGCTCTGGATCAGCGTCAGCACGGTGCTGTCGGTGCCCTCGGCGGCCAGCTGGAACTCGGTGGTGGTCTCCACCCCGTCGAGCAGCCAGCCGAAGCGCAACGTGTCGTCGTCGACGTGCAGCAACCGCTGGTGCGGGGCGTCGCCCTCGGGCGTGAAGCGGCCCCAGAACTCGTACCGCTGGGGCAGCTCGACCTCGGCGTGTTCGGCCAGCCAGAGACGCAGCTCGGCCGGGTCGGTGAGGGCCTGGCGGACCCGCCCGACGGGCGCGGAGAGGCGGGCCTGAACCTTCATCGGTTCACTCATTGTCATTTCCTTTCGGGTAGCAGGCGACGGCCAGCTTGAAGGCGTCGCCTTCGCTGCCGCCGTAGCGGGTGAACAGGTCCTGAAGTGCGGTTTGCAGGTCGTGCAGGAACTGCTGGCGCTGCTCGGGGGGCACCCGGATCTCGCCGGAGACCCCGATCGAGGGCAGCTCGGGCGCCGCCCGGTCCAGGCCGGCGATGTCGGCCTGGACCTCCTCCATCAGGTCGAGCAGGTAGCCGAGGCTCAGCTCGTCGCGGGCCCGGCGCAGGCCGATCCGGCCGACGAGCCGTGGGGAGAGCCAGTAGGACCGGGCGGCGGCCTGGTAGATGCCTTCGGTGATGCCACGGACCTTGCGTTCGTTGACCAGCTCGACGAGGCCGGCCGCGACGAGCTGCTTGACGTGGTAGTAGACGCGCTGTGGCGTCTGGTCGAGTCGGGCCGCGACCTCCGTGCAGGTGCGCGGCTCGGCCAGTTGCCGCAGCACCTCGACGCGATGCGGCTTGAGCAGGACTTCGGCCTGCTCGATCTGCTCCAGGTACAGGACGTCTCTCATGGCAAAACCAGTTTGTACGTACAAAACTTCTTTGTCAATCGCTTCGCGAGAAGCCGCGCCGACTTTTTCCGGCGCGGCTTCAGGCGACACTCAGCAGATGGTCAGGGCAACCAGTCCGGTCGCAACGGATAGCCACTCACACCGTTCGGGCCGTTGTGGGTGGCCAGCACCTGGTGCAGCTGGATGCCGTTGCGCTCGAACGCCATCCGCGACCCGGCCATGTACAACCCCCACACCCGGGCGGTGCCCGCGCCCACCTCCGAGACGCAGAAGTCCCAGTGCTCGACCAGGTTGCGGCACCAGGCAGCCAGCGTCAGCGCGTAGTGCTGGCGCAGGTTCTCCTCGTGGTGCACCTCGAACCCGGCGTCGTGCACCTCGCTGATCAACCGACCCGGACCGGCCAGCTCACCGTCCGGGAAGACGTACCGGTCGATGAACGCGCCCGACCGGTGCGGAGCCCGGTTGTCCGCGCGGGTGATGCAGTGGTTGAGCAGCCGCCCGCCCTGCCGCAGCCGGCTGCGCAGCGCCCCGAAGTAGGCCGGATAGTTGCGCACCCCGATGTGCTCGGTCAGCCCGATCGAGGAGATGGCGTCGAACTGCTCGGCCGGTGCGTCCCGGTAGTCCAGGTGCCGCACCTCCGCCAACTCGGTCAACCCCTCCCGCTCGATCGCCGCCTGCGCCCACTGCGCCTGCGCCTTCGACAGGGTCACCCCGAGGGCCTTGACGCCGTACTCGCGCGCGGCGTGGCGCACCATGCCACCCCAGCCGCACCCGACATCCAGCAGCCGCATCCCCTTCTTCAGCGCCAGCTTGCCGGCGACCAGGTCGTACTTCGCCGCCTGGGCCTGCTCCAGCGTGTCGTCCGGAGACCGGAAAACCGCGCAGGTGTACGTCATCGACGGGCCGAGCACCTTCTCGTAGAAGGCGTTGGAGACGTCGTAGTGGTGCGAGATGGCGGTGCTGTCCCGCACCCGCGAGTGCCGCAGCCCGTTCACCACCCGCTTCCAGCGGGGCTGCGCCTCCTGCGGCGGCGCCGGCGGCGGCATCAGCCGCTCCCAGCCCAGCCCACGGACCAACGCCAGCCCCTCGGCCAGCGCCGGTGGGCGCAACCGCAGCTCGTCCTTGAGCACCCGCAACGCCTCGTACGGGTCACCCGGGTGCACCCCCTGCAACGCCAGGTCACCACTGACGTACGCCCGGGCCATGCCCAGGTCGCCGGGTGCGGTGAGCAGGTACGACAGCCCACGCTCGGAACGGATCGCCAGGGTGATGCCGGCGTCGGACGGGCCGACGGCGCTGCCGTCGTACCCGGTGATCCGCACCGGAAGCGGCCCGGCGGTGACCGCGCGGACGACGTCAGCGACGGTCGGACCCGTGCGCCGGCCTCCCGCCGGCGGGGTGGCGGGGACGCTCGCCGCCCCCTGATCTCGGTCGGTCAGGCTCATGCTCGTGCTACCGCCTTTTCGTACAGTCCCGTCAGCCGGTGGTCCGGGTCGTAGCGGTCTTTCACCGCCCGCCACGTGTCGCCGCCGTACAGGCGATCGAAGGCGTCCCGGTCGTAGTACGCGTCGGAGTAGAGCGACTTGTGCCCGCCCGACTCCGACACCCTGCGTTCGATCGTGCGGTTGACGTCGCCGTCGGCGGCGCCCGGCGCGATCGGCACGCTCCCCCAGAACCCAATGTTGACGTAGTCCTGGCCCGGCTGGAGTGGATACAGCGGCCAGGACCGCGCCGAACCGGGACCCGCCGGCTCCCGCAGCCGCAACGGGCACAGCCACACCGGGTTCATCCCCACCGCGCTGGCGAACCAGCGCAGGAAGTCAGCAGTACGGTCCAGCGGGATCTCCACGTCCTGCACGACCCGCTCCCGGGCCGGTTGCCCGCGCAGCCGGTCGATCCGGGCCGCCACCTGGTGACGGTGCTCCAACCGGACCAGTCGGTGGTAGAAGTCGCTGCGCCGGTAACGCGCCGGCCAGAGCCTGCGCACGACCGGGTGCTGCGCACCGAACGCCGCGGAACACCAGAACCAGTCGGTGTCCCAGCGCCACAGATAGTCGTACGCGGTGAGCACGTCGCGGGTGCGCTGGCGCAGCGACCGGTAGTAGATCGCCTGACCGGTGTAGTCACTGGGCGGGTCGGCCGCGTCGGTGAAGGTGCCCAGGATCAGGTACGCCTCACCGGGGCTGAACATCACGCCGTCCATCACATCGACCGGCTCGCCGGCCCAGGAGCGGGTGGCGGTCACCTCGGCGATCGCGTCGGTGAGCGCCTCCAGCTGGGTGAACCGGATGTTGCGCAACGCCACGTACCGGCCGACTGGTTGCAGCTCGATGCGCAGCCGGGTGGCGTACCCGAGGCTGCCCAGCGAGTTGGGGAACGCGGTGAACAGGTCGGCGTACTCCCCGTCCGGCCGGGCGGTGACGATCTCGCCGGAGCCGGTGAGGATGTCCATCTCGCGTACCGACTCGTGCGGCAGGCCGTTGCGGAACGAGGTCGACTCGATCCCGAGGCCGGTCACCGCTCCGCCCAGCGTGATGGTGCGCAACTGTGGCACCACCAACGGCATCAGCCCGTGCGGGAGGGTCGCGTCGACCAGGTCCTCGTAGGTGCACATGCCCTGCACATCGGCGGTGCGGGCGGCCCTGTCGACCGACAGCACACCGTTCAGGCCACTCACGTCGAGCCCCGGAGTCCGGGGAGCGGACCGGGGGCGGAACAGGTTGGAGGTGCGTTTGGCCAGCCGGACAGGCTCGCCCGTGGGCACCGCGGCGTACGACCGCCGCAGCGTGTCCACCGCTTGATCATGGTCAATCGGATGATCCACACGCTCAGCGCGCATGTGATCACCTTACGCTCGCCGTTCGGAAACCGTGGGATGTCGGCAGGGGCAGTTTCCCGTCCGGTAGCAGGCGCGACGGCTACCGTGGCGGGCATGCCATCGCCAGCGATCGCCGCCCTGGACGCCGCCCAACTGCCGTATCGGCTGGTCAGGCATGGTGCGGTCGGCAGTCTCGCGGAGGCCGCCGCCGTCCGGGGCGTGGCCGTCCCGGACGTGGTCAAAACGATCGTGGTGCGTCGTGGTGAAGCTGATCACCTGTTCGTGCTCACCCCCGGCGACCGGGTCATCTCCTGGCCCAAGCTGCGCGCCCTGCTCGGGGTGCACCGGCTCTCCATGCCGGACGCGGCCGGCGCCCTCGCCGCCACCGGCTACGAACGCGGCACCATCACCCCGTTCGGCGCGAGCACGGCCTGGCCGGTGGTCGCCGACGAGCGACTGCGCGGCCGGGAGATCACCCTGGGCGCCGGCGAGCGTGGCCTGGCCGTCGCGATCGCCGCCGACGTCGCGATCGCCGCCCTCGACGCCACAGTGGCCGACGTCACCGACCCCCAGCCCACCCGCTGAGCACAGCCCCGGTGGGCGGCGCGGAATAGTGTTGGGGCATGCCAAAAGCCATGTGGAAAGACCTGGTCGTCGCCGAGAGCGACGACACCGTGCTGGTGGAGGGCAACCACTACTTCCCTCGCTCCGCCCTGCGTGACGACCTGATCCGCGAGTCCACGACGCACACCGTCTGCCCCTGGAAGGGCACCGCCTCCTACTACTCCCTTGAGCACGAGGGCAGCACCAGCAAGGACGCGGTCTGGTATTACCCGGAGCCCAAACCGGACGCCGAGATGGTGCGTGACCGGGTGGCGTTCTGGAAGGACGTCCGGGTCGTCGACTGACGGCACCGACTGGCCGTGGCCGACGGCGGTGGGTGAGGATGGCCCGTATGCCCGCGCCCGAGGAACGCCCCGACCCCGCCGGCACCGTCTACGGCGGCCGCCGACGGGCCGCGCGTTCCGGCCCGCTCACCGACCCGCTGCTGCGGGTGGCGCTCGGCGTCGGCCTGGTGGGCGTACTCCTCGGGGTGGTCTTCGCGACCGGGCTGCTCGGCGGCGACGACGAACCGGCGGTGCCGGCCCCGGTGGGTGCGACGTCCAGCGCGGCGGAGGCCACCACCGGGGCGGCCGGGCCGAGCCCGACCCCGTCGGTCGAGCCGTCGCCGACGCCCTCGACGGCACCGACCACCGGCCCCCGGGTGCTGCGGGTCGCGTCCGGGCTCTGCCTGGGGCTCGACGGCGACGACAAGGAAGCGGGGGCCGAGCTGGCCGTCTGCACCGGCGGTCCGGAACAGAAGTGGGTCGTCAACCCGGCCGGCGCGGGCCTGGTGACGCTGACCAACGCCGCCCACGGGCAGTGCCTGGACGTCGAGGGCGGCAGTACCGACGACGGCGCGCGGTTGCTCCAGTTCCCCTGCCACGGTGGGGCCAACCAGCAGTGGCGGCTGTCCGCCACCGGAACCGGCCCGGTGCTGCTGGTGGCCGCGCACAGCGGCAGGTGCGCGCAGGCCGACGACGACGGCGACGAGCCCGACGACGAGATCCGCCAGCGCGCCTGCGACGGCCGATCCGCCCAGCAGTGGACGATCGGCTGACCAGCCAACCCGCTCAGCCCCGGTAGCTCCAGGCCCGGGGCGCGGTCGCGGCGAGCAGCACGGCCTCCGGCACCGCTCGGCCCGGTCGTCGACGCAGCAGCAACGACAGTCCGGCGGCACCGATCGACAAAGCGCCCGCCACGTACCAGGCCATCGCGTAGTCGCCCAGCCGGTCCCGGACCAGCCCCGCGCCGGTGGCGGCGACCGCCGCGCCGAGTTGGTGCGCGGCGAACACCCAGCCGAACACCACCGCCCCGGCCCCGCCGAAGTACTCCCGGCACAGCGCCACGGTCGGCGGCACGGTGGCCACCCAGTCCAGGCCGTAGAAGACGATGAACACCAGCATGCTCGGCTCAGCGCTGCCGGAGAACAGGCTCGGCAGCACCAGCAGGGACAACCCCCGCAGCGCGTAGTACATGCCGAGCAGCAGCCGGCTGTCCACCCGGTCGGTGAGCCAGCCGGAGGCGACAGTGCCGACGATGTCGAAGAGCCCCACCAGGGCGAGCAACCCGGCCGCTGTGGTCTGGGCCATGCCGTGGTCGTGCGCGGCCGGCACGAAGTGCGTACCGACCAGGCCGTTGGTGGTCGCGCCGCAGATCGCGAACCCTCCGGCCAGCAGCCAGAACGGTCGGGTCCGGGCCGCCGTCGCCAGCGCGCCGAGCGCCCGGGTCGCGGCACCACCGGTCGCCGGTGGTGCCGCGACGACCTCGGTCGCCCCGTAGGCGGGCAGGCCGAGATCCGCCGGGTGCTCGCGCAGAAGCCACACCACCAGGGGTACGACCGCCAGCGCCGCTGCGGCGACGACGAGCGCCGCCGTCCGCCAGCCGTGGTCGCGTACCAGGATGGCGATCAGTGGCAAAAACACGAGTTGCCCGGCCGCCCCGCCGGCGGTCAGCACTCCGGTCACCAGACCCCGCCTGCGGACGAACCAGCGGCCGGTGACGGTGGCCACGAACGCCAGCGCCATCGAGCCGGTGCCCAGCCCGACCAGCACACCCCAGCAGAGCAGGAGCTGCCAGCTGGCGGTCATGAAGACCGTCAACCCGCTGCCCGCAGCGACCAGCAGCAGCGCCACCGAGACCACCCGGCGGATGCCGAACCGGTCCATCAGGGCTGCCGCGAACGGCGCGGTGAGCCCGTAGAGCAACAGGTTGACGGAGACGGCCGCGGAGATGGTGGCCAGCGGCCAGCCGAACTCCTCGTGCAGCGGGTGCAGCAGCACCGACGGGGTGGCGCGGAAGCCCGCCGCGCCGACCAGCGCCACGAAGGCGACGGCGGCGACCAGCCAGGCGGGATGCAGACGACGGTTCTTGGTCACGGAGCAAGTCTGGGCCGGGCCGGGCACCGCGACGAGTGGCCGGAAAGCCATCATGCGCAATAATCGGGCCATGACCGCTGGCCCGCATCGAATCGCCGTCCTCGCTCTGCACCAGGTGGTTGGCCTGGACCTCGGCACCCCGTCCCAGGTGTTCAGCACCGCCCGGGCCGCCGACGGGACACCCTTCTACGACGTGCGGGTGTGCACCCCGGGCGGGCAGCCGGTGCGCAGCACCGCCGGCTTCCAGGTGGTCCCCGACCACGGCCTGGAACTGCTCGACACCGCCGACACGGTGATCGTCCCCGGCATCCACGACGGCACCGTGCTGACGTCGGGCACCATCGCGTCGGAGGTGACCGGGGCGCTGCGCGCGGCGTACGAGCGGGGGGCCCGGATCATGTCGATCTGCACCGGGGCGTTCGTGCTCGCCGCCGCCGGGCTCCTCGACGGGCGGCGGGCGACCACCCACTGGGCGTACGCCGAGCGCTTCCGCCACCTGCACGGCCGGGTGGACCTCGACCCGGGCGTGCTCTTCATCGCCGACGACCGGGTGCTCACCTCGGCCGGGGTCGCCGCCGGCATCGACCTCTGCCTGCACGTCATCCGCCTCGACCACGGCAGCGAGGTGGCCAACCGGGCGGCCCGCCGCTGCGTGATGCCACCGTGGCGCGACGGCGGCCAGGCGCAGTACATCGAACAGCCGGTGCCGAAGGCGACCGACTCCAGCACGGCGGGCGCCCGGGAGTGGGCGCGGCAGCGGCTGCACGAGCCGATCGCGCTGCGCGACCTGGCCGAGCAGGCCCGGATGAGCGTGCGCACCTTCACCCGGCGCTTCCGGTCAGAAACCGGTCTGAGCCCGGCCCAGTGGCTGCTGCAACAGCGCACCGACCACGCGCGGCTGCTGCTGGAGACAACCGACCTCACCGTCGACCAGATCGCCCACCGCTCGGGTTTCGGCACCACCGCCGCCCTACGCCAGCAACTGCACCAGCGCATCGGGGTGGCCCCCTCCACCTACCGCCGCACCTTCCACCCCCGCCCCGAGTTGGTCGACACCTGAGTTGGTCGACACCTGAGTCGGTCGGCAGCACCTCCCGGCCCAGCGCGGAACCGATCGTCGCGCTGCCCCAACGCCAGCAGGCACCTTCAGCCGGCCACGCCTCCCGGCGCCGGCACGAGCGCCGGTGAAACGCGCCCGCCCGGGCCGGTAACTCGGGAGAGCGTGATGTCTGTGAGACATCACGATGTCTCACAGACATCACGCTAAGCAGAACGGCCTGCCCCTGCCCGCGCCACACCCGGACGCTGCCGCCCCTGCCCACGCCTCGCCCGGGCAACCGGCGCCCCGGCGCCGGTGACGCGTCTCAGGCGCGGAGGAGTCGGAGTTGGGCCTGGTGTTTGGGGAGATGGACCCGGGTGTGCAGGTCCAGGGTCCGGGACCAGGGCAGCGACTCGTCGACGATGAGGTCGAAGCCCTCGCGAAGGTGCGTCTCGACCGGAGTCTCCGCAGCCAGCCCGAGCTGGTCGACCAGCCCGCACAGCCGATCACTGGTGCCGTGCAGCAGCGCCGTCAGTCCACGCAGACCACCCTGTTCGGCGGCGAGCGCGTCGAGCTGCGGACGGTGCATGTCCTCTTCCAACTCGTAGTACGCGAACGGCGACCCGGCCAGCAGCGCCTCGGTGGCCTGGATCATCAGCTCGTCGTTGGCGACCAGATGCGCGACGATCTGCTCGGCGCTGAGCTGTCCCTGCGGAGCCGGACCGAACCCGCCGGCGTCGACCTCCGCGAACACCGCACCGTAGGCCTGTCGCAACCCCCCGCTCTCCATCCCCCCAGTCAACCCGCCCCGGCGGGACTTAGCGGCGGGATTGGCGGGAGCGGAGGTAGTCGCTGACCACGTACTCGCCCAGGTCGTCGGTGTCCGGGGTGAACATGCGGCCCCGGCTACGGCGGGCCACCGCGTCGACGAAACGCCGCAGACCCGGGTCGTCGCCGAGCATGAACAGGTTGAGCGTGGCGCCGTAGCGGCTCAGCCGGTCCACCTCGCGGACCGTCGCCTCGATCGTCTCCGGCAGCGGCGGCCAGTGGAACAGCGCCTCCCCGTCGTCCGGGTCCAGGTGGGCGGTCGGCTCGCCGTCGGTGACCACCAGCACCACCGGCTCGGCGTCCGGGTGCCGGCGCAGGTGCCGGCCCGCCAACCGCAGCGCGTGCTGCAGGTTGGTGCCCTGCTCCATGTCCGGCTCCACGGCCGCCAACTCCTGCTGGGTGAGCGTCATCGCCTCCCGCCCGAAGCCGACGATCTGCAGGGCGTCCTGCGGAAAGCGCGTCTCCATCAGGTGAGCCAGCGCCAGCGCCGTCTGCTTCATCGGCCCCCAACGACCCTGCGAGATCATCGAGTACGACAGGTCGACGCAGAGCACCACAGCGGCCGAGGCCCGCTTCTCGGTCTCCACCACCTCGAAGTCGTCCACCGCGAGCTGCACCGGGACCGTCGGCCCGGCCCGGCTGACCGCCCGGGTCAACGTCCGGACCACGTCCAACGGCTGCTCATCGCCGTACTCCCAGGGCCTGGACGCGCCGCTGACCTCGCCCGCCGCACCGGCCGAGCGCAGGTCGTGCTGGCCGCGCGGCCCGGCGGTCAGGTCGGCGAAGACCCGCCGCAGCGCGGTCCCACCGAGCCGGCGCAGCGCCTTCGGGCTCAGCGTGAGCCCTTCCGCGTCCCGGCTCACCCACCCCTGGCGGCGCAGCTCCCGCTCCAGATCGCGCAGCCGCCGAACGTCGTCGGCCGCGTCCCGGCCCAGCGTGCGGGCCACCGCGTCGACGTCCACGTCATCGAGCGTCGCCCCCGGGTGTTCCTGGTCGAGCTGGTCCAGCAGGTCGTCCAGCTCGCCGATCTCACCCAGCGCGCCGGCCGCGTCGGCGTAGTCCAACGGCTGGTCGCCGCGGACCCGCTCGCCCCGCCCCCAGCGCAGATCGGGTCGCAGCGCCCGCAGGTTCGCGTCGAGAGCTGACATCTCCCCCGCGAGGCGATCGCCGAGCGACTGCTGCATCAGCCCGGCCAGCTCGGCGCGCTGCCGCTCCGACAGCGAGTTCATCAGCCGCTCACCCGCCGCCGAGCGGCGGGCCAGCACGTCGATCAGCTCGTCGACGGTCTCCGGCTGCTCCGGGAAGAAGTCGCCGTGCCGGCGCATGAACTCGGCGAACGCGTCGGTGGTGTCCTCCGCGCGACCGTGCCGGGCGAGCAGGTCGTTCAGGTCGCCCATCATCTCGGCGAGCCGCTGCTGGGCGGCCGGGTCGGCGGAGGCGCGCACGGCGTCGCGCAGCCCGGCGAACCGCTGACCGAGCACGTCGTCGCGAAGCTGGTCGAGGATCTGCTGGTACGAGCGGCGGGCGTCGTCGCTGGCCCACTGGTAGCCGGACAGCTCCTGCACCGCCCGCGCGGTCGAGCGGGGAAGATTGTCCAGCACCGCCTCGGCAAACCGCGCCGCGTCGTCGTCACGACCTCGCAGCTCGTCCCGTTCGGCGGCGAGGGCCTGGTCGAGCAGGGCCTGCGCCCTGGTCACCGCGCCGTCCAGGTCACCCCGGCGCATCGCCTCGCGGCGCAGTCGTCGCGCCCGGGCGGCCAGGTCGTCCAGGCCACCCCGCCCCTGCGGGCCACGGCGCAGCAGGTCGCGCAGCGCCTCCCGCAGGCTGCCACCGGCCAGCACCTCCGTACCGACCGCGTCCACCGCCTCGCGCACGTCGTACGGGGGTGCGAGCGGGTCGGGCCCGCCGTTCCACTGCCCGTAACGGAACCGGTTACCGGCCACCGTCAGCCCCGACCGCCGTAGACGGTGCGCCCCGAGTCGGTGACGTCCTTGCCGAGCCGGCGGGTCAGGTGCAGCCCTTCCAGTACGAACTCGACGCCGGCGGCGGCCTCCTCCGAGGTGGGCGCGTCACCCAGGCCGAGCCGGTCCAGGACCTTCGCCAACCCGGGCACGGTGCCGACCTGGCGCAACAGCTCAGCGGCGCTGACCAGCTCGCCGGTCTCGATCGCGGCGCCGTCCTCGACCAGGGCGGTGAACCCGGACAGGTCCAACCCGGCGAGGTGGGCCCGGAACGTCTCGGCGGTCGCGGTACGCAGCAGGTGCGCGAGGACCTCGATCTCCCGGCCCTCCTCACCGCTCTCGAACTCGACCTTGCCGCGCAGCGTGCTGGTCACCGACACCGCGTCACCGACGCGGGCGACGGCGGCCTCGGGACGCCCGTCCGGGGTGCTGGAGGCGGCGAGCAGACCGGCGCGCCGCAGCGCGGCGCCGGCCACCGTCTCGGCGGCGGCGATGGCGAACCGGGCGGAGACACCGGAGCGCGGGTCCACCGACGGCGACTCCCGCACGGCGCGGGCGAAGCGGGCCAGCACCTCCAGCACGTGCTCCGGCACCTCGGCGACCAGGTCCGCCTCCTGACGGATCAGCGCCAGCTCCAACTCCAGGTCGACCGGGTAGTGGGTGCGGATCTCCGCGCCGAACCGGTCCTTGAGGGGGGTGATGATCCGGCCCCGGTTGGTGTAGTCCTCCGGGTTGGCGCTGGCCACCAGGAGCAGGTCCAGTGGCAGCCGCAGCTGGTAGCCGCGAACCTGGATGTCCCGCTCCTCCAGCACGTTGAGCAGCGCCACCTGGATGCGCTCGGCCAGGTCGGGCAGCTCGTTGACGGCGAAGATGCCCCGGTTGGTGCGCGGCACCAACCCGAAGTGGATGGTTTCCGGGTCGCCGAGGGTACGACCCTGGGCGATGCGGATCGGGTCGACGTCACCGATCAGGTCGCCGACGCTGGTGTCCGGGGTGGCCAGCTTCTCGCCGTACCGCATCGAACGGTGCAGCCAGCCGATCGGCAGCTCGTCGCCGGCCTCGGCGACCTGGGCGCGGGACGCCGGGGTGAGCGGGTGCATCGGGTGCTCGTTGAGCACCGAGCCGGGCAGCACCGGGGTCCACTCGTCGAGCAAAGCGCCCAGCGAGCGGATCAGCCGGGTCTTGCCCTGGCCGCGCTCGCCGAGCAGCACCATGTCGTGCCCGGCGAGCAACGCCCGCTCGACCTCGGGCAGCACTGTGTCGTCATAGCCGACGATGCCGGGGAAACGGGTCTCGCCGGAGCGCATCCGGGCGAGGAGGTTGTCACGGAGTTCCTGCTTGACGGTGCGGTAGTGGTGACCGGCCGCCCGCAGCGCGCCGAGCGTGCCGGGCAGGTCGGCCGGTGGAACCGGGATTACCGGGGTAGGCGCAGTCACCCGACCCACGCTAGCTCACATTTTCCGCGGCAACGCTCGGCTAGGCAGGGCCGGACGGGGTGACGAAGCCGGACTCGTAGGCGGCGATGACCGCCTGCGTGCGGTCGCGGACGCCCAGCTTGGCCAGCACGTTGCCGACGTGCGTCTTGATCGTCTCCACCCCGACCACCAGGTGCGCGGCGATCTCCGGGTTGGACCGGCCGGTGCTCATCAACCGCAGCACCTCGGCCTCCCGGTCGGTGAGCCGGGCCCCGCGCAACCGGTCGCCGCCCGCCGGCCCGTACGCCCCGACCAGCTGACGGATCGCGGCCGGGAAGAGCAGCGACTCGCCCGCGGCGACCACCCGGACCGCCTCCACCACCTCGGCGGGCCGGGCCCGTTTGAGCAGGAACCCCGAGGCCCCGGCGCGCAGCGCCTCGTAGACGTACTCGTCGTTGGCGAACGTGGTGACCACCAGCACCCGTGGCGGGTCGGCGGAGGTGGCCAGCAGGTGCCGGGTGGCCTGGATGCCGTCGATGCCGGGCATCCGCACGTCCATCAGCACCACGTCGGGCCGGTGCCGGGCGACCAGCGGCGGCACCTCGGCCCCGTCGGCGGCTTCGGCGACCACCCGCAGGTCGGGTTGGGCGTCGATGATGGCCCGCAGCCCGATCCGGATCAGCTCGTCGTCGTCGACGACGAGGACGCCAGTGCTCATCGCGTCTCCTCGTAGGGCAGCCGGGCCCGGATCAGCCACCGGTCGCCGTCCGGGCCCACGGTGAGCCGGCCGCCGAGCAGCAGCACCCGCTCCCGCATGCCGTCCAGACCTCGACCGCCCCGCCCCAGCTGCGCCCGGACGGTGTGGCGCAGCGCGTTGACCAGCTCCAGCTCCAGCGCGTCCGAGTGCAGGTCCAGGCGGACAGTCACCGGCCCGTGGCCGTGCCGCGCGGCGTTCGTCAGTCCCTCCTGGACGATCCGGTAACCCTCCCGGGAGACCACCGCGGGCACCCGGGTCGGGTCGCCGGCGCGATGCGCGTGCACGGCCAGGCCGGCTGCGCGGGCGTCGGTGACCAACCGGTCCAGGTCGGCGAGGGTACGCTGCGGCGCCACCACGGGCCGGTCGCGTCCGCCCTCCCGGAGCAGGCCGAGCACGTGGTCGAGGTCGTCCATCGCGTTGCGCCCGACGTCCTCGATGGCGGTGAGCGCCCGCCGGACGAACTCCGGGTCGGTGTCGAGGACCTCGCGGGCGGCCCCGGCCTGGAGGGTGGCCACCGTCAGCGCGTGACCGACCGAGTCGTGCAGCTCCCGGGCCAGCCGGTTGCGTTCGGCGAGCCGGCTGGCCTGCGCTTCGAGGGCGGCGATCCGCTCGGCCTGGGCCGGGCCGAGCAGCACCGGCGCCATGGATCCGGCGAGCGCGCCGAGCCCGGCGACGGCGTAGCCGAGGCCGACCAGCAGCAGCACCCCGGTCACTGTCAGCCAGCCGCTGTCCTGCCCGTCCAGCGGCCCGAACCGTTCCCGGCTGGTCAACTCTTCGCCGATGCCGAACTGCTGGGCGATGAACGCCAGCGCCATCGGCAGGGCGCTGAACAGCGCGATCCCCACCAGCGCGCCGACGATGAGATGGGTGGCGATCCAGAGTGCGCTCCGCAGCCGGGTCTCCCGGTCACCGTGGTGCCCGGGCGCGGGTTCGGGCAGGTCGACGCCGAGCAGCGCCCGGACGGCGGCGATCTCCAACGCCCGGCTGCCGTCCAGCAACAACGGCACCACGGCGATCAACACCGCGATGACCAGCAGGACGTACACCAGCGGGCGCGGGATCGTCGTATCGGCGAGCAGTTGGGCGAAGGTCACCGCGAGCAGCCCGTACGGCAGTGCCAGCACCCCGCCGAGCAGCAGGAACACGCCGCGTCGCCAGGTGGTGCCGGCGACCAGCGGGGCCAGCGCGGCTCGGATCGTCACCTCGCCATTCTGCGACCGGGGCCGGTCCCGGCGACTCCCCCGCGTCGGGGAGATGTCAGCGGTGGTCGGCGACGTACTGCTGCGGGTCCTTGTCGCGGAACGGGAGGTTGCGACCGTTCTTGTGCTCGCCGTAGAAGGTCAGCCAGCGTTGGCCCAGCTCGGCGCGGAGTTCGGTGCTGGCGTGCCGGCGGAAGTCGGGCAGCGCCTCGTCCTCCTCCTCGGCCAGGTGCTCGCTGTTCTCCCGGCGGGCCGTGCCGACCGCCTCCCACCACTGATCCGAGCCGACCGGGTGCAGCTTCGCGTCGGCGATGGCGTCGCGGATCTTGTTGTGGTCGCCGATCGCGTCGGCCGTCTCGTCCTCGCCGTCGTCGCCGTGCTTGACCAGGTGCGGGTAGAGGATCGCCTCCTCCGCTTCGGCGTGGATGTCCAGGTGCAGGGCGAGGGCGTCCCAGATGGCGAGCATCTCCTGCTCGTCGCGGGCGTCGTCGAGGCGGGCGAAGCCGCGCCGGAACGCGGCGTGGTCGTCCAGGATCAGTGCGGTGATGTCGTCCACTGTGCTCACTTCTCGGTTGGTTTGGCGAACCGGGCGCGCAGCATCGCCGGCATCGCGGCGAGGCCGGTGATCGGCCGGAAGCGTTTCGCCGCCTCGGCCAGCGCCGTGTACTCGTCGTCGGCAAGGTCGATGTCGGCCGCGGCGGCGTTGCGTTCCATCTGCTCGACGCCGGACGCGCCGGGGATGGCGAGCACGTTCGGGTGGCGCAGCAGGTAGGCCAGCGCGATCTGGCTGGGAGTGGCGTCATGGGCGTCGGCGACCTGACGCACCGTGTCGATCAGCGCCGCGCCGCGTTCCAGGTTTTCCGGGAGGAAGTACGGGTTCGCCCGCCGGACCGCCCCGGTCGGTGGGTTCTTCGCGTCGTACCGGCCGGAGAGGAAGCCCTGTGCCAGCGGGCTGTACGCGATGACCACCCGGCCGGCCTGCCGCGCGTACGGCAGCAGGTCCTGTTCGGGCGCGCGGTCCAGCATGCTGTAGCGGACCTGGTTGGTGAGCACCCGACGGCCGAGCGCCGCCTCGGCGACCTGCCAGCGGCGCAGCCCGTAGTTGCTGACGCCGACCTCGCCGACCAGTCCGACGTCCTGCAGGACGCGCATGCCACGCATGGTGGTGTGGTCGCCGACGACCGGGTTGGGCTGGTGCACCTGGTAGAGGTCGATGCTGGTGACGCCGAGGCGGGCCGCCGAGGCGACCGCCCGCTGCTGCACCACCGCGGCCACCGGCAGCACGGGCAGGATCTTGCTGGCCACCACCACCCTCGGCCGGTCGTCGCCGAGGGCCGCGCCGAGGATGCGCTCGCTGCGCCCGAACCCGTAGATCTCGGCGCTGTCGAAGACCGTCACGCCCAACTCGACGGCCCGCCGGACGATCTGCGCCGCCTGCCGCTCGAAGTCCGGGCCGTACCCCCACTCCCGGGAGCCGAACTGCCAGGTGCCCAACCCGATCTTGGACAACGGTTTGGGGGTGTCGAGCGCAATGAAACGCATGGCGTCGAAACTACCCCGATGTCCCGGTTCACACGCCCGATCCCCGGCACCGTGCTCCGGAGTTAGGCTCATGATCGTGACCTATCTCGCCGCGGAAGACCGCTACGACACCATGACCTACCGACGCAGCGGACGCAGTGGGCTGCGGCTGCCCGCCGTCTCGCTCGGCCTGTGGCACAACTTCGGCCCGGACCGCCCGTTCGAACGGCAGCGCGACATCGTGCGCCGCGCCTTCGACCTGGGCGTCACCCACTTCGACCTGGCCAACAACTACGGCCCGCCGCCCGGCTCGGCGGAGGAGAACTTCGGCCGGATGCTCGCCACCGACCTGAAGTCGTACCGGGACGAGCTGGTCATCTCCAGCAAGGCCGGGTACCTGATGTGGCCCGGCCCGTACGGCGAGTGGGGCTCGCGCAAGAACCTCATCTCGTCGCTGGACCAGTCGCTGGGCCGGATGGGGCTGGACTACGTCGACATCTTCTACTCGCACCGGTTCGACCCGGACACCCCGCTCGAGGAGACGATGGGGGCGCTCGACGCGATCGTCCGCTCCGGCAAGGCGCTCTACGTCGGCATCTCGAACTACAACTCGGAGCAGACCGCGCGGGCCGCCGCGATCCTGGGCGAACTGGGTACGCCGCTGCTGATCAACCAGCCGTCGTACTCGATGCTCAACCGCTGGACCGAGTCCGACGGCCTGCTCGACACGCTGGAGCGGGTCGGCGCTGGCTGCATCGCGTACAGCCCGTTGGCGCAGGGCCTGCTGACCGACCGTTACCTGGGTGGCATCCCGGCCGACTCGCGGGTGCGCACCAGCGTCTTCCTCAACGAGAGCGACCTCAGCGAGGAGAAGATGGCCACCATCCGTGCCCTCGGCGCGATCGCCGAGCGGCGCGGCCAGTCCCTCGCGCAGCTCGCGTTGGCCTGGGCGCTGCGTGACCCGCGGATGACCAGCCTGATCATCGGGGCGAGCAGCGTCGAGCAGTTGGAGACGAACATCGCCGCGCTGGACAACCTCGATTTCACCGCCGACGAGTTGGCCGAGATCGAACAGCACCTGGGCTGAGCACCGCCGAGCTTCGGGCGGGTCGGGTCACCAGATCCGACGCCGCCCGGCCCGGTGGTTGCGTACCTCGCACTGCCGGCCCACAGGTGCTGCGGCGCTGCGGCGACGCCGTCCGGCGCCGATCAGCAACGCCAGGACCAGCACGGCGGCGGCACCGGCCAGCATCGGCCACCGGCGGCCGAGGTTGGTCACCGACGCCACCGGCACGCCCGGGTCGGCCGCCGCCGCCACCGCGGACTCGGCGGCGGCCGGTCCACTGGCAGCGGTACGCGGCGCCGCCGGCGCGCTCTTCTTCGCGGCGGCCTTCGACGGGGCGGCGGCGGCCTTGGCACCCCGGAACACCACGTCCGAGCAGGAGTAGTAGGTGTCCGGGGTGTTGGAGTTCTGCCAGATCGTGTAGATCAGGTGTCGGCCGCTGCGGCCTGCCGGCAGCCGACCCGCCAACTGGTACGCCCCGGCCCGCACCGGCGGGTCGGTCCGGGTCAGAAACGGGCGCGACTCCAGATCCGCCCAGGTGAGCTTCTTGCGCGGGTCGTAGTCGGGTGTGGTGACGTAGAGCCGGAAGGTGCCCCGGTGCTCGATGGTGGTCCGGTACCGGAAGGTGAACTTCGCTCCGGCGGTCAGTTCGGTGCTCGGCCAGTCGGTGCGGGGCAGGTCCAACCCTCGGTACGCGGACAGTCCGCCGCTGCACAACTCACCGTCCGGGATCCGTTCCCGGTCTCGCCCGTTGATCGCGGCGACGCGTACGTTGTCCCATTCGCGCACCGCCGCGCCGGCCTCGATCGCCGCCCGGCAGGCGCTGGTGGCCGCGTACCGGCCCTCGGGGCCGCAGGCCGCCGCGCGACTGATCGGGTCGGTCGGGGCACCGTGGGCGGCGGCGGGCGTGGCGGCCAGGGGCACTGTCGCGGCAGCGACCAGCACCGTGGCGAGGAGCCGGCGTACGGGCATGAGGATGACCTCCGCCCACTGGTACGGCCGGCGCGGGGCAAAGGTTCGACGGCTCCGGTCACCGTTTCCCGTCGACGGACCCTGCGGCGCGATCGGCGAGGTAGGCCAGGTAGAGCAGGTAGGGCACGACGAGCAGGGCGAGCACCAGCACTGCCGCGATCACCGGCGGATCACCGAAGACCGCCCCGAGCACAATCGGCAGCGGTGAGACGGCCGCCAGCAGGATGCCGGTGCGGCGCAGAGGGCGGGCGACCCGTTGGTGCGCCGCGTGCCAGTGCTCCGCCGAACGCATCGTCGCCGGCGTCCGTACACCGGGGCTGCGGTTTCTGTTCACCGTCGGTTGCAGCGCGGCCCGGGCGGTGAACGCCACGAGCCAACCGAGGAACGCGTAGACCACGGTCACAAAGGCCCCGGGCCACACTCTGGCACCTCCCCACGCATCGCCAGCCATCAGCGTAGAGGGCGGGAATCCCCGGGGTGGGCGTGGCGTTTCGATACTCGGAACCGCTTGCACCGAGGAGGCAGAGATGAAGGTACGTAGCTCGTTGCGTGCGCTGAAGCAGAAGCCAGGTTCGGTGGTGGTCCGCCGTCGCGGCCGGACGGTCGTGGTGAACCGCGCCAACCCGCAGTGGAAGAGCCGCCAGGGCTAATCCAGCCCTTAACGGACGTAGCAATCAAAGAGCGCCCTGACCGGATCATCGGTCAGGGCGTTTGGTCATGCTCGGTGAGTTCACCTGCGCTTGACTGGAACTGATTCGAAGTGACGACATCGGCATCGGCGGGGTCTGCCGGGCGGGTCGCAGGCGGCCGGCGATCGCTGCACTCCTGAAATCACCCAGCCTTGCGACACCGCCAAGGGCGTGCGATGGTCACCGTCGCGCCGGCGCCGACAGTGAGGTTGCCGACCATAATGACCCAGGTCGCCTTCGCGGCCGGGATACGGCCAGCGTGCCCGCCCAGCCCCGTCGGCCGCACCCTCGGTGCGCGGAACCCACTCCTCCCATCGTGCTGTCGGGGCAGCCTCAAACGCGTGGAGCCGCTAATGTGATGCCCTGTAGTAGCACGTGAGTTAGATGTTCAAACTCTCGGCGCTATAGGAAACCTGACGCTCATCAGGCGGTCGCTGGTACCCCGCGACCGCCTGATGAGCGTCGCGTCGACTACGTTGGACATCGATCTCGAAAGCAACAATAGATATTGACGGAAGAGAGCTTGCAAGGTAGCCTTCACCTTTAACGATCTTCGATCGAAAGAAGGAGCATATGAACATCCCTAAGAATCTCCGGCTCGCCTTGGCCTCCGCTATTGGCGCCACCTTGATGCTGGGTGCATGGGGATCACCAGCCCATGCCCACTTCACTGCGGCCTACCACGGCTCTGACGTGGCAACAGTATCGTCGGGTCACACCTTCGTGGAAGTTTATGATAAAGAGGCGGACGGCAACGGCGTGTACGGCTACTTCTGGCTGAACGATGGCACCTCTCGCACGGTCGGCGACCCGAACGGGAGTAGTGCTGGCGGCGGGAGCGCCGGCTTTAGCGTCGGGGTCGATTGGTACTACGTGTGCGAGAGGAACGTAGGATGCAGTGGGGTGCAACAAGCCTAGATATTCGAAGCAATGATGGTTCGTCATCGCTGCTTTGAAGAGGGGCCGAGGCAATTGGATTATTCTAATATTCAAAGTGCCGACTCCGCTGAAAGCTTATAGTCGGCTCTGGATCACGGTCAGCGACCTTCACTGCTCTGGCATCTCGCCTCAATAAGCATTTCAGTTTCCCTAATCGATTACTTGGGGCGCCAACCGCCACGCTGTTATCATTAGTGATGATGGGGCATTGTTCCGCGCCTCGCGAATCTCTTAACTTCGCGCAATTGAGAGGTACAGAGCGTCGCACTTGCAATTGGGCGGCAGCAACAACCAAGGCCGATCTGGATTCTCACCGTTCGCGATCGACTGCCGCTCCATCTAGGCGTCAAGAGAAGTTGCGACAGTTGCGGGTTAGCAGATTGGTTTAGTCTTCGACTGACCTGCTAACCCGCAACTGAAGGCCCCCGCGCGCTCGAGTCACGCAGCATCCTCGCGCGGGCGGTCACCCCCCCCCCCCCCCCCCGAGATCATGGACGAACTCGACCGGGTAAAGCGTCGGGGGACCTTCCGGTCGGTTGCAGCGATCTGCTGACCGACCACGTTCCGACGGTCTTCGACCCCGGCACCCGACCGCAGCACCGCGCCCGTCGGTGCGGGAACCGTCCTGCCGTGCCCTTCGGTGGGGCGACATGCCCAGTCAGCGCACCAGATCACCGCGTTCGCCCTCCCCGTGCTAGTCGCGACACTGCTCGTCCTCAGTGGCACGCAGGTAAGGTTTGGACTGGCCCAGTTCGCGCCGGTGCTGGCGTTCTGCCTGCTCATCCGCACCTGGGCGGCCCGCACCTCGTTGTGCTGGATCATGGCCACCGGCAACGCGGCACACGGCGTCGTCCTGTTCGGCATCGGGGCGCTGGCCGCCACCGACTGGCTGGTCTTCCCGACGCTGCGGGTGGGCGCATTCCTCATCGGCTCGGCCGCGGTGCCGCAGGACGTCGGCTCGTAGGTCACAGCGCCCCGGTTGCTGGGCGGCGACCTGCTGGTAGCCGCCCAGCAACCGGCCGGTTGTAAGCAACCACCTCGGTGACCCAGATGGCCGGGCCGGCGGTGGCGAGTTCATCGTGCAGATAGCCGGTGCCTCCCGGACGGCGGGGATCACCGGGGCACTTCCGCGGTCGCCAGAGCTTGTAGCCGTACCCGACGGTGTGATCCCGGAAGCGGTTCCACGCCCGCTGCGCGGCGGCGCTGGCGGCCGTTGGGCCGGCTCCGTCTCGTCGCTAGCATCGTGCACACCGAACTCGGCCTCGACCGGACGCCCCGACTCTTACGACCTCGACGAATTGGAGCATCAGGCGTGCGCGGCAATCGGGATCGTCGATCCCTGACCACCGCTAGGGGCGCCCGCGACCAGACGGTGGTGACGATGCGGATTGACTAAGATGCTTCGAGAGATCGCCCCGACGAGGAGGACCCGGTGTTCATCTTGGAGCTGTCCTTCGGCGACGAACCCGACCGGCTCGCCGCTCGACCGGCGCACCGGGAGCGTCTCCAGGCCCTGCATCAGGAGGGCCAGCTGGTCATGGCCGGGCCGCTCGCCGACGACTCCGGAGCACTCCTGGTCTTTGACGTCCCAGACGCCGAGGCGTTTGCCGCGATCGTCGCCGCGGACCCCTATTACCGCACCCCCGGGGTGACGATCGCCAGCCAGCGGGAGTGGTCACCGATCGTCCGGTAGCCAAAGGCGACGAAGCCCGCCTACCGCTGTCTCTGGTGACCGGCCCGATTCACGACTGGTCGTCCACGGCGCGCGCAGCACGGTTGCCAACCCCAGTTACAGCAGGTAGGACACGACCAGCACGGCGAGCACCAGGAGCGCCGAGGATGACCGGCAGCGGGCACACGACCGTCAACAGGATCCCGGTCCGATGGAACGGGCGTTCAACCCGGCGGTGCGCCGCGTACCAATGCACGGTAGATCTCAGGGTCGCGGTGGCCGCACTCCGGGACTGCGGTAGATGTCCCGACGGCCGCAGATGCTCTGGTGGTGGATGCAACAAGCCATTCGAGTGATGCGTAGATCATCGAATGAACGCTCCGGCCAGCAAACGCCACCTCCTGACGCATCAGGTGGTGTCATCGCAAATCCCCAGCCCTCTGGGTATTACCGACCACTGGCGAAGGGGTGAGCACGGCGCTTACGACGGCAGGGCTCAAAACAGTGAACGCCCTGACCGGATCATCCCGGCCAGGGCGTTTCTCAAGGGTGGAGCCGAGGGGACTCGAACCCCTGACCCCCACACTGCCAGTGTGGTGCGCTACCAGCTGCGCCACGGCCCCTTGCTGTTGTCCCGGTCGCCCGGGCACTGGGAAACTATACACAGACCCGCTCGCATGGTCATCTCGCGGGGTCCCCCGCCACAGCCGGGTCAGTTGAGCGCCACGTCCGGCGGGAAGTGCGCGACGGCGGCCATCATCCCGCCCTGCCGGCGCAGCACCATCGGCCACAGGTCGTCGGGCCGGTCGACGAAGGCGTCCCCGGGCAGCCCGTCCAGCACGAACCAGGACCCGTCGGCGATCTCCTGCTCCAACTGGCCGCTGCCCCAGCCGGAGTAGCCGGCGAAGACCCGGATGCCACCGATGCTCTCCCGCAACCGCTCCGGGTCGACCGAGAGGTCGATCGTGCCGACCGCCCCGGACACCTGGTGGAAGCCCTTCAGCCGACGCATCGGGTGGCGCATCCGGGCGAGGCAGATCGCCGAGTCGGGCTGCACCGGGCCACCCTCGAAGAGCACCGCCGGGTGGCGGGCCAGGTCACTCCAGTCACCGAGCACGTCGGCTACCGGCACCTCGGTGGCCCGGTTCAGCACCACGCCGAGCGCGCCGCCCGGCTCGTGGGCGACGAGCAGCACCACCGTACGGTCGAAGTTGGGGTCCTTGAGCGCCGGAGTCGCGACCAGCAGCCGCCCGGTCATCGACTCCATCGCTCGTCCGCCGATCGCCTGGCCCTCTCCCTGCATGCCACACACCCGTCAACCGTGAGCCCGGCCCGGGGGCCGGTCCTCGACCGGATCCGCCCGGCGCATCGGGTTCCGCCGCGCTGTCAACGCCATGCCTGGCACCATAGCTTGCGTGCTGGGCGCTGGCTAAGGTCTGACCGGCGGGTGATCAGACAGTTGAGACGAAGGGCCGATGCACCGGTTGGCAGACCTCCCGGTGATCGACCGTTCCGGAGCACCGACCGCTGAGAAAAGCCCGAAAGGTCCGTCACATCCCGATAGATTCGGCTGATCGGGAGGGCGATCACGGTTGTCCCTGCCCGCGACACGGAGGCGGGTGGCGATGGCAACTGTCCGGGACGCGACGTACGACGTGCTCCGCACCCTCGGCCTGACCACCGTCTTCGGCAACCCGGGCTCCACCGAGGAGCCATTCCTCCAGGACTTCCCGGCCGACTTCCACTACGTCCACGCGCTGCACGAGGCGACGGCCGTGGCGATGGCCGACGGCTACGCCCAGGCCGCCGGAGTGCCCGCCCACGTCAACCTGCACACCGCCCCCGGCACCGGCAACGGCATGGGCAACCTGGTCACCGCCTGGCACAACAAGACCCCACTCATCGTCACCGCCGGCCAACAGACCCGGGAGATGCTGCTCCTCGAACCCCGGCTGGCCAACCGCCGGCCCACCGAACTCCCGCAGCCGTACGTGAAGTGGGCCTACGAGCCGGCGCGGGCGCAGGACATCCCGGCGGCCATGCTGCGGGCGTACGCGACCGCGGTGCAGCCACCGGCCGGGCCGGTCTTCCTCTCCCTACCGATGGACGACTGGGCCCAGCCAGCCGACCCGCCGCCCGCGCCGCGAACGGTGGCCACCCGGTTCGCACCGGACCCGCAGCGGTTGGCGGAGTTCGTCACGGTGCTGGCCGGCAGCCGCAACCCGGCGCTCGTGTACGGGCCGGGGGTGGACCGCTCGGCGAGTTGGTCGGCCGCGGTGGCGCTGGCGGAACGGCTCGCCGCGCCGGTCTGGTCGGCCCCCGCCACCGAGCGAGCCGTCTTCCCCGAGGACCACCCGCACTTCCGTGGCGTGCTGCCGTACGCGATCGGTCCCCTCGCCGAGGCGCTGCGCGGACACGACACGGTGCTGGTCGTCGGCGCCCCGGTCTTCCGCTACTACCCGTACGTGCCGGGCGGGCACCTGCCCGACGGCGCCCGCCTGCTGCACGTCACTGACGACCCGGACGAGGCCGCCCGAGCCCCGGTCGGTGACAGTCTGCTCAGTGACCCGGGGCTGGCCCTGGACGCGCTGGTCGAACGGGTGCCGCCGAGTGACCGGCCGGCGCCCGCACGACGGGACACACCACCACCGCCCGAGGTCGGCACCCCACTGAGCGCCGACGCCCTGTTCGCCGCGCTGGCCGCGCACTGGCCGACCGACGCCGTGCTGGTGCAGGAGTCACCGTCCAACCTGTCCGCACTGCGCCGTCAGCTGCGGATCACCCGCCCGGCGTCGTACTTCACCATGGCCAGCGGCGGCCTCGGCTACGGGCTGCCGGCGGCAATCGGCGTCGCCCTGGCCGAGCGGGACACCGGGCGCGGTCGCCCGGTGGTGGCGGTGGTCGGCGACGGCTCGTTCCACTACTCGGTGCAGGCGCTGTGGACGGCCGCGCGCCTGGCACTGCCCGTGGTGGTCGTCGTCCCGGTCAACCAGCAGTACGCCATCCTCAAGGCGTTCGCCGAGCTGAAGCACACTCCCGGGGTGCCCGGCCTGGACCTGCCGGGTCTGGACATCGTCGCGATCGCGGCCGGCTACGGCTGCGCCACGGAGGTGGTGGAGACCCCCGATCAGCTCGGCGCGGCGCTCACCGCCGGGCTGGGCGCCGACCGTCCCACGGTTGTGCCGGTGCCGATCAGCACGGACGTGCCCAGCATCCTCTGAACCGGGTCGTTCAGCGCGATGCGATCGACAGTGGGGCGCCGGTGTGGACATCCAGCACCGGCCGGGCGCCCAGCGGCGTCGCGAGGGTGACGGTGACCGGCTCCAGTTTCAGCAGTGCGATGCATTCGCCGGTGGCCCGGGTGACGCGGCCACCGACCACCACGACGTCCGGCCGTTCCCACACCAGCGGGGTGATCCCGGTGTCGCACGCGCCGACGCCGAGCCGCACTGTCAGCCGGGTGTCGTCGACGGCCGCCAGGTCCTGGGCCGCCACCAACCCGTCCGGCAGGGGGCGGGCCGGCGCGGTGGGCTCGGGAACCCTGGTGACCGCGGTGGGCGCCACGGCGAGCCGGGCCACCCGGGCGGTCAGCTCCTCGATGGTGAACAGCCAGGCCGGGACCTGCGCCACACCGCGGCTCGTGCGGACCGGCACGGTGTCGAACGTGACAGCGGTGACGGTGAGCGGGAGACAGGCGGTCCGCGTGCTGCTCGTCACCCACCCGTCCGGCCCTGGTTCGACGGTGGGGCCGCCGGGGGTGGGCCGACCGGGCTGCTTCGGCCGTCCCGGGCAGGGCAGCGGGTCACCCGTGTCGAGCTGCCGGTACGCCTCGGCGGCGCTGATCAACGGCAGCGTCAGCCGTCCGTCCGGGAACCGGATCTCGCCACCGACCCGGGTAGGCGGTATCGCCACCTGCGCGCGGTACCACCCGGCCCGGAAGGCCGCCTCGGTGTCGGGGGTGAAGCCCGGGTCGCCGGTGAGCAGTGTCGGCCCCTCCAATGGCACGTAGGCGGTGCGCCAGTCGGGGCCCGGCCGCCACGCCTCGGCGACCTGAGCGGCCCGCTGGTCGAACGCCTCGGCGTCGCGCGCCGGGCTGGGTGGGGCGTCGGCCGGACCGGTGTCGGTCGCGGCGCAGCCCGCCGTGAGCACCAATGGGAGTACGAGCAGCACTGCGAGTCGACGCATGTGCGGTTCGACGCGCCCGCCGACCGGCCGGTTCCCTCAGGTCTCGCCGCCCAGGTCCGTCTGGTACGCCTCCCAGAGCAGGTCGGCGCCGCGCCGCCGATGCCGGGCCAATTTCCGCAGCAGGTGCCCGACCCGGTGCCGCAGCTCGTCGGGGTGCGCCTCGGGCCGCTCGGCGATCTGCTGCGCCGCCAGGATCGCGGCGACGATCGCCGCGTGCTCCCGGGTCAGCAGCCGCACGCCGTGGTCCAGTCGCGGCGACTGGGTGAGCAACTCCCGGTAGAGGCCGCTGGGGCCCTCGGTGGCCCGGACGTGCTCGGCGAAACCCTGGCGCACCGGACGCAGTCGAAGAAGAACAGCTTCGCGCCAGCGCGGCGCGGTGCTGGCGACCGCGACGGCCCGGCCGAGGGCGTGCACGTCACCGGCGAGGCCGGCGGGGCGCGGCTCGCCGGGTAGACCGAGGGGAGGTGGATCGGCGGGACGCCCCACCTGATGCGCGACGCGCGGTCGGGCGACGAGTGACGGCTGCTGGATCGGACCGGTGACCATGGCACCTCCCGCGCGGCGCTGCTACCCCATACCGCGATGGTGAGCCTGCCCGACCCGCCCTGTCCAGGGCCCCGGATCGCCTCATCTGCCGCGTCAAACCCACTGACCCCACCAGCCGCAGCAGTACCGCGTCCGCAGCCCTCACGAGCCGCCTGGACGTATCAGCCTCAGTCGGTCCAGCGGCGCTCCGCCAGGCGGCGCAGGTGGTCGGCCACCGCACGGGTGTCGTCGTCCCGCCCGTCGCCCCCTCGGCCCGCCGTCATCGCCTCGGCCAGCGCCCGCAGCTCTGTCGGCGGCAGGCTGGGCAGCCCCATGCCGCGCAGTGGGATGGTGACCCCTCGCGTACCGGCCGGGTCGGTGGCGAGAATGGCCCGCATCTGCGGCCCGCCGGCCGGGTCGACGTCGCCCGCCTTGCGGTACGACGTCCCGCCCGCCTCGATCCTGGCGGTGGCGAGGTCGACGGTGCGGGTGCGCAGCGCCCCGCGTACCCGCGCCCGGCTGCCGTCCAACCAGACGGCCGTTCGGAGCACCCGTAACACGAGGTAGAGGCCGAGCAGCACGAAGGGCAGACCACACAGGCCGATGAGCGGGCTGGGACCGGACTGGTTCGGGTCAGCGGAGTCCCGTAGCCCCGGTGGCAGCAGCCCCGGCGGCAGGTCGCGAGCCTCCTCATAGGAGGCGAACGCGTCACCCGGTCCGGTCAGCCGGCGCAGCAGCCCGTCGGCGACGAGGGGCAGCACCACGAACGCCGCGCCGATGGCGGCGACGAGGACGCCGGCGACCACCGCCACGACCCGCTGGCCGGGTGACGCGCCGACCGACAGGCGCAGCTCTCGGTTGGTCACAGGGGGCAGCGTAAGACCCCGTCGACACAACGAAGCGCCCCGGCCGGTGGCCGGGGCGCTTCGTTCGAGGTGGTGGAGGTGCCGGGAATCGAACCCGGGTCCTTCGCCGGTTTGTCAGGGCTTCTCCGAGCGCAGCTCGCTGTGCCTCTACTCGGCCCCACCGCTCACGCGAGCAAGTTGGTGTGACGGGCCCAGTCGCTGATTAATCTCGCCGCACGGACCCCGCGACCGGGTCCGATTGGCCAGCCTCCTAGCTGATGCCGGCTACTGGGACGAAGGCGTTCCCAGGCCGACAGACTTAGCTACTCGCCTCAGGCGGCGAGAGCGAAGTCAGCGCGATTTTGCTTGGCGCTTATAAGTTTCCGACGACCGATTCTCGAGACGACGTCGGCTTCCTCGGCTCGCTTCCCCTGTCGCTGCGTACGAAGTCGAAACCAGTCACCCCCTCGACAGGCCGCCGATGTGGCGGCACTGACAAGACTAACGCCTGGCGCAACAGCTTTCATCCCGAGCCCCGGGCCGACGTACCGACCCGGACAAACAGGATGAACTAGTCGTCCATTCCCTTGCCTCGTCGACCCGACACCCGGGCGATCTCCCGGTCCGCGTCGCGCTTGGCGAGGTCCTGACGCTTGTCGTACGACTTCTTACCCTTGGCCAGCGCGATCTCGACCTTGGCCCAGCCGTCCGAGAAGTAGACCTGCAACGGGACGATGGTGAAACCACCCTCGCGGGTCTTGCCGACGAGCTTGTCGATCTCGCCCCGGTTGAGCAGCAGTTTGCGGGTACGCCGGGGCTCATGGTTGGTCCAGGTGCCCTGGGTGTACTCCGGAATGTGCATCGCGTGCAGGTACAACTCGCCGTCACGTTCCTGCGCGAACGCGTCGACGAGCGACGCCCGCCCGGCCCGCAGCGACTTGACCTCGGTGCCGGTCAGCGCCATGCCCGCCTCGTACGTGTCGAGGATCCCGTAGTCGTGGCGCGCCTTCTTGTTGGAGGCGACCACCTTGCGCCCCTTTTCCCGTGGCATCGGTGCCACCTCCTCTCCCTCGTCCGCGGCCGGTTCACCCCGGCCGGACAACCGATCATGCTACCCGAGTGGAAGGACCCTCCCGCGCCGTTTATTTCCGGCTGCGGGAGGGTCCTCGGAAGACCACGGGACGACCGTACGGTGCCTAGACCCGCAGGTAGAAGCGCAGGGTGATCCAGGCGGTGGCGGCGCTGACCAGACCACCGACGCCGGCCATCACCGGGAAGATGAACAGGATGTCACCCCAGGTGATCGGCGAGAGCAGACCCTGCAACGCGCTCAACGACCCGTCGAAGAGCAGATACTTCGCCGCGACCAGGGCCACCAGACCGAGCAGTGAACCGATCAGGCCGGCCACCACGGCCTCCAGCACGAACGGCGCCTGGATGAACCAGTTGGACGCGCCGACCAGCTTCATGACCGCCACCTCACGCCGCTTGCTGTACGCGGCCACCTGAATGGTGTTCGCGACGAGCAGCAGGGCGGCGATCGCCATCACGATGGCGGCGGCCAGGGCGATGTTCTGGATCGAGGTGAGGATATTGAAGATCTTGTCGAGCAGTCGACTCTGGTCGACGATCTCCTCGACACCCTCAGTGTCCTTGTACTGGTCGTAGACGCTCTTGTACTGCTCCGGGTTGTTCAGTGTGAGCCGGAACGACTCGGGCAGCTGGTCCGGCTTGACCGCGTTCACCAGGTCCGGCGCGTCCTGGTACATCGACTTGAAGCGCTCGTACGCCTGGGCCTTGTCGACGTAGATGACCTCCTTGACCAGGGGGTCGCCGTCGAGCTTAATCTGCAGGTCGGTGCGCTGCTGCTCGGTGACCTCCTGCTCCATGAAGATCGAGACCTGGATGTTCTTGTAGTAGAGGTCCTTCATGTCGTCGACCTGGCGGTACATGAGACCGCTGGCGCCGAGCATGGTCAGCGAGACCGCCATCGTGATGATCATCGCGATGGACATGGTCACGTTGCGCCACAGTCCGACCAGTACCTCGGACAGGACGTATTTCACGCGCATCGGGATTTCCTCCGGGTCTCCGGCATGAGGTGTTCGTCGTCAGGCTGCGCAGGGGTGGAGCGCCGGCTCACCCGTAGACGCCGCGGGCCTGGTCACGCACGATGCGACCGCTCTCAATCTCAACGACGCGGCGGCGCATCTGGTTCACGATGTTGGAGTCGTGGGTGACCATCACGACGGTCGTGCCGGTGCGATTGATCCGGTCCAGCAGACGCATGATCTCGATCGAGGTGTCCGGGTCCAGGTTTCCGGTGGGCTCGTCCGCGAGAAGGATCAGCGGACGGTTCACGAACGCCCGGGCGACGGCGACCCGCTGCTGCTCACCACCGGAGAGCTCGTGCGGGTAGCGGTGCTCCTTGCCACCGAGCCCGACCAGCTCCAGCACCTCCGGCACGACGCGGCGGGCAACCGCCTTCGTCTTGCCGATCACCTCGAGAGCGAACGCCACGTTCTCGTAGGCGGTGCGGTTCGGCAGCAGCCGGAAGTCCTGGAAGACACAGCCGATCGAGCGCCGGAAGTGGGGTCGCTTCCAGGACCGCATCGACGTGACGTCCTTGCCGTTCACGACGACGCGCCCCTTGTTGGGGGCCACCTCGTGCAGCAGCATCTTGATGATCGTGGACTTGCCGGAGCCGGATGGACCGATGAAGAAGACGAACTCGCCCTTCTCGATCGAGACGGACACGTTGTCGAGCGAAGGCCGGGACGCCTTCGGGTACGTCTTCGTCACTTGCTCAAGCTGAATCACGGGTGGTGAGTCTACGCGGTGTAACAACTGAGCCAAGCCCCACGCCCCGCCGATCCGGCACGAGTCGTCGAATCAGGCTCCTACCTGGAGATCGACGACGCGCTCCGCCCGCGCGCCGTTACGCACCGTCGTTAGCGAGCTGTCGCTGCTTACGCCAACGGATGCCCGCCTCGATGAAACCGTCCAACTCGCCGTCGAAGACCGCGCTCGGATTGCCGGTCTCCTGCTCAGTTCGGAGATCCTTCACCATCTGATAGGGGTGCAGGACGTACGAGCGCATCTGGTCACCCCACGAGCCCGCCGCGTTCTCCTTGAGCCCTTCGAGCTTGGCCTGCTCCTCCTGGCGCTTGCGCTCCAGCAGCCGAGCCTGGAGCACCCGCAGCGCGGAGGCCTTGTTCTGCAGCTGGGACTTCTCGTTCTGGCAGGTCACCACGATGCCGGTCGGGATGTGCGTCAGCCGCACCGCCGAGTCGGTGGTGTTGACGCTCTGCCCACCCGGGCCGGAGGAGCGGTAGACGTCGACGCGTACCTCGTTCTCCGGGATGTCGATGTGGTCGGTCTGCTCGGTGACCGGCAGGACCTCGACCCCCGCGAAGCTGGTCTGCCGACGCCCCTGGTTGTCGAACGGGCTGATCCGGACCAGCCGGTGCGTGCCCGACTCGACACTGAGCGTGCCGTACGCGTACGGCACCTTGACCGCGAAGGTGGCCGACTTCAGACCCGCCTCCTCGGCGTACGAGGTCTCGTAGACCTCGGTCGGGTAGCCGTGCCGCTCCGCCCAGCGCAGGTACATCCGCAGCAGCATCTCGGCGAAGTCCGCGGCGTCCACACCACCGGCGCCGGCCCGGATGGCGACGAGTGCCTCCCGGGAGTCGTACTCGCCGGAGAGCAGGGTGCGGACCTCCATCTCCTGGATGGCCTTGGTCAACCCGGTGATCTCCGACTCGACCTCGGTCAACACGCCCGGGTCGGACTCGGCCTCGGCCAGCTCCAGCAGCACCTGGGCGTCGTCGAGCTGGGAGCGCAGGCTGCCCAGCTTGCTGATCTCGCCGTTGACGTACGACAGCTGCGAGGTCACCTGCTGGGCCTTGGCCTGGTCGTCCCACAGGTCGGGGGCGGACGCCTCCTGCTCAAGGCGGGCCTTGTCCTCGTGGAGCCGGTCGAGGTTGAGGACGGCCTCGATGTTTCGCAGGGTCGCGTCGAGTTCCTTGAGCTGTTCGGCGTAATCGGCAGCGGTCACGACAGACAAGCGTACTGCGCGGGCGAGGGGTGAGCTTGCGAGCCCCGCGGAGCAGCGTCAAATCGGGGGTGCGCCCCCGGGCTCACGGCAGCCCGTTGCCGGTGCGCGAACCAGCCGATCGTCACCCGACGGGGGCGGACTTCAGCCACGAGAGGGCAGCCCGGTGGTAGGCGACCGCGAACTCCAGCGCGCTGGCGTCGTACGTCTCGCCGTCCCGTTTGGCGTTCTTCACCTGCTCCCGCACCTGGGCGAGGGCCTCGGTGTGGTATTCGTTGGCCGAGGCGTACAGGCTCTTCAGCTGGCTGGCGGAGTGCAGGTTGCCGAAGGCCATCCGCAGCGCTATCGGGTTGCGGATGGTGTCCCGCCCCGGGTTCTCCGCGAGCCAGCGGGAAAACGTCCGTTTTCCGCTGGCGGTCAGCGCGTACGGCTGGCTCATCCGCGGCCCCGGCTTGCCGAGCCGCACAAAACCCCGCTCAGCCAGCACCGGCAACTCGCGGTACACCTGACTGCGGGTCATCGACCAGTACGGCGCCAGACGGCGCTCAGCGGCGGCCATCAACTGACCGCCTGTCATCGGGCCCTCGTGGAGGAGGCCGAGCAGGGCCGCCGCCGTAGGGTTGACTCCGGAATCCGCCATGCCCACTACGCTGCCACTTTGCGCACGCGGCGTCCAGGATTTGCCGGTTTGCCACCCAACAGGACTTCCTAAGTGCACTGTCGGCGGCAGACTGTCCGTTGAGGACTATCGATGGATTGGCCGTTCCGGGCGTCCGCCGGCGGCGCTCACGCACGCCGCCGGCGGGTCGTCGCCGGTCAGCCCATGTGGGGGTACGTGTGGTCGGTCGGCGGCACGAAGGTCTCCTTGATCGTTCGCGGGGAGACCCAGCGGACCAGGTTCAGCCAGGAGCCGGCCTTGTCGTTGGTGCCGCTGGCGCGGGCGCCACCGAAGGGCTGCTGCCCGACCACCGCGCCGGTCGGCTTGTCGTTGATGTAGAAGTTGCCGGCCGCGTAGCGCATGCGCTCGCCGACCGACTCGACGACCCGCCGGTCGGTGGCGAACACCGAGCCGGTCAGCGCGTACGGGGCGATCGACTCGGCCTGCGCCACCACCTCGTCGAACCGGGCGTCGTCGAACACGTGCACGCCCAGGATCGGCCCGAAGTACTCGGTCGTGAAGGTCTCGTGGGCGGCGTCGCCGCACTCGAAGAGCGTCGGGCGCACGAAGTAGCCGACCGAGTCGTCGGCGGTGCCACCGGCCAGCACCCGGCAGCTGTCGTCACCGGCGATCAGTTCCAGCGCGGCGGTGTGCCGGGCGAACGCCTTGTCGTCGATCACGGCGCCGCCGAAGTTGCTGAAGTCGACCACGTCACCGTAGGTCAGCGAGTCGGCGGTGGCGGCCAGGCGGTCCCGCAGCCCACCCTCCCAGATCGAGCGCGGCACGTACGCCCGCGACGCCGCCGAGCACTTCTGGCCCTGGTACTCGTACGCGCCGCGGATCAGCGCGGTGTGCAGAGCGTCCACGTCGGCGCTGGTGTGCGCGACGACGAAGTCCTTACCGCCGGTCTCACCGACCAGGCGCGGGTAGCCCCGGTAACGGGCGATGTTGTCGCCCACGGTCCGCCACAACTGCTGGAAGACCTTCGTCGAGCCGGTGAAGTGGATGCCGGCCAGATCCGGGTCGGCGAGCACCACATCGGAGACCTCCTCGCCCCGGCCGGTGACCATGTTGATCACACCGGGCGGCAGGCCGGCCGCCTCGAACAGCCGCATGGTGAAGTGCGCGGCGAACTGCTGGGTCGGGCCCGGCTTCCAGACCACCGTGTTGCCCAGCAGGGCTGGCGCCGACGGCAGATTGCCGGCGATGGCGGTGAAGTTGAACGGGGTGACCGCGTAGACGAAGCCCTCCAGCGGGCGGTGGTCGAAGCGGTTCCAGACGCCGGGCGAGGACGCCGGCTGCTCCTCCATCAGGCGACGCGCGAAGTGCACGTTGAACCGCAGGAAGTCGATGAACTCGCAGGCCGCGTCGATCTCCGCCTGGATCGCGGTCTTCGACTGGCCGAGCATGGTGGCGGCGTTGAGGGTGTCACGCCAGGGACCGGCGAGCAGCTCGGCGGCGCGCAGGAAGATCGCGGCGCGCTCCTCGAAGGGCAGCGCCCGCCACATCGGCGCGGCATCCTTTGCCGCCTGCACGGCGGCGCGGGCGTCATCGTGGTTGGCGTGCGCTGTCACACCCAACACGTGGGCGTGCTTGTGCGGCTGCACCACGTTGATCGGGTCGCCGCCGGCCATCCGCTGCTCACCGCCGATGGTCATCGGCAGGTCGATGCGCTCGGCGGCGAGCTCGGTCAGCCGCCGCTGGAGCCGGTCCCGGTCGGGGCTGCCCGGCTCGTAGTTGCGAACCGGCTCGTTGCGCGGCTCGGGTACGGAGAACACGGCATCCATCAGGGCTCCTGGCGATCTCGACAGCAGTGGCGAAACCGGACCCGCGGGCACCGACCGGACGGCCGGACACCGGACGCCACACGAGAGGCCGGGCAGCGGCGGGACCTCCCGTGATTCTCCCACGACGGGCCGCGCGACCCACCTCGGCCACCGCCCTGCGCCAAGGACCGCAGCACCCCTCCTCCCCTTACCGACTGGTCTCGATCCATCCTGCTGTCCCGGGGCGACAGGCAGCCCAGCGGGCCCGCGTACCCTGAATGGTCGGTGACCTGCCGCCTCGAAGGGGAGACGATGACCAAGCAGCCCGGCCGCCCCCCGGCCGCCGAGTCGGACGAGCCGGCGGTCAACGCGGGCACTCGGCCGCTGCCCGCCCCCGGCGCCACTGTGCTCGCGCTGCTGGCGCTCGGCTGGCTGGCCGCCATGCTCTGGTCCACCCGGGAGGCCATCACCTCGGCGGCGGCCGGCGTCACCGCGATCAGCCTCTCCGCGTTCGCCCTACCCGGCGTGATCTCGGCCGCGCTGGTGGCCGGGGCCGCCGTCGCGCTGGCCGGTGGCAACCTGCTGGCCCGCCGGTACGGCGACTGGGCCACCCTGCGCTTCGCCGGCGCGATCGGCGGCGGAATGCTGGTCGGGCTCGCCGCCGCGGTGGCCATCAACCTCACCTACTTCGACACGTCCACCACCAACGTGATCGCCGGCACGACCGCGGCAGCGGCGATCATCGGGGGCGCGCTGGCCGCCGCGCGAACCGCCCCGGCGATCGGTGCCGTGGTCACCGCCGCGCTGGGCACCCTGATCTTCGTGGTCGCGTTCAGCCGCGCCCGCGACCCGCTGTTCGACCTCTTCGGCGCCGGCGACAGCCAGGAATCGTTGATCAGCGCGGCCAAGTGGGTGTCCCGCACCGAATCGCTCGTCGCCGGGCTCCTGGCCGGCCTCCTGGCCTTCGGCTACCTGACCTGGGCACGACGTCGAGCCGTCCGCCGCGATCCCGACGCCCCGGCGCTGCGCTGGCCCGCGTACCTGCTCGCCGGCGCCGGGCCGGGGCTCCTCCTGCTGCTCGCCGAGGTGATCATCCGGGTCGGCGGCCGGTCGCTGCTCGACCTCGCCAGCGCGCTCAGTGAGGCGGACGCGGTGGCGCAGACCTCACTCGGCACCTCCCGGGTGGACAACGGCATCTGGGTGCTGTTCGTGGGGGCGCTGACCGCGCTCATCGCGTTCGGCCGCACGCTCAGCCCCGCCCACACCGACGACGACGAACCAGCCGACAGCCCAAGCCCGGTCCCGGACCAGGCCGACCCCGAGGACGACAAGCCGGGCTACGCCAAGGCGTACGACGCGGACCCGACCGAGACCTCCGACGACGCTCAGGCGGTCGACGCGGACCCGGCAAAGGCGGACCCGGCTCGTTGACCCGGCGTCGGGCCGGTGTCCGGCGCCAGACGGTCCCGGCCGGTGTCCGGCGGTTCCCGGCCGGTGTCCGACGGGTCCCGGCCGGTGTCCGGCGGTCCCGGCCGGCGTTCGACGTCAGGCGGTCCCGGCCGGTGTGCGGTGTTCGACGGTCCCGGCCGGTGTCGGCTCAGGTGGCGGCGCGGAGCAGTTGGTCCAGCTCCGTCACGTCGTACCACTCCAGCTCGTGATCCTCGGCGCCGTCGACGGTGAACTGGGCGTCGGGGTCACCAGCCGCCGCCTCGGCCACCACGTCGGCCGCCGCGCCGATCTCCTCGACCGCGTCCGCGCCGTCCACGTGGATGGCCGCCACCGCGCCCACCGGCACGGCACCGGTCAACGCCACAGTGCTGGAGCCCAACTCACCGTCGCCACGCCCGATCGCCCCCGACGGCAGGTCGACCGAGACGACGACGCGACGGCGGGGCGCGCTCGGGTCGGCCCGCAGCAGGTGCAGGGCGTCCTGCGCAGCCCGGGTGAACGCGACGTACTCCAACTCCTCCTCGTCGCCCTCCGCGTACCACTCGCGAAGCGCCGGGGTCACGGCGTGCGCCTGGTCGGCGGCGAGCCCCGCCTCACGCAGCCGAGCCAGCATCGGTACGGTCGCCGGCACGTACACCCGGACAAGCTCGTCGGTCACCGGTCGTCTCCCCGCGTCGTCCTCCACCGGCGGCCGCCGGCACGGGCGCAGATCATGCCGCACGCCGTGACCGTCATACACCTCGCCTCCGGCCGGAGGAAGCTCCCGCCCGGTGTGTCTCGCGCTGCCGGTCGGCCGCCGAACCGGGCCGGTGCTGGGCGGTCAGCGCTGTCGGTGGCAAACTGAGCCAAACGACATCAACACCGGGAGTTCCTGTGGAGCCGAGGTTCCTGCTGCTCTCCGACGTGGCTGCCGAGCTCAACGTGTCGGATTCGCAGGTCTACCACATGGTGCGCAGCGGCGAACTGCCGGCGATCAAGATCGGCGGGCGCGGCCAGTGGCGCGTCGAGCGGACCCGCCTGGAAGAGTACATAGCGCGCAAATACGACGAAACCGCAGACTGGGTGCAGAGCAACCCGCTCATCGACAGGGACCCCGAGTAGCGGCCCAGCCCATCCGGTCGGCCCGCCGGCCCGCCTGGCTGCCCGCCCACGTCCCGACCAGCCCGCCTGCCGCTCGCGCCGCGCTGGCCGAGCCGCCTGCCTGCCGCTCACGCCACGGCCGTGCCTGCGCGCCGCCCACGTCACGACCAGCCCGCCAGCCGCTGGCGCCCCGCTGACCGAGTCACCTGCCTGCCGCTCACGCCACGGCCGTGCCTGCCTGCCGCCCACGTCACGACCAGCCCGCCAGCCGCTCGCACCACGCTGGCCGAGTCACCTGCCTGCTGCTCGCGTCACGACCAGCCCGCCAGCCGCTCGCGCCGCGCCGGCCGAGTCACCTGCAGCCCACGTCACGATCGACCCCTCAGCCAGCCCTTCGCCTGACGGCCGTGGGCGGTCCGGGCGTCCGACCTGGCTTGATCCACTCGGGTTTACGGAAGTCGGGGCATCGAGGCCGCCGCGGTACCGCGGTATCAAGAAACGCGAGTGGATCAAGGGCCTTTGTTGGTCGTGGGTACCGGGAAGCCATTGACCGAGACAGTTGTCTCACTCAGAATCGAGCTTGTCGGAGGCAAACGAAGGCAAACGCAAGATCAAAGGGGGCCATGATGAGCAGAGCACGACCCGGTCCTTCCCGACCACCCGTGCGACTGCGCCCCGTCCCGCCCTTCGACCCGCCGTACGTCGACGAGACCGACGGGGCGTACTGGCCAGCACCGACCGACGGTCAGCTCGCCCTCGACCTGTTCGCCTCCACCAGACCCCTCCCCCTCCGGCCGCCGGAACGCCGAACACCGCTGCGCCCGGTGCCCAACCGACCCGCCACCCATCCCGTCGCGTCGTTACCGCCGACGGCCGCTCCGGAGACCACCCGAGCGGCGCACCGCTTCGTCGGCACGTGCGTGGAGGTGGTCAACGGCTACCGCTCGCCGAACCAGGTGCGAGCGCTGCTCGACCCGACCCGAGCAGCCGACCTGCTGACCGAACTCGCCCGCGCGTCCGGCCGGGCCGGGACAACCCGCCGTCGCACCGGCCGACCACTGGTTCGGCTGCTACGCCTGCGAGTTTGCGAGCCCAGGGAGACCGCTGTGGAGGCGGCAGCCGTCCTCACCGGCGCCAGCGGCCGAAGTTGGGCGTTGGCAGTGCGCCTGGAGCACCGTCGTGGCCGCTGGCTCTGCACCGCCCTACACGTGCTCTGACCACACTCCCGGCCCCAATCGGTCACCTGGCCGCGCCCAGGACGGCTCCAACCCGTGCCCCGCCGGGCTAGGACGAGCCGGCCAAGCCAGGCAGGGCCGGGGCCAAGCCAGGCAGGGCCGGGGCCAAGCCAGGCAGGGCCGGGGCCAAGCCAGGCAGGGCCGGCCCGGCAGGACTAGGCCGGGCCGGGCCGAACAGGGCCGGGCCGAACAGGGCCGGGCCGAACAGGGCCGGGCCGAACAGGGCCGGGCCGAACAGGGCCGGGCCGAACAGGGCCGGGCCGAACAGGGCTGGACCAGGGCCAGGGCGGACGGGGCCAGGGCAGGGTTAAGCCAGGCCAGGACCGAGCCAGGCCAGGGCCAGACCGGGTGATCCACTCCGGTTTCAGGAAATCGGGTTGTCCGGCTGTGGGTGATGGCCCGGTTTTCATGAAGGCGAGGTGATCACGGTGTGCGGGTGCGTGTCACCCGAGGAGGGCCGCCCAGGCAGGTGGTTGTAGGGCCGGCGGGGCTGGCAGACACCGACGGGCCCCGGCCTGGTCGGCCGGGACCCGTCGGTCAGGGACTGTCGCTGCGCGGACGCTGTCGGTCAGTTGCCGCCGTTGGGGGCGCCGTGGCAGCGCTTGTACTTGCGGCCCGAGCCACACGGGCACGGCGCGTTGCGGGACGGGCCGTTGCTCGCCTCGGCCTGGTTGGGTGCCGTCCGACGGGCGGCAGCCGACGGAACAGCCGGGCCACGCAGCCCGGATGCCGGCCGCTGCGGAGCGGACGGCGCGCTCTGCCCCGGTGCCGCAGGGGCACCCGGAGCCGGTCGGCCAACGCCGAGCGCCGGAGCCTGCTGCTCGGCCTGCTCCACCGCGACCGCACCGGGGCTGGCCTCGCCGTCGATGGTGGGCGCGGAGTATTGCAGGCCCTGCCGCCGCGGTGCCTGGTTGAGGCCCTTGGCCCGGATCTCGACCGGCTTGTCGAGCAGCGTGACCTCGTCGGCCCCCGCCTCCGGCTCGGGTTCGGTGACCTGGACCTCGATGTTGTAGAGGAAACCGACGGTCTCCTCCTTGATGCCCTCCATCATCGTGGCGAACATGTCGAAGCCCTCGCGCTGGTATTCCACCACCGGGTCGCGCTGGGCGTACGCGCGCAGGTTGATGCCCTCCTGGAGGTAGTCCATCTCGTAGAGGTGCTCGCGCCACTTGCGGTCGATGACCTGGAGCAGCACCATCCGCTCGAGTTGGCGAACGCCCTCGGTGCCGAGCTGCTCCTCACGGCGGTCGTACGCGGCGTTGGCGTCCTCCTTGAGGCGGGCGACCAGGAAGTCGGCGTCCATGCCGGCCCGAGAGCCGCCGGTTTCCTCCTCCAACTCCTCGATCGTCACGCTGACCGGGTAGAGCTGCTTGAGGCTGGACCAGAGCTGCTCAAGATCCCAGTCTTCGCCGTAGCCCTCGGAGGTGGCACCCCGCACGTACGCCTCGACGGTGTCGTCGATCATGTTGCGGACCTGGTCGGAGAGGTCTTCACCGTTGAGCACCCGGAGCCGCTCGGCGTAGACGACCTGGCGCTGCTTGTTGAGCACCTCGTCGTACTTGAGCACGTTCTTGCGGATCTCGGCGTTCTGGCCCTCGATCTGGGCCTGGGCGCTCTTGATCTGCCGGGTGACCATCTTCGACTCGATGGGCACGTCCTCCGGGATGTTGAAGCGCTCCATCACCGCCTCGACGGCCCCGGCCCGGAAGCGCCGCATCAGCTCGTCCTGCAGCGACAGGTAGAAACGGGACTCGCCCGGGTCGCCCTGCCGGCCGGCGCGACCGCGCAGCTGGTTGTCGATCCGCCGGGACTCGTGCCGTTCGGTGCCCAGCACGTAGAGGCCACCGGCGGCGGCGACCTCCTCCGCCTCGGCGTCGCAGGCCTGCTTCCACTTGGGAAGGACCTCCTCCATCGCCTTGGCGTACTCTTCCTCGTTCTCCAGCGGGTCGAGGCCGCGCTGGCGCAGCTCGTTCGCGGCGAGGAACTCGGCGTTGCCGCCGAGCAGGATGTCGGTGCCGCGACCGGCCATGTTGGTCGCCACGGTGACAGCGCCCTTACGCCCTGCCTGGGCGACGATCTCGGCCTCCCGCGCGTGGAACTTGGCGTTCAGCACGTTGTGCGGGATGCCCCGGCGACGCAGGAGCTGGGAGAGGATCTCGGAGTTTTCCACCGAGACGGTGCCGACGAGCACCGGCTGGCCCATCTGGTGCCGCTCGGCGATGTCCTCGATAACGGCGTTGAACTTGGCCTTTTCCGTCTTGTAGATGACGTCCGGCCGGTCTTCGCGAACCATCGGGCGGTGGGTCGGGATCGTCACGACGCCGACCTTGTAGACCTTGTTGAACTCGCTCGCCTCGGTCTGGGCCGTACCGGTCATTCCGGACAGCTTCTCGTAGAGGCGGAAGTAGTTCTGAAGGGTGATGGTGGCCAGGGTCTGGTTCTCCTGCTTGATCTCCACCCCCTCCTTGGCCTCGATCGCCTGGTGCATGCCCTCGTTGTAGCGACGGCCGTGCAGGATGCGACCGGTGAACTCGTCGACGATCAGGACCTCACCGTCGCTGACGATGTAGTCCTTGTCGCGCTTGTAGAGCTCCTTGGCCTTGATGGCGTTGTTGAGGTAGCCGACCAGCGGGGTGTTCACCGACTCGTACAGGTTGTCGATGCCGAGCCGGTCCTCGACCTTGGCGACGCCCCGCTCGGTCACCGCGATGGTGCGCTTGGAGTGGTCGACCTCGTAGTCGCCCTCGCCGTCGGTGCCGGGCTGGAGCCGGGCCACCACGCCGGCGAACTCGCCGTACCAGCGGGCGGAGTGCTCGGCCGGGCCGGAGATGATCAGCGGGGTGCGGGCCTCGTCGATCAGGATCGAGTCGACCTCGTCGACCACCGCGAAGTTGTGCCCGCGCTGCACCAGCTCGTCCTTCGACCACGCCATGTTGTCGCGCAGGTAGTCGAAGCCGAACTCGTTGTTGGTGCCGTAGGTGATGTCGCACTCGTAGGCGGCCTTGTGCTCGCTGGCCGGCCGGTTGGGCAGCACCACGCCGACGGTCAGCCCGAGGAACTCGTGCACCCGGCCCATCCACGCCGCGTCACGCTGGGCGAGGTAGTCGTTGACCGTGATGACGTGGACGCCCTTGCCGGAGAGCGCGTTGAGGTAGACGGCCATGACCGAGGTCAGCGTCTTACCCTCACCGGTCTTCATCTCGGCGATGTTGCCGAAGTGCAGCGCCGCGCCGCCCATCACCTGGACGTCGTACGGGCGCTGGCCCAGCACCCTGGCGGCCGCCTCGCGGGCCACCGCGAACGCCTCCGGCAGCAGATCATCGAGGGTCTCACCCTCCTCGAGCCGCTCTCGGAACTGCTCGGTCATGCCGGCCAGTTCCTCATCGGTGAGGTTGATGTAGTCGTCCTCGATCGAGCTGACGGCATTGGCGATCGCCTTGAGGCGGCGCACCATGCGGCCCTCGCCCGCGTTAAGGACCTTTTCCAGAATCGACACGGATCAACGCTCCCCTAGACAGTCTCGAACCATCGTAGGCGCTCCATCGGCGCGATGGTCACTGGTGGCGGTGCTCGACCCCGCGGAACCCGACATAACTCGCGTCCTGCGCTCGCCCCAAACGTTATCCGGTTACGCCGTCGGCGAACGCTGCGGCAGGATGCACGAGTGGAGCCCGTGGAGATCATCGAGGACGGCGTGCTGCTGCGACCCTGGCGGGAGGCGGATGCCGAGGCCGTCCACCGAGCCTGCCAGGACCCCGACATTCAGCGCTGGACCACCGTACCGCGCCCATACCGGCCGGAACACGCGCACGGATTTGTCACCGAGATGAGCCGGAAGTCCTGGGCCGAGGGCACCGGGGCACCGTTCGCGGTCTGCGACCCGGGCACCGGTGAGCTGCTGGGCGCCAACGGCCTGATCTCCATCGACAAGGACGGTACCGGTGAGGTCGGCTACTGGACGGCACCGTGGGCGCGTGGTCGGGGCGTGATGGTCCGGGCCACCCGGGCGGTGGCCCGCTGGTCCTTCGACACCGTCGGCCTGCGTCGGCTCATCTGGCAGGCCGAGGTGGGCAACCACGCCTCCCGGCTGGTGGCCCTCCGAGCCGGTTTCCGGGTCGACGGCCGGTTGCGGATGGCCAACCCGGCGCTGGAGGGCGTGGCGGACGGCTGGATCGGTTCGCTGCTGCCTGGCGAGGTGCCCGCCGCCGGGTCGCCCGGGCCGGCCCAGCCGGGCACCCTCGCCGCCCGCCGGGCCGCCGTCTTCGGCCGCCCGCAGCCCGTTCTGTTCGCCACCACCGGGGCGGGCGAGCTGCGGCTGCGGCCCATGGAGGAGCGGGACCTGGGCGCCGTGGTGCGGACCTGCCGGGACCCGGAGTCGATCCGCTGGACCACGGTGCCGGACCCGTACGACCACGCCGACGCGCTGTGGTACCAGGAGCACTGCCAGGCGCTGTGGGCCCGGGGCGACGCCGCCTGCTTCGTGATCTCCGACCCGGACGACAGCTACGCGGGCACCATCGACCTGCGGCTCTCCCCGACCGACCCGCTGCTGGCCGACGTGGGGTTCATGACCGCGCCCGACGCCCGTGGTCGCGGCTACATGACGGCCGCGCTGCTCGCGCTGAGTGCCTGGGGTTTCACCGCGCTGGGTCTGGCCCGGATCGAGTGGAAGGCGAACGTCGGCAACGACGCCTCCCGTCGGGTGGCGGAGAAGGCCGGCTTCTCGTTCGAGGGGACCGCCCGGGGTGCCGTACCGCACCGGGGCGAACGGGCCGACGTCTGGGTCGCCGCGCTGCTCGCCGAGGATCTGGCGTGACCGAGCAGGAGGTCATCGAGGCGTACGGGGTGCGGCTGCGGCCGTTTCACACCGGGGACACCGCCGACGTGGTCGACGGCTGCGCCGACCCGGTCAGCCAGCGGTTCGTGTCGAACCTGCCAGCCCCGTACACCGATGTCGACGCCCGCTGGTGGATCGAGGTGGGCGCTCCGGCGGCCTGGACCGGCGGCGGCGCCGCGTACGCCATCGCCGACCCGGCCACCGACCGGCTGCTCGGCGCGGTGGGGTTGAACAACCCGGTGTCCGCCCGGGGTCAGGTCGAGATCGGCTACTGGGTGCGGCCGGCGGCGCGCGGACGCGGGGTCGCCACCGCCGCGACCCGCGCGCTGAGCGACCACGCGTTCGCCGCCGGCACCGCCCGCCTGGAGCTGCTCACCGAGCCGGAGAACGCATCGAGCCAGCGGGTCGCGCTGGCCGCCGGCTACCGCTACGAGGGCTCGCGCCGGTCGGCCGGATCCGGCCGGGACGGGGACCGCCACGACCTGCTGGCCTGGGTACGCCTCGTCGGCGACCCGCCCGGGCCGACCGCCCGCCTGCTGCCCGACCTGCCCGGCGGGCTGCTCAGCGACGGTGTCGTGACAGTGCGCCGGCTCGCGCCGGACGACGCGGAGCTGATGCACCGGCTGCACAGCCGACCGGAGGTCGTCGCCAACCAGGCACCGCCGGTGCCGCCGACGCCCGAGGCGACGCAACGGCGCTGCCTGCTGGCGGAGAGCGCCTGGCTCACCGGTGTCATCGCCCGACTGCTGATCGTCGACGTGTCCAGCGGCGCGCCGGCGGGCAGTTGCGGGATGTCGATCACGGACGCGGCCAGCGGTGAGGGCTCGGTCGGCTACGCGCTGCTACCCGAGTGGCGGGGCCGGGGGTACGCGACCCGTGCGGTCCGGCTGCTCGCCGCGTGGGCGTTCGGTTCGGCGGGTGTCACCCGGCTGGTCGCCGGCACAGTGCCGGGAAACGTCGCCTCGCACCGGGTGCTGGAGCGGGTCGGCTTCCAGCGGGAGGGGCTCCAGCGTGGCCGGCTGCCCGGCCTGGACGGCACCCGCCTGGACGATCTGACGTTCGCGCTGCTCCCCACCGACCTGCGCTGAGAACGGCGGCAGGGAGTTGTGGCGGGACGTCCCGCCACAACTCCCCGGTCGAACGAGAGGGGTGGGTCAGGTGGCGAGGGAGATGATCCCGTAGTCGTAGGCGTGCCGCCGGTAGACGACGCTGGGACGGCCGGACTCCTTGTCCTGGAAAAGGTAGAAGTCGTGGCCGACCAGTTCCATCTCGAACAGCGCGTCGTCGATGGTCATCGGCTCCGCCGGGTGCACCTTCTCCCGGGCGATGTGCCACGGCTGCTGGTCGTCGTACTCCTCCTCGACCCGCTCCGCGACGGCCGTGCCGGCGCGGGCGCCGTCGCTCGGCGCGGTGGAGACCAGGTCGGCGACCGGCAGGCCCGCGGTGGCCTCGGCGACGGAGATCGGCGCGTGCCGGCCCCGGTGTACGCGGCGGCGGTCGGCTGCGCGGCGTAGCCGGGTGTCGAGCTTCGCGATGGCGGCGTCGAGCGCGCTGTAGAAGTCGTTCGTGCAGGCCTCGGCCCGAATCACCGGACCCCGGGAAACGCAGGTGATCTCCACCCGCTGGCAGTGGTCGGCTTGGCGCGGATTGCGCTCGTGAAACAGCTCGACATCGACGCGAATAAGTTTGTGGTCGTAGCGTTCGATCTTCGCGAGTTTCTCGGCTACGTGTACCCGGTAATGATCGGGAACTTCGACGTTACGGCCCTTGACCACGATGTCCACGTGACCTCCCTTGTTCGGACGGTCTTCGATCCGGTTACCCGGCCGCGCGCCGTGGGGAGACCCGCTGGCGTCGACCGGTTGTACGGCTACGCCTCCTCTCACCGCCGAGGGCGGTTGGAACGACCTCCTACCCCCGACAGCGAAACGCTAACTCCTGTTTGCCCGGCAGTCACCCCATGTTGCCGAGACGGCCCAGAATTTTTCGCAGCTCATACACCAACGGGTGAAACGGAAACACGATGGGTTACGACTGGTGTCTTTTCTCGGTCGCCGCGAGCACGGCGGCGACTGTTGGCGCCCATCCCGTCGCGCTCAGCACTCCGCTCGCGGCGGCGAGGGTCACCCCGGTGGTGACGATGTCGTCGAGCAGCACCACGACCGGCGCCGGGCCCGCGGCACCACCCCGCAACGGTCCGGCCGAGCGAGGCTGGAAGGCCGCCTCGGCCGCCGCCGCCCGCCCGGCGCTGTCCAGGGTGACCGAGTCGGGCCGGGGCAGCGCCCGCAGCGGACGGTGCACCCGCGCCGCCCAACCGCCCCGGTTGAGCCGGACCGCGCAGTGCCGGGCCAACCGGTCGAGGTGGTCTCCGTAACGGGACCGGGCCGCCGCCGCGGTGTCCGGGACCGGAACCAACGCCAACGGACGAGGCTCGCCGACGGCCGCCGCGACGACCTCGGCGAGCAGCGCGCCGAGTGGGCGGGCCAGGCCGTGTCGGCCGTGTTCCTTGTACGCCAGCAGAGCCTCGCGCAGCGGACCCGCGTACGAGCCGAGTGCGACGCAGGACGGCAGACCCGGCGGGGCGGGGGTGGGGCGCACCGCCCGTGGCCGCAACTGGCTCAGCGCGGTGACGCAGGCGGGGCAGACCCCGTGCCGCAGGCCGGGGCGGCGCTCGCGACAACCGGCGCAGTCGGCGGGTAGCACCAGGTCGGCGAGGTCCGCCCAGAGCCCGCCCACCGGGTCAGTAGAGGAAGAACGGGGCCGACGGGTTGCTCTGCCGCACGCCGGCCGGCACCTGGGCGATGCCGCGTACCCGGCTGGGCTCGATGCGTTCGAACGGGCTACTGCGGTAGGCCACCCCGTTCACCTCGTACATGTAGGCACCGCTGGGCGCCCGCACGCCGCGGTTGCTCGGGTACGCGGTCAGGTGGTTGACCTTGGCACCGAGGTCGGTCCGCAACGGCGTCTCCAGGGCGCCGTCGACGCTGATCTCGTAGAGCGCCGGCTGGCCGACGGACCCGGCCACCACCAGTTGGTCCTCCCTGCCCCAGTCGACCGCCGTCGGGTTGGTCAGCGAGGTGACCAGCTCTCGGGGCGGGCCGATGGAGACCCCGCCGCCGTCGAGGTTGACAGCGGCGACGTAGAGGCGGCCGCCGGCGATCAGCGCCACCCGCTGGCCGTCCAACGCGGCGGCCACCGCAGTGACCTCGCCGGAGGGCAGGTTGAGCGGCATCTGATACATCCGCGCCGTCTCGTCGAACCGGTAGAGCTGCCCGTCGGCCACGACCAGGCCGCGGCCGGGTCGGGAGTCGACCATCCGCAGCCAGACCGGCCGGCTGATCGAGGAGTACTCGGTGCTGCTGCGGCTGAGCACGGAGACCGGCTCGACGCCCGTGCCCACGGCGAGCCGGTAGCGGTTCTTGCTGCCGGTGACCACCATCGCGGCGAGGATCCGCCGGTCCTTGGCGAACCCGAGGCTGGCCGAGACGACGTTGCGGTTGACCTCGGGCGCCAGCGGCACGGTGCCGCTGGGCTCGCCTTCGAAGTCGAGCGGGTGGATCGCACCGTCGTACACCCCGAAGCGCAGCGGGCTGGCGGCGTGCGGGTAGAGCGCATGGGAGTTTCGGCGCTCGCCCAGGATCACCACCGGTTGCGCGTTGTTGCGGATCTTCAGCTCCAGTTGGCCCGGCAGGTCACCCAACGACCAGGCGATCTGGGTGATCAACTGGTCGATGCCGTTCTGGTCGTCGCTGGGCATGTCCAGGTTGACCTCCCACCGACCGTTCCCACCGGTGGCGTTGTTGATCAGCTCGGTGCGGTCCGGCAGCCCGACGACTCCCGGGCGCAGCCAGTCGGAGGGACCGCCGACCAGCCACTTCACCACCTCGTTGACCCGCCGCTCGACCGGCACCGCCTGCGGTCGGTAGCGCTGGTCAGGCACCAGACGGGTGCGGTCGGAGCTCCAGAAGTAGATCGTCTCGTCCTGGTAATACTGTCGGAGCGCGGTGTCGCTGAGCAGCAGCACGTTGGGCGGGTTGATGATGTACAGGCCGGCGCGGTCATCGTCGACGCCGCCGTCGAACGACGCGCTGCGCAGGCCGAACTCGTACTCCGTCTCGGTCGCCACCGGCGGAGCCAGGGTGCCGTTGGCCCGCAGCACACCGATCTGCTGCACCGTGATCTTCACGGTCGTGGTCAAGTCCCTGTTGGGGGTGTAGACCGCCTCGCGCAGCCGCACCACGTTCAGCGCGACCTCGCTGCCCTTCTTGTCCTGTAGGCGGATCTTGTCCTCCGGGGCGACGAACGCCTTGACCCGCTCGTACGCCCGATCCGGCTCGCCTGCGGCGGCGGACAGGAAGTTGCGGACGAACACCTCTTGGAGGGTGCCGCTGGCGGTCCGCGTCGGTGGCTCACTGCCCCGGCTGATCACACCGGCCTCGGTCGCGGCACCGCCCTTGCCGTCCACCCGCACGTCGGACGCCGCCGGGATGCCGCAGCCGGCGCCCAGCAGCACCATCACGCCGAAGGCCCCGAGCAGGGTCGGCCGTCTCACGAGTGCACCTCCGTCCGCTGGCCGTCGCCGGCCGGAGCCGGACCGATCGCCAGTGCCCCGCCGGTGCCGGGACCGATGGCAAGTTGGCCGCCGTCACGGGAGCCACCATCGCGAGGGTTGCCGTCGCGGGGGCCGCCGAACGGCAGCGTCGCGTCGGCCGGCACCAGCCGCAGCGGCGAGGTGGTCAGCCGGTCGCCGGCACGGGCCGGCAGGGTGAGCCGGAACTGCGCGCCCTGCCCGGGAGCGCCCCACGCCTCCAGCCAGCCGCCGTGCAGCCGGGCGTCCTCCAGGCTGATCGACAGGCCGAGGCCGGTGCCCCCGGTCTGCCGGGCCCGGGACGGGTCCGCCCGCCAGAACCGGTTGAACACCAACTTCTCCTCGCCCACCTTCAGCCCCACACCGTGGTCCCGGACGGTGATCGCCACGGCGGTCTCGTCGATGCCGAGGGTGATCAGCACCGGCCGGGCCTCACCGTGCTCGACAGCGTTACCGACCAGGTTGCGCAGCACCCGCTCGACCCGGCGCGGGTCAACCTCGGCGATCACCGGCGTGCCCGGCAGGTCGAGTTCGATCGGTACGCCCACCCGCTCGGCCAGCCCGGCCAGCCGGTCGACCACCCGGTGCACCACCGGCACCAGGTCGGTCGGCTCGGAATCCAGCATGGCGAAGCCCGCGTCGAACCGACTGATCTCCAAGAGGTCGGTGAGCAGTTCCTCGAATCGGTCCAGCTCGGCCTGGAGCAGTTCGGCGCTGCGGGCGACCGCCGGGTCGAACTCGTCGCGCTCGGCGAAGATCAGGTCAGCGGCCATCCGGACCGTGGTCAGCGGGGTCCGCAGCTCGTGGGAGACGTCGGAGGTGAAGCGGCGCTGCAACCGGGACATCTCTTCCAGGCGCAGGATCTGCCGTTGCAGGTTGGTGGCCATCTGGTTGAACGACGCGGCGAGCAGGGCGAGGTCGTCCTCGCCGTTGACCACCATCCGCTGGTCGAGCAGGCCCGCGGAGAGTCGCTGGGCGGTGCGGGCGGCGACCCGGACCGGGTTGACCACCAGCCGGGTGACCAGCGCCGCGAGCAGGCCGAGCAGGATCACCAGGGCGACGCCGGTGGCCACCACTGTGGCTCGGGCGTCGGCGGCGGTGACGTCCTGCCGGCCCAGCGGGACCAGATAGTAGAGCTCGATCTGGCCGAAGCGGGTCGGCACGGGTGAGCCGTAGACCAGGTATTTGGTGGTCTCGTCGGTGAGTCGCCCGGTGCGGATCTGGCTGGCCACCTTGCCGTCGGCGATCGCGGCGCGCAGCTCGGGGCTGATCAGCGGCTGGACGTTCGCCGACGGGGAGGTGCGGGTCTGGATGTCGTTGGGGTAGTCGTCGGCGGTGATCGCCACCACCACCCCGCTGGTCTGCTGGGGGTCGCCGCCGGCCAGGTAGTTGACGGTGCCGTCGATGGTCTCCTGAAGCTGCGCCTCCTGCGGCTGCCCGTAGAAGGAGACCTGCTTGGCCGCGTAGCTGGCACCACTGGTCACCCGCTGCCGCACGTCGCTGCGCGCGCTGTCGAGCAGGATGGTGGTGATCTTGTCAGCGATGAGGAACGCGAAGCCGCCGACCAGCAGGCTGGACGCGACGAGCGTGATGGTCACCACCCGGACCTGGAGCGAGCGGCGCCAGGTCTGGTGCGCCCGACCCAGCACGCCCGCGACCCGGACACTCACCGCACGCCAGAGCTCCCCGGCGGCGCTGGGCCGGCGGGGCGCCGTACTCGGGGAGGGTGGCGGCGGCGAGGTTGACACAGTGCGACCAGGCTATCCGGTCCCCGCCTTGTAGCCCACGCCCCGCACGGTGAGGATGATTTCCGGCCGCTCCGGGTCCGGCTCGATCTTGGCCCGCAGCCGCTGGACGTGCACGTTGACCAGACGGGTGTCGGCCGCGTGCCGGTAGCCCCAGACCTGCTCGAGCAGCACCTCACGGGTGAAGACCTGACGAGGCTTGCGGGCGAGTGCGACAAGCAGGTCGAACTCCAGCGGAGTCAGCTTCACCTCCTCGTCGTTGCGGCTCACGGTGTGCGCCGGCACGTCGATGGTGATCTGGTTGTCGGGCGGCCCGATGGTGAGCATCTCGGGGGCCACGTCCTCGCCTCGGCGCAGACGGGCCCGCATCCGGGCCACCAACTCCTTGGGCTTGAACGGCTTGACCACGTAGTCGTCGGCACCGGACTCCAGGCCGAGCACGACGTCCACGGTGTCGCTCTTGGCGGTCAGCATGACGATGGGCACGCCGGACTCCGCGCGGATCGACCGGGCGACGTCTATACCGCTCATGCCGGGAAGCATCAGGTCAAGCAGCACGATATCGGGACGACTGTCGCGAAAAGCGGCCAACGCCCGCTCGCCGTCGGCCACGAACGAGGGTAGGAAACCCTCACTACGCAGCACAATTCCGAGCATCTCGGCGAGCGCGGGGTCATCGTCGACCACCAGTACGCGGGCTCTCATGGGATTAATATTGCATCCTCATTCAGTTCGGTGGGACCGGCGTCTGCCGGTACGCGCTTCGCGCCGCCGGCAAACGGGTGACCGCGGTCCGCGGCGGCGGCGCCACGTGCTGCGGTGCCCAGCGCACGGATGGCCGTGGTCAGGCTGCCACCATGATCCCCCGTCGGCGCCGCCCGGCGCCACCGCAGGCTCGGTCGACCCGACTGTCGCCATCCGGACGACGGTCAGCCGAACAGCCCACGCCCCCAGTAATCCCCGCCGTCGCGCACCCCGGGCGGACAGGCGAACACACCGCTGGAGACGTGTCGCAGGTATTCGTTCATCACGTCGTGCCGCGCCAACTGAGTCTGGATCGGCACGAACTGGCGGCGTGGATCGCGCTGGTAGGCGATGAAGAAGAGGCCCGCGTCGAGCCGGCCGAGGCCGTCCGAGCCGTCGACGAAGTTGTAACCCCGGCGGAGCAGCTGGGCACCGCTGTTCCGGCTCGGGTGGGCCAACGCGACATGGGCGTGCTCGGCGATGACCGTCTTCCCGTCCGCGCCGCGCGCGGCGAAGTCGGGCTCATCGAACTCGTCGCTCCGACCGAGTGGCGCGCCGCTGCCCTTGGCCCGGCCGACGATCTCCTCCTGCTCAGCGAGGGAGGTCCGGTCCCAGGTCTCCACCAGCATCCGAATCTTGCGGGTGACCAGGTACGAGCCGCCGGCCATCCAGTCCGGCCCGTCGCCCGGCTGCACCCACAACTGATCACGCAGCAGGTCGGTGTCCTCGGCCTTGAGGTTGGCCGTGCCGTCCTTGAACCCGAAGAGGTTGCGCGCGGTGGCCTGGCCCCGGGAGGTCGACGAGGTACGGCCGAAGCCGAGCTGCGACCAGCGGACGCTCACCACGCCCATGCCGAGCCGGGCCAGGTTGCGGATCGCGTGCACCGCCACCTGCGGGTCGTTGGCACAGGCCTGGACGCACAGGTCGCCGCCGGAGAGCTGCGGCTGCAACGCGTCGCCGGGGAACTTCGGCAGCTCGGCAAGGGCGGCGGGCCGACGGTCGGCGAGGCCGAAGCGGTCCCGCCCGTCAGCGTCGCGGAACAACGTCGGCCCGAAGCCGATGGTGAGGGTGAGCTGCGAGGGAGGCAGGCCAAGCGCTTCACCGGTGTCGTCCGGTGGGGCCTGCGGCATTCCGCCGACAGCACCCAGCACTCCGGCGTCGCGCCCCGCAGTCATCCGCGCGGCGGCGGCCGACCACTCCTCAAGCAGTTCGACCAGCCGGGCCCGATCCTTGGTGATCACGTCGAAGGCCACGAAGTGCAGTCGGTCCTGCGCCGGGGTGACGATGCCGGCCTGGTGCTCACCGTGGAACGGCACCGCCCCGGCCGGGTGGTCGGTCGCCGAGGCCGGGCCACCGGAGCCGTTCAGCAGTGCCCCCGCGCCGGCCGCCACCCCGGCGACCCCGGCCACCCCGGCGCCGGCCAGGGTGATCGCCCGGCGCCGGGTCAACCCGCTTCCGCTCATCGACTCGACTCTTTCTGCGTTGTGGTCACTTCGCGACGGCCGCGGCGACCTTGCTGATCGGCTCGGCGAGCGCGTTGATCCCGTCGGAGAGCTCCTTGAGCTCGGCCTTGCTCAACGCGGTGTGCAGCTTCCACCCGTCGCCGTCGCGGTGCTTGCCGAGCAGCGCTTCGACATTGGCGAACTCGGTGTCCAGCTGCGTGACCAGCTCGGGCGAGCGCTGCTGCAGCGCGGGGCGCAGGGCGGACACGGCCGCCTTGGAACCTTCGAGGTTGGCGGCGAAGTCCCAGAGGTCGGTGTGCGAGTAGCGGTCCTCCTCGCCAGTGATCTTGCCACTGGCGACCTCGTCGAGCAGTTCCTTGGCACCGTTGGCGAGCTGGAGCGGGGAGAGCTTCTCGGCGTTCGCCTTGGCCACGATCTCCTTGACGTCGACCAGCAGGCGGTCGGCGATCGGGCCGTCCTTGCTGATGTCACCGGACTGCCAGAGGTCCTTCTCGATCCGGTGGAAGCCGGTGAACTCCATTCCCTCCTCGATGACTTCCTCGCGGCCGTCGATCTTGGGGTCGAGGTCACCGAAGATCTCGGCAACCGGCTCGATCCGCTCCCAGTAGGTGCGGGCGACCGGGTAGAGCGCCTTGGACTTCGCGACGTCGCCGGCCTTGACCGCGCCAACGAACTCCTCGGTCTTGGCCAACAGCGCAGTGGTCTGGCTCTTGACGTAGCGCTGGTAGTTGGCGGTGGCATCACCCAGCGCGGCGTCGGCGGTGAGCGGCTGCGCCGACCCGCTGACCTTGAGCGCGCCCCGGATGCCCTTGCCGCTCATCCCCGGCTTGCAGGCGGTCTGGTACGTGCCGGCCGGCAACTCCACGTGCAGCTCGCGGCTCAGCCCGGGGGCGATGTTCTCCACCTCGCCCATCACGCGGTCGCCGTCGGCGTACACGTAGAACTCGGTCACCTTCGCGCCCGAGTTGGTGATCTTGAAGGTGGCCGTGCCGGCACCCAGGTCGGTGGTGCCGACCTCACAGGCGGTGTCGCTGGCCTTGACCACGATCGGGCCGGCGGCCCCGGCCTGGTCACCCTTGCCCGAGTCGGAGCAGGCGGTCAGACCGGCCGTTGCCAGCACACCGGCGGCGGCCAGCGCGAAGAACTGGGTGGTACGCATCTGGGCTGTCTCTCCTCGTGGGTCAGGCGCGCTGCGGCGTGGACGCCGCCTCGGCCTCGGCGCCGGTGTCCGCCCCGCGCTCGGTGACGGTGGTGGTGGTCACGGTGGGTGCCGGCTTACGCCGGGCCGGTCGCAGGAAGAGCAGGAGCACCGGTACGGCGTACCCGACCCAGGCGATCATCTCCAGCACGGTGGGCGCGGGAGTCACGTTGAACATGCCGGCGAGCAGTGCCGCGTACCAGGTGCTCGGGTCGAGCACGCCGGTGATGTCGAAGGCCAGGTTGCTCAGGCCGGGAAGGACGCCGGCCTCCTGGAAGTCGTGCACGCCGTACTTGAGGATGCCGGCGGCGACCAGGATCAGCAGCGCGCCGGTCCAGGTGAAGAACTTGCTGAGGTTGATTCGCAGGGCGCTGGCGTAGAGCAGCACGCCGATGACCACGGCGGTGACGATGCCGCCGATCAACGCGAGCAGCGGCCCGCTGTCGCCGGCCGCACCCTGGGCCGCCGAGTAGAAGATCAGCGCGGTCTCCAGGCCTTCGCGGATCACGGCAAGGAAAGCCATTCCGGCGACGGCGAGGGACCCGACGGCCAACGCCTCGGTGAGTTTGCCCCGCAGCTCGCCGGCGATGGTCCGGGCGGCCCGGCGCATCCAGAAGATCATCCAGGTCACGAAGACCACGGCGGCGACGGAGGTGACCGCTTCGAACAACTCACGATCGTCGGAGCGGGACAACAGCGAGGTCGACGTGTATTCGATCAACCAGCCGAAGAGCACCGAGAGCGCCACGGCCAGGCCGACACCCGCCCAGACCTGCGGCAGTCGGTCCCGGCGCTGCGACTTCACCAGGAAGGCGACCAGGATGCTGACCACCAGGGTGGCTTCCAGCCCTTCCCGCAGGCCGATCAGATAGGTGGCGAACATCCAGGCTCCGAGTAGTTAGGCACGCCTTTGCTTACTTAGGGCAGGCATACCTTCCTCCTGCTCAGGGCCCCCGTCAAGTCGTTCATGACAAGCTCACTGAGCCGCGCCGAGGACGACGCGCCCGGCAGCCTGCCGGTGGCCGGTCGGCTGTGGAAGGATCCCCGCCGTGAGGGGATTCCTGCCGTGGTTGGCGGTGCTGGCCGTGGTGCTGGTGCTCAGCGCGCTACGCCTGCGCGCGCTCGCCACCATCGTGTCGGTCGGCTGGCTGGTCTGGTGCGTCTGGACGTGGTTCCGGCCCACCCGGCGCGGCCCCCGTTCAGGCTGACCGCCGAAGCCGGCGGCGGAAAGGCCGACCCGCCGAGAGCCGACGGCAGAGACGCTGACCCGCCGAGACCGGCGGCGGAGACGCCGAACCGGGCCGGCTGCGAACAGCCGACCCGGTCCGAACGTGTCGATCAGTAGCGGTAGTGGTCCGGCTTGAACGGACCCTCCTGGGAGACGCCGAGGTAGTCGGCCTGCTCCTTGGTCAGCGTGCTCAGCTTGGCGCCGAGCGCGCCGAGGTGCAGCCGGGCCACCTTCTCGTCCAGGTGCTTGGGCAGCACGTAGACGCCGATCGGGTACTCCTCGGTCTTGGTGAAGAGCTCGATCTGGGCGATCGTCTGGTTGGCGAACGAGTTCGACATGACGAAGCTCGGGTGCCCGGTCGCGTTGCCCAGGTTCAGCAGGCGACCCTCGGAGAGCACGATGATGGCGTGCCCGTCGGCGAAGCGCCACAGGTCGACCTGCGGCTTGATGTTGATCCGCTCGACGTCGGAACGCTTGGCCAGCCCGGCCATGTCGATCTCGTTGTCGAAGTGGCCGATGTTGCCGACGATGGCCTGGTGCTTCATACGGGCCATGTGCTCGTTGGTGATGACGTCGAAGCAGCCGGTGGCGGTGATGAAGATGTCGGCCTGCTCGACCACGTCGTCCAGCGTGGCGACCTGGTAGCCGTCCATCGCCGCCTGCAACGCGCAGATCGGGTCCACCTCGGTCACCACGACCCGGGCGCCCTGGCCGCGCAGTGACTCGGCGCAGCCCTTGCCCACGTCGCCGTAGCCCATGACGACCGCCATCTTGCCGCCGATCAGCACGTCGGTGGCCCGGTTGATGCCGTCGATGAGCGAGTGCCGGCAGCCGTACTTGTTGTCGAACTTGCTCTTGGTCACCGAGTCGTTGACGTTGATGGCCGGGAAGAGCAGGGTGCCCGCCCGGTGCATCTCGTAGAGCCGGTGCACGCCGGTGGTGGTCTCCTCGGTCACGCCCTTGATGCCGGTGGAGATCCGGGTCCAGCGCTGGTTGTCCTCGCCGAGCGAGCGGTGCAGCAGCTCGAGGATGACCGCGTACTCCTCGGAGTCGGCGGACTCGACCGGCGGGACCGCCCCGGCCCGCTCGAACTCGGCGCCCTTGTGCACCAGCAGGGTGGCGTCGCCGCCGTCGTCGAGGATCATGTTGGGGCCCTGCCCGTCCGGCCAGTCGAGCACCTGCTCGGTGCACCACCAGTATTCCGGCAGGGTCTCGCCCTTCCAGGCGTACACCGGGACCCCGGCGGGCGCCTCGGGGGTGCCGTTCGGGCCGACGACGATCGCCGCGGCGGCGTGGTCCTGGGTGGAGAAGATGTTGCAGGACGCCCAGCGCACCTGCGCGCCGAGCGCGACCAGCGTCTCGATCAGCACGGCGGTCTGGATGGTCATGTGCAGCGAGCCGGTGATCCGCGCGCCGGCGAGCGGCTGCGCGTCGGCGAATTCCCGACGGATCGCCATCAGGCCGGGCATCTCGTGCTCGGCGAGTTGGATCTCTTTACGCCCGAACTCGGCGAGCGACAGATCCGCCACCTTGAAGTCGCCGTCCGCGAGCGTGCTCGGCCGGGCCTCGGACGGCGTGCCGCTGGCGGACGCCGGGAGGGTGCTGGTCATGAAAGCTCCTGTCGAACGATGTCTGCGCCGACCCTCCACCTTACGCGCGTTGGCGACGGGCCTCAGGCACGGTCCGCGGACAGCGCACGGGGCGGTCGGTGATGGACGGACCTTCCCGCCATCTCCCGCCCGCCCCGTGCATCCCCCCGGTTTGGTTTCCCCCGCACGTTCTCGGACCGTCGTCGCGATAACGCTGCGTACTCATAGAGTCACACTCGGCCAGGATGACGTCAAGCTATTCCGGGAAAGTCGGACTTGTGTCGTCGCCGGCGAGCACGTCAGCGCAGCCCGGACGTCGCCACGTACGCCATACCGGCACCGTCGATCCGCAACGGCGCACCGGACGCCGTACCGATCGCGGCCTCACCGGAGACCAGCGTCAACGCGCCGGCCCCGTCGTCCACGGTGATCGAGCCGCCAGCACAGAGCACCACCCGGGGGCCGGGCAGCGGCAGCGACACCGAGGGCACCGCCGCGTCGACCCGCACCCGGTGCAGCGCGAAATCGTCCACCGGGACCGGCCACCAGTCCACGCCCGGACCGACCGTCTCCGGGGCCCGCACCGGATCGTCGAGCACCTCGAAACGCAACACCCGCAACAGCTCGTCGACGTCCACCCGCTTCGGCGTCAGGCCGCCGCGCAACACGTTGTCGCTGGCCGCCATGATCTCCACTCCGCAGCCGCTCAGGTAGGCGTGCAGGTTGCCGGCGGGCATCCAGATCCCCTCCCCCGCCACCAGCCGCACGTGGTGCAGCAGCAACGCGACCAGCGCGCCCGGATCCCCCGGGTACGCCGTGGCCAGCCGGCGGACCAACTCCGCGTCCGGGCCGTCGGCCGGAGCCGCCACCACGGCGGCCAGCAGCTCGTGACGCTGGGCGACCGGCCAGCCGAGCAGCGTCCGCACCGCCGTCCGCAGCCCCGCCGGCCCGGCCCGCAACGCGGCGACCACCGGCGCCAACGCCGGTACGCCGAACGCGGCGAGCGCCTCGGCCGACTCCGCCGGATCCCGGAACCCGCACAGCGCCTCGAACGGGGTGAGCGCGACCAGCAACTCCGGCTTGTGGTGCGGGTCGACGTAGTTGCGCTGCCCCTCGGGACGCCCCGCCTCCGCCGCGAAGCCGGCCCGCGCCTGCTCGGCGTCCGGGTGGGCCTGCAGGCTCAGCGGGGCGTCGGCCGCGAGCACCTTGAGCAGAAACGGCAGCCGACTGCCGAACCGCTCGGACACCCGCTGACCGAGCCACTGACCTGGCTCGTCCCGCACCAGATCACAGAGGCTCACCCGCAGACCGGCGCGATCCACGCGGGCCGGGGCGCCCGGGTGCGCCCCCAACCACAGCTCCGCCTCCGGGCCCGCACTCGGCACCGAGCGCCCCTGGAGGAGAGCGATGGCCGAGCGCGAACCCCAGGCGTAGTCCCGGATCGGCCCGTACAGTGGCTCCACCCGTCAGCCCCCGGGCCGCCCGGCCGCCTCGCCCGACGCGTCCTGTGGCTGCGGCACGGCGGTGTCGGCGGCGGCACCGGTCCCGGCCTTGGCGGCAGCGACGCTGTAGACGTCCGGCTCCAGATAGATCACCCGGGCGATCGGCACCGCGGCCCGGATCCGCGCCTCGACGGCGTTGATGCCGCGTGCCAGGTCGTGGGCGCTCTCCCACTCCGGCACGGCGATCTTCGCGGCCACCATCAGCTCTTCCGGGCCCAGGTAGAGCGTCTTCATGTGGATGATCCGCTCCACCTCGGGGCCGTCGGTGACGGCCCGCTCGATGGCGGCCACGTCGGACGCCTCGGCGCCCTCACCGAGCAGCAGGCTCTTCGTCTCGATGGCGAGCACGACCGCGATCACGACCAGCAGGATGCCGATCATCGCGGTGCCGGCGGCATCCCACTCGCCGTTACCGGTGATCAGTGTCATGGTGACGCCGAACAGGGCGAACACCAGGCCGATCAGCGCGCCGAAGTCCTCCAGCAGCACCACCGGAAGCTCCGGCGCCTTGGCGCGACGGATGAAACGCACCCAGGACTGGTTGCCCCGGATCTGGTTGGACTCCTTGATGGCGGTCCGGAACGAGAACGACTCCATGATGATCGCGGCCACCAGCACGGCCACCGGCAACCACTGCCAGGACTCGATGCCGCCCTTGTGATGCCACTTGTGGTACGCCTCGTAGAGCGCGAACAGGCCACCGATGCTGAACAGCACGATGGACACGATGAACGCGTAGATGTAGCGCTCCCGGCCGTACCCGAACGGGTGTTCCGGGGTGGCCGCCCGCTTCGCCCGCTTGCCGCCGAGCAGCAGGAGGCCCTGGTTGCCAGAGTCGGCGACCGAGTGGACCGCCTCGGCCAGCATCGACGACGAGCCGGAGAGCAGGAACGCAATGAACTTGGTGACGGCGATGCCGACGTTGGCCAGCAGGGCGGCGACGATCGCCTTCGTCCCACCGTTGGCGCTCATGCCACCGCTCCGCTTCGCGACACGAAGCCGACCGGTCCGCGCATGGCGTGCCGCCCCCTACGTTCGTTCACTGGTTCGACAGCTCCTTCATCTCGGTGATGGCCGGAACGGCCATCGGGTCCAGCCCGTGGGCCAGCGCAAGGTAGATCGAGGCGAAATCCGGGACGGCGATCAGTGACGCCAGCCGCTCCAGGGCGGAACCGCCCTCGGCGGTCACCACGTCGCAGCGCACGCCACGACGCTCCGCGAGGGTCTGCACCGCGTCCGCGCGGCGCTCCTCCACGGCGAGCGGCTCGTCGGTGTCGTCCTCGGCGTTGAGCCCGCCGTCACGCAGCAGCACCAGCCGCAGCCGGGTGCCCTCTCCGTCGTCCTCGGCCGGGTCGGCGAAGATGTCCCGCTCCCCCTCGGCCAGGCCGCCGAAGACGCCGTCGAGGAGCCCGACGCGACCCCGCCCGGCCTCACCCAGCGCCCCGGTGACCACCGGGTAGCGGGCGTTGGCCGACAGGGTGTCGCCGAACCGGCGGGCCGCCACCGTGGCCAGCGGGGACGAACCCCACACGATCGGGATCGAGCCGGCCAGACCCAGCGCCAGTGACTTCGCCGGGTTGACGAAGGACTCGGCGGCGGACCGGCAGCGGTCCGCGTCCGCGTCGAGCCGGGCCGCGGTCTCCGCCAGGTCCGCCTCGTTGACCTTCACGAGCCCGAGGGAACGGGCGGCGAGCAGGACCGGCACGGTGAGCGCCCAGAGGCTGGCCCGGGCCGGGGCACGCCGGGGCACCGGGATGAACGGCGCCCGGGCCTGCTCGGCGATCGACTGCAACCGCGAGTCCGGGGCACCCACGGCGACGAGTCGGGCGCCACGGCGGTGGGCCGCCTCGGCGGCGCCGAGCGCCTCCGGGCTCCGTCCGGATGCGCTCACCGCGATCACCACGTCGGCAGCGCCCACCCAGCCGGGTACGCCAGCGGAGCGGTGCCCGATGATCGGGACCGGGCAGCGGGGCCCGGCGACAGTGGCCAGCACGTCCCCGGTCCGCCCCGCCGTGCCGATGCCGGCGATCACGACGGCTCGGGGCCGCCCGTCGTCGGCGAGCACGGCAAGGTTCGCCTCGGCCGCCAGCGCGGCGCTCTCCCGAACCTGCGCGCCGGCCGACGCCGTGTGCCGGAGCATGCCGCCCGGGTCGGCCTCGGCCAACGCCTGCGCGTTGTCGAGCAGGGCCTCGTCGGCGTCGCGGCGTCCGCTGACCCCGGCCGTACCGTCGATCATGAGGGCTGCCCGGGGCCGCCGCGCGCCTCGTCGAGCAGCAGCACCGGCACGTCGTCGCGGACCTCGAAGATCCGACCGCACTCCGTGCAGGTCAACGTCTGCGCCTCGGCGTCATAGCTGAGCGGGGCGTGGTGCGTGTCCGGACAGGCAAGGATCTCGAGCAACTGCGGATCCAGGGCCATGGCACGGCTCCTTCCACGTGTGCGGCTTCACCGACGGCGGTGCCGACCGGCGCAGGCGATCTTATCGGCGAACGCGGTCGAGCACGTCGTCCCGGAGCGAGACCATCCGATCCCGGGTCGGTGCCTCGACGTTGAGCCGCAGCAGCGGCTCCGTGTTGGAGGCGCGCAGGTTGAACCAGGCGCCGTCGGGGAAACGCAGGGTGAGCCCGTCCATCTCGTCGGCAACCGCGTCGGGGTACGCGGCGCGCACCTCGGCCACGGCGGCCGCCTGGTCGGACACCGTCGAGTTGATCTCACCGGAGGCGACGTAGCGCTCGTACTCACCGGCCAACACGGACAGCGGCAACGACTGCTCGCCCAGCGCCGCCAACGTGTGCATCGCCGCCAGCATCCCGGTGTCGGCGAACCAGAAGTCCCGGAAGTAGTAGTGCGCGGAGTGCTCGCCGCCGAACACGGCGTTGGTGCGGGCCATCTCCGCCTTGATGAAGGAGTGCCCGACCCGGGCGACGACCGGCTTCCCGCCGTGCTCGCGAATGATCTCCGCGACCGCGCTGGACGTGATCAGACCGTGGATCACCGTGGATCCGGGGTGCTTGGCCAGCTCCCGGGCGGCGACGAGTGCGGTGATCGCCGACGGTGAGACCGGCTCGCCGCGCTCGTCGATCACGAAACACCGGTCGGCGTCGCCGTCGAAGGCCAGGCCGATGTCGGCCCCGTGCTCGACCACCGCACGCTGCAGGTCGACCAGGTTCGCCGGGTCCAGTGGGTTGGCCTCGTGATTGGGGAAGGTGCCGTCCAGCTCGAAGTAGAGCGGCACGATCTCCAGCGGCAGCGGCGACAGGGCCGCGTCACCCAGCACTGTCGGAACGGTGAAGCCACCCATGCCGTTGCCGGCGTCGACGACCACCTTCAACGGGCGGATGCCCGAGAGGTCGACCAGCTTGCGCAGGTAACCGGCGTAGTCGGGAAGCAGGTCGCGCCGCTCGGCGGGCCGGGTGGGCGCACCGGCGGGACGGGCGTCACCCGAGTCCAGCATGGCCTGGGCCCGGTTCCGGATCTCGGCCAGACCGCTCTCCTGGCCGATCGGGCGGGCACCGGAGCGGCACATCTTGATGCCGTTGTACTGCGCGGGGTTGTGGCTGGCCGTGAACATCGCGCCGGGCAGGTCGAGCGAGCCGGACGCGTAGTAGAGCAGGTCGGTGGAGGCGAGACCGATCTCGATCACCGAACGCCCCTCGGCGCGTACGCCGGTGGCGAAGGCGGCTGCCAGGCCGGGTGAGGTGCCCCGCATGTCGTACCCGACGACTACTGCGTCGCCCGGCTCGTCGGTGGAGTTGAGTAGTTGGGTGAACGCGGCTCCCAGTGCCTCGGCGACCCGCTCGTCCCACTGGTCCGGCACCGTCCCGCGGACGTCGTACGCCTTCACGATCTGGGACAGATCAGACACGTGTTCCACTCCTTGGCCGCAGGTTAGACACCGATCCTGAGCCTAACGGAGGGGGCGGGTCGTACTCCGCTCAGCCGGGGAGCCGGGGTATGAACACGGTGTGGCCCCCGCCGTCGGTGGGCGGGTCACCGGGCAACGGCCGACCGTCGGGCCGGCCCGGCATCGGCTGCGTCGCCTCCGGGGGCGCGGCAGGGGTCTCCGGCCGGGCACCGTAGACGCCGCCGGTAGCGGGACGCGGTGCGGGCACCGCACCCCAACCGGCGGCCGGCGGCTGCTGGCCGTACACCTGACCGGGGCGACCGGGCGCGGCCGGCAACCCACCCCCGGCGCGGTAGGTGGTGCCGCCGGGGTTGCCCGGCAGGATGCCCGGCCCGTCGTCGGACGGCTTGCGGTCCTGCCGCGAGCGACGGATCAGCAGCACGATGAGCAGTAGTCCGACTGCCACCAACACAATGCCGATGAACATCACTGGTGAACCTCCTCCGGACGATTCGGCGGCGGTCGCCCTGGTGTTCGGCGCGCTGGACAACACCGCCGGGTTCACCGCCTCGTCGACGGTCGCGACCTCGGACGGGCTCGGGGTGGGCGTCGGCTTCGTCGACCGCGACGGAGTCGGCGACGGGGTGACCCGCGCGCCGGTCAGCCGCGCCGCGTCGGTGGCGTGACCCAACGTCTGGCCGGCCGCGCTGATGCCCGCACCAGTGACCACGAGCCGGCCGCCCGGCGTACCCGCAGCGAACGCCACCCGGTAGCGCACCGTGATGCCCTTGCCCTTGCACAGCGTCGGCTTCGCTGGTGACGTCTGCGCGGTCGACACGTTGCCGCCGCCTCCGCTGACGGCCACCGGGAACCAGCGCCCGCCCGCGTTGACCTGGACCTTCACCTGGTTCGGCTGAAGACCCTCCATGGTGAAGCCCAGCGCGGTACGCAGCAGGACGCACCCGTCGGTGCGCTTGCGCACCGCGACGTTCACCCCCTGTGCGGAACCACCAGCGGCGAAACTGCTGGCCGCGCCCACCCGGACCGAGTCCTCGTCGGCCAGCGCCGGCGACGCACCGAGCAGCACCAGGCCGCCTGCCAGACCGCAGACCGTCGCCAGCCGTGCCGCGCGTCGACGCACTGTCATGATCACCTCGCCGTCCTCCCCGGGTGGGGTCCGCAGGTCAGGCTACTACCGGCCGGCCCACCCCATCGGTCATAGAGCGGCCCGGATGTGTGCGGCGTTACGGTTTAGCACCCGCCCGCCAACCCCGCTGACCAGCCGATCAGCCCGACGGTCTGGGCGTCAGCCGGCCTGCTCCGGCCCGGTGGTCTGCCTCCGCGTCAGCCGGCCCGCTCCGCCCCGACGGGCCGGGCTGCTCCCGGCGTCAGCGGGCTCGCTCCGCCTCGGCGAGGGCGTCGCGGCACAGTCGGTCGGCGGTGCGGGTGGTCTCCGGCAGGCGGTAGCGCGGGGTCAACGCCAGCACCTGCGCTGTCGCGTTCTCCAGGCTCATCCGATGCCCGACGCTGACGAAGACCGGCTTCACCCCGTCCCGGGTCCGCAGCACCCGACCGACGACGTCACCACCGTCCCGCAACGACGACCAGGAACCCCGCTCGGCGGACGGCGGATCCCACGTCCCGACCAGCGGTGTCTTGCCCACCCCGATCGCGGGCAACCCGGTGACCACCCCGAGGTGGCACGCGAGCCCGAACCGGCGCGGATGGGCCAGCCCGTGCCCGTCGCAGACCAGTAGGTCCGGAATGGTGGTCAGGCGGTCGAGCGCACCGAGCAACGCGGGCACCTCACGGAACGCGAACAACCCCGGAACGTAGTCGAACGCGGGTCGCCCCACGCCGACAGCGGAGTCCACCACCGCCAGGGTCCGGGCGTCCAGGACCGTCACGGCCGCCGCCAGCAGGTCACCACCCTCGGCGTACGCGACGTCCAGGCCGGCCACCGTCGCGGGCGCGCTCGGCCCCGGCCCGACCAGGTCCACCAGCGGCCGCAACTCCTCCTGTACGGCCACCGCCTCGGCAACACTGCCCGGCGCCACTGCCCCCACGCGCGCCGTGCGAGCTGGCTGCGGCATACCCGCTGCCTGCGGCATGCCCGCTGCGCGCGCGGCCCGCCATGATCCACTCGACATCACGAAAGTCGGGCTATCCCCCGGACCCGGATGCCCCGATTTCAAGAAAACGGAGTCGATCACCCTCGACCCGACGCATCGCCGCCACCTCCGGCAGCCCTGCCGTGCGGGCCGCCCCGGGCACTGTCACCGTCGGCCCGACCCCTGATCAAACCCAGGCCGAGCGCGACAACGATGCCGGTGGCGACACCGAAGGCGACGCCACCCTTCGCCCCGAACACCGGAATGCCGATAGCCAGGCCGACCAGGATGCCGACCGGCCAGGCCCAGACAGTCGACCTGATGCCCTTCGTGCCAGATTTCGCCATGCGTCGATCTTATTCGGCGCCGCCAGGGCCCTACCGATAGCCGTTCACGACAGGGCGACCCTCGTCGGCACTCCTCGAACACGACGAACGTCCGCGGCCGGATTCCGCGAGTGAGCGCCTGCTCCTGCGGCGTCTCGTGACGCGCTTTCTCGTGCCAACCCCAGAGTCGATAGACAGCCGCCATATCCTGGCACCGCCGTCGTGATTCTCTACGATCTTCAGCGTCGATTGATAGCAGAGGGAGTCGGAGGCGGGCACCAGACCTCGGCCCAGCGTGGATTCACCACCTCAGCGATCACCGTGGCCGCCCTGGAACATGGCGCGGATCGAGCCTTCGTCAGGCAACTTCTCGCCCCCGGTAACTGCTTCGACCACCGCCTCAGCGTCAGCGCGGCTCACGTTGTTGTAACGGTCCGCATTCCGATAGTCATCGAGGAAACGGACCACAAGGCCAGGATCGTAGGCCCACGCTCGGGCCCGATGATCCCAGAGGACCGCCTGCCCTACACCCACATCCATGACGAAGAGGCCCGCCGGCTCGCTCTGCTCATCGGTACGGTAGATCACGTAGTAGCTCAACAATCTCCTGCTCCAACTCTTCAGCGACCTGCGGCGCTATGGGGAAGTCACGCGACCCTAAACCCAGCCCTTGCACTACCTGCTCGAGACTTGCCCCCTGGCGAGCCAACCAGGCGCGGTATTCGCGCCAGACGTCGATGTTCTGGCTGACCCACTTGGCGAAGGTGGCATCCTTGGCCGGAAAACGGAGATCGAGTCCGTCCGGCAACTCATCCGGCAGGCCGCGTGCCCGGTTCGCACCGAGCATCCGCAGAAGCGCGTCGACTCGTCGTTCGGGGCTGTTCGACGGACGCCGCAGAATTTCGTACTCATCATGGGTAGCCAGCCACGCTTCCCGCGACACCGGAGTGTGCAGTTGCAACTCGATCAGCATCCCGTCCGGCGATCGGAGCGTGCAGTTCAATCCGTAGAAACGGTTTCCCTGCCGCCAGAAGTTCTTGCAGGCTGAAGTTGGCACCGAGAAGCCGGCCTCGGTCAGGCCGGCAAGGACCAGTTCGACGGCGTTGCTGTAGTCCATGCCAGACGGCAGTTCGAGGCAGAACCTCAGGACGTCATTGACGCTTGCCGCGAAGTCCGTTACGTCGATCGTGGCAACGCGAGCCTCGTCGAGGTACTTCCGAGCCAGCGATTCCAGCCCTTTGACGCGAAACTGGCGCTCTCGTAGGCGGACTGGGTCGCTCAGGTCGAGCGCGCCGGTCACGTACTGCCCGATCTGAGCCAAAGCATTCTCGACCCGGTCCGCAGCGCTCAAAGCCCGCTCCCGGAGTTCCGTCAGCACAGCCAGTTCAGGGCTAGTGAGCTGGGCAAGGTTTGGCGTTGGTCGATCAGCGCCACGTGGCTCTGCCCTGTCGAAATCTGCACCAGACGAGCCAGGACCGTCGAGGAGCAGGTACATCCGGTTGATGTACGGGTCACCGTGCCCGCCGTCGTCGTACGTCGATGGGTGATCCGGCAGGTCGGGCCGTTCGCTGAACCGGCCCCGGGGCAGGCCGCCGAGCGGCATCGGTCGGCCGTCCCCGCTCAGCACCAGCGCGTCGATGCCGACCACGTCCGGGTAGAGCGGCCGGTCCCGGACCGCGCCGTTCTGCGGGTCCACGTAGAGAATCGTGCCGTTCTGGTTGAGCGCCACCCAGGCGTGCGAACCACCGTGTGCCCACTCGGTGACCAGGAACGAGTAGCTGCCGTGGCCGCCCAGCAGCAGTTGGTCGTGCAGGTTGCGGTAGCCCCGGTCGACGGCCTGCCGCGCCTGCGCTGCGTCCGTTGGTTGGCCGGACGTCGGGGCGACGAGTTGTTGGAAGCGCCCGCCGGTCACGTCTTCGACCCGGCCGGGGCCGCCTGCCTCGCCACGGATGGGACGCCTGATGTCGCCGTCGAGGTAGCCGTCGAAGGTGCGCGGTGCCGAGACGCGGGGTCGCCCGTGCACCCAGGTCTCGAAGAGCGACAGGGTGCAGTCCAGGCAGTTGATGCCCCGGGTGGCGTCGGCGGCGGGACCGCCGTCGTTGAGGAGCCGGAACCAGCCGCCCTGCCGGGGGTCGGCGGTGCGGATGACGGTGCCGTCCGGTTCGCGGGGCATCTGCCGTTCCACGTCGACCTGGTGCAGGGCGAGCGGTGGACGCAGCCCTCCGGGCTGCCCGTACGGGCGGGAGTCGTCGATCGGCGGCGGATCGTCGTCGCCGGTGAGCCTGGACGGGCCGGCGGTCTCCACCGCGCCGAGCGCCAGCGCGCCCACGTCCCGGTTGGCGTACTCGAAGGTGGCGCTGATGTCCACCACCGACGGGGCGGCGCTGCCGGCCAGCACCGCGTCGGCCAGGTCACGCCATTCGGAGTACGCGCGGGCCTCCTCGTTCGCGGCGCGCTGCCAGCCGTCGGCCCAGAGCCGGTTGCCGGCCTGGTGCAGTTGTCGGGCGTAGGTGGCGTACTCGACGGTGCGACGATCGTGCTCCACGGCGCGCGTACGCAGGCGGGCGGCTTCGGTCTGCCGGCGGTTGGTCTCGAACTCGATGCGCAGTGACTCGTAATGCTCCTGGTAGCGCCGCCGCTCGGCGGCTTCCGCAGCGGCGGCCCACTGCGCCGCGTACGAGTCGTCGGGGTCGGGATCCTGCACCGACGGGGCACCGAACGCGGCCACGTCGACGGGGACCGACGCCCTTCCCCGGGCCGGGTGCTCGGGTGCGCGCACCGGTGCCGGTGTCTCCCGCGTCGGTGCACGCGGCGGCACGACGGATCGACCCACCACCGCCGGGGTGGGGGCGACCGGCGGCGACGGGTTGGCGGTGCTCGGGACGCCGTAGGTGACCGGCGTCGCGAGGCCGGGAGTGAGCGTCGGCGCGGAAGGGCCGGTCGTCGGAGACCAGGCGGTCGGCCCTGAGGGAGTGACGTGCGGCGAGTTGCCGGGGTGCGGCGGGGATCCACCGGTGGCAGCCGGGCCACTGTTCGATTCGACAGGGACGGCAACCGGCGCGGCCGAGAGCGTGGGGTCGGCCGTGGCCGGGTGCGGTAGGCCCACTCTCTCCTCGACCGGCGCGGCAGTGGACGGCGCCGCCTCGGTCGACAGTGCCGACGAGTCCATCTCGGACACCACACCGACCGGGACCGGTGCCGACGTCTGGCCGTCGGGCGTGACGGGTGACGCCGACGACTGCTCGGCGCCAGGGGACGTCGGCGCAGCCGGCTGGTCCGGCGACGACACGTCGACGGTCTCCGTGGCCTGCACGGGTACGACCCCGGCCGTAACCAGACCATCCGAAGCCACACCATCGGCAGCCACCGAGGACGCGGCCCCCACCGCAGACGGCACCGCCGTCGCCTCAGCAGCCCCCACCGCAGACGGGACCGCCGCGGCCTCAGCAGCCCCCACCGCCGACGGCATCACCGCCGACGGGACCTCCGCCGCCGCAGACGCAGCCCCCACTGAGGACGCCCCCGCAGAGGCCACATCCTCCGCATCGGGCAGCGCCGACGGGAGGGATGGACCAGCGAGCGAGGCTCCCGCCAGGGCATTCGCCTGGGCGTCGAGCCGGGCGCGTAGCGCGTGGTCGGTCTGGCCGGTCGCCGAACCGGTGGCCCCGGACGCGGCGGCGCGCGCCACGTCCTCCATCGAGGTCAGGCCCTGACCGGTGGCCAGGCTCGCCGTCCCCTCGGCGAGCACCTCGCCGGTCATCTCCCGCCCCAGGTGCTCCCCGACTCGCGCCGCCCGCCCGGTCGCGTGCCGGCCCAGGCCGGCCAGCGGGGCCACCGCCCCGCCGGCGAGCCCACCGACCGCCGAGGCACCGAGATCGGTCAGGTCCAGGCCGTGGGCCCGGCCGGTGGAGTTCTGGTACGCCTGGGTGGCCAGGGTGACCCCGGCCTCCTCGGTGGCCTCCTCCAGCCCTTCGCGGGCGGCCCGCTTGGCGAACCCGCGTGCGCCCCCTCGGGCGACCTCCTTGGCGGCCCGTTCGCCGGCCTCCTTGAGCCCGTGTTTGAGGGATTTGCTGGCCAGTTGGCCCATCAGCCGCTTGAAGATCTGGTGAACCAGCAGCCGGGTGGCGGTGATCGCCGCGCCGGCGGCCGGGGTTGCGGCGCCGGCGGTCAGCACCGCCGCCACCGCCACGGTGAGCAGCTCGATGACCAGGATGCCCAGCTCGATCCAGACTTCCAGCTTGGCGCCCTCGATGTCGCACCCGCACTCCTCGACCAGTCGGCCCAGGTCGGCCGTGACGGCGAGCAGTACGGGCAGCGGCGCGTCGGTGTCCTCGGCGAGCCTGCGCCAGGCCGCCTCGAACGCCGCGCCGACGGCTCCGACACCGCCGTATCCGCTGTGCACCTCGGCGGCGGCCGTGGCGGCGTCGGCGTGCGGCCCGGCGAGCACGGAGGCGATTGCGTACCACTGGTCGGCGACGTCCCACACGGCCCGCTCGTTGCCCTCCGGCCACTGCACGCCGACCACCCAGTCGAGGGCCTCGTAGATCCAGCCGGGCACGTCCCACGGAGCGTGGTCCAGTGGGTGCGGGATGGGGCTCGGCAGCACGCTCATCTCAGATCGCCGGTTGTCAGCGCCGGTCGGCGGCCCGACCGAGGCGGGTGGCGTTGGCGGCGTCGGTCTGCACGCTCGCGTCGACGGACTGGACCACATCGCCGCCCAGCTCGGTGAGCCGGTGCCCGACGCCCGCCCAGGCGCGCAGCACGGTCTGTTCGAACCCGCGGTAGTTGCGCTCGAAGGCGGCGCCGATGTCGTCGCGCCCCCACGGCCGGGCACCGCTGGCAGCCTCGATGGCGCCCCCTTCCGCCGCACGACGGGCCGTCACCGCCTCGCCGGCGAGCGCCAGGTCGGCACCGCCCCGGCGGGCCCGGGACGGATCGAGCCAGAGCTGCCCGTCGGTCATGCCGTCGCCTCACCCTTGCGGAGCACGGCGTCGGCCCGACCGAGCAGCGCGGCGTAGTCGCCGGTCCTGAGGAAGTCGATGGCCCCGGAGCCGGCCGGCATGCTCTCGGCGACGAGGTCGCTGGTGGCGTCGGCGGCGGCGGTCGCGGCGGCCCGGATCGTTTCGGTGATTTTTCGGCCGAGCGCCAGGGCGTCCCGGTCCCGGTAGATGGCGGTGGTCAGCTCGACCTCGATCAACTGGCCCTGCGCGCCGACGGTCGCCGTCACCTGCCCGTCGGCCGACCGCCGCGTCACCCGCAGCGCTTCGAGCCGCGCCTGAAGGGTGTCCAAACCGGACCTGAGCTGCTGGTACTGCCCATAGATGTCGTCGAATCGGGCCCGTAGCTCGCGATTGACGTCCCGGTCCGCCTGTGCGTCCACCGCCGCCCCTCCCGTCACCGTCGGTAGAGCGAAACGATACCGGCTGCCATCGATCCGTGTAGTCCGGTAGTTTCAATGCGTGATCGACCGTCAACAGGCCGAGCAGCTCGCGGCCACCTGGGCCCGCCGCGACTCGCAGCGGCTCGGCCACGAGTGCAGCGCGATGGTCGACGAGTTCGACCTGGGTTACGTCATCACGTCCGTCGTGCCCGGCGAGGTGCGCACGGTGCCGGGCGACCTGCCGACGACGGTCATCGACAAGCAGACCGGCACTGTAACCACCTGGCCCCGGGTGCCGAGCACCGTGGTGGCGGAGATGTACCGGCGTAGCCAGCCCGACGGGCCGACAGCGCCCCGCACCGTCGACCCGTCGACGGTGCTGCTGCGGGAGATAAGCCGGGGCGTCACCCCGAACACCGCCGCGCACCTGACCATCGACGGACGGATCTGGACGGCCCAGGGCACGAGGGCCGAGGTGCCACTCAACCACCACCCGCTGGTCCGCGACTATCTGGCCCAGCTGCCCCCCGGCGAGCTGGTGCGCGGCGGGGAGGCTCACGCCGAGCTGATCGTGGTCTCCGACGTCCTGCACGAGTACGACCACCGCCGCGCCGCCGAGGGCATCGCTCCGATGGGGAGGGCCGAGGCGGCGGCGCTCCTGGGGAACGCCCGCTTCGAGGTCTTCCGGATCCGTGAGCCGGGTGATCCCGCTGGTGGGCCGGCCGAGCGGCCCTGCGACTCGTGCGTCGCCTTCCTGGTCCGGGCGAACGTCCTGCCGGAGGCGGCGCGCGCCTTCACCGAGACCTGGACCGCGCCGGAGGCGCCGGATCCCGACCCTGGGCGCTTTCCCCCGGTGGTCGCCAACGCGCTGGTCGCGGCCGGGTGGCGACCACACATCGGTGACCAGATCATGGCCGCTGCCGCCGTACGGGACGTCACGTCGGTGCCGGGGCGAGACCATCGGCACGAGGTCTTTCCCGCCGCCGTGGAGGCGCTCACCGCGTTCCCCAGCCTGGTCGGGGCGCGGCGCGGCCGGGGCGAGCAGGTGTGGATCTCGCGTTTCGACATCCGTCCGCACGCCATCGCGCACACCGCCGACACCCTCGCGGACTTCGGCGCGGTGCTCGGCGTGCGCCTCTTCCCGATCGGCACCGAGCAGCAGGACAGCATCCTGGCGGTGGACGAGCGCGGCCGGGTGTTCGCGCTCGACCAGGCCGGCGAGTGGTTCCTCGGCGACACCGTCGACGCCGCGCTGACCACCCTGCTGCTCGGCCGCGCCCCCGCCCGAGTGAGCGACGACGGCACCTGGCAGGCCGACTAGCTCGGCGCGGGGCCGCCTCCTAGAGCGCGAGGCCGGTCAGCACCATCACCCGGGGCTCGGTGTAGTCGTCCATCGCGCTGCGCAGCCCTTCCCGGCCGACGCCGCTGCCCTTCACCCCGCCGTACGGCATCTGGTCGGCGCGGTACGACGGCACGTCGCCGACGATCACCCCGCCCACCTCCAGCGCGCGGGCGGCGGCGAAGGCCACGTCCAGCCGCCGCGTGAAGACGCCGGCCTGCAAGCCGTACGCCGAATCGTTGACCGCGGCGAACGCGGCCTGGTCGTCGGTGACCGGGGCGACCACCAGCACCGGCCCGAACACCTCCTCGGCCACGACCTTGGTGTCCGCCGGGACGCCGGTGAGGACGGTCGGGGGGTAGGTGGCACCTGCGCGCAGGCCGCCCACCTCGACGGTGCCGCCGGCGGCGACGGCCTCGGCGACCCACGTCTCGACCCGGCGGGCCGCGTCCTCGGACACCATCGGCCCGACGTCGGTCAGCTCGGAGGCGGGGTCGCCGGTGCGCAGCCCGCGCACGGCGGCCACCAGCCGGGGCAGGAAGTCGGCGTAGCGGGCGTGGTGCACGTACACCCGCTGCACGGCGATGCACGACTGGCCGGCCTGGTAGTTGGCGAACGTCGCGATGCGCTGCGCGGCGTAGTCCAGGTCCTCGTCGGAGGTCCAGTCCGCACACAGCACCGCTGCGGCGTTGCCGCCCAACTCCAGCGTCACGTGTTTCTGCGGCGCGGCGCGGCGGATGGCCGCGCCGACCGGACCGGAACCGGTGAACGACACGACCGGCAGCCGGGGTTCGGTGACCAGTTCGGCGGCCCGGTCGTTGGGCAGCGGCAGCACCGAGAACATCCCGGCCGGCAGGTCGGTCTCGGCCAGCAGCTCGCCGAGCAGCAGCGCGGTCAGGGGCGTCGCGGGCGCGGGCTTGACGATGATCGGCGCGCCGACGGCGATGGCCGGCGCCACCTTGTGGGCGACGAGGTTGAGCGGGAAGTTGAACGGCGTGATGCCCAGCACGGGGCCTCTCGGCACCCGCCGGACCAGCGCGATCCGCCCGCCGGCAGCCGGGTCGGTGTCGAGTCGTTGCAGCTCCCCGGAGAAGCGTCGGGCCTCCTCGGCTGCCCACCGGAAGGTCGACACGGCCCGACCGACCTCGGCGCGGGCCCACTTGAGCGGCTTGCCGTTCTCCGCGGTGATCAGTGCGGCGATCTCGGCGGCGCGTTCGGTGAGCCGCCGGGACACGTGGTCGAGGGCCGCCGCGCGGGCGTGCGCGGGCAGGGCCGCGGCGTGCGCGGCCACCCCGGCCGCGGCGGCGACGGCGGCGGCGACCTGGTCGGGCGTGGCGAATGTGGTACGCCCCACCGGGCGGCCGTCGTACGGGTGGTGGACGGTCAGCTCACCCTCGCCGGTGGCGGGTCGGGAGGCGACGAAGAAGGGTGCGGGCTCCACGCCGAGCAGCGTAGCCGAGCGATCAGCCGACGGAAACAGTCGCGATAACCCTTGTCTGCCGCGAATTCGGTAGCGAAGATGGCAGAGAGATTGCGATAACCGCCGCAGAACCGCGCCCCCGGCCCCCTCGGAGTGAACCCTCATGAGTGACCAGCAGCAGCTGCGCAACTTCGTCAACGGCTCCTACGTCGACCCGGCCGACGGCGGCTACGCCGATCTGGTCGACCCCTGCACGGGTGAGGTGTTCGCCCAGGCCCCGGTCTCCGGGGCTGCCGACGTGGACGCGGCGATGAACGCCGCCGCCACCGCCTTCGAGAGCTGGCGGGAGGTCACCCCCGCCGAACGGCAGCGGGCGCTGCTCAAGCTCGCCGACGCCGTGGAGGCGCGCGCCGCCGAACTTGTCGACGCCGAGGTGCGCAACACCGGCAAGCCCCGGCAGCTCACCGCCGAGGAGGAGCTTCCCCCGGCGGTGGACCAGTTCCGGTTCTTCGCCGGTGCCGCCCGGATGCTGGAGGGTCGCTCGGCCGGGGAGTACCTGGCCGGGCACACCTCGTACGTGCGACGGGAGCCGATCGGCGTCTGCGCGCAGGTCACGCCGTGGAACTACCCGCTGATGATGGCGGTCTGGAAGATCGCCCCGGCGCTCGCCGCCGGCAACACCGTGGTGCTCAAGCCGTCGGACACCACCCCGGTGTCGACGCTGCTGCTCGCCGAGATCGCCGCCGAGTTCTTCCCGCCGGGGGTGTTCAACGTGGTCTGCGGCGACCGGGACACCGGTCGTACCCTCGTGTCGCACCCGACCCCGCAGCTGGTGTCGATCACCGGCTCGACCCGCGCGGGCATGGAGGTCGCCGCCGCGGCGGCCCCCGACCTGAAGCGGACCCACCTGGAGCTGGGCGGCAAGGCCCCGGTGGTCGTCTTCGACGATGCGGACGTGGCGGCGGCGGCCGAGGCCATCGCGTTGGGTGGCTACTTCAACGCCGGGCAGGACTGCACGGCGGCCACCCGCGTGCTGGCCGGGCCGGGCGTCCACGACGACTTCGTGGCGGCGCTCGCCGAGCAGGCCCGCGCCACGAAGACCGGCGGGCCGGACGACGCCGACGTGCTCTACGGCCCGCTGAACAACGCCAACCAGCTCGCCCGGGTCAGCGGTTTCGTGGACCGGCTGCCGGACCACGCGGCGATCCAGACCGGTGGGTCCCGCCACGGCGAGCGCGGCTACTTCTACGCGCCGACCGTGGTCTCCGGGCTGCGGCAGGCCGACGAGATCATCCAGGACGAGGTGTTCGGTCCGGTCATCACCGTGCAGCGCTTCACCGACGAGGACGAGGCGGTGCGCTGGGCCAACGGCGTCGACTACGGCCTGTCCGCCTCGGTCTGGACCAAGGACCACGGCCGGGCCATGCGGATGACCCGACGGCTCGACTTCGGCTGCGTCTGGGTGAACACGCACATCCCGTTCGTCTCGGAGATGCCGCACGGTGGCTTCAAGCACTCCGGGCACGGCAAGGACCTGTCGGTCTACAGCCTGGAGGACTACACCCGGATCAAGCACGTCATGCACAACATCGAGGGCTGAACCCATGCCGAGTTCGGAGGAGTTGCACAAGCGGCGCGGCGGCGCCGTCGCCCGGGGCGTCGGCAGCGTCACCACGTCCTACGTGGACAGTGCTGCCGGCGGGACGATCACCGACGTCGACGGCCGGGAGTGGATCGACTTCGCCGCCGGCATCGCCGTCACCAGCGTCGGCAACTCCGCCCCGAAGGTGGTCGAGGCGGTCCGCGCGCAGGTCGAGCGGTTCACCCACACCTGCTTCATGGTCGCGCCGTACGAGTCGTACGTGGCGGTGTGCGAGCACCTCAACGCGCTGACGCCGGGCGGGTTCGAGAAGCGTTCGGCGTTGTTCAACTCCGGCGCGGAGGCGGTGGAGAACGCGGTGAAGGTCGCCCGGCACGCCACCGGTCGACCGGCGGTGGTGGTGTTCGACCACGCGTACCACGGCCGGACCAACCTGACGATGGCGTTGACCGCGAAGAACATGCCGTACAAGCACCGGTTCGGGCCGTTCGCCGGGGAGATCTACCGGGTGCCGATGTCGTACCCGCTGCGCGACGGTGGGCTCTCCGGAGCGGAGGCCGCAGCTCGGTCGATCGAGATGATCGAGAAGCAGGTCGGCGCGGAGAACGTCGCCGCGCTACTCATCGAGCCGATCCAGGGTGAGGGTGGTTTCGTCGTACCCGCGCCGGGTTTCCTGCCCGCGCTGCGTGCCTGGGCGACGGCGGCCGGGGTGGTCTTCGTCGCCGACGAGATCCAGACCGGCTTCTGCCGGACCGGCGACTGGTTCGCCTGCCAGCACGAGGGCGTCGAACCCGACCTGGTGACACTCGCCAAGGGCATCGCCGGTGGCCTGCCGCTGGCCGCGGTGACCGGTCGGGCCGAGCTGATGGACGCGGTGCACGTGGGCGGGCTCGGCGGCACGTACGGCGGCAACCCGCTCGCCTGCGCCGCCGCGCTCGCCACCATCGAGACCATGCACGAGCTGGACCTGGTCGGGGCGGCCAGACGGATCGAATCGCTGCTGGTCCCCCGGCTACGGGCCATCGCCGAACGGGACCCACGGGTCGCCGAGGTACGCGGCCGGGGCGCGATGCTCGCCGTGGAGCTGGTGCTGCCGGGCACGCTCACCCCCGACCCGGTCGCCACCGCGGCGATCTCGGCGGCCTGTCACGCCGCGGGCCTGCTCACCCTGACCTGCGGCACGTACGGAAACGTGCTGCGCCTCCTACCCCCGCTGGTGATCTCCGACGCCCAGCTCAACCGGGGCGCGGACCTGCTCGACGCCGCCTTCCGCTGAGCGGCTGAGCGGCTGGGCGGCGGAGGGGCCCGGTGCACGGGCCCCTCCGCCGACGTCAGCGCAGCACCTCGACGGTGTTGCGGCGCACCAGGTTCTTGCCCGGCTCGCGGATCTGATCCATCGCCGCCGCGTTGAGCAGCACGCAACTGCCCGACGGGCCGGTCACCGTCACCGTGGTGGAGCGGTTGTTGTCCAGATTGGTCACCCGCAGCCGGGTACCCACCGGGAACTGCCCGCTGGTCGCCGCCGGCCCGGCCGCCTCCTCGAAGAAGGTGATCGCCCCGGTGCACGCCGACCGGGGCGCCGGTCCGGGCGCGCCGGGCGACGCCGCGCCGGGGCGGACCGTGCCGGGGGCCGGAGCGCCGGCGGGCGGCGCGGCGCCGTCGACGCGTTCCACCACGTTGCGGCGGATCACGTTCTTCCCCGGTTCCCGCACCAGCTCCATGGCCGCCGCGTTGAGCAGCACGCAACTGCCCGACGGGCCGGTCACCGTCACCGTGGCCGCCCGGTTGTTGTCCAGGTTCGTCACCCGCAGCCGGGTACCCACCGGGAACCGGTCGCTGGTCGCCGCCGGCGCCCCGCCCTCCGCCGAGAAGGTGACCGAGCCGGAGCAGACCGACGACCGGGCCGGGGCCGTGTCGGCGAACCCGAAGCTGGTCCCCACCGCCACACCCGCCGCGGCGAGCACCGCCACGCTCGCCGCCAGCACGTGCCTGCGCTGCACCCTCATCGCCGTCACTCCCGTCCTCGGTGGTGTCTTCACCCACCTGGTACGGGCCGCAGCGCCCTACCGTTCAGCCGGCACCGGTATCGATCGCGCGGCGGCCAGGTCAACCGGCCCGTACCGGGTACACGGCGCGCCGGTGATCAGCGCCCAGTAACGGTCGCCGTACGACCAGTGCCACCACTCCGTCGGGTAGTTCACCATCCCCGCGCCGCCCAGCGCGTCCACCATGATCTGCCGGTGCCGACGGGCGGCGCCGACGATCGCCGGGGCGTCGGTGAAGCAGGCGTCGGCGCTGTCCTCCGGGGTGGCGTCGATGGCAGTGCCCAGATCCACCTCCACCCCGTCGTCGGTGCAGAGCGTCAGGTCCACCGCGCCGCCGGTGCTGTGCGGGGCCACCTCGACCGGTGAGACGAACTTCGTCGTCTCCCGGTGCAGCCGCTCGGGTGACCAGTCCGGGTGTCGTCGGCGCAGCTCGTCCCGGTAGCCGGTGAAGATGGCCAGCTGCGCCCGGTACGGCCGGTAGCCCTCGACCACCAGCAGGCGCAGCCCACCGGGCAGGGCACGCTGCGCGGCGAGCAGGCGGTCCACCACACCGGCGCGCAGCCGGGCGTACGCCCCGGCGGGGTCGGCCGCCCGGCCGTCGAGCCGCAGCTCCGGCACCTCCCGCAGGTCCACGAACTCGTCGCCGTCGTCGGCGCTGGGCACTGCCGCCACCCGGGGATCGGAGAGCAGGATCATCCGAGGCTCCCCACCGTGCTCGCGGACCGTTCCGCGTGCCGGACCCGGGCCAACTCGACGAGACGGTCCACCACCTCCCGGTAGCTGACCCCGACGGCGGCCCACACCTTCGGGTACATCGAGTGCGCGGTGAAGCCGGGCATCGTGTTCAGCTCGTTGACGTACAGCTCGCCGGTCGTCTCGACGTAGAAGAAGTCGACCCGGGCCAGGCCCCACCCGCCGATCGCGGCGAACGCGCGCAGCGACAGCTCACGGACCCGCGCGGTCACCTCGTCCGGCAGCACGGCGGGGACGATCATCGGGTCGTCGTCGCCGAAGTACTTCTGCTGGTAGTCGAACCAGCCGCCGCTGACCCGCACCTCGCCGACCGCCGACGCCTCGGGGCGCCAGCCACCGAGCACCGCGCACTCCAACTCCCGGCCGGCGACACCCTGCTCGACCATGACGAGCTGGTCGTGGCGGAGCGCCTCCCGCACGGCGGCGGCCAGGTCGTCGCCCTCGCCGACCCGGGAGATGCCGATGGACGAGCCCATGCTGGCCGGCTTGACGAAGAGCGGCCGGCTCAGCCCGGTCACCAGCTTCTCCGGGTCGTCGACCGTCCGGTAGGTGTGCGCGTCGAACGCCACGTACGGGGTGACGGGGATGCCCTCGGCGCGCAGCGCCCGCTTCATCGCCACCTTGTTCATGCCCACCGCCGAGGCGAGGATGCCGCAGCCCACGTACGGCACGTTCAGCGACTCCAGCAGCCCCTGCACCACACCGTCCTCCCCGTACGGGCCGTGCAGCACCGGGAAGAGCACGTCCAGCTCGGCGTGCACAGCGCCGGGGGCGTTACCGGCGGTCACCTGCACGACGCCCGGACGCGGACCGGCCCGCAACTCGACGGCCGGCCCGCTCACCACCAACTGGTCGTCGATGGCCCGCTCACCGGCCGGCCGGTCGCGCAACTCGGCCAGCAGCGCGTCGGGCATCAGCCGAAAACCGCCGCCGCGGGTGACACCGATGGCGACAGTGCGGTAGCCGCCACCGGCAAGCGCCCGGGCCACCCCGAGCGCGGACGCACACGACACCTCGTGCTCCGCCGACGGCCCACCGAACAGGATGCCGATCCGAACTGGCGCGCTCACGCCGCCGCCCCTTCCCGGGTCGGGTCGGCGGACCGGGGTGCCATCAACCGGGCCACCAACGCCGCCTCCACGTTCCCGCCGGTCAGCACCACACCGACCGTCCGCTGCCGGTCCGTCACCGGCGCAAGGCGGAGGGCGCCGGCCAGGGCCGCCGCGCCGGACGGCTCGGCGAGCACCTTGAGGTCGGTCAGGATCAGCCGGAACGCCGCCGCGATCTCGTCGTCGTCGACCCGGACGACGCCGCGCAGCCTGTCCCGCGCGATGGCGAACGGCAGCTCACCCACGCAGGACGGCCGCAGCCCGTCCGCGATGGTGGGCGCCGGTGCGACCGGCACGCGAACACCGGCTACCAGGCTGCGGGCGAGCGAGTCGCAGCCCACAGGCTCCACGCCGTACACCTCGATGCCGGTGCCGGCGGCGGCCAGGCACCCGCCGGCCACACCGCCACCACCGCCGACCGGTACGACGAGCGCGTCCAACGGTGTCCCCGCGCGCTCGGCGTCCTCGATCAGTTCCAGGCTCGCCGTGCCCTGCCCGGCGATCACGTCCGGGTGGTCGTACGCGTCGACGACGGGGTGACCGCTGTCGTCACTGAGCCCGTTGGCCACCGCCACCCGCTCCTCGACGGCGGTGCCGGCGAACACCACCCGCGCCCCCGCCGCGCGGGCCCGCTCGACCTTCGTCGGTGCCGCGTCGACCGGCAGCACCACTGTCGCCGCGAGGCCGTGCTGTCGGGCCGCCAACGCCACCGCCACCGCGTGGTTGCCGGTGCTCTGCGCGATCACCCCGGTGTGCCCGGCCGCGGCGAGGCGACCGACAGCGCGCAGTGCGCCGCGCATCTTGTACGAGCCGCCGTGCTGAAGGTTCTCCGCCTTGAGCAGGACCCGGGCGCCGGCGAGTTCGTCGATCACCGGGGACCGCAGCACTGGTGTGCGGACCACGCGGCCGGCAAGCCAACTGCTGGCCTCCTCGACATCGGCCCGGGTCTGGCCAACGGTGCGTGACATCGTCTCTCCTTTTTCGGGCACACCACGGGCGGGATCCAGCAGTACGTGGACCCCGGGACGGTGGGTGGAAGTGTCAGGTCACTGTGGGTAGCTGAACGTCGACCCGCAGGCCGCCGTGTTCGGCGGGCCGGGCCGCGATGATGCCGTCGTGCGCCTGGGTGATCGAGCGGGCGATGGCCAGGCCCAGACCGGCCCCGCCGCCCTGCGAGGTCCGGTCCCGGGCGAGCCGGCGGAACGGTTCGAACAGACCCGCCACCGCCTCGGCCGGCACGGGTTGACCGGTGTTGACCACCGACAGTGCGGGCACGCCGCTCACCACGACGGTCAGCGAGCCGCCCGGCCGGTTGTACTTGATGCCGTTCTCCACCAGGTTGGTGACCAGGCGCTCCAGCAGCACCCGCTCGCCGACGACGACCCGGGGCACGAGGTGGGTGCCGATGGTGACCCCGGCCTCCCGGGCGCGGTCGAGGTATCCGGCGAGCACCGCCTCGACGATCGTGTCGAGCCGCTGCGGGATCCGCGAGCGCAGGCCCTGGTCACTCTCGCTGAGCGCGAGCAGACCCTCGATGAGGCGTTCGTTGCGCTCGTTGGTCTCCAGCAGCTGGCTGGTCAACAACTCCAACTGCTCGCCGGTGAGCGTCCTGGCCATGCCGACCTCGATGAGCGTCCGCTGCACCGCGAGGGGCGTCCGCAGCTCGTGCGAGGCGTTCGCCGCGAACCGCCGCTGCCCCTCGTACCCGGCGGAGACACGTTCCATCATCTCGTCGATCGCCCGGGCCAGCCGGGCCAGCTCGTCGCGGCCCCGGGGCCGGATCCGGTGACCGAGGTTCTGCGGGCCGAGGTGACCGATCGGCCCGGCCAGGTCAGCGACCGGGCGCAGGCACCACGCCGCGCCGAACCAGAGCCCCACCAGGGCGGCCACTGTCACCAGCAGCACGGCCCCCAGGGGCAGCATGTACGCCCCCGGTCGCACGTCGGCGCAGACGGTGCTCAGTCCCGGCACCGGCAGGTCACAGAACTGCCGCCCCCAGATCCAGGTCACCCCCGCCAGCCACTTGCCCATCGCCGGCAGCACCGGCCCGGCCAGCAGCGCCAGCAGACCCACCAGCAGCACCCGACGTCGGGGCGTCCAGCTCACGCCGGTCCGCCGATGCGGTAGCCGGCCTTCGGAACGGTGTGGATGATCGCCGGGTCGCCGAGCTTCTTGCGCAGGGTCATCACGGTGACCCGTACGGCGTTGGTGAACGGGTCGGCGAACTCGTCCCAGGCCTGCTCCAGCAACTCCTCGGCGCTGACCACCTGACCGTCCGCGCGCAGCAGCACGTGCAGCACCGCGAACTCCTTCGGGCTCAGCGCGAGCGGGCGACCGTCACGGGTGGCCACGTGCCGGCCCACGTCCAGCGCCAGACCGTCCTGGGAGAGCACCGGTGGCAACGCCGGAGTGGACCGCCGCCCGAGGGCCTGCACCCGGGCCACCAGCTCGGCGAAAGCGAACGGCTTGGTCAGGTAGTCGTCCGCGCCGAGGCCGAGCCCTTCCACCCGGTCGCGGATGCCGGCCGCCGCGGTGAGCAGCAGGACCCGGGTGCCGACCTGGGAGTCGGCGATGCTGCGGCACACCTCGTCACCGGTGTGCCCCGGCATGTCCCGGTCGAGCACCGCGACGTCGTACCGGTTCACCCCGACCCGCTCCAACGCACCGTCACCGTCGTAGCAGACGTCGACGGCCATCGAGAGGCGACGCAGCCCTTCGGCCACCGTGTCCGCCAACAACCGTTCGTCGTCCGCCACCAGCACCCGCACGTTTGTCCGCTCCCCATTCGGCTTGCCCGGCATACCGTCGCAGGCCCGGGTTAAGGGTTCTGTAAGCACCCGCCGCAGCCATCCTCCACGCGCGTGTCCAGCGGGCAAACCATCGCCAGCCAGCGGATGTCGGCTTCGTTCCCGGCTCACGTCGTCTGCGTGGTCCGTCCCCGACAACCACGGCGGTTGGCGCTAGCGGGTGAGCTGCGTCACGATGGGGGCCGAGGAGGTCGCCCGATGGCTGACCCGTGGCTCGCCCTGGAGTTCGGCGTCGATCCGGCGGAGCGGATCGCGCAGGTCGGCGCCGCCCACGAGGCGTTCCTGACCGCCGGGTCGGCCCCGCACCGGGTACGGGACGTGGTCCGTCGTTCCTGGGAACGCTCGGCCCGGCTCGACCCCGAGGCCACCCCGCCGATCGACCTGGCCGACGACGTTCTGGCCGCGTACCGGGCGGCGCACCCGCTGGCCCGGGTCCTGCCGCTGTTCCGCGACCTGCTCGGCGGCATCGCCCAGGACGGCGCGCACCTGATGGCGGTCTGCGACGCGCACGGGCGGCTGCTCTGGGTCGAGGGGCACCCGGGTGTGCTGCGGCACGCCGAGCGGATGAACTTCGTGCCCGGTGCCCGTTGGGACGAGACGCACGCCGGCACCAACGCGCCGGGCACCGCGCTGGCCGTCGACCACAGCGTGCAGATCTTCGCCACCGAGCACTTCAGTCGCCCGGTCCAGCGGTGGACCTGCGCCGCCGCACCGATCCACGATCCCGCCACCGGGCGGCTGCTCGGCGCGATCGACATCACCGGCGGGGACCACCTGGCCAATCCGCAGAGCCTGGCGCTGGTTCGGGCCACCGCCCGGGCCGCCGAGGCGCAGCTCGCCGCCGACCGACCGCCGGAACCCGGCGTGGCCACCGTTACCGCGCTCGGCCGCGACGAGGCGGAGCTGCGGCTCGACAGTCGACGCGTCCGGCTCGGCCGACGGCACAGCGAACTGCTGGTGCTGCTGCTCCAGCACCCCGAGGGACGCACCGGTGAACAACTCGGCCTCGACCTGTACGGCGACGACCGGCTGCACCCGGTAACCCTTCGTGCCGAGCTGTCCCGGTTGCGGCGAGTGCTCGGCCCCGAGTTGCTCGACTCCCGCCCGTACCGGCTACGCGGCACCGTCCGCGCCGACTTCACCACCGTCGCCGACCGGTTGGACCAGGGCGATCCGGCGGGGGCGCTCGACGCGTACCCCGGGCCGTTGCTGCCCGGCTCGGACGCACCGGGAGTGACGCGACTGCGCCGGCTGATCGACGGTCACCTCCGCGCCGCCGTGCTGGCCACCGCGGACCCGGCGCTGCTCGCCGCCTGGACCGCGACGCCGGCCGGCGCCGACGACCTCGCCGCCTGGCAGGCTCTGGCGCGGGCGCTGCCGGTGGGCGCGCCGCGTCGGCCCCTCGCCCTCGCGCGCATCGACCAGCTCGCCGGGGAGTACGACCTCCAGCGCGCAACGTGGCTGCAACGTTCCTGAAACTAGCGTCGCCGTCGGCACACCCGCACAACGACGGCGGAGGTAACCATGACGCGCTACGACGCGCCCACCCACTGGCAGTCCCGTTACGACCACTTCATCGGCGGCGAGTACGTCAAGCCGCACGGCGGCGCCTACTTCGAGAACCCGACCCCGGTCACCGGGCAGACCTTCACCGAGGTCGCCCGCGGCACCGCAGCCGACGTGGAGAAGGCCCTCGACGCGGCACACGGCGCCGCCGACGCCTGGGGCCGCACCCCGGTGGCCGAACGGGCGCTGATCCTCAACCGGATCGCCGACCGGATGCAGGACAACCTGGAGTCCCTGGCCATCGCCGAGAGCTGGGAGAACGGCAAGCCGGTCCGCGAAACCCTCGCCGCCGACATTCCGCTCGCCATCGACCACTTCCGCTACTTCGCCGGGGCGATCCGAGCCCAGGAGGGCTCACTCGGCGAACTCGACGACGACACCGTGGCGTACCACTTCCACGAACCGCTCGGCGTGGTCGGGCAGATCATCCCGTGGAACTTCCCGATCCTCATGGCGACCTGGAAGCTCGCGCCCGCGCTGGCCGCCGGCAACGCCGTGGTGCTCAAGCCGGCCGAGCAGACACCAGCGTCCATCCACTACTGGCTGTCCCTGGTGGCGGACCTGCTGCCACCGGGAGTGCTGAACATCGTCAACGGTTTCGGCGTGGAGGCCGGCAAACCGCTCGCGTCCTCCGCCCGGGTCGCGAAGGTGGCCTTCACCGGCGAGACCACCACCGGGCGGCTGATCATGCAGTACGCCAGTGAGAACATCAAACCGGTCACGCTGGAGTTGGGCGGCAAGAGCCCCAACATCTTCTTCGACGACGTCAGCGCCCACTCCGACGACTTCCTCGACAAGGCGCTGGAAGGCTTCACCATGTTCGCCCTCAACCAGGGCGAGGTCTGCACCTGCCCGTCGCGGGCGCTGATCCAGCAGGGCCACTACAGCGACTTCCTCGCCGCGGCGGTCTCCCGCACCGAGCAGATCGTGCAGGGGCACCCCCTGGACACCGACACGATGATCGGCGCGCAGGCTTCCAACGACCAGCTCGAAAAGATCCTGTCCTACCTGGACATCGGCCGGCAGGAAGGCGCCCGTGTACTGACCGGAGGATCGCGTGCCGACTTGGGCGGCGACTTGTCGGGCGGGTACTACGTCCAGCCGACCATCTTCGAGGGCGACAACTCGATGCGGATCTTCCAGGAGGAGATCTTCGGGCCGGTGGTCTCGGTGACCTCCTTCGCCGACCTCGACGACGCCGTGAAGATCGCCAACGACACCCTGTACGGGCTGGGCGCGGGCGTCTGGAGCCGGGACATGAACACCGCCTACCGGGCCGGGCGGGCCATCCAGGCCGGACGGGTGTGGACCAACTGCTACCACGCGTACCCGGCACACGCCGCGTTCGGCGGGTACAAGCAGTCCGGCATCGGCCGGGAGAACCACAAGATGATGCTGGAGCACTACCAGCAGACGAAGAACCTGCTGGTCAGCTACTCCACCAAAAAGCTCGGCTTCTTCTGATGCCGGTCGTCTCCGTCACCCCCGCCGCGGCCGAGTTGATCCGGTCGCTGCGGGGGCGGCACGGCCCGCTGATGTTCCACCAGTCCGGCGGCTGCTGCGACGGCAGCGCCCCGATGTGCTTCCCGGCGGGCGAGTTCCGCACCGGCGCGTCCGACGTGCTGCTCGCCTCGCTCTCGGTCGACGGGGTGGCTGAGCCGGTCGAGTTCTGGATGTCGACGTCACAGTGGGAGTTGTGGAAACACACCACGCTGACCGTCGACGTGGTGCCGGGCAGAGGCAGCGGCTTCTCCCTGGAAGCCCCCGACGGCGTCCGCTTCCTCATCCGCTCCCACCTGGCCCCGTAAGGCCGAGGCCACCGGTGCCGAGAGCGGTATACCTCTGAGTCATATTTATGCCTCAGAGGTATACCGCTTCAACCGCAATCAGTCTTCAGCTGAGTGACGTTGCGTTACCAAGGAGCGCGACCCTTGATTAGTCGCAGCCGTAACCGTCCTTGTCGTTGTCCAGGCGGTAGATGTCGTCGCCGATGACCTTGATGGGCCCTGTGACATACCCGGGGCCGTCACCAGAGCCAGGCAGACAGTCGACGTCGCTGGCGATCGGGACGCAGCCGCTGTAGTTCGGGTCGCACTTCGACGCCTGCGGCTTCTTGGTGCCGACGGCGACGACCTGGGTCACCGGCTGCTTCGTCACGGCGGACTTGACGAGCTTCCTGCCCGTCGTCACCCCGTCGGTGGTGGTCACCTCGTAGGTCAGGGTCCGTACCCCGTTCACGCCCTTGGTGCGGACGACCCGCTTGCCCTGGGCCAGCGACGAGTCCTTGACGGTCCGCTCGCCGTACCGGATGGTGGCCCGCTCCGTCACCGTCGTCACCTGCACCACGGGCGCGGCCGCCGCGCTGGACGCGCTGGGTTCCACCGACGGGGGTGCCGACGAAGGCACAGTGGAGGGTGCGGCAGCCGCCGACGACGCCTCCTCGGTCGGCTCGCCGGGTGTGGCCAGGATGGGCTGCTGCGGCTGCTCGGCAGCGGTGCCGCCAGTCTGGGTCGGCTTCGGCTCGCCGGTCAGCGCGCTGACGATGGCGGTGCCGGTGCAGCAGAGCAGCAGGATCGACAGGGTCACCGAGCCGAGGATCACGGCGGCCCGACCGGCGGGAGTGGTCCGACGGAACCAGTTGGGCCGGGGCTGCTGGCCGGGCGGCGGCGGGTACGACGGACCCGGGTTCTGTGGTGGTTGCATCGTCACGGCGATGAGTGTCGTCGCAAATACCGTGTGCAATATCCACCGTCGTGTTCGTCACCTGCGCCTTTCGCTTCCCGGGACGGGTCGGTGGGCGCGCCTGTGGGGGACGAGTCGATAGGCGCGGCAACCCACCAGGCCGGCGGGGCAGGGCCGATCGTGCGGGTGTCAGCACCACCAAAAACCGCAAATCACCATGCACCGGTTCGATGAGCGATCGGACGCCCGTCGCGGCGACGAAACTGTCGCGATGCCGTCACCCGGACGCGTTCATCGCTCCTGCAACCCCCAGCGAGGCGTCGGGGGCAGCGCCCTCGGCCGCGCACCCCGACACCGGCCCACGCGCCGGTGGCGAGCAACTCCACGGCGATGATCGGGTTGACGGCGGTCTGCCAGACCACCGCCTGGTGCCCGTACTCCCGCGTCGACAACGAGTGGACGACGCGAGAGTACGGGACGGGCGGGATCAGCCGATGCTGACGAGGGCGTTGTCCATTGCGCCGCGGAACTGGTCGTTGTTGGACAGACCCGGTCCCTTGGCGCCGATGTTGACCTTCGCCGTGTTGGTGATGGTCATCGTGGCACCGGTCGAGGACGCCACCGTCTCGCTGCCGACGATCAGGCTGAGGACGTCACCGCGCCGCTTGCACTGGACGAACTTCCAGCCCTGGTCGGCGATGGAGGCGTCGGCGGTGATGAGCAGCGACGCCGCCCCGCTGGGGCCGGTGCCGGCGATCCGGCAGCCCGGCTTGCCGTCGTCGAGCTGGAGCTTCCACTGCGCCGGGTCGGCGAAGACGCCTTTCTGCATGAGGTTGGCGCCGCTGGTCACCTGACCGGCTGAAACCTTCACCAGTGTGCTGATGGTGAAGTCCTGGCTGCCCGGGTTGAGGTTGGCGGCATCCGGGACCTGGACGACGGCGCTACCGGAGGCCGGGAAGGCGATCGCCGGGCTGGCGCCCCCACCACTGGGGCGGGTCGTACGCGAGATGGCGCCCGGGGCACCGACCGCGATGCAACCGGAGTCGCCGGGGGTGGCGACGTCGGCAAAGCACCCAGTCGTCCACGGACCGGGCTCGATCTGCCCGGTGGGAGTGGCGTCGAAGTCGAGGCGCAATTCCTCGGTGGCGGCGTACGCGGGTGCGGTGTCAACCAGGACTGCGGCGGCGAGAGCGGTGACGCCCAGAGCGAGTGCGGACATGGCACGACCCATGGTGGCCCCCCAGAGATTGGTCTGCAGGCCCCCGTGTGGCCGCAGCGCATCAATATGATCACTATGAGTACGGCCGCAGTCAATGCCGTCCGGGGTGGCCGGTCACCGTTCCTGCAGGCCCCAGGGGGAGCCGTATCCGTTCAGCAGGTCGAGGAAGGGCATCGGGGGCAGCGCCTCCGGCCCGAGCACCCCGACACCGGCCCACGCGCCGCTGGCGAGCAACTCCAACGCGACGACCGGGTTGACGGCGGTCTGCCAGACCACCGCCTGGTGCCCGTACTCCCGCATCGACCACTCGTTGTCGACCACGTGGTACAGGTAGACCTCGCGGGGTCGCCCGTCCGGGCCGAGGCCGCGTACCCAGGTGCCGGCGCAGGTCTTGCCGCGCATCCGGGCGCCGAGCGTGGCCGGGTCGGGCAGACTCGCGGCCACCACGTCACGCGGGGAGACCTCGACCCCGCGGACCCGCACCGGGGAGACCGCGTCCAGGCCGAGCTTGTGCAGTGTCTTGAGCACCTCGATGAACTCGTCGCCGAGGCCGTACTTGAAGGTGACCCGCCGGGCGTTGACCCAGCGCGGGATGAGCAGCACCTCCTCGTGTTCGACGTTGACGCACTCGACCGGCCCGATGCCCTCCGGGAAGTGGAAGACCTCCGGCTCGGAGAACGGTTCGGTGGTGAACCAGCCCCGGTCCCGCTCCCAGACGACTGGCGGGTTGAGGCACTCCTCGATGGTGGTCCAGATGGAGAACGAGGGCGCGAAGTCGTACCCGTCGACGGTGAGGTTCGCCCCGTCCCGCACACCGATCTCGTCGATCTCACTGAACAGCTCGTCGGCGGCGTACCGGGCGAACACGTCGGACAGGCCGGGCTCGACCCCGATGCCGCAGAGCGCGAGCCGACCGGCAGTCGACCAGGTGTCGGCCAGTGCGAACTGTTCGTCGCCGAGCTTCACGCCGGTCTCGGCGTGCGACAGCGACATCGCCATGTCCAGGTAGTCCGCGCCGGCCGCGAACGCGCCGTTGAAGATCGGCATGACGAAGCGCGGGTCGACGGCGTTGAGCACGTGCGTGATCCGGTGCTCCCGGCACAGCGCGGTGACCGCGTTGGCCGAGGCGGCGTCCACCTGGGCGGCGACGAAGCGGTCACCATGCCCGGCGACCGCCCGCTGGGCGCGAGCGGGGTCGTGGTCGGCAACCACCATGGTCTCGAAGAAGGTCCGTCGGGCGGCGATGGCTACGGCGGCGGAGCCGACGCCACCGGCGCCGACGAGGAGGACACGCATCAGGAATCAAACCCCAAACCGAAACGATCGAGAGTACGGAGCCAGAGGTCGCGCCGGCCCTCGCGCGCGTCGGCGCGGGCCAGTGACCAGCGGGTGAGATTGATGCCAACCGCGCGGACGGGTTCCGGCGGGAACGGCAGTGGCTTGCGGCGAACCAGGTCGAGCCCTGTCAGCGGGGTGTTCCCGCCGTCGAGCAGGTCGAGCAGTACCCGGGCGCCGAAGCGGGTGGCCCCGACGCCGAGGCCGGTGTAGCCGGCCGCGTACGCCAACCGACCGCCGTAGGCGGTGCCGAAGAACGGGCAGAACCGGGTGCAGGTGTCGATGACCCCGCCCCAGCGGTGGCTGAACCGCACGTCGGCGAGCTGCGGGAACGTGGTGAAGAAGTGGCGGGCGAGGGTGGTGAAGGTGGCCGGTCGTTGCTCCAGCTTGGGCGCGACCCGGTTGCCGTAGTGGTAGACGGCGTCGTAGCCGCCGAAGAGGATCCGCCCGTCGGCGGTGATGCGGTAGTAGTGGAACTGGTTGGCGGTGTCGGCGAGCCCCTGCCGGTTGCGCCAACCGATGGCGTTGCGCTGGGCCGGGGTGAGTGGCTCGGTCATCAGCACGTGGTCGTAGACCGGCACCAGGTACGCCCGCAGCCGGCGCAGCAGCGGCGGGAACGCGTTGGTGGCCAGCACCACCCGACGCGCCCGCACCGAGCCGGGTCGGCCGTCGGCCGGGGTGTCGGCCGGGTGGGCGGTGGGCTCGGCGCCCAGGGTGCTGGCGTGCAGCGCGGCACCGTCGGCGCGCAGCCCGGTGACCCTTGTGTGTTCGTGCACGCGTACGCCGAGGTCGAGGCAGGCGCGGCGAAGCCCCCAGGCCAGCTTCGCCGGGTCCACCATGGCCACCCGGTCGGCGTCGAACATCCCGCCCAGGTACGTCGGTGAGTGCACCTCTGCGCGTACCTCGTCCCGGTCGAGCAACCGCACCCGATGGCCGTACCGGCGGGCCAGGTCCGCGTCGGCCGCCAGCCCGTCGAGCTGGTACGGCTCGACGGCGACGGCCAGCTCACCGGTGCGCTCGAAGTCGCAGTCGATGTCGAACGCGGCGACGGTGGCGGCAATGGCGTCCAGGTTGTCCCGGCCGAGACGTTCCAACTCGCCGACCTCGTCGGGGAACCGGTCGACGCCGTTGGCGAGGCCGTGGGTCAGCGAGGCGGCGCAGAACCCGCCGTTGCGCCCGGACGCGGCCCAACCGCAGGTCCCGGCGTCGACGAGCAGCACGTCCCGGTCCGGGTCGGCCTGCTTCGCCAACAACGCGGCCCACAGCCCGCTGTACCCGCCGCCGATCACCAGCAGGTCGGCGGAGTGCGGGCCGACCAGTGCCGGCAGCGGGTCGGGGCGGTCCGGACGGTCGAGCCAGTACGGCACGGGTGCCGCGTCGGCCAACGCCCGGCCGGTGTGCGGAATCGTCATGACGGAGCACCGGTCGGAAGACCCGCATCCGGGAGGGTCATGACGACCGACGCAGGTGACCCGGCGGCCCGGCCAGCAGGTTGGCGCGGCGGGCCCGTCGACCGCGCAGCGAGCTGAGCCCCACCAGCAGCAGCGCGACCGCGAACATCGCGGTGCCGATCACGTTGACCTGCGGTGGGATGCCGCGCTGGGCAGCGCCCCAGACGTACATCGGGAACGTGACTGTGGTGCCGGCGTTGAAGTTCGTGATGATGAAGTCGTCGAAGCTCAGCGAGAAGGCCAGCAACGCGGCGGCCACGATGCCGGGCAGCACCAGCGGCAGGGTGATCCGCCGGAAGGTCTGCCACTCGTTGGCGTAGAGGTCCATGGCGGCCTCCTCCAGCCGCCGGTCCATCCCGGCGAGCCGCGCCTTCACGGTGACCACCACGAACGACACGCAGAACATCACGTGCGCGATCAGGATGGTCCAGAAGCCCTGCGGCACGCCCGCCGACACGAACAGGGCCAGCAACGACGTGCCCATCACCAACTCCGGGGTGGCCATCGGCAGGAAGATCAGCACGTTGATCCCGGACCGACCCCGGAAGCGGTGCCGGACCAGCGCGAACGCCATCAGGGTGCCGAGCACCGTGGCGACCACCGTGGCGAGGAAGCCGATCTGCACGCTGCGGACCACGGCGTCACACATGTCCGAGGTGGCACACGGCTGCCGCCAGTTGTCCAGTGTGAACTCGTTGAAGTCGTACGACAGTCGGCTCGACGGCCTGTTGAACGACAGTGCGGCCACCACCAGGATCGGCAGCGCCAGGTAACCGAGCACCAGCAACGCCACGATCATCACCCAGCGGTCCGCCAACCAGCGCGAGAGTCGCATTAGAGGACCTCCTCCGTGCCGGCCCTGCGCAGATAGCCGAAGACCACCGCGAGGATCGCCGCCATCAGCAGGAACGACAGTGCGGCGCCCTGCGGATAGTCCAGCCGGACCAGGAACGCCGAGTCGATGACGTTCCCGATCATGTATTCGTTCGGGGTGCCGAGCAGTTCGGCGTTGATGTAGTCGCCGCTGGCGGGGATGAAGAACAGCAGCGTGCCGGCGACCAGACCGGGCATGGACAGCGGCAGCGTCACCCGCCGGAACGCCTGCGCCGGGCTCGCGTACAGGTCGGTGGCCGCCTCGAGCAGCCGGGGGTCCAGCCGCTCCAGGCTCGCGTACAGCGGCAGCACCAGGAACGGCAGGAAGTTGTACGTCAGGCCGAGCACCACAGCGAACGGGGTGGCCAGCAGCCTGCCGTCCGGTGCGAGCAGGTGCACGTCCCGCAGCAGGCCGACCAGCGCGCCGTTGTCCGACAGGATCGTCTTCCAGGCCAGCGTGCGGACCAGGAAGCTGGTGAACATCGGCGCGACCACGCACACCAGCAGCAGGTTCTTCCACCGGCCGGCCTTCTGCGCGATCGCGTACGCCAGCGGGTAGCCGAGCAGCAGCGCCAGCACCAGGGCCAGCCCGGCGTAGCCGAACGAACGCAGGAACTGCGGCCAGTACGCCTGCACCACATCCGGGTAGTTGCCGAACGCCCAGGTCATCGCGTACCCGGTGGAGAGCGAGCCGCTGGGGTCGTACAGGCTGGCCGCCGCCAACTGCGCCAGCGGCACGCCGAAGAAGATGAGCAGCCAGGCCGCGCCGGGCAGCAGCAACAGGTACGGCAGGAGCCGGTGCCGCCCGGGTCGAGGTGCCGAGGGCGGTGGCTCCCCCGATCCGGTGCGGGCCAGGAGGGTCATGACGGCGCGCCGACCGGCTCGTCGAGCACCGGCGACGTCCGGTCGGTGTCGGCGGCGTCGCGGGGCAGCAGAAACGCGTGCCGGGGATCCCAGTACGCCACGGCTTCGCTGCCGACCGGCATCCGCTCCGACACGCCGCTGTTCGCGGCGAAGACCGACACCTCGGTGCCCCAGCCGGTGCGCAGCAGGTACTGCGTGCTGACTCCCACGTAGGAGGCGTCGGTGACCACCCCGGTGACGTGCTGATGTCCTTGGGGCACCTGGTCGGCGGAGCCGACCAGAATCAGCTTCTCGGGGCGTACCCCCAGGTGAACCGGACCGTGGTCGGCCCGCGACCGGCCGGCGGGCACCGAGAACCGCGTGCCGTGCGCCGTCACCGCGACGTCGCCGCCGCCGGCGCCGGTGGCCTCCCCGGCGAGCAGATTGGACTGGCCGAGGAAGTTCGCCACGAACGCGGTGGCGGGGAACTCGTAGATGTCGGCCGGGGCACCCAACTGCTCGATCCGGCCGGCGTTCATCACCGCGACGGTGTCGGCCATGGTCATGGCCTCCTCCTGGTCGTGGGTGACGTGCACGAAGGTGATGCCGACCTCGATCTGGATGCGCTTCAGCTCGATCTGCATCTGTCGGCGCAGTTTCAGGTCGAGTGCGCCCAACGGTTCGTCGAGCAGCAGCACCTGCGGCCGGTTGATCAGGGCGCGGGCCAGCGCGACCCGCTGCTGCTGACCACCGGAGAGCTGGGCGGGGCGGCGGTTGCCGTAACCGTCGAGCTGCACCAGGGACAGCATCCGGGTGACCTCGTCGTCGACCGAGCGGATGCCGCGTCGGCGCAGCCCGAAGGCGACGTTCTCGAAGATGCTGAGGTGGGGGAAGAGCGCGTAGCTCTGGAAGACGGTGTTGACCGGCCGCTTGTACGGCCGCAGCCGGGCAATGTCCCGGTCACCGAGGAGCACCTGGCCGGTTGTCGGTTCCTCCAGGCCGGCGATCATCCGCAACGTGGTGGTCTTGCCGCAGCCGGACGCGCCGAGCAGCGCGAAGAACGAGCCCTGTTCGATGGTCAGGCTGAGGTCGTCGACAGCGGTGAAGACGCCGAAGCGTTTGGTGAGGTTGGCCAGGCGCAGGTCGCCGGCGGGTGTCTCGCGCGCCATCCCCGTCACGCCCCGATGACCTGCTGGAACTTACCCTCGTACTCCCGTTCCTGCTTCTCGTCCAGGGCCATGAACACCTTGGACTTCGACAGCAGCGCCTCGTCGGGGAAGATCAGCGGGTTCGCTGCCAACTCGGGGTCGATCTTCTCCATCTCGGCCTGCGCGCCCTTGACCGGGCAGATGTAGTTGACGTAGGCGGCGAGCTTCGCCGCGACCGCCGGCTCGTAGTAGTAGTTGATCAGCGCTTCGGCGTTGCTCTTGTGGGTGGCCTTGTTGGGGACCATCATGTTGTCGCTGTAGAGCATCACGCCGGAGTCCGGCGCGACGAACCGCACCTTCTCGTCCTCACCGGAGAGTTGGATCACGTCCCCGGACCAGCCGATGCACGCGGCGATGTCACCCTTGGCCAGGTCGGGCGCGTAGTCGTTGCCGGTGAACTTGCGGATCTGGCCGGAGTCGACGGCCTTCTTGAGCTTGTTGAGGGCGTCGTCGAACTGGGCGGCGGTGAAGTTCGCCGGGTCGTGCCCGTTCGACCCGAGCAGCAGACCCATCGTGTCGCGCATCTCGCTGAGCGCTGTCACCTTGCCCTTGAGGTCGGGGCGGGTGAGCAACTCGTCCACTGTGCGCAGTTCCTTCGTGACGTTGCCGTTGTACGCCAGACCGGCGAGGCCGGACTGCCACGGGATGGAGATCCGGTTCTCGGTGTCGAAGGGGCGGTTGAGCAGCGACGGAAGCAGGTTGGCCTGCACGTTCGGGATGTTCGCCGGGTCCAGCTTCTGGATCCAGCCGAGCCGGATCATCCGGGCCGCCATCCAGTCGGTCAGCACGATGATGTCCCGGTCGGTGCTCTGGCAGGCGGCGAGCTGGTTCTGGACCTTGCCGAAGAACTCGTTGTTGTCGTTGATGTCCTCGGTGTAGGTCACCTGGATGCCGGTCTTCGTGATGAACTCGTCGAGGCTCGGCCGCTTGGACTCGTCCTTCTCGTCCACGTCCATGTACTGCGGCCAGTTGGCGAAGGCGAGCTTCTTCTCGGTGCCGGAGAGGTCCTCGCTGACGCAGCCGGCTTCGGTCTGCTGCGCACCCTTGGTGCCGCAGCCCGCGAGGCTGCCGCCCATGGTGAGCAGGGCGGCCGAACCGAGAGTGCCGGTGAGCAGTCCACGCCGGGAGAGGGGCCGGAGGGGAGTACGCATGACGACTCCTAGGGGGTCATCGTCGGCGGGCGGGACGGGGAGGCGCGCCGGCGGGAATGTCGGGAGGATGAAGTGCCATGGACGACTGATCCTGACATGAGGTGACCTCCCTTACAAGGGATTCCGTTGTGGGAATAGCGATGTACGACGAAATACGCCAGACTACGCGGGGATACACGCGCGACATCACGATTCGGGATATGGGGAGCGGGCAATGACAAACCGGCAGCACGAGAACAGCAACGGCGGTCGACGCGTCGCTGTCCGTGACGGTGCCAATCACGCTCTGCTGGATGACGTGGCCAAGCAGATCATCGAGCAGCTCCAGGAGGACGGCCGCCGCCCCTACGCGACGATCGGCAAGGCGGTGGGGCTGTCCGAGGCGGCGGTCCGCCAGCGGGTGCAGCGGCTGCTCGACTCCGGCGTGATGCAGATCGTGGCGGTGACCGATCCGCTCCAGCTCGGCTTCCCCCGGCAGGCGATGATCGGCCTGCGTACCGACGGTGACCTGGAGGCGGTCGCGGACCGGCTGGCCGAGCTGGAGGAGGTCGACTACGTGGTGATCACCGCGGGGTCGTTCGACCTGCTCACCGAGGTGGTCTGCCGCAACGACGACCACCTGCTGGAGATCCTGCAACGGCTGCGCGCCGTGCCCGGGGTGCTCTCCACCGAGGCGTTCGTCTATCTCAAGCTGCGCAAGCAGACCTACACCTGGGGCACGGCCTGAGCTTCCCTTTGATCAACTCGGCTTTCCGGAAGTCGGGGCGTCCGGGCCGCCCTGATGCCCCGGTTTCCGGCAACCCGAGTGGATCGAGCCGGCGGCCGCGGGGGGAGCTACCACCGGTCAGGCCCTTTGGAGCTGATGTCGCAAACGATTCAGCGGCCGGCGGACGCGACCTGGACAGCCGAGCGGCACCCGACGACAGCCGTGATGCCGCAACCGATTCGGCGGCCGGCGGGCGACCTGGACGGCCGAGCGGCACCCGACCGACTCGTCCTGATGTCGCAAACGATTCAGCTCCAAAGGCAGCCACCAGCACACCTCCGGCCCCCGCCCAGACTCCCGCCGACCGCCGACGAACCGGCCAGCAGCAGTACGAATTCCGTTGCATCCATGACGTCAGCGCGCTGAATCCGTCGCCAACGGACGGTGATACCGCCGATAACACTTGCTTCGTAGCGTGAGACTGTGCGATAACCGTTGGCAGAGCGGCCGGCCTCACCCCGTTGACCGGCCCGATGACCGATGGGGCTGACATGGCCAACGCCACCGACCACCTCTGGATGCACTTCACCCGGATGGCGAGCTACTCCGCCGGTGAGGTGCCGACCATCGTGCGCGGCGAGGGTGCGTACGTGTGGGACGCGCAGGGCCGCCGCTACCTCGACGGGCTCGCCGGGCTCTTCGTGGTCAACGCCGGCCACGGCCGCACCGAGTTGGCGGAGGCTGCCGCCAAGCAGGCCGGCGAGCTGGCCTACTTCCCGCTCTGGTCGTACGCCCACCCGAAGGCCGTCGAGCTGGCCGAGCGGATCGCCGCGCTCACCCCCGGCGACCTCAACCGGATCTTCTTCACCACCGGGGGCTCCGAGGCCGTCGAGGCGGCGTGGAAGCTGGCCCGCGCCTACTTCAAGCGCACCGGCAAGCCCAACAAGTACAAGGTGATCAGCCGCTACATCGCCTACCACGGCACCTCCATGGGCGCCCTGTCGATCACCGGCCTGCCCGGCATCAAGAGCGACTTCGAGCCACTGGTGCCGGGCGCGATCAAGGTGCCGAACACGAACTACTACCGGGCGCCCGAGCACGGCGACGACCCCGAGGCGTTCGGCCGTTGGGCCGCCGACGAGATCGGTCGGGCCATCGAGCGAGAGGGGCCGGACACTGTCGCCGCGGTCTTCCTCGAGCCCGTGCAGAACTCCGGCGGGTGCTTCCCACCCCCTCCCGGCTACTTCGACCGGGTACGGGAGATCTGCGACGCGTACGACGTGCTGCTCGTCTCGGACGAGGTGATCTGCTCGTGGGGCCGGTTGGGTGAATACTTCGGCGCGGTGCGCTACGGCTACCAGCCGGACATCATCACCACCGCCAAGGGCATCACCTCCGGCTACGCCCCGCTCGGCGCGATGATCGCCAGCGACCGGCTGATGGAGCCGTTCCTCACCGAGACCGGCATGTTCGCCCACGGGGTGACCTTCGGTGGACACCCGGTCTCCTGCGCGGTGGCCCTGGCCAACCTGGAGGTCTTCGCCCGCGAAGACCTGGTCGGGCACGTACGCGCCAACGAGGCCGCCTTCCGGGCCACCCTGGAGAAGCTGTACGACCTGCCGATCGTCGGCGACGTCCGCGGCGACGGCTACTTCTACGGCATCGAACTGGTCAAGGACAAGACCACCCGGGAGACCTTCAACGAGGCCGAGTCGGAGCGCCTGCTGCGCGGCTTCCTCTCCACCGCCCTGTTCCAGGCGGGCCTCTACTGCCGGGCCGACGACCGGGGCGACCCCGTCATCCAGTTGGCCCCGCCTCTGATCGCCGAGCAGCAGCACTTCGACGAGATCGAACAGATCCTCCGCACAGTCCTAACCCAAGCCTGGACCAAGCTCTAACCCCACCCACCCACCCCACCCACCCCAGACCGTGTTGATCAAGAGGTTTGCGTCAAGAACGCGCCAGACCATGACCGAAACCTCTTGATCAACGCCGGGAACGGCGGGGGCCGGGCGGCGCGGGGGGGCCGGGAAGGGTCGGGGGCCGGGGGTTAGTGGTTGGGGGGGATTACTCGGAGGTGGCCTCGGCGGCCGGTCTGGTGGGGGTTCTCCGAGTGGTGCTGGTCCGGCTCCGGAGGGCGGGGGGCCGGGCGGGCGGCTTCGCGGACCGCTTCGGCCAACGCGACCAGGTCGTCAGTGGTGGGCGGCGGCGGCTCGAACTCGCCCTCGTGCCGGACGACGTCCCAGCCCCGCGGGGCGGTGAGGCTGCGGGCGTGCGGCTCACACAGGTCGTACGTGTGTGGCTCGGCGAACGCCGCCAGTGGCCCCACCACCGCTGTCGACTCGTTGTAGACATAGGTCAATGTGGCGACCGCTTGCCGGGGGCAGCCGTTACGGGAGCAGCGCCGTGGTGACCTCACGTGCGGCAGGGTATCTCCATTACCGGGTCCGGCGCATCGGTTCGCGTTGCGACACGCCCGTCATGGTGATCACAGTCGACCGTCCTGGGCGCGCCGCGCCACAGGATCGGCGCTGCCGCTGGCCAGCCCGACACGGGCGCTACCCTTTGCCTCATGACGAGCCCGGAACACCGCCGCCCCGGCTCGGGCCGGCGTGCGCATCGGGACCGGCACGGGCGCGGCCTGCGCGGGCGGCTGGTCCCGGCCACCGTGCCGCTGGCACGGACCAAGGCCGAGGTCTTCGACGACCTGGTTCTGGACACCGTCGAGACGTTGGAGCGTCGGTTCGCCAAGGAGCTGGCGGGTGTTGAGTTCGCGGTCGAGGACGTCCCGCCGGACCTGAACGTCTACGACTCGGATGTGCTGGAGGACGGCGAGGTCCCGCTGGCCCGGCTGCTGCCCGGTCGCCCGGGCCGGCAGGAGATGCCGCCGCGGATCGTGCTGTACCGACGGCCCCTGGAGTTCCGGGCGATGGACCGCGAGGACCTCGCCGATCTCGTCCATGACGTGATCATCGAACAGGTGGCGAACCTGCTCGGGGTGGACCCGGACGAGCTCGCCTGAGCCGACCTCCGAGCGGAGAGTCGGGCGGCCCCCACCGCCTCGACCTCACACCGCCCCGACCTGAGACCGGTCAGGCGGCCCGCCGCTTCAACTTGCGCCGCTCCCGCTCGGAGAGCCCACCCCAGATTCCGAACCGCTCGTCGTGACCCAGAGCGTATTCAAGGCACTCGGTCTTGACCTCGCAACGCGAACAGATCCGCTTCGCCTCGCGGGTCGAGCCGCCCTTCTCGGGAAAGAACGCCTCGGGGTCGGTCTGCGAGCACAACGCCCGCTCCTGCCACTCCGGCGCGTTTCCGAGCAGGTCGGCCACCTCAAGCTGGCCGTCCATCAAATGCCTCCTTGTCGCGCACCGGCGTCATCGCCGCTGCAACCCCCCACGCGAAAGGCGTGCTTGTCCGTCCGGTCCCGTTTTGTTGCGTTCCGTGCGAACAACCCCATTCAAATTACACGCGTGTAATGCGTGCGCCGTCAAGCCAAACTTGATAATGGAGTCGCCCTCCCGACACCCTCGGCCGACCCACTCGGGCCGTCCAGCCTCGCAACCTGCCCTATCGATTCAGACCCCGGCCGAGTAACGCCCTCTCCGGCGAGTTGCCCGACTTTTCTCCCGTGGCGCTTTCCCGACGAGTCGCCGGCCGGACGGCACCGGAGACCTCCAACGCTAAGCTGATCTTGGTGGGAGACAGGTTAACGCGACGCGGCACAGACTGCCTGTCGAGCCGCAGACAGCACTCGCGCCCCGTCCATGATGTGGACGGGGCGCGGCGGTAGAACCGATTCGTCGAGATCAGTCAGTTGCACCAAAACCGCTGCTCGGCCAGGCGAATTCAGCTATCTCTCCACCATGGACAGAAATCGTGCCGGCGGACGTACGGTTGTCTCACCAGACGGTATAGATCCCGCTCGGCAGACCGGGATAGACCGCACTGTGGAACGAGCCGTCCCGCACCTTGCGCTCGCGCACCGCCGAGTGGACCCGCCGGTCGTCGTCGCGACTGATCTCGATCTCCCGCCCCCGCAGATCCCGACCCGTGTAGATGATCAGGGCACCGGTGTCGCCGCCCATATCCAGGACGACACTCCCGGTCTCCGACGGCCCGTACGCGTGCTCGTGCATCCGCCCGCCCCCTGCGCGGTCAGGACGCCGCCGACGGGTTGTTGAACCAGTCGGCGGTCAACGTCTGCCGGCGGGTCAGTCGCTGCCGCTTCCGCTGATCACTGGTCATGGGCAGCCTTTCCGGCGTGGCGCGAACGCGCCCGCGGAGAGGGACGGGTCCGACGCCGCCTCGCGACACCGCCGGGCCCCTGAGGGGACACCGGTGGCGGTCCTCGCCGTGACCGCCACCGGCACCGCGTGGTACGGCCGGCGGCGGGGAAAGGTTCGACGTCAGGGCCGGGCGTGACCGTACGCGGTCGACCGCTTGCGCGCCGGGCGACCGGCGGCCTTCGCGATGGCCCGCAACTGCTCCTCGGTACGCGCCGACCCGTTGTCGGAGCCGGCCATCCGGGAGATCGTCTCCTCCATCAGCGTGCCGCCGAGGTCGTTGCAGCCACCCTGGAGCATCGCGACAGTGCCCTCGTCACCCAGCTTCACCCAGGAGCACTGGATGTTGTCGATCCGGCCGTGCAGCAGCAACCGGGACATGGCGTGCACCACCCGGTTCTCCCGCCAGGTCGGCCCCGGTCGGGCGATACCCGCCAGATAGATCGGAGCATTGGTGTGCACGAACGGCAGCGCCACGAACTCGGTGAACCCGCCGGTACGGTCCTGCACCCCGGCCAGCACCCGGAAGTGCGCCAGCCACTGCCCGGGGTGGTCGACGTGGCCGTACATCATCGTGGAGCTGGACCGGATGCCCAGCTCGTGTGCGGTGCTCACCACCTCGACCCAGGCGGCGGCCGGGAGTTTGCCCTTGGTGAGCACCCAGCGCACGTCGTCGTCGAGGATCTCGGCGGCGGTGCCGGGGATGGTGTCCAGCCCGGCCTCGCGGAGCTGGAGCAGCCACTCGCGAACCGGCACGCCGGCCTTCGCGGCGGCGGTGACGATCTCCATCGGGGAGAACGCGTGCACGTGCATCTCCGGCACCCGGGCCTTGATGGCGCGCACGATGTCGGCGTACCCGGTCACCGGCATCTTCGGGTCGATGCCGCCCTGCAGGCACACCTCGCTGGCACCGGCCGCCCACGCCTGCTCGGCCCGGTCCGCGACCTGCTCGACGGAGAGCCGGTACGCGTCGGCGTCCCGCTCGCGCTGGGCGAAGGCGCAGAAGCGGCAGCCCACGTAGCAGACGTTGCTGAAGTTGATGTTGCGGTTGACCACGTAGGTCACGTCGTCGCCGACCGCGTCGCGGCGCACGTCGTCGGCGAGGCGGCACAACTCGTCGAGCGCTGGCCCGTCCGCCGCGAACAACGCCAGCGCCGCGTCGGTGTTGGCGGGTTCGAGCAGCGCCGCCGGGTCGTCAACCGCGAGCCGGAGCCCCGCCGCCAGGTCACGGTCCGCACCACCGCCGGCCGCCACCGGGGGTACGCCCGCCCGACGCGCCGCCGCCTCCGGGGTGACCTTGTCGGCCACCTCGGCCCAGTCGCCGTAGACGCTGTCGAAGTCACCCCGCCGGTCATCGGTGCGGCCCGTGGTGTCGATGGTGGCGTGCAGGTCGGTCCGGCCGCCGAACGTCTCCTCCGGCTCCTGCCAGGGCCGGCCCTGCGGCATCGCCGACTCGACGGCCATGCCGGTGGCCGGGTCGGCCAGCGCGCTCACGTGCGGCAGCAGGCGCGGGTCGAGCCACGGGTCGCCCGCGCGCACGTACTCGGGGTAGATGGTCAACCGCTCCCGCAACGTGAACCCGGCCAGCTCGCTGTGCCGGGCCAACTCCTCGATCTGCGGCCACGGACGCTCCGGGTTGACGTGGTCCGGGGTGAGCGGCGAGACGCCGCCCCAGTCGTCGATGCCGGCACGCAGCAGCAGGTCGTACTCGCCGGCGATGAGGTTCGGCGGGGCCTGGATGCGGGCCTTCGGGCCGAGCAGCAACCGCGCCACCGCCACCGTGGCGGCCAGATCGTGCAGCTCCGCGTCGGGCATGCCACGCATCGCCGTGTCCGGCTTGGCGCGGAAGTTCTGCACGATCACCTCCTGGAGGTGGCCGTACTCCCGGTGGGCGCGACGGATCGCGAAGAGCGCGTCCACCCGCTCCGCCGGGGTCTCCCCGATGCCGATCAGGATGCCGGTGGTGAACGGCACCCCCACCCGGCCGGCGTCCTCGAGCACCCGCAACCGGACCGCCGGTTCCTTGTCCGGTGAGCCGAAGTGCGGACCGCCCGGCTCGGACCAGAGCCGGGTCGCCGTCGTCTCCAACATCATGCCCATGCTCGGCGCGACCGGCTTGAGCCGCTGCAACTCCGACCAGGACAGCACCCCCGGGTTGAGGTGCGGCAGCAGGCCGGTTTCCTCCAGCACCGCCACCGCGCAGGCGCGCAGGTAGTCCAGGGTCGAGTCGTAACCGCGTTCGTCCAACCAGGTCCGGGCCGCCGGCCACCGTTCCTCCGGCCGGTCACCCAGGGTGAACAGCGCCTCCTTGCAGCCCTGCTCGGCACCGGCCCGGGCGATGGCCAGCACCTCGTCCCGGTCCAGGAACGGCGCCGGCAAGCGGTGCGGCACCGTCGCGAACGTGCAGTAGTGGCAGCGGTCCCGGCACAGCCGGGTCAGCGGAATGAAGACCTTTTTGGAGTACGTGACCACACCCGGCCGCCCGGCGTCGCGCAGCCCGGCGTCGCGGATCCCACCGGCCAACCGGAGCAGCTCGTCGAGCGCGGCACCACGGGCGGACAGCAGCGCGGTCGCCTCGTCGACGTCCAGCGCCCGCCCGTTCGCGGCCCGGCCCAGGGCCCGCCGAACGCTCGCATCGCTGGGAACGGACTGGGTGCGATCAACCATCCACTCACCCTATGCGCAGCGCTGCGCCACCCCACCAGTCCCGGCCCGCACCGTGGGAAACGGCACTGGACGATCATGGCACGCCTGCCGCGACCGGAGGTCGCTGAACGCGCTGGCGGCCGTCCGTCAACCACCCGACCTCGTCGATCAGGGCGATCACCGCACCCGGCGGTCACCGCACCCCAGGCCGCTTCGCTTCCCACAGCTGGCAATCTTGGACAGTTTCCGTCAGCTCGGAACGGAAAGTGTCCAAGATCTACGTTGCCTGCCCGCTCCCCCGCCCCGCGCGGCCCCGGTCGGCCGGGGCCGCGGGGCCGCGCGGTCGGGCGGGCGGACGGACGGACGCGATACCGAGGTCGACGGGGCGGAGATGACTGACCGCGACCCTCGAATGTGAGCCGGGCCCCGTTACCAACCGTCCGAAGGCTGCTGGTCGGGTGAAGTCAGCGGGGTTGATCCGGGTGGTCGTTGGGCTTGATGTGCTGCGTGCGGTCGGTGTCCGGGTCGGTGGGGTGGGAAATGACCTCGGTAGGGTCGGCCGACTTGCGCGGGATGGCCTGCGTGGGGTCGGCGAACTGGCGCGGGATGGCCTGCGTGGGGTCGGCCGACGGCGGCTGCCCGAACGGGGGCGCGGCCGGGGACGGCGACTGCGGGGCCGGGCTGGCCGGCGGCGCTGACTGCGGCGCGGCCGGAAACGGCGGTGCCGACTGCGGGTGCTGCGGGGCCGGGAACGGCGGGGCGGACTGCGGGTGCGGCGGGGCCGACTGCGGAGCCTGGAACGGCGGCGACGGCTGGCCGAACGGGCCGGCCTGCGGGTAACCGGCCGACTGACCGGGAGCGGGCCAACCGCCCTGCGGCTGGCCACCGGGCTGACCGGGAGCCGGCCACCCGCCCTGCTGCTGCGGCCAGCCCGGCTGCGGCTGGCCGTAGACGCCCGGCTGCGGCTTGGGTCGCGGCACGTAGTAGTGGGCGCGCCAGATCGTGTAGACCACCCAGGCGGCGATCGCGAAGATCACCATCCAGGCGAACCGGGTGAGCACACCGAGCAGCGCGTCGAGCACCTCGGCCTCGGCCAGCCGACCCACCGTCCAGATCAGCATGGTCAGCGTGCCGAACAGGGCGCTGACCGCGTACTCGATCAGGGCTGCCTGGGTGATCAGCTTCGCCTTCGCCAGCACCGGCGAGATGTGCGTGGCCAGCAGCACCGCCAGCACTGGCAGAGCCACCCCCTCCACCCCGAGGAACGCGTAGAAGGCGCTGCCCGCCCGGTCGGTGAAGGAGCTGTAGTCGTTCGGGGCGACCAACCGGAGCAGGCCCACGAAGAGGAACACGGCGTTGGCGCCGAGCAGCGCGAGCGCGGCGAGCTCACGCAGTGGCTTGGTCAGCTGACGGGCCTGTGTCGCGTCAGCGGACGCGGGCTCGGTGGGGCTGGTCACGAGCTCCCCCTCGGGGCAGGAACGGACAGGGCGCACGTGAGCCTAGTCTCGCGGGCCACCGACGGATCGCAGGCGTCACGTGCGCGAGGATGGTCGACATGCGCATCGTGGTTCTGGCCGGCGGCATCGGCGGCGCCCGGTTCCTGCTCGGGGTCCGGGCGTACGCCCGTGACGTCGGCGCGGAGGTGACCGCCGTGGTCAACGTCGGCGACGACCTGTGGTTACACGGGTTGAAGATCTGCCCTGACCTGGACAGCGTCATGTACACGCTCGGCGGGGGTGCCGACCCGGAGCGGGGTTGGGGTCGGGTCGGCGAGAGTTGGACGGTCAAGCAGGAGCTGGCCGCGTACGGGGCACAGCCGACCTGGTTCGGCCTCGGCGACAAGGACATCGCCACCCACCTGGTCCGCAGCACGATGCTCAACGGCGGTTACCCGTTGAGCGCGGTCACCGAGGCGCTGGCCAGCCGCTGGGAGCCGGGCGTGCGCCTGGTGCCGGCGACGGACGACCGGCTGGAGACCCACGCCGTGGTGGAGGACGACCAGGGGCAGCGGGCGATCCACTTCCAGGAGTGGTGGGTGCGGTACCGGGCCGACATCCCCACCCACCGTTTCGTGTTCGTCGGCGCGGAGACGGCGAAGCCGGCACCCGGGGTGCTGGACGCGATCGCCTCGGCCGATGTGGTGTTGATCGCACCCAGCAACCCGGTGGTGAGTGTCGCGCCGGTGCTGGCCGTACCGGGGCTGCGGGAGGCCGTGGCGGGCGGCCCGGCGCCGGTGGTGGGCGTCTCCCCGATCATCGGCGGCGCGCCGGTGCGGGGGATGGCCGACCGTTGTCTGGCAGTGCTCGGTGTCGAGTGCAGCGCGGCGGGGGTGGGTCGCCTCTACGGCGGCCGGGCCAGCGGCGGTCTGCTCGACGGTTGGCTGGTGGCCGAGGAGGACGCGGGCACTGTGGTGCCCGAGGTGACGGTCCGCGCGGTGCCGCTGCGGATGACCGACGAGGCGGCGACGGCGGCCATGGTCCGCGCCGCGGTGGAGTTGACGTGAGGTTGGAGATTCTGCCGGTGCTCGGCATCGGCCACGTGACCGAGGGCGACGACCTGGCCGCGGTGATCGCGACCGCCGCGCCGTGGCTGCGCAACGGCGACGTGCTGGTGGTGACCAGCAAGATCGTTTCCAAGGCGGAGGGGCGACTGGTCGACGTGCCGGCGGACGGACCGGAACGGCTGGCCGCCCGGGACGAGGTGCTGGCCGGTGAGACCGCCCGGGTGGTGGCCAGTCGGGGGGCGACCCGGATCGTGCAGACCCATCACGGCTTCGTGATGGCCTCGGCGGGGATCGACGCGTCGAACGTGGACAAGACCCGGCTGGTGCTGTTGCCGGTCGACCCGGACGCCTCGGCGCGGGCCTTGCGGGACGCGCTGCGGGAGCGCTACGACCTGGACCTGGCGGTGATCATCAGCGACACGATGGGTCGGCCCTGGCGCAACGGGCTCACCGACGTGGCGCTCGGGGTGGCCGGGATGCCGGCCATCCGTGATCACCGGGGCGAGGTCGACCCGTACGGCAACGAGTTGCAGTTGACCCAGATGGCCGTGGTGGACGAGTTGGCGGGTGCCGGCGAGCTGATCAAGGGTAAGTGTGATCAGGTCCCGGTCGCGGTGGTGCGGGGCTACCTGCCCGCCACCGAGCCGGACGACGCCGGTGGCGCGCGGGCGCTGATCCGCGACGCGGCACAGGACCTGTTCTCGCTCGGCACCGCCGAGGCCCGCGCCGCCGGGCTGTCCGACGCCGCCACGCTCGCCGATGGTCCCGGTCCGATGCCAGCCGACCTGACCGCGGTGCGACGGGCCATCGACGCGGTCGCCGGGGTGGTCTCCCCCGGCACGGTCTTCACAGTGGTCGACGAGGCCGAGGTACGCGCTGGTCTGGTCGCCGAGATGCCCGGGTGGCCGGAGGGCGCGGCCCTGCTGCTCGGCTCGGCCCCGACCCCCGTCGAGCCGATGGGTCTGGTCCGCTTCGGCGCCGACCTGCACCGACTGCGCGTCGCCCTGGCCGCCGAGGGCGTCGGGTCGACGATGTTGCCGCCACCTCCCGGCAGCTCGGCGAGCGCCGCCCTCGCCCTGTAGCAGGGCGGGCGCGGCCCTCGTCCGGCAGCCCGGCCAGCGCCGCCTGCGCCCGGTAGCCCGGCCAGCGCCGTCTGCGCCCGGTAGCCCTGGCGAGCGCCGCCCCCCCGCCCGGTAGCTCAGCGAGCGCCGCCTGCGCGCTGCGATGCCGGCGAATGCCTCAGCCGGCTGGAGACGGCCGGGTCACGCGTCCAGCATGGCCCGGCCCAGCGGGGTCAGCGTGTGCAGCACACTGTTGCGTTCCCGGTGGCTGACCAGCAGGCCAGCGTTGCGCAGCACAGTGGCGTGCTGGCTCGCCGCGGCCGGTGAGATGTTGAGCTGGCGGGCGACCTCGCCGGTGGTGCAGCCTTCGTCGCTGGCCTGCAACACCGCCGCCCTGGTGCGACCCAGCAGCGCGGCGAGCGATTCGCGGCCGGCACCAGGCGCGAACGCACCGTTGGCGTCGGTCGTCACCAGCCCGCCCAGCCGGTCCACCTGGTAGACCAGCACCGGTGGCAGTGCCGGGTCGAGCAGTGCTACCGGGATGGCCGCGCAGAAGAACGAGGGCACGAGCAGCAGCCCGCGGCCGTCCAGGTGCAGTTCCCGGCTGTGCGGGTAGCTGCGGATCTCCAGCACGCCACTGTCCCAGCGCATCGCCGGGCGGAAACTGGTGAGCAGGCCCTCGACTCCGCCGTCGAGCAATGCCCGGGCCCGTCGCGCGCGGTCCGCCGCCACAGCGGCCTGGATCCGACCCCAGTACGGGCTGATCGCCAGTGACCGGTACTGCTGCATCGAATCGGCCAGGTGGTGCAGCGCCGACACCTCACCCCGGGCCAGCGCGGTCGCCGAGGAGGGCAGCTGATTCTCGGTGGCCAGCACACTCAGGTCCCGGTGCAGCATCTCGATGGGCGTACGGCGCAGCGCGTCCAGCCCGGCCTCGAAGCCCTCGACGCTGGCGTACGGGGTGAGGAAGTCGGGGAAGTAACCGCGCGGCGGGTTCAGCGCGAAGAGCAGGCTGAGCTGCTCGGAGGCGGCGTCCTGGCGCAGCGCCCACGACACGCTGCGCCGCCAGTTGGCCGTCAGCGGATCGCGGGTGCGGCCGCGCAGCACGTGCAGGCTGAGGACCAGTTCCCAGACTGGGTCCGCCGCCGGCGCCACCCGGGTCCGGAGGATGTCCTCCCCAGAAAAGTGGATCTTCAGCATGGAGCGCTCCCGTGTCGCCGGCAGGGGGATGCCGGGTGACCGTTCGACTCTACCTGCACGGCAGTAATCTCCATCTTTAAGCCTGGAATGAAAAACCTCGACGCCCCCGGGGCCGGTTCGGCATGCTTCCACTGCCCGAACATGGCGCCGCGCGTCCTGGACGCCCGCGCCGCCGAGGCACCGGGACCGGGGAGGCCCCGGTGATCGGACGGCACCACGAGGGTCTGCGGCCCTTGCTCCGCAGAGGTGCCGTCCGGTCATCCCGCCCCCACGCCGTCTCAGCCGCCACAGCGCGCGACCGATGGTCCTCGTCCGCGCCGTGAGATCGGCCGGCCACCAGGAATTCGACGCGTCGCGGGGTCACCGAAGCGGCCCATCGGGTGGACGCTCGTACAGTGGCGTGGTGCCCGACACCGTGATCACCGGCCCGACCGCTCAACCGACCAACCCCGAGGCGTACGCGGCGCTGCACGCCGACGCCACCGCGTTGCTGGAGGGCTGGCAGCCGACCAGCCCGGACGCGGCCGGCGCGCGGGACCGGACCCTCGCCCTGCTCGCCGCCGGTCCGGTCGCCATGAGCCGGCAGCACCGTCCGGGGCACATCACCGCCAGTACGCTGGTGCTGGACTCCACTGGCTCCCGGGTGCTGCTCTGCCTGCACGGCAAGTTCGGGCGGTGGGTGCAGCTCGGCGGGCACTGCGAGCCGACCGACGAGACCCTCGTCGCCGCGGCCCTGCGCGAGGCCACCGAGGAGTCCGGAATCGCCGGCCTGCGCATCGACCCGGTGCCGATCGACGTGGACGTGCACCAGGTGCAGTGTCAGGGCGGCTCGGCGCACCACGACGTCCGGTTCGCCGTGCTGGCCCCGCCCGACGCGGTGGAGCAGGTCAGCGACGAGGCCGAGGAGCTGGGCTGGTTCCCGGCGGACCAGCTGCCCGAGCCGCTGGCCGGCGGGACCGTGCAAATGGTCGCGCCGGCCCTCGCAGCCCTCAGACGTAGCCCTCTTCGCCTCGCTCCTTGAGCTCGTCGACCAGGGCCTTGACGTCCTGCGCCCGGTCGCGCGGGCAGACGAGCACCGCGTCGGGGGTGTCCACCACGATCAGGTCGTGCAGTCCGAGGACGGCCACCAGCCGGCCCGACTGCGGCACCACCACGAGGTTGGTGCTGTCCCGCAGGAGCACGCCCGGCTTGGCTTCCGTGCCGAGCACCACGTTGTTCGCCTCGTCGGCCGGCAACACCTCGCCCAGGGTGTGGAAGTCACCGACGTCGTTCCAGCCGAAGTCACCCGGCACCGTCGCGACCCGACCGGCAGTGGCCGCGCCCTCCATCACCGCGTAGTCGACGGAGATCTTCGGCAACGTCGGCCAGATCGCGCCCAGGACGTCGTCCTGCTCCGGTGTGCCCCAGGCGGCGGCGATCGCGGCGACGCCGGCGTGCAGCGCCGGCTGCTGGCGGGCCAGCTCGGCGAGGAAGACGTCCACCCGCCACACGAACATGCTCGCGTTCCACAGGTGCCGGCCCGAACGGACGTACGCCTCGGCGACCTCGGCGGCCGGCTTCTCCTTGAACTCGGTCACCGGCCGCCACGGCACACCGTCGGTCGGGTCACCGGTCTCCAGGTAGCCGTAGCCGGTCTCCGCGCGGGTCGGGGTGATCCCGACGGTCATCAGCATGCCCTGCTCGGCCCCGTGGACCGCCTCCTGGACCGTGCAGACCCAGCTGTCCGGGTCGCGGATCAGGTGGTCGGCGGCGAAGCTGCCCATCACCGCGTTCGGGTCGCGCGTCGCGATCACCGCGGCGGCCAACGCGATCGCCGCGCAGGAATCCCGGGGCGAGGGCTCGACCAGGATGTTCTCCTCCGGCAGAACGGTCAGCTGCCGTGCCACCGCCGTGACGTGCGCGGCGCCGGTGACCACAAGGGTCCGATCCGGTGTGGTCAGCGGCGCGAGCCGTTCCACTGTCGCCTGGAGCAGCGAGGCGCTGGTGCCAGTGAGCGGGTGGAGGAACTTGGGATGGCCAGCACGGGACAACGGCCACAACCTTGTGCCGCTGCCACCTGCCGGAATGACCGCATAGAGCATCCGCACATCATGCCCGACGTACCTACCCAAAGTGGCCCGGGTCACCAGCAGTGGCGCGGCGGGTCAGGAGCGGGCGCGGCTCCACGCGGCGATGTGCACCTCGGCGCTGGACTCCCAGGTGAATTCCTTGGCCCGGTCGACCCCCGCCTTCGCCAGCGACAACCGCCGCTGCTCGTCGTCGAGCAGAGCGGCCAGGTCGATGCCGATCTGCTCCGGATCCTCCGAGGTGTACGCGACCGCGTCGCCACCCACCTCGGGCAGTGAGAGCCGGGGCGTGGTCAGCACCGGGGCTGCGCACGCCATCGCCTCCAGGATCGGCAGCCCGAACCCCTCGCCGTAGGACGGGTACGCCGCGACCAGCGCGCCACCGAGGAAACCCGGCAGGTCGGCGTAGCGCAGATAGCCGGGACGCAGCAGACGCAGGTGCGACGGCACCTCGGCCACCGCCCGGTCGATGTCGTCGTCGTGCCCCTGCCCACCGGCGATCACCAGGGCCGGCGGGTCGACCCGGTCAGCCACCGCCCGCGCCCACCCACGGATCAGGTTGGGCACGTTCTTCCGTGGCTCCTTGGCACCGAGGAACGCGACGTAGCTGCTGTTGCCCAACCCCAGACGGGCGCGTACGCGGGCCTTCTCCTCCTCGGTGGGAGCGTGGAAGGCCGCCTGGTCGACGCCGTGGTAGGCCACGTCGATCCGCGTCGGGTCGGCGTCGAGCAGCCGGATCAGCTCGTCGCGGGTGGCCTTGCTGGGCACGATCACCCGGTCGGCGCGGCGCAGCGAGGTCTTGATGGCGCTGCGGAAGAACGTGCGGCGCGACTTGTCGTAATGCTCCGGCTCGGTGAAGAACGTCGCGTCGTGCACGGTGACCGTGACCGGACACCCGGCCCGCAGCGGGCAGGTGTAGAAGGGCGAGTGCAGCACGTGTGCGCCCACCTGCTGGGCGAGCAGCGGCAGGCCGGTCTGCTCCCAGGCCAGCCGGGCCGGGCGGTGCGCCACGGCGGCCGGAGCGGGGATGATCTCCGCGCCGGGCAGCATGCGGGTGTAACGCTCCAGGTCGGTGCGGAGACTGACCACCGCCAGTTCCACCCCCGACCCACACACCTTGCCGAGGGCACCGAGCAGACCGTCAACGTATCGACCGACACCACCACGGTCGGCGGGGACACTCGTGGCGTCGATGAGCACGCGGGGCGGGCGACCGGCGGTCACGGGGCGACTCCTTGCACTGGCGGGTCTGTGGGGAACAACACTCCGGGGGTCAAGCCTACGCCGGGGCGCGGGTCCGACGCTGACTGCGACCCGACGGTACGCCGACTTGTCATCGTCATTGAGTACGGCCCGCACTGGCGTATCGTTCGCGCCGATGGCCGACAACATTGCCCGGGTGTTCGCCGACGCGATCGCGACCGACCCGACCCGACCGCTGCTCACCTGGTACGACGACGCCACCGGCGACCGCACCGAACTCTCCGGCGTCACCCTGGCGAACTGGGTGGCGAAGACCGCCAACCTCCTCGTCGACGAGGTGGGCCTCGCGCCGGGCACCCCGGCCGGTGTGCTGTTGCCGCCACACTGGCAGACCGCTGCGGTGCTGCTGGGGTGCTGGTCGGCCAAGCTGAGCGTGGTCGACACACCGGGTGACGTGGGCGTGCTCTTCGCCGCCGTGGACCAGTTCGACGAGGCGCAGTCGTGGTCGGCCGACGAGCGGTACGCCCTCGGGCTGGCCCCGCTCGCCGCCCCGCTGCGGCAGGTGCCGCCCGGGTTCGCCGACTACGTCGTCGAGGTGCGCGGACACGGCGACCACTTCACGCCGCAGTCCGGTCCGGGCCCCACCGACGCGCACCTGCTGAGCCGGGCCGAGGTCCGTGCCACCGAGTTGGGCATCGAGCCCGGCGCACGGGTCCTCGTGGACGCCACCCGCCACCCCGATCCGGTCGACTGGCTGCTGGCTCCCCTGACCCGGGCCGCCACCGTTGTCCTCTGCGCCAACCCGGACCCGGCCCGCCTGGCGCCCAGGCTCACGGCGGAAAAAGTCACCCACTCCCTCCCCAGCTAACCTCCCCACCCAACCCCACCCCACCCCACCCCACCGCGATCCTGCAGTTTCTGTTGTCGATATGCATTGAATGCCCCTTATGTCGGAGCAGAAAGTGCAAGATCGACGGGGTGGGTGGGCAGGGTGGGTGGGGGCGGGGCGGGGCGGGTCAGGCTTTGGGGCGGCGTTGGGCCAGGGCGGCGAAGGCGGTCAGCGACTCGGGGTTGACCAGGGCGCCCTTGGCCGCCGCCTGGTCGACCGGGGTGCCGGTGAGGATCTTCTTGACCGGCACCTCCAGCTTCTTCGCCGAGAGCGTCCGGGGCACCGACCGCACCTGGTGGATCTCGTCGGGCACGTGTCGGGGTGAGAGCGCCGTCCGCAGTTCACGGCAGATCTTCGTGCGCATCGGGTCGTCCAACTCCAGACCGTCGGCCAGCACCACGAAGAGCAGCAGCTCACCGGCGCCGCCCTCATCGTCCTCCAGGTGCACGACGACCGAGTCGAGCACCTCGTCGAGCCCCTCGACCACGGAGTAGAACTCGGCGGTGCCGAGCCGGACCCCACCGCGGTTGAGGGTGGCGTCGGAACGCCCGGTGATCACACACCCACCCCGCTCGTTGATGGTGATCCAGTCGCCGTGTCGCCAGACGCCCGGGTAGACGTCGAAGTACGCCTCCGCGTAGCGGGTGCCGTCAGTGTCGTTCCAGAAGCCCACCGGCATGCTCGGCATCGGTTCGGTGATCACCAGCTCGCCGAGTTCGCCGATCACCGGCGTGCCGTCGGCGGAACGGGCCTCCACCTTGGCGCCCAACGCCCGGCAGGCGATCTCACCGGCGTACACCGGCAGCAGCGGCACCCCGCCGACGAAACCCGTGCACACGTCGGTGCCGCCGGAGAGCGACTGGAGCTGGAGGTGGTCGCCGACGGTCTCGTACACCCAGCGGAAGCCCTCGGCGGGCAGCGGCGCACCAGTGGAACCCACGCCGCGTACCGCCGACAGGTCGGCGACGTCTCGGGGGACCAACCCGGCCTTGCGGCAGGCCAGCAGGTACGGCGCGGACGTGCCGAAGTACGTGGTGCCGGTCTCCGCCGCCATCCGCCACAACCCGCCGAGGTCGGGCTCAGCCGGCCGGCCGGGCTCCGCGCGGACCGCCGGGTTGCCGTCGAAGAGCACGATGCTCGCGCCCACCGCCGGCCCGGAGACCAGGAAGTTCCACATCATCCACCCGGTGGTGGTGAACCAGAAGAACCGGTCGGCCGGGCCCAGGTCGTGGTGCAGGGCCAGCATCTTCAGGTGCTCCAGCAGGATGCCGCCGTGGCCGTGCACGATCGGCTTCGGCAACCCGGTGGTGCCCGAGGAGTAGAGCACGTAGAGCGGGTGGTCGAACGGCACCGGCGTGAACGTCAACGGCTCGTCCACGGGCGCGGCCAGCTCGGCCCAGCTCAGCGCACCGTCGGGCGCGGGGCCCGCCGGGTCGAGGTAGCCGATGCTGACGGTGTGCCGCAGTGACGGCAGGGCGGCCCGGATCGCGGCCACCTCGGCGCGGCGGTCCACCGGCTTGTCGCCGTACCGGTACCCGTCCACGGCGACCAGCACCGTCGGTTCGATCTGCTGCCAGCGGTCGGTGACGCTGCGGGTGCCGAACTCGGGGGCGCAGGACGAGAAGATGGCGCCCAGGCTGGCGGTGGCCAGCAGCAGGACGTACGTCTCGCCGATGTTCGGGGCGTACGCCGCCACCCGGTCACCGGCGGTGACGCCGAGCCGGCGCAGCCCGGCCGACACCCGGCGGACCTGCTCGCGCAGCTCCCCGGCGGTCAGCGTGACCGGCGGGCGCGTCTGCCCGTGGGAGATCACCATCGGGTCGTCGTCGCCCCGACCCGGCATCCGCAGCACGTTCTCGGCGTAGTTGAGCGTGGCGCCGGGGAACCAACGGGCGCCCGGCATCACCCGCTGCCCCAGGGTCGCGGTCGGCGGGGTGTGTGCGATCACCTCGAAGTGGTCCCAGATCGAGCGCCAGAACCCGTCCAGATCGGTGGTGGACCAGCGCCACAACGCGTCGTAGTCGGCGAAGTCCAACCCGCGGTGCTCCCGCAGCCAGCGCAGGTAGGCGCCGATCCGGGACCGCTCGCGTACGTCCGCCGGCGGCGCCCACAGCATGTCACCCACTGGTCCACCCTCCCCCTGGCCCGACACGACACTGTGACTGGGCCGTGGCGCCATCTTGCCCTACCTCGAAGCGCCATTCTGCGCACCGGGTAGGCCGACCGACGCGTGCCCGTCCCACACTCCAACCCACCACCTCATGTGGGTCAGCCCGCGCGGTGGGCCTGGATGGCTCGACGGCGGGCGAGGCGGTGCGCCCGGCGGATCTCCGCCTCCTTGTACCGCCGCTCGTCCTCCGCGGTCTCCGGCAGCACCGGGCGGACCGCGCGCGGCGCCCCACCGACGTCCACGCCGACGAACACCAGGTACGCGGTGGCCACCCGGACCGGCGCGTCCTCGGCCGAGTCCCACCGCTCGGCGACCACCCGTACGCCCACCTCCATCGAGGTCTGGCCGGTCCAGTTCACCTGGGCGTGGGCGTGCACGAGGTCGCCGACCCGGACCGCCTCCGAGAAGACGATCTCGTCGATCGCCGCGGTCACCGCCGTTCCGCCGCTGTGCCGGGCGGCAGCGGCCCCGGCCACGTCGTCGACGAACTTCATCAGAACCCCACCGTGCACGGTGCCGTAGAGGTTGACGTCCACCGCCGTCATGATCTTGCTGAGAGTGACGCGCGAGTACGACGTCGGCTTGCCGTTCGGAGCGGCGGAGAGGTGCTCAGTCATGTCGAAAACGGTACGGTGCGCGGATGCGACATCTCTGGAGCTTCCTCGCCGGGCTGGTGGTGGCACCCATCACCTGGGTGCTGGTCACACTCGGGCAGGACGGGTCGAGCCGGACGGTCGACCGCTGGGTGGAGATCGGCACGTTCAACACCGCCAACCTGATCGAGCCGGCCGTGTACCTCGGTGTCGGCGGTGTCCTGCTGGGCCTGCTCGGCACGCTGCGCTTCTCACCGCTGGGCCCGTTGGTGGCGGGGGCGCTGCTGGTCACCCCGTACATCGGGATGTTCGTGGCGCCCTTCTCGGTGCGGGACGCGATCCCGCACGAGTGGAAGGTGTTCGGCGACCCGCTGCCGCTGCGCCTGCCCGTGGAGAACGGCACGCTCTTCCTGATCGGCATGCTGCTGCTGATGGCGACCTTCAGCCAACAGCGGTGGCGGCAGTGGCCGACCCCGGCGGCCGTTCCGGCCACGGCACCCGCCCCCGCGTCGGACGGAGGCCCCCGCAACGACGACTTCACGTTGACCGACTGGCCGCCCCCCGCGGCGGCGGAGCGGGACACCGCGCCGGTCACTCTGGGTTACCCGGCCGACTCGACACCGACCGAACCGCTGCCCCGCCGGGTGGGTGGCGAATCACCCTGGTCCGCCCCACCGCGCGGTCAGCCGCGCCCCGAGGACACCACCGAGATCCGCTGATCGTCGGGGCGGGCCGGTTTCACCGGCCCGCCCTCCGTCTCTCCCGCGCGACGACGGGGCCCGCTGCGGCGCGACCGCTGGGCGTTGTCAGTGCAGCGCGACAGCCAGGTCCGGGTCGACAGTGCCGAGGCTGGCGCGCGGAACGACAACGAGCATGACGATCAGCGCGGCGGCCATGCCGCCCGCGATGACGATCGCCATCGGTACGCTCCCCGTGCCGAACAGACCGGCCAGTGGCGCCGTCACCGCCCCGATGCCGAACTGCACCGCGCCGAGCAGCGCCGCGGCGGTGCCAGCGGCTTCGCTGTGCCGGCTCATGGCCAGCGCCGGCGCGTTCGGCAGGGCCAGCCCGGCGGCGGCCAGGACCAGCCACAACGACGCGAGCAGGGTACCCAGGCCACCGAATCCGGTCGCCGCGAACATGACCAGCAGCAGGCCGGCAGCCGTTCCGGCGATCAGGGCGCTGACCAGGATCTGCTGCGGGGTGTAGCGGCGCAGCAGCCGCACGTTGAACTGGGTGGCTCCGATCAGCCCCACCGCGCCGGCCCCGAAGGCGATGCCGAACTGCTGCTCGTCGAGGCCGTACTCCTGCTGCAGCACGAACGACGAACCCGAGACGTACGCGAACAGGGCCGCCATCGCCAGCCCGGCGACCAGCACCAGGCCGACGAACGCCCGGTCGTTGAGCAACCCCCGGTAGTCGCGCAGGGTGGCGCTCACCCCGCCGTGGCGCCGACGCGCCACCGGAAGGGTCTCCGGGAGCCGGAACGCGGCCACGACGATCAGCAGCGCGCCCAGCACCGCCAACGCCGCGAAGACACCCCGCCAGTCGGTCCAGCTCAGCAGGCCACTGCCCAGCGTCGGAGCGAGGATGGGTGCCAGGCCCATGACGAGCATCAGCCGGGAGAAGATCCGGGCGAACGAGGCCCCGCTGAACAGGTCGCGGACCACTGCCGTCGCGACCACCGTGGCGGCCGCGACACCGAGCCCCTGGAGTACGCGCAGCCCGCCGAGCACCGTGATGTTGGGTGCGAAGACGCACAGCACGGATGCCACGATGTGCGCGGCCAGACCGACCAGCAGCGGCACCCGCCGCCCGACCACGTCGGAGAGCGGCCCGATCAGCAACTGGCCCAGCGCGAGGCCGACGAGCGTGCCGGTCAGCGTCAACTGCACGGCGGTCTCGGTGGTCTGCAGGCCCGCCGTGATGGCGGGCAGGGCCGGCAGGTACATGTCGATGGTCAGGGGCCCGATCGCGATCAACGCGCCCAGCACGAGGACGAGTTGTGCCCGCTGACGATTGGTCATCAGGTCGCCGGGCAGTACCTCGGGCGCGACGGCGGCATCGCGTCCGGTCTTCTCCACCAACTGCTTCATCATCTCGATCTCTCTGCGGAAGCTGGTGCGTCGTCACGAGCGGCGGCGCGGGGCGTCGACCGGGCCGCGTGGACGCGGCGGCACGGTGTGGGGCGCTCGACGGTGGGCTGCGTGGACGTGACGAGGCAGGGGTCGTGGCGGGGGTGGCCGGGTGGGGCGATCATCCGAGGGTGATTCTGTCGGTCGGCAACACCTCGGCGGTGTGTGACGTTCCCGGTGTGTGGGGAGTCACCCCACCCCGTTCGGCCGAGCAAGCTGTGACCACTGTCACAGCACGATCAGAACCGGGGATGGGGTACGCGTCGTCTTGCCTGGTGTGAAGCGAAGTCTGGACGGTCTCGACGAGGGTGAACTCCTCCGCCGCGTCGCCCGGGGCGACCGGCGCGCGTTCGACGCGCTGTACCGGCGTACCGCCCCGTGGTTGACCGTGCGGCTGCGTCGACGCTGCGCCGACGAGGACATCGTGGCCGAGGTGCTCCAGGAGACGTACCTGGCGGTCTGGCGGTCGGCCGGCAGCCAGGCGCAGTCCACCTCCGGCAGCGCGGTGGGCTGGCTGTGGACGATCGCCGCGCACCGGCTGATCGACGCGTTCCGCCACCGGGCCCGACGCGAGCGGATCCCGACGGTACGCACCTTCGAACCCGTCGCCCCGGCGGCCGAGGACGAGGCGTTGGCCGGCGGGATGGACGCCAACCTGGAGAACGCCCTGCACGCGCTCCCCCCGGAACTGCGGCAGGTGCTGCGTTCGATGGTCCTCGACGGGCTGACCGCCCGGGAGACGTCGCTGCTGCTCGGCATGCCGGAGGGGACCGTGAAGACCCGCGCGAGACGCGCCCGAATCGCACTGCGGGAGGCGCTGTCATGACCGCTCACCCCACGCCCGCTCTCCTCTCCCACTACGCCTCGGGCGGGGTGGGTGTCGACGACGCGACCATCTGGGCGGTGGAGGCGCACCTGGAGACCTGCGCCGACTGCCGGGCACTGCTGACCCATACCGTCGACCCGGGCACGCGTGACCTGCTGGACCGGGTGGCCGGCGCCGTGGCCGCCGGGATCGCCACCGGCCCCGCACCGGTGCGTCGTCGGCGGCTACCGCGTACCGGGGTCGCCGCCCGGATCCTGCCCTGGCTCGCCACCGCCGCCGGGCTGATGCTGGCCGCGGTCCTGTTCGAGAAGACCTTCGCCAGCCTGCCGTCGCTGGTGCTGCTGGTCGCTCCGGTCGCGCCGCTGCTGCCGGTGGCCGCCGTCTGGAGTCGGCGGGGCGACCCGGTGTGGGAGTTGGCGGCCACCACACCCCGTACCGGCCTGCCGCTGTTGATGCGCCGTTCGTTGGGGGCGCTGGTAGCGGTCCTGCCGGTGCTCGCGGTGGCCGGCTGGGGCACCGGGCACTCCCCCGGCCTCTGGTTGCTGCCGGCGCTGGGCTTCACCGCCGGGGCGTTGGCGCTCGGCACCGTGGTGGGGATCGACCGGGCCGCACTGGGGTTGGCGCTCGCCTGGTCCCTGGGTGTCGTGGCGCCGAGCCTGGTCGGCGGGCGACTCCCGGCCGTCCTCGCCGGCAGCAGCCTGACCGGTTGGGCGCTCGCCACAACGCTGCTGCTGGCCGTGGTCTTCGTCCAGGCCCGATGGCGGTCGCAGCTGCCCACCAGCACGTTCCGATGACGAGATCCAGCCAGCACCGAATGGAGACACGATGATGCGTACGGTCAGCGTGGCGGAGACCGCGCCGTCCACCTACGCGTGGGCGGTGCACGCCGAGACGTTGCGGGTCCGGGCCGGCCGACACCTGGCGGTCAACGGTCTGGACCTGAGGTTGGGCACCGGCGTGCACGGGCTGCTCGGCCCCAACGGCGCCGGGAAGACCACGTTGATGCGAGCCCTGGCCACCGTGGTGAAGCCGGCCGGTGGGCGGCTGACACTGCTCGGTGAGGAGGTCACCGCCGGTGCCGACCTGCGCCAGGTCCGCCGCGGCCTGGGGTACCTGCCGCAGCACTTCGGCTTCTACCCGCGCTTCACCGTCCGCGAGTTCGTCGAGTACATCGCCTGGCTCAAGGAGATGCCGAAGGCGGTCATCCCTGGCGCTGTGCAACGGGCCGTCGAACGGGTCGGCCTGGCGGACCGTGCCGACTCCCGCATGAAGACGCTGTCCGGCGGGATGCTGCGCCGCGCCGGCATCGCCCAGGCGATCGTCAACGATCCGACGGTGCTGCTGCTCGACGAGCCGACGGTCGGCCTGGACCCGGAGCAACGCCTCGACTTCCGTGAGCTGCTGCGGGAGATCGGCCTGGACAGTTGCGTACTCGTCTCCACCCACCTGGTGGAGGACGTCGCGGTGGCCTGCACCGACGTGGTGCTGGTCAGCGAGGGTCGGTTGGTGTGGCAGGGCAGCACGGGAGAGCTGGCCGCGCAGGGCGGCGACGCCGACGCCGGCGACAGCGCCACCGAACGCGGCTACTCGTCGTTGCTGCGCGCCCACCGGGAGCGGGTGTCGGCGTGACCGGACGAATCCTCCGCATCGAGCTACGCCGGTCGGCGGCTCTGGGCGTCGGCCTGTTGTTGCTGGTGACCGGCGCGGCGTTGCTCCTGTCGTCCACCCAGTTCTTCGCGGGGCGGTGGATGCAACTGGCGGTGCTCGCCCGGTCGACGCTGATCATGCTGCTGCCACTCGCGCTGGCCGGTGGGGCGTGGCTGGGGCGGCGCGACGCGCGCTGCCGCGTCAACGAGTTGTTCGCCAGCACCGTCCGGCCACGGTGGCAGCGGGTCGTGCCGACCGCCAGCGCTCTCGCGGTCACTGTGGTCGCCGCGTACGTCGTGGTCTTCCTGGTGGCCGCCGGGTGGGTGGTGCCGACGGCGGGATATTTCCCGAGCGCGACGATCGTCGTCGCCGCGGTCGGCGTTCCGGCGCTGATCGCCGCCGGTTGGCTGGGCATGGCCGCCGGCCGGGCCGTGCCCCGGGTGATCACCGCGCCGGTCCTCGCGGTGCTCGGGTTCGTCCTGGTGGCGTTGGTGCCGGAGTGGATCACGGCACCCGCGACGGGCGCGGAGATCGGGCAGTTCCGGCAGGAACCGGCGGGGGTGCTGCTCCTACCGACGTTCACCGGCCTGGACGACTTCCAGACGATCGCGACCCGGGTCAGCCTGCTGCAGGCGCTGTGGCTGGTGTCTCTCGCCGTGACCGGCCTGCTGCTGCTCGGCGCCGTCCGTCGCCGCGCCGTCGCGTTCGCCGTGCTCCCGGCGCTGCTCGGCGTCGCGGTCGCCCTACCGCTCCTGCCCGTCGGCGGAGCCCGCGGGGCGGCGGTCGTCGACCCGGTCGCCGTCGAGCTGGTGTGCGACAACGACGGCCCGCAGGTCTGCGTGACGCGGACGCACGCCGCGCTGCTGCCGGACGTGGTGGGCCCGGCCCGGCAGGCGCTCGCCATGATGGCGGCGAAGCTGCCCAACGCACCGGTCCGGGCGGTCCAGACGCAACAGGTCACCTACTGGGCGCGGCCGGACCCGGACACTGCCCCGGCCCGGCACTCCGCCGACACGATCGTCTTCGACACCCCCACCATCAACCGGGTGGGGCGCGCCGACCTGTCCGGTGACTACTTCCTGCCGGCCCTGCTGGAGGCCGCCTGGCGGCAGGAGTGCGGCGACCAGTCGGTGCGGGGCGACGTGTACGAGGCCCGGATGGTCGCCGCCGCCTGGCTGACCGGTCGGCCACCGGCCCCGCAGCCCGGGTGGCCCCCGTCGGAGATGGCCCAGCTGGTGGGCGCGTACCAGGCGCTGGTCAACCTCCCGGAGGTCGAACAACGACGTCGGATGGCGGCGGCCCGCGAGGGTGCCCTGGCCTGCCGGGACGACGAGCTGGTGGCGAACGTGCCGACGGGCCGGCCGTGAGGTTCCTCCAGCTGCACCTGCGCGCCCGCCGGGTACCCCTCGCCCTGGCCACCGTGACCGCGTTGATCGCACTGGCCTGGGCGCTGTCGCTGGCCTACACCGACTCGGCGACCATCAGCGCCCGGACGGCCAGCCTCGCCATCATGCTGGCGGTGGTCGCGGTCGGCAGCACGCTCGACGGCGCCGACGGGGCCCTCGACCACACCATGGCGGTCAACTGGCCGGTACGGCGCGCCGGTCATCTGCTGCTCGCCGCCGCCGCGATCACCGCGCTGCTGTCCCTCAGCATGGTCACCGACGCGCGTTACGAGCCGTTCGCGGTGACGGTGCGCAACACCGCGGGGCTGCTCGGGCTCACCGCGCTCGGCGCCACGGTGCTGGGTGCCGCCCTGTCCTGGATCGCCCCGCTGACCTGGACCCTGATCGCGGTACTGCCGATCATGGTGCCCAGCCGGGACCTGAAGATGCAGGTCGCCGGCTGGCTGATCCAACCTGCCGGGACCACCGCCGCCACCGCCTGCGCCGTCGTGCTGGCGGTGACCGGACTGCTCGCGTACGCGGTGCGGGGTTGCCCCGTGCGGCCGGTGAGTGAGACGTCCCCCGACCAGTGACGGACGTTCCGATGCTCCGGAGACCCCGGAGCATCGGAGCGAGCCCTAGACGACGTCGGCCAGCAGCTGCCGGGCCATGACGATCCGCTGCACCTGGTTGGTGCCCTCGTAGATCTGAGTGATCTTGGCGTCGCGCATCATCCGCTCGACCGGGTAGTCCCGGGTGTAGCCGTAGCCACCGAGCAGCTGCACCGCGTCGGTGGTGATCTCCATGGCGGCGTCGGAGGCGAAGCACTTCGCCGCCGCGCCGAAGTAGGTGAGATCCGCGTCGCCGCGCTCCGACTTGCCGGCCGCCGCGTACGTGAGCTGGCGGGCCGCCTCGAGCTTCATGCCCATGTCGGCGAGCATGAACTGGATGCCCTGGAACTCGGCGACCGCCTTGCCGAACTGTCGACGCTCGGCCACGTACCCCTTGGCGTAGTCGAGCGCGCCCTGCGCGATGCCGACGGCCTGCGCGGCGATGGTGACCCGGGTGTGGTCCAGGGTCTTCATCGCGGTCGCGAAGCCGGTGCCCTCCGCGCCGATCATCCGGTCGGCCGGGATCCGCACGTTGTCGAGGTAGACCTCGCGGGTGGGCGAGCCCTTGATGCCGAGCTTCTTCTCCGGCGCGCCGAAGCTCACCCCGGAATCGGACTTCTCCACCACGAAGGCGGAGATGCCACGGGAACGGGCGGACGGGTCGGTGACGGCGAAAACCGTGTAGAACTCGGACACGCCGGCGTTGGTGATCCAGCGCTTCACGCCGTTGAGCACCCAGTGATCCCCGTCACGTACCGCCCGGGTGGTCATGGACGCCGCGTCGCTGCCCGCCTCCGGCTCGGAGAGGCAGTACGAGAACATGGCGTCACCGGCCGCGACCGGCGTCAGGTAGCGACTCTTGATCTCGGCGGAACCGGCCAGCAGCAGTGGCATCGTGCCGAGTTTGTTCACCGCCGGGATCAGCGAGGAGGACGCGCAGGCACGGGCCACCTCCTCGATCACAATGGCGGTGGCCAGCGCGTCCGCCCCCGCGCCGCCGAATTCCTCCGGGATGTGCGGTGCGTGGAAGTCAGCCGCCCGCAACGCGTCGTAGGACGCCTTGGGAAACTCCCCGGTCTCGTCGGCCTCGGCGGCGTGCGGAGCCACCTTCGCGGCGCAGACCTCACGCACCGCTTCCCGGATCGCCTGGTGCTCATCGGGCAACCGGTAGACGTCGAACGACTCCCCTGCGGCCATCTCGGCCCTCCCCTTCACCGCTATCATGCGCAGTCTGTGACGACTCCTGACCGCCGACCGCGCAGACTGAAGACTAGCGACTGCAGTTCAGGTGATGTTACCGGCGCGTAGGCATGGGCAAGATGGTGCACCCGACGCGCTCAGCCATGATGAAGACCGAGACAGTGAGCTAGCCAGCGCGAGCGGAGAAGACAGGCGTGACGATCCCCTACCCCACCATCCAGCCGACCCCCGCCATCGCCGCGGTGACTCCGCCCTCGGGCGCTCCCCGGCCGCGGGTGACCTTCCTGGGAACTGGTTACCTCGGTGCGACGTACGCCATCTGCTACGCGGAACTGGGGTACGAGGTCCTCGGCTTCGACGTCGACGCCGACAAGATCGCAAAGCTGAACGCCGGCCAGGTGCCGATCCACGAGCCCGGCCTGGACGAGCTGCTGCGGCGCAATCTCGCCGCCGGCCGGCTCCGGTTCAGCACCGACATCGCCGAGACCGCCGACTTCGGTGACGTGCACTTCATCTGTGTCGGCACCCCGCAGCGGGCCGACGGCATGGGCGCCGACCTGTCGTACGTCGAGGCGTCGGTCACCAGCCTCGCGCAGCACCTGACCCGCAAGGCCCTGATCGTCGGCAAGTCCACCGTGCCGGTCGGCACCGCCGAGTGGGTCGAGCAGCTCGTCGACAAGCACACCCCCGACGGCCTGAACGTCGAGGTGGCGTGGAGCCCCGAGTTCCTCCAGGAGGGCTTCGCCGTCGACGACGTCCTGCGGCCCAACCGGATCGTGGTCGGCGTCAAGAGCGAGTGGGCCAACGGCATGCTCTACGCCGCCCACAAGGGCGTGTTCGACCTGGCCGCCACGGAGGACCGCGAGGTACCCCTGGTGGTCACCGACTTCTCCACCGCCGAGCTGGTCAAGGTCGCCGCGAACGCCTTCCTGGCCACCAAGATCTCCTTCATCAACGCGATGGCCGAGGTCTGCGAGGCCTCCGGCGGCGACGTCACCCAACTGGCCCGCGCGATCGGCTACGACCCGCGGATCGGCAACCGGTTCCTCCAGGCCGGTCTCGGCTTCGGCGGCGCCTGCCTGCCCAAGGACATCCGGGCCTTCCAGGCCCGCGCCCAGGAGCTGGGCGCCGGTGAGGCGCTGCGCTTCCTGCACGAGGTCGACCTGATCAACCTGCGCCGACGTACCCGGGTGCTTCAGCTCGCCGCGGACCTGCTCGGCCGCCGCTCGGGCCCGGCCGGCCCGGACTTCGCCGGCACCCGGATCGCCGTGCTCGGCGCCACCTTCAAGCCCAACACCGACGACGTCCGCGACGCCCCGGCGCTCGCCGTCGCCGCGCTGCTGCAGAAGGCCGGCGCCGACGTGCACGTGTACGACCCGCAGGGCACCGAGAACGCCCGCCGCGCCGTTCCCGAGCTGACCTACGAGGCCAGCATGAACGAGGCCGTCACCGACGCCGACCTGGTCTGCGTGCTCACCGAGTGGGCCGACTTCCGCAACGCCGACCCGGTCGCCCTGGGCGAGTTCGTCAAGGGCCGCAAGGTCGTCGACGGCCGCAACTGCCTCGACCCGGCACTGTGGACCCAGGCCGGCTGGGAGTACCGGGGCATGGGCCGCCCCTGACGGAACAGACGCCCACCGGCCGGTCATCGAGCATCTCGATGGCCGGCCGGTGTCGTTGTTTGCCCGGGACCCGCCGACAAGAGTCGAAATCCGCGCCAGCTTTGGGCATGCTGCGACAGTGGGAGTCCACAGTGCGGGTGGAGGGGTGTCGTGGCGACCTTTCAATGCTCCTCGTGCGGCCGGGAGATCAAGCCGGCCGTTCGATGCCCGCACTGTGGGGCAGATCAACCACAGTGGGTCGAGCACCTGGCCGACATTGAGCGTTCGATAGCGGAGATGAAGGCGCGCGACGCCGCCATCGCGCGCGAGCAGCGCCAGATCGCCGCCAAGATGCAGGCCGCGCTCTTCCAGCGGGACATCCTCGCCCACGCCGGCGAGGAGCGCATCAAGCAGGCCACCCGGCCACGCCGGGTGCTGCGCCGCCGTCCCGGCCGGCGGCCACCGACCGCCACCATGGGCGCGCCGCCGCGGGTGCCCCGCCAGGGCGCTCCGACCGCCCCGGAGGATCCGCCGCCCCCGCCCCGGGCCACCTGGCTGGACGTGGACGACCCGGAAAACCCGCCGGAGGCCTCCTCCCGCGAGGTGCAGAACATCCCTCTCGGGTTGGGTGCGCTGCTGCTCGGCGTGGCCGCGGTGGTCTTCGCCGCCGTGGCCACCAGTTCGATGGACGCGCTGGCCCGGCTGGGCATCCTGCTGCTGGCCACAGTGCTGATGCTGCTGACCCCACCGGCGCTGGCCCGGCGCGGGCTCACCTCGACCGCCGAGACCATCGCCGCGGTCGGCCTGCTGCTGGTGCCGCTCGCCGGCAACGCCCTCTGGGCGGTGGACCGGATCGGCGCCGACAGCGGCTCCGGCACCGTCTTCGCCGGGGTGATCTTCGCGGTCACCGCCGTCGTCGCGTTCGGGTACGCCCGTTGGACCGGTCTGCGCGCGCCCCGCTTCGCGACGGTGCTCGCCGCGCAGCCGGTGCTGCCTCTGCTCGCGTACGACCAGATCACCGGCCCGGGCGGCTGGGCACTGGTGCTGGCCGTGGTCGCTCTCGTCAACCTCGGCCTGACCCGCTCCAGCGTGACAGTCGAACGCCCCGTCCGGCAGGACCTGCCATCGCCGGGAACGCCGTCGGCGCCCCGCCGACGCGATGCCGAGAGCCGGCCGGAGGGCGACCCGGAGGAGGCCGCCGAGCTGATCGACGCCGGCGCGGGCTCCGCCGACCCGGAGCCGGCCCGCCCGGTGCCCGGCCTGCCGGAGCTGACCTGGTTGCTGCACGCTCTGGCGGTCGCCGTCGCGCTGGCGTACGCGGTCACCGCCCTGCTGCGGGCACAGGCCGTGCCGACCGCGACCGGCGCCGGGGTGGTGCTGCTGCTGGCCGCCCTGATCGGGCTGGCCGGCGCGCTGGTGCTGCGTCGCCCGCCGCTGCCCGACGTGGCGGCCGGCGTCGTCACCCTGGCCGTGATCGGCGCGCTCAGCCGCATCGCCTCGGTGGCCCTCCCCGGTCGGGCGCTGCTGCTGATCGCGGCGGTCATCACGGTGACCGGGCTGGCGGTACGCGCCGTCCCGGAGGCGGCCCGACGTGGCCCGCAGATCGCGTCCGCGGTGGCCCTGACAGTCAGCGGTCTGGTGGTCGCCGGTGGCGCGCTGCGCGCCGGGGTGGCACCGGTACGGGCGGCGCTGCCCGCCTGGGACCCGGACCTCAGCCGGTACCCGGGCGAGTTGGCCGCCGCCGTCGGGCCGACCGGCTGGCAGCTCGCGGGGGCCGCGTTCCTGCTCACCATCGCGGCGGTGCTGGCCCTGCCCACCGAGATCCGCCGGGAGTTCGCGGTGGCCGGAGCGGCGCTGACCGCGCTCGCCGTACCGGCCTCGTTCGGTCTCGGCTGGGCGACGGCACCGTGGCCGATGGTGATCACCGCGATCGGCATCGGGGTCATCGGGCTCTCCGCCCGCACCGACCGGGCCGCTCTGGCGCACGCCGTCGGGGCGGCAGTGGTCGGCCTGTTCGGTGCGGGCGCCAGCCTGACCAGCCCCACCCTCACGGCCGCGGTCCTGATCACCCTGTTCGCGGCCGGCACGCTGGTCGCGCTGGCGCCCCGGATCCGGATCGCCTCGGCCGCCGCCGACACGGTAACCGCCTGGGCCGCCGGTGGCGCCGCGTTCGCGCTGCCCGGTGCGGTGGCCGCGTTCGTGGCCGCGACCATGCCGAAGGACCCGACCCCCACTCCGGCGAGCCTGCGAGAGGTGACAGTCCCGATCCTGGCGGCCAGCTTCCTGGCGGTCTGTGTGACCCTCGGCTACGCCGCCGTCGTGCAGGTCTCCCAGCGCCACATCCCCGCGCCGCTGTCGGTCGGCACCGGGCTGGGCGCGCTGGTGGTCACCGCCGCCGCGTTCGGAGCGCCCGGCGCGACCGTCGCCGACGCCTGGGTCGGCGCGCTCCTGCTGGTCGCCGCGGTCCTGCTCTTCCTGGCCCCCTCCATCGACGCCGGCCGTCGCGCCGACCTCACCCTCGACGGCTCGGACCTGGCCGCCGCGGCGGTCACCACCGCCCTGATCGCCACCCTGGTACGGATCGGGGCGGTCCTCGCCCCGGGCGCGCAGCTGGCGGTGGCCGCCGCCCTGCTCCTGGTGGTCGCCGTGGGCGCCCGCAGCATGCCCGAGGAGTGGCGACGCGGACCGATCCTCGGCCTCACCGTCGGCGGCGCCCTGATCGGGGTGCTCGCCGGCTGGTCGGCGGTGCGCGGTGGGGTCGGCGTGCTGGCCACCCCCGGCCCCATCTGGAGGGGCGACCTGAGCGACTGGCCGGCCGCCCCCGTCGGCGGTGCCACCTGGCAGGCGCCGGTCGCGCTGGCGCTGCTGGCCCTCGCCGCGGGCATTCTGCTCCCACCGCCGTGGCGCTGGGACGTGTCCGGGGTGGCGGTGGTGCTCGCCACCATCGGCGCGCCGGCCGCGTTCGATCTGGCCTGGTGGTCGCCGGTCCTGGTCGGCGGAATGGTCGCCACCGTGTTCGGCATGGCCGCGGTGGCCACCGAGGAGGCGCGCGCCGGGCTGTCCCGGGCCACGGTGGCCGGGGTCGTCGCGCTGCACGCCGCCGGAGCCGGGCTGGTCCGCCCGTGGACCACAGCCCTGGCGCTGGGCAGCATCGCTCTGATCGGCGTGGTGGTGGCCACGCTGGCCCGCGTTCTCGCCGACCCACAGGTCACCGACATCGACACCGAGGGGATGCCGCCCCACCTGGCGCAGATCGGTGGCGCGGCGATCGGTGCCGCCCTGCTGGCCCTGCCCGGTGCGGTGGCGGCACTGTCCGCCGAGTTCGAACACTCGGCGGAGGTGGTGCTGACCGCCGCGCTGGCGGCCACCAGCCTCGGCCTGGCCGCCGTGGCAGCGGTGCGGCGACAGGTGCCGCAATATCTGCCCTGGGTCAGCGTGGCGGTGGTCGGCGGGGCCACCATCAGCGCCCTCGCGGCCATCCCCACCGGCCTCGCCGCGGGCGTCTACGCGGCCGCTGCCGCCCTGCTCGGTGTGCTGGCCGAGCTGATCCGCGCGGCCACCGTGCCGCCCACCGGCGCCGCCCAGCCGGTCCGGCGCTGGGCGGTACGACTCGACGGCGCCCTACGGCGGCTGCCGGACGACCCGGAGCGACGACGGTGGCGGGTCAACCCGGCCGCCGGCGCGTTGGCCGCCGCAGCGCTACCGACCGCCCTGGCGCTCGCCTCGATCGGGCCGGCGCTGATCACCGCCCTCGTCGAGCCGCACCGCACGCTGACCCGGATCTGGCAGGGCCCGCCGCCGGGGCTGCTCACCCCGCCGCCGGACGTGGTCGATCCGACCCACGTGCTGACGGCGCTGCTGCTCACCGCGACGGCCGCGCTGGCCGCCACCGGCTTCAGCGGCGGGCGACGGTCCCGGGCCGTGCCGGTGGTGTTGCCCGGGGCAGCCGTCACGCTGCTGATCGCACCCATCGCGCTGGGCCAGGGCTGGCCCGCCAGCACCATCGCCGCGCTCTCCGTCTTCACCATCGCGATGCTCGGTCTCGCGCTGACCCCACCACCGCCGCTGGTCGAGCGGGCCCGCTCGCTGCGGCTGGCCCGGGTGCTGGTGTTCGCCATCGGTCTGGCCGGTGGGAGCGCCGGGCTCGCCGGCAGCCTGGCCGACCGGCAGATGACCCTGTTCACCCTCGGCAGCGCGGTCGGGGTCGGCGCGGTGGCGGCGCTGTACGGCACCACCCAGCGGGCGCGCATCCTCGGCTGGCTCTTCGCCTCACTGATGGCGCAGCTCTTCGTGCTCACCGCCGGCCTGGTCGCCGGGCTGGCGGCGGTCTGGTCCGCGTTCGGGGTGCTGGCCGTCGGCGCCGTCCTCCAGGTGCTCGCCGCCACCCTGCCCCGGCTGCGCCGCCCCGAGTCGCAGCGGGAAGCCTCCACCGTGGAGTGGTCCGGCTACGCCGCCGCGCTGATCGCGTTGGCGCTCGCCTTCGACTCGCCCCGACACATCGCCGCCCTGCTGGCCGCCTGGGGCGCTGTCCTCGGCGTGGCGGCCACCCGACCCGGCCGTCGGCCGGTGGAACGCCGGATCCTGTTCTGGGCGGTGGTGCTCTGCGAGATCACCGCGTGGTGGATCCTGATGCGGGTCGCCGACGTGGCGCTACCCGAGGCGTACACGCTGCCGTTCGCCGCGCTTGCCCTCCTCGTCGGCGTCCTGGAACTGCGCCACCGACCGGACATGAGCAGTTGGGTGGCGTACGGTCCGGCGCTGGTCGCGGCGTTCGTGCCGACGCTCGCCATCGTGCTGGCCACCGAGTCCAGCACGATGCGGCAGATGCTGCTGTTGCTGGGCGCGGTCGCGGTGCTGATCTTCGGCTCGTCCAGTCGGCAGCAGGCCCCGGTGATCGTCGGTGCGTCGGTCACCGCGATCGCGGCGATCCACGCCCTGTTCAGCCTGGGCCCGTGGCTGGCGCTGATCCCGGTGGGCATCCTGCTGCTGGTGCTCGGCGCGAGCAACGAGCGCCGCCGCCGCGCCCAGGAACGCCTACAGACCGCCCTGCGCGGCATGAGATGAATCGGAGGGTCACGGCGGTGTGGGTGAGTGGGCGCGCGGTGAGTGTGCCGGGCTCGCGCGTCACCCGCGCCCATCTCGCGCGATCTTGCACTTTCTGTTGTGGCATAAGGGATGAGAGCCGCGAAACAGCGACCGAAAGTGCAAGATCGCGGGTGCGGTGCGGTGCGGTGCGGCAGGGCGGGGGTGCGGGAGGGCTAGCGCAGGGTGGCCTGGAGGGCGGTTTCCTTGTCTGCCACCAGCTTCTCCAGGTCCTGCTGGTAGGTCGTCATCTTGGCGCGCAGGTCCTCGTCGGTGGCACCGAGGATCCGTACGGCCAGGAGGCCGGCGTTGCGGGCGTTGCCGATCGACACGGTGGCCACCGGAACCCCGGCCGGCATCTGCACGATGGACAGCAGCGAGTCCATGCCGTCGAGGTGCTTCAGCGGCACCGGCACCCCGATCACCGGCAGCGGCGTCACCGAGGCGACCATGCCGGGCAGCGCGGCGGCACCCCCGGCCCCCGCGATGATCACCTTGAGACCCCGGTCGGCGGCGTCGCGCCCGTACTCGATCATCGCGACCGGAGTCCGGTGCGCCGAGATGATCCGCACCTCGTACGCCACGCCGAAGTCGTCCATCACCTCGGCGGCGGCCCGCATGGTCGGCCAGTCCGAGTCGCTGCCCATGATCAGCCCAACCGTGCTCACTGCGGCCCTCTCGTCGTCGGCGAAATCGTGGCTCACTCGTGGCCCTCGCGCAGCCAGCGCGCGGCCCGTGCCGCCCGCGCCCGCAGGTCGTCCAGGTCGTCGCCGAGCACCGTGACGTGCCCGATCTTGCGGCCGGGTCGCACCTGCTTGCCGTACAGGTGCACCTTGGCACCCGGCTCGGCCGCGAAGAGGTGGTGCAACCGCTCGTCGATCGACATCCCGCCCGGCTCACCGCCGAGCACGTTCGCCGAGACCACCACCGGGGCGGTCAACGCGGTGTCACCCATCGGGTAGTCCAGCACGGCCCGCAGGTGCTGCTCGAACTGTGAGGTGCGGGCACCCTCGATGGTCCAGTGCCCGGAGTTGTGCGGACGCATCGCCAGCTCGTTGACCACGATCGCCGGGCGACCGGCGTCGTCACGCACCTCGAACAGCTCCACCGCCAGCAGACCGATCACCCCGAGCGCGGTGGCCAGGTCGATGGCGAGCTGCTGGGCGGAGACCGCCAGCTCCTCGTCCAGGCCGGGTGCCGGGGCCAGCACCTCCACGTTGATGCCGTCGCGCTGCACCGTCTCCACCACCGGGTACGCGGCCACCTGGCCGAACGGCGAGCGAGCCACCTGCACGGCCAGCTCCCGTCGCAGCGGCACCCGCTCCTCCACGATCAGCCGGGTGCCGCCAGCGAGCAGGGTGGTTGCCAGCTCGGTGGCCTGAGCGGCGTCGTCGACCATCCAGACGCCCCGACCGTCGTACCCGCCCCGGGCCGCCTTCAGCACCACCGGCCAGCCGACCTGCTCGCCGAAGCCGACGAGGTCGGCGGGCTCCCCGACCGGCCGCCAGGCCGGGTTGGGCGCGCCCAGCTCGGTCAGGCGTTCCCGCATGACCTGCTTGTCCTGGGCGTGCAGCAGCGCGTCCGCCGGCGGGTAGAGGGGCACCCCTTCCGCGGCCAGCGTGCGGATGTGCTCGGAGGGCACATGCTCGTGGTCGAAGGTGACGACGTCGCAGCCCTTGGCGAAGGTACGCAGGGCGGCCAGGTCGGTGTGATCGCCGTACTGGACGTCGGCGGCGACCAGCGCCGCACCGTCGTCAGGGGCGGTCGCGAGCACACGCAGTGACTGGCCGAGGGCGATCGCGGCCTGGTGGGTCATCCGGGCCAACTGGCCGCCACCCACCATGCCGACAACTGGCAGACCGGTACGGGAATCCATAGCGCGGCCAGCCTATCCGGGCCGCCGACGCGCCCACCCGGAGGGCCGGCGATCCACCTGCGCGGGCGCGGGGAGGACCACCCGGCGGGCGGCGCGGACGACTACCGGGCGTGGCCGTGCTGTCCGCCCAGCTCGGCGATCAGCTCCTCGACGGAGGTGACCGGCCGTTGGCAGACGAAACCCCGGCAGACGTACGCGGCGGACCGCCCCTCGACCAGCGGACGGTCGGCGAGCAGCGGCACACCCGGCTGGTCCGGCCGCCCGGCGACGACCACCGCCCCGGGTGGGGCGTGCCGGCGGGCGGCGGTCACCAGCGGGTCGCCGGCCGGGTCGTCGGTGACCACGGCGATCTCGTACGGCCCGGAGAGCAACGCCTCGCCGACCATGGCCGCGTACCCGGTGAACCGGGGGTGCTGCCCGACGATCGGCGCGACAGTGCCGAGGGCCGCTTCGGCTGCCTCCCGGTAACGCGTCTCCCCGGTCAGCGCCGAGTACGCCACCAGCCCGGCGATCAACGCCGACCGGCCCGACGGGGTGGCGTTGTCGGTCGGGTCGGCCGGGCGGGCGACGAGCCGTTCCGCGTCGTCGGCGGTGTCGTAGAAGGCCCCACCGGGGGCGGCGAAACGCGCCAGGGCGGTGTCCAGCAGCTCGCCGGCCACGGTGAGCCAGCGGCCCTCGCCGGTGAGCTGGTGCAGGGCGCAGAAGGCCTCGGCCACACAGCCGTAGTCCTCCAGGACACCGGCCGGCTCGCCGACCTTGCCGTCCCGGGAGACCCGGCGCAGCCGGCCGTCCACCAGGTGCACGGTGGCCAGGTGCTCGGCGGCCTGGCGCATCGCCCCGTCGGCGACGATGGTGATGCCGTCCATCAGGTTGGCGTCCTCGTCCTGCGGGGACACGTTCCCGGCGGCGACCTGCTGGAACTCGGCGAGAGCGGTGATCGCCAGGCCGTTCCAGGCGGCCACCACCTTGTCGTCGAGGGCCGGCTGCGGGCGGGTGTCCCGGGCGGCGAGCAGCCGTCCGACCACCTGCTGCCAGCGGGCGCGCACCTCGGGTGCCGCGTCGTCCACGTCCCGGGCCAGCCGCAGCACACTCATGCCGTGTTCAAAGGTCCCCTCGTCGGTGACGGTGAACAGGTCGGCGGCGAACCGGCCGTCCTCCTCGCCCAACGCCTCGACGAGTTGGGTGGGCGTCCAGGCGTAGGTGAGCCCTTCGACGCCCTCGGTGTCGGCGTCCAGCGCGGACGCGAACCCCTGCCCCGGCCGGTGCAGCTCGTCGGCGAGGAACCGGGCGGTGTCCCGGGCCACCCGGCGGGCCAGCGGGTCTCCGGTGAGTCGCCACAGCTGGGTGTAGACCCGCAGCAGCAGCGCGTTGTCGTAGAGCATCTTCTCGAAGTGCGGCACCGTCCAGTGCGCGTCCACCGAGTACCGGGCGAAGCCGCCCGCGAGCTGGTCGTAGATGCCGCCCCGGGCCATCGCCTCGGCGGTGTGCCGGGAGATCTCCAGGCTGGTCGGGTCGCCGGTGCGCTGGTGGTGGCGCAGCAGGAAGAGCAGGTTCATGTGCGGCGGGAACTTCGGGGCCCCGCCGAACCCGCCGTTCGTGGCGTCGTACTCGCTGGCCAGCTTGGCGGCCGCGGCGTCGAGCAGCGGGGCGTCCAGCGGGGCGGTGGGGCCGCCCACGGCCTGCGCGCCGCCGATCGCCTCGACCACGGCGGCGCCCTGGCCGAGCACCGCCTCGCGCTGCTCGCGCCAGGCGGTGGCGACCGACTCGAGCAGTTGGATGAAGTTGGGTCGCGGGAAGTAGGTGCCGCAGAAGAACGGGGTGCCGTCCGGGGTGGCGAAGACGGTCATCGGCCAACCGCCCTGGCCGGTCATCGCCTGGGTCGCGGTCATGTAGACCGCGTCCACGTCCGGGCGCTCCTCCCGGTCCACCTTGATCGACACGAAGTTGTCGTTCATCAGGGCGCCGACCTGCGCGTTCTCGAACGACTCGTGCGCCATCACGTGGCACCAGTGGCAAGCCGCGTAACCCACGGAGATGAGCACCGGGACGTCCCGGCGCTTCGCCTCGGCGAACGCCTCGTCCGACCACTGCCACCAGTCGACCGGGTTGTCAGCGTGCTGGAGCAGGTACGGGCTGGTGGCGTCGACGAGTCGGTTCACCTGACGACCATAGCCAGCCCCGGCGCGGACCGCGCGGCCTCCACCCGGACGTCCCACCCGAGACCGGTCGGCCCCAGGCCACGCCGGACGGTCAGACCACTCCGGTCGGTCAGGATGCGCCGTCGGCGCGGAGCCGGAACACGTTCGACTCCGCCGAGTCGCGCAGTGACCCGAGCACCGCGCCGATCTTGTCGGCCGGCATCGGCTTGAAGAAGTGGTAGCCCTGCGCGGAGGTGCAACCCAGCTCGGCCAGGGCCATCCGCTGCTCGGCGGTCTCGACCCCTTCGGCGACCACCCGTAGCCCCAGCTCGTGGGCAAGGCCCACCGTCGTCCGGACGATCGCGGCGGCCTCCGGCGAGTCGGCCATCCGGATGACGAAGGAGCGGTCCACCTTCAGCTCGTCCACGGCGATCCGGGTGAGGAACGTCAACGACGAGAAGCCGGTGCCGAAGTCGTCGACAGCGAGTTGCACGCCCATCGACCTCAGCGTCGCCAACACCTCGTCGATGACCTCCAGCTCGCTCATCACCACCGTCTCGGTGATCTCCAGGACGAGCCGGTGCGGCGGCACCTGGTGGCGGCGCAACGCGTCGGCGATCTCCACCGGCAACCGGGGGTCCAGCAGGCTGCGCGCCGAGAGGTTGACCGAGATCGGGACGTCCAACCCCTCCCGGGCCCAACCGGCGGCCACGCTGAGCGCCTTGTTCAGCACGTAGCGGGTGAAGGTGCCGAGCTGCTCGCTGTTCTCCACCGGCCGGATGAAGTCAGCCGGGTTCAGCCACCCCCGCCGGGGATGCTGCCACCGGATCAGCGCCTCCACCCCGGTCGGCGCACCAGTGGCCAGGTCGACCGCCGGTTGCAGTGCCAGCACCAGCTGATCGTCGACAGTCAACGCCTCACGTAGCTCGGCCAGCAGGGCGAGCTGGTCGGTGCTGGCCGCGTCGCGCGCGCCGTCGTACGCGGCGACGTTGCCGCCGCCCTCCTTGGCCTGGTACATCGCGATGTCGGCCCGACGCAGCAGCTCGGTCAGGTCAGCGGTGCCGGCGGCGGCCACCACCACACCGACGGAGACCTCGATGGACATCCGTACGCCGGCCACCTCGGTCGGCGCGGCCAGCCGCTCGGCGATCTCGCGAGCCTGGCGCAGCGCGTGGGCCATCGGGGCGGCCCGGTCGCCGAGCACCGGCACCGCCGTGAGCAGGAGGGCGAACTCGTCACCGCCGAGTCGGCCGAGCAGGTCCCCGGTGCGGACCAGCGCGTTGAGTCGGTTCGCGGTCAGCCGCAGCAGTTGGTCGCCCGCCGCGTGACCGAGGGTGTCGTTGACTTCCTTGAACTGGTTGATGTCCAGCAGCAGCAGCGCCACCGGGTGGTCGTGGCTGAGCTGTCGCAGCGACTGGTCGCCCCTGCTCAGCATCGCCGCCCGGTTGGCGAGCCCGGTGAGCGGGTCGTGCACCGCGTCGTACGACGAACGGGCGGTCACCAGGCGCAGCTCGTGGTGGGTAGCGGCGTCGTGCAGCGCGGCGGCGAGCGCGTCGCCGAACGCGGCCACCGCGTCGCGTTCCCGGGCGGTGGGCGGGGCCGAGCGGGGGAACCGCACCCGCAGCCGACCGACCGGCGCGGCACCGACCGACAGCGCCCGGCTCAGCTCGTGCTCGTCCGGTTCGGACTGTTCCGGTGGTCCGGTCTCGCGGTCGACCAGTTGACCGCCGGCGTCGCCCCGGTAGCGGTGCCACCGGCCGTTGGGCCGGGCCACGTCGACGTCCACCAGTTCGGCGTTGAACAGCGTCAGCGCTCCGGTGACCGCCGCGCTGGCCACCCCCCGCTCGTCGAGCTGGTTGAGGGCCGCGGTGGCCTCGGCGAAGGCCCGCCAGGTGCGGCGCTCCTGATCCGAGCGCAACCGGTAACGGTAGGTCTGTTGCAGCAGCCACAGCAGCGGCGGCAGCAACAGCAACCAGCGCGGGTCGAGCTCCAGCAGCGCGACCACCACGAGGCCGACCGCCACGTTGCCGACGAACATCAGCAGCTTGCCGCGCAGCGCGGCGAGCAGCGGCGGCCCGATGGGCAGGCCGTGCCGCAGACCCACCGTCACGCCGCCGAGCCAGGCGGTCACCAGGAGGTACGTCACCGAACCGGCGATCACGGCCAGCGCCAGCATCGGGGTGGGCGCAGAGAGCAGCGGCCGCCCGAGCGCGGTGGTCACTGACACCGCCAGTGCCGACGCGGCGGCGAGCGACGCGGCGATCCGGACGATCTCCAGGGCCGGACGGCGGTCGTTGTGCAGTGACAGGATCGTCCAGGCCAGCCCGGTGCCGAGCAGCGTGGCGGACGGGAGCCAGCCGGCGGGGGTCAGGTAGAGGCAGACGATCAGGGCCGCCTCGCCCCAGGTGATGCTGACCATGCCCGCTGGCGAGCGGAACCGCAGCCGGGCGAACTGGGCGAGGGCGAGGACAGCGACGGCGATGCCGAAGCGGGCCGGACCGCCAAGGGGGTCGTCGGCCGGCAGCCGGACCGGGAGGGTCAACCCGACCACCGCGGCGGCCACTGCGGTCACCGTGACGGCGGCGGTGAGCACGAGCAGCCGGCCCGGTGTGCCACGCACCCCGAGCCGATCGAACGGGTCGTCGGCCGGACCGGAGGTCATCGACCTCCCCCGTCAGCCGACCGACCGACGTCGCGGCGGGCGGCCGGTGCTGTGCTGGTCATCGGCGCCCCCTCCCGCACACGGCTCGGAGACTTTTGGTCCCCCCGGCGGAAGGCTAAGCCAAACCGGGTGGCCGCAACAGGGGGCGACCACCCGGTTCGGCGTGATTCATGCGCCGGCTACCCGTTCAGGTGCTGCTGGTGCCCGTTGGGAGCGGGTGTGGATGAATCCCGCCCCCCGGTCCCGTCTGTCGGATCGACGACTGACGCATCGGCCCTGGTCGGGTCGGCCGCCCCGGACTGCTGGGGGAAACGGTCCGGCAGACGGCGCAGCCGAGAGTTCATGTTGCGGATCAGCAGGATGGTCGCGGTGGCCAGCAGCAGGATGAGGAACAGGCCCATCGGCCCGGCCAGACCACCCGTGCGGGTGTCCCCGAAGTTGTTCTCCGCGAGCACCTGGGCAGCGGTCAGCATGGCGTTCCTCCGAAGTGCGGTTGGTAACCAGGGTAGCCCTGCCCGGAATCAGCGCGCGTGCGCCGTCTCCCGCACCCCCGCGAAGAGATCGGACTCGGGCAGCGGGCTGTCGACCATCGAGCGGGCCAGCTCGTAATCCTCGGTGGGCCAGGCGCGTTGCTGCAACTCCATCGGCACGTGGAACCAGAAGCCGTCCGGGTCGACCTGGGTCGCGTGGGCGCGCAGCGCGTCATCGCGGACCGGGAAGTAGTCGGCGCACTCCACCCGGGTGGTGATCCGGGGGCCCTTGTCGGGCCGATCCTCCCACCGCTTGAGCCACTCCTCGTAGGGCGATTCCAGCCCGGCGGCCAGCATGCCCTCGTGCAGCGCCAGGATCTTGCCCTTGGAGAAGCCGATGTCGTAGTAGAGCTTCAGCGGCTGCCAGGGCGCGCCCAGCTCCGGGTAGCGCTCCGGGTCACCGGCGGCCTCGAAGGCGGCCACGCTCACCTTGTGACACATGATGTGGTCCGGGTGCGGGTAGCCACCCTCCTCGTCGTACGTGGTCACGACGTGCGGACGGAACTCACGCATCAGCCGCACCAGCGGACCCGCGGCGACCTCGACGTCCTGAAGGGCGAAACAGCCCTCGGGCAGCGGCGGCAACGGGTCGCCCTCGGGCAGGCCCGAGTCGACGAAGCCCAGCCAGGCCTGGTCGACACCGAGGATCGCCCGCGCGGCGTCCATCTCGGCCCGCCGGATCTCACCGATGTTGGCCCACACGTCGGGCCGGTCGAGCTTGGGGTTGAGCACGCTCCCGCGCTCGCCGCCCGTGCACGTCACGACCAGGACGTCCACCCCCTGAGCGACATACTTCGCCGTCGTCGCCGCGCCCTTGCTCGACTCGTCGTCCGGGTGCGCGTGCACGGCCATGAGACGCAGTTGCTCTGCCAACTTCGGCGCTCCTCGTCTGTGCCGGACGGTGGACCCGACCGGGCTCAACCGGCTGACCTGCCGGGATCTTCTCGCCGCACCCTGTCGCCGGCCAGCAGCGCCAGGCATGACCTGCCATTCCTGCCGCTGGACCGGGTGGGAGGATGGGGCTCTGTCATTCTTGCCGATGCCGCCGACAACAACGCCAGGAGATACCCGCCGGTGACCGAGACGCACGCCACAATTTCACCAGCTGCGCCGGAATTCCCGGCCGGGCGCTACGGCCGGCGTCGGGAACCGGGCGGCAAGCGCCGCCGTACGCTGCTGGCCGCGCTGGCGCTGCTGGCGCTGGTGGCGACGCTGACCGTGATCTCGTTCCGGCTCTACCGGCAGTACGGCGACCCGGTCTACGACGCACAGGTGATCACGTACACCGACATCACGGACAAGCAGGTACTCGTCCACTTCCGGGTGACAGTCCCGCCGGGTGGCTCGGCGGTCTGCGTGCTGCGGGCCCGGGACCGTGCCGGCGCCGAGGTGGCCCGCGAACAGGTCACCGTGACCGCCGCCCCCGGGGATCGGCACGTCACGACCCGGCACCGCCTGGCCACCACCGCGCGGCCGTTCATCGGCGAGGTGCTGCGCTGCCAATCACCGTCCTGAGCTGCCCGAACAGCACTGGAAACGCTGTCGATCGAGCGCCTACCGCGGGTGTCGGATCCGGACACCGGCGGTGATGGCCGACACCCTGTGTCGTACCGCACTGGTAACTTGGTAGTTCACCTGTCAGCCAGCCACGCACAACTGAGGAGAACGCCTGTGTCCACTGGCAACGAGGCGCCCGCCACCTGGCTGTCCCAGGACGCGTACGACCGCCTCCAGGCCGAGCTCGACGAGCACATCGCCAACCGTCCGGCGATCGCAGCCGAGATCAACGCTCGGCGCGAGGAGGGCGACCTGCGGGAGAACGGCGGCTACCACGCCGCCCGCGAGGAGCAGGGCAAGGCCGAGGGTCGCATCCGCTACCTGCAGGAGCTGCTGCGCACCGCGAAGGTCGGCGAGGCCCCGTCCGCCGACGCGGTGTCGCCGGGCATGGTGGTGACGATCTACTTCGACGACGACACCAACGACACCGAGACGTTCCTGCTCGGTTCGCGGGAGATCGCGGCCACTACCGACCTGACCGTCTACAGCCCCGAGTCCGCGCTGGGCAAGGCGATCCTGGGCGGGCGAGCCGGGCAGACCTGCACCTACACGGCACCCAGCGGCGCCGACATCAAGGTGACGGTGGTCAGCTTCGAGCCGTTCTCCGGCTGACCCGTCGCCGACAGCGGCCGGCCGGGTTGACCGAGGCCGGCACCGAGACACCGCGTATCCGAGGCGTGGCACCTACCGGTGTCACGCCTCGGCTGCGAAGACCACCTGGTAGCCGCTGGCCCGCAGGGCGCTGATCAGCGTGTCCGAGTGTTCGACGCCCCGGGTCTCCACCGACAGCGCGACCTCCACCTCGCCGAGGCTGAGGTGCGGGTTGGCCCGCTGATGCTCCACGTCGACCACGTTGGCCCGGTGCTCGGCGATCTGGCTGAGCAACGACGCGAGCTGCCCCGGCCGGTCCGAACAGCGGACTGTCACCCGCAGGTAGCGACCCGCGGCGGCCAACCCGTGCTCGATCACCCGCAGCATCAGCAACGGGTCGATGTTGCCGCCGGAGAGCACGGCGACCACCGGCGTCTCCACCTCGACCACGCCGGCCAGCAGCGCGGCGACCCCGACCGCCCCGGCCGGCTCGACCACCTGCTTGCCGCGCTCCAGCAACATCAGCAGGGCCCGGGAGATGTCCTCCTCGGAGACCGTGACGATCTCGTCGACCAGCTTGCGCACGTGGTTGAAGGTGATCTCGCCGGGCCGGCCGACCGCGATGCCGTCGGCGATGGTGGCGAACACGGGCAGCCGGACCGGTTCTCCAGCGACCAGTGAGGGCGGGAACGCCGCCGCGCCGGCCGCCTGCACACCGATGATCCGGACGTCCGGTCGCAATGCCTTGACGGCCACCGCCATGCCCGAGATCAGACCGCCGCCACCCACCCCGGTGATGATCGTCTTCACGTCCGGGCACTGTTCGAGGATCTCCAGCGCCACTGTGCCCTGCCCGGCGATCACGTCGGGGTGGTCGAACGGGTGGATCAGCACCGCGCCGGTGCGCTCGGCGTACGTGTGCGCGGCGACAAGCGACTCGTCGACGGTGTTCCCGGCCAGCTCGACCTGCGCGCCGTACCCCTTGGTGGCGGCCACCTTCGGCAGCGGCGCGTTGACCGGCATGAAGACGGTGGCGTGCGTGCCGACCAGGCCGGCGGCGAGGGCCACGCCCTGCGCGTGGTTGCCCGCGCTCGCCGCCACCACGCCGCGCTCCCGCTCCGCCGCCGACAACCGCGAGATCCGCACGTACGCGCCCCGGACCTTGTACGAGCCGGCGCGCTGCACGTTCTCGCACTTGAGCCAGGTCGGCCCGCCCAGGGCCGCGCTGAGCGGGCGGGAGGGCTCCAGCGGGGTGGTGCGGGTGACCCCGGCGAGCAACTCCCGTGCGGCCCGCACGTCGTCGAGACCGACCAGTTCCGTCATGCCCCGATCGTGCCACCCGCCGCCGCGGCCCTCGGCGGCGACACCGGTGTCGACAGGACGGACCGGCCGGCTCGATCGCCACGTCAGTCCGCCGCGCACCCGGTTGATCCACTCGACGGTCCTGATGTCGCGGTGTCAGCCTCGCTGCGACACCGCGACATCAGCGAACCCGAGTGGATCATGCCCGAGGTGACCCCTCCAGCCCAGGAACGGCCGGAGCGCCCGGAGCGGTCGACGGGGCCGGAGCGGCCGGCGGGACCGCGTCACCCGCCGGGACCGGGACGGCCGGGGGGACCGGGACGGCCGGCGGGACCGGCGGGACCAACGGCGCGGGCGGCATCTCCGGCAGCACCGCGCCCGGCCAGACCCCGGCGGTCTGCCACACCGGCAGCGCGCGGGCGATGCGGGCCTCCTGCGCGGCGGAGATCCGCTGGATCAGCAGGTACAGCGTCACCGCGGCGACCACGCACGCCACCGAGGGCACGATGTTGCGCAGCAGTGAGTCCCGGTAGTAGTCGACGTACTGCTGGTAGCCGCCGTCGGTGGTGGGGGTCTCCGGCAGCTTGTTGTAGGCACCGTCGTCGAGGCGGCTGACCAGCCGCTCGCCGAGGCTGAACACCAGCCAGGAACTCCACCAGACGGCCACCAGGGTCGGGGTGAACCGCCGCCAGAGGCTGTCGCGCGCCACGGCCGCCATCACCCGGGCCGGCACCACCAGGTTCGCGAACGGCACCAGCCAACCGGCGATCGCCCACCCGGCCCCGAGCGTCGGCAGCGCGCCCGGGAAGGCGTCGGTGTTCTTGCGCACCCGCCACATCCAGATGATCACCAGCACGGCGGCGGTGAGGTACGCGACCACCATGGGCAGCGACGACACCACCTGCATGATCAACGCGGCGACCAGCAGCTCAGGGTCGTTGTCGACCTTGGCCTGCCGAGCGAGGGCCATCCCGACCAGCGGGGAGAGCGCCACCACGAGGTAGAGCACGGCGGTCGCGCCGACCGCGATGCGGGCCGCCAGACCGATGCCACGCACGCGGTACGTCGGCAAGCCGGGAGTGATCGCGGCCTGGCCGACCGGCGTGTAGCACCGTTGGCATTCGTCGTGCTCGGGGGAGATGGCGTCCCCGCAGGTCTGGCAGCGCATGAGTTCCCCCGGTGTGCACGCGTGATGATGCGCGCACACCGTAGACGATCATGCGGAGGTCGGCGACCCCGTTCCGACCCGGGGGTAGCCGGGTGCGTGGCGTGTCCACGGGGCGGCCATCTCGAACTGGCCGGCCACACCGAGCAGCAGCAGCTCCGAGCCGGGCGGACCGACCAGCTGCACGGCGACCGGCAGGCCGTCCGGGCGGCGGCCGACCGGCACGACGACCGCCGGCAGGCCGGCGATGTTCCACGGCGCGGCGTACGGGGCGTACCGGATGTTGGCCGACATGTTCGCCCGCCAGGACCGCTCCGACCAGCGGGCCGCCTCCGGTGGCGCGCTGGCCAACGCCGGGGTGAGCAGCAGGTCGACCGAGTGGTCGGTGAAGAAGTCGACCGACCGTTGCCGCCACGCGGCCCGGTCCGCCTCCCGCACGTAGCCGCGGCGCTGCGCCCACTCGCCCAGCGCGACGTGCCGCCGGGTACGCCGTTGCAGACCGCGCCGGTCCAGGCCGGACGCCCGGACGTCGGTGGCGGCAGCGGCGAGCCAGGTGGCGATGCCCTGAAGGCCGAGCGCGGTGGGGTAGACCGGATCCGCCGGCACCGTGTCGTGCCCGGCGGCGGCGAGGAGCCGACCGGCGGCGGCGACCGCGTCCCGGTTCGGCGCGTCCGCCGCGACACCGCGCACCGGGGAACGCAACGAGACCCCCACCCGCAGCCGCTGCGGCGGGACGAGCTTCTCGGGGCGTCGGCCGGCGAGCACCGAGAAGCCGACCGCCGCGTCGGCGACCGTGCTGGTCAGCATGCCGTGCTCGGTGAGACCGAACCAGTCGTCGGCACCGAGCTGGCAGGGGACCACGCCCCGACCGGGCTTGAGCCCGACAAGCCCGCAGCAGGCCGCGGGAATCCGGATCGAGCCGAGACCGTCGTTGGCGTGCGCGATCGGCACCAGCCCGGCGGCGACCGCGGCGGCCGAGCCACCCGAGGATCCACCGGGGGTACGCGTGCTGTCCCACGGGTTACGGGTCACCGCGCTGTCGTCGTCGGTGAGCGCCCACAGCCCCAGTTCGGGCATCCGGGTCACGCCGAGGATCACCGCGCCGGCGCCGCGCAGTCGACGCACCACCTCGTGGTCGGCCTCCGCGACGTCGGTGCGGGCGGCGGCCGACCCGTTCCAGGTGGGCAGGCCGGCGACCGGGGTGTTCTCCTTGACCGCCACCGGAACCCCGGCCAGCGGCAGGTTCGCCAGGTCCTCCTGCTCGTCGACCTTCTCCGCCTCGGTGATCGCCTCACCGCCGCGAACGGCGCGGAACGCGGCCAGCTCACGGTCGGCTCGGGAGATGTACTCGAGGTGGTCGGCGACGACCTGGGTCGCCGAGACGTCACCTCGGCGTACGCCCCGGGCGATCTGCTTGGCGGTCGCTCCGACCCAGGTCGCCATGATGTCCTGCACGGCCATCCTTCCCCAGCGGTCAGCCCAGCGCCTGCTCCAGATCGGCGAGTAGGTCGTCGACCGTCTCGATGCCGACAGACAGTCGCACGAGATCGCCGGGAACTTCAAGCGGCGAGCCGGCAGCACTTGCGTGTGTCATCCGGCCCGGGTGCTCGATCAGGGATTCCACGCCGCCCAGCGATTCGGCGAGCACGAAGAGCTTGGCCCGGTTGCAGATGTCCACGGCGTGCTCCTCACCACCGGCGGCGCGGAACGAGATCATGCCGCCAAACCGGCGCATCTGCTTGACGGCCACCTCGTGACCGGGGTGCGAGGGCAGCCCCGGATAGATCACCTGGGCCACCTTGGCGTGCCCGTCGAGGTACCCGGCGAGCCGCTCGGCGTTGTCGCAGTGCCGGTCCATGCGTACCCCGAGGGTCTTGATGCCCCGCAGGGTGAGCCAGGCGTCGAACGGGCCGTTGATCGCGCCCATCGCGTTCTGGTGGTAGCGCAGCTCCTCACCGAGACCGGCGTCGGCGACGACCAGCGCGCCACCGACCACGTCGGAGTGCCCGCCGATGTACTTGGTGGTGGAGTGCACCACCACGTCCGCGCCGAAGGCGATCGGCTGCTGGAGGTACGGCGAGGCGAAGGTGTTGTCCACCACCAGCAGGGCGCCCGCGTCGTGTGCCACGGCGGCCAGTGCGGCGATGTCGGCGATGCCGAGCAGCGGGTTGGTCGGCGTCTCCACCCAGACGATCTTCGTGCGACCGGGCTGCACGGCCGCCCGGATCGCGGCCGGGTCGGAGACCTTGGCCGGGCTGAACTCCAGGCCCCAGCGCTGGGCGACCCGGGCGAAGAGCCGGTACGTGCCGCCGTACGCGTCGTCCGGGATCACCACGTGGTCACCGGGCTGGCACACCGCCCGCAGCAGGGTGTCCTCCGCCGCCAGGCCGCTGGCGAAGGCGAGCCCCACCGGCCCGCCCTCCAGCGCCGCCAGGCACTCCTGGAGCGCGTCCCGGGTCGGGTTGCCGGACCGGCTGTACTCGTAGCCGAGGCGGGGTGCGCCGACGGCGTCCTGGGCGTACGTGCTGGTCTGGTAGATCGGTGGGATCACCGCGCCGGTGCGGGCCTCAGGGTCCTGGCCGGCGTGAATGGCGAGCGTCTCGAAGCCGTGACTCATTCTGGTGAGGCTAGTGCCCCGTCGGAGAGGGCTGGAACGGAACCCGCGCTCCGAGGCGGGGCCGGGCCGCCAACGGCGTCGGCATAACCTGGCCCGATGAGCGGCTGCGTGTTCTGCGGGATCGTGGCGGGCGAGGTGCCGGCGTTCCGGGTGGCCGACACCCCGGACGGGGTGGCGTTCCTGGACACCCGGCCGGTGTTCAAGGGGCACGTGCTGGTGGTGCCCCGGGCGCACCTGGTGACGCTGGCGGAGTTGCCGGCCGACCTGCTGCCCGGCTACTTCGCCCTGGTCCAGCGGCTGGCGGTGGCGGTGGAGACCGCCCTGGGCGCCGGTGGGACGTTCGTGGCGATGAACAACAAGGTGTCCCAATCGGTGCCCCACCTGCACACCCACGTGGTGCCGCGAACCAAGGGCGACGGTTTGCGGGGCTTCTTCTGGCCGCGCACCCGGTACGGCGACGACACCGAGGCCCAGAGCTACGCGGACCGGGTGGCGGCGGCGTTCCCGGCCGGGGCCTGAGTCACCGTCACGCGGGTAAGGAAGCAGGACCCTCTGGTGTTGCACGCTGCGAGTGGTACGAGAGGAGATCCCCACCGTGTTTCTGCGCCGCATGAAGGCCGAAATGGTGACGCCCGACCAGGCCCTGCCGGGCCGCCCGATCGCCATGCCGGTCGCTGACCGCCACGAGGTGCTGGGCACCCCGTTGAAGGGCCCGTTCCCGGAGGGCCTTCAGGTAGCGGTCTTCGGCATGGGTTGCTTCTGGGGCGCCGAGCGGCTGTTCTGGACGCTGCCCGGTGTCTACACCACCTCTGCCGGCTACGCGGGTGGCATCACCAAGAACCCGACGTACGAGGAGACCTGCTCCGGCCGGACCGGGCACGCCGAGGTCGTCCAGGTCGTGTACGACCCCAGCAAGATCAACTATGAGGACCTGCTGAAGGTCTTCTGGGAGAACCACGACCCGACCCAGGGCATGCGCCAGGGCAACGACGTCGGCACCCAGTACCGCTCGGCGATCTACACGACCACCGACCAGCAGCGGGCCATCGCCGAGTCGTCCCGGGACGCGTTCCAGCCGATCGTGACGCGCGCCGGCAAGGGTGAGATCACCACCGAGATCGCCCCGCTCGGCAGCTACTACTTCGCCGAGGACTACCACCAGCAGTACCTGGCGCCGACCAAGAACCCGAACGGGTACTGCAACCACGGCCCGAACGGCCTGAGCTGCCCGGTCGGCGTGGCCCGTGTCGACGGCTGACCGGCGCGGGCATTCCCGTTCGGCCCTGTGATCGAAATCCGTTGCCGAGCCCGACGAGAACTCGATAACGTGGCCGTACACGTGAAAGGAGGTGGTCCAGACTTGTATAGCAATCGGACTCGTGAGGTGGCTGTCAGCTAGCCGCTGTCCTCGACAGTGATCGGCCCGCCGCGAGGCGGGCACCAGCACCATCGTCGAGACCGTGTGGCAGCGGTGCGGCGAATTCCAGGCAGCCACCCGACCCCCGGGGCGCCGGCCCAGTCCAGCCGGCCCGTGCGACAGCGCGGAGCGCCCCGGGGGTCGCTCCATATCCGCAGGAGTGGTCATGTCCATGCGCGAGTTGGTGGTCCTGGGGACGGCCAGCCAGGCACCGACCCGTCAGCGCAACCACAACGGGTACGTGCTGCGCTGGGACGACGAGGTGATCCTCTTCGACCCGGGCGAGGGCAGCCAGCGCCAACTCCTGCACACCACTGTCACCGCCACCGACCTGACCCGGATCTGTGTCACCCACTTCCACGGCGACCACTGCCTGGGCCTGCCCGGCACCATCCAACGGCTCTCCCTGGACCGGGTGTCGCACCCGGTAGCAGTGCACTTTCCGGCTGGCGGCGCCGAATACTTCGCCCGGCTGCGGCACGCCACCTCCTTCTACGAGACCGCCGAGCTGCGGGTCGAGCCCATCGAGGCGGACGGGCAGCGCATCGCCCTGCGCTGCGGCACGCTGGAGGCCCGCCGGCTCCGGCACCCCATCGAGACGTACGGCTATCGGCTGGTCGAGCCTGACGGGCACCGGATGCTGCCGGAGAAGCTGGCCGCGTACGGCATCGTCGGCCCGGCCGTCGGCGAGCTGATCCGCGTCGGGCACCTCGACCTCGACGGACGCCGCGTCACCCGGGCCGAGGTGAGCGTGCCCCGACCGGGGCAGCGGTTCGCGTTCGTGATGGACACCGGCCTCTGCGACGGGGTCTACGCCCTCGCCGAGCACGCAGACCTGCTGGTCATCGAGTCGACGTTCCTGGAGTCGGAGGCCGCGTTGGCCGCCGAGGTCGGCCACCTGACCGCGGCGCAGGCCGCCCGGGTGGCGACCGAGTGCGGGGTACGCCGACTCGTGCTCACCCACTTCTCCCAGCGCTACAGCGACCCGCGCCGGTTCCACGACGAGGCACGCGCGCACTTCGACGGTGAGCTGATCGTCGCCGAGGATCTGACCACGGTGCAGCTTCCGCCGCGCCGGGTAGCCTCGGCCGGGTGACCATCACGCTCCGCTCCGCGACCGAAGGCGATCTGATGGCGGTGGGGGCCCTGCACCAACGCTCCCGGGTCGCCGCGTACTCCGCGTTCCTGCCGGCCGAGGCGCTGGCCGACCCGACACCGGAGGCGATGGGCCGCTACTGGGTCGAGCGGTGGCTGTGGGAGCGGGACACCCACCGGATGACAGTGGCCGAGCGGGCCGGGGCCTTGGTCGGGTTCAGCCACCTGGGCCCGGACGACGAGGACGACCCGAGCACCGGGCTGCTCAACGCGATCCACCTCGACCCGCGCGAGCAGGGCCGGGGCGTCGGTCGCACCCTGATGGTGGACGCCCTGGACGCCATGCGCGCCCGGGGTTGGCGGCGCGGGGTGCTCTGGGTGCTCCGGGAGAACGCCCATGCCCGAGCCTTCTACGAGCGCGGCGGCTGGACCCCGACCGGCGCGGAGCGCGTCGAGCACATCGGCACGGCCCTCACCCCGCAACTCCGCTACACCCGCCCCCTCTGAACTCCCCCTCCCAACCCCGCCCCAGCGCCCCCGCGCCCCCGCCCCCGCCCCCGCCCCCGCCCCCGCCGATCTTGCACTTTCTGTCGCCGCAATTCGGGGCACAAGCCGCTTATGGTCGACCGAAAACGCAAGATCGGCGGGACAGGAGGGCGGGGGCGCGGGGGCGCGGGGCTGGGGTTGGGGGTTAGTGGGCTCCGAGGTGGGACAGCAGGTCCTGGCGGGTCAGGACACCCTTGGGCTTGCCGTCGACCAGGACCAGCGCCGCGTCGGACTTCTCCAGCATGCCGACCGCCTCGCTCACCGGCTGACCCCCACCGATCATCGGCAGCGGGTCGCCCATGTGCCGCTCGATGGTGTCGTGCAGGTGAGCCTGACCGGTGAACAGCGCGTCGAGCAGGTCCCGCTCGGCGATCGAGCCGGCGACCTCACCGGTCACCACGGGCGGCTCGGCCTTGAGCACCGGCAGCTGCGAGACGCCGTACTCGCGCATGTAGTCGATCGCGTCACGGACCGTCTCGGTCGGGTGCACGTGCACCAGCTCAGGCAGCCCGCCCGGCTTGCTGGCCAGCGCGTCGGCCACCGTCGGCTCGGCGCCGGAGTTGTCGAGGAAGCCGTACCGGGCCATCCACGAGTCGTTGAAGATCTTGGAGAGGTAGCCTCGGCCGCCGTCGGGCAGCAGCACCACCACCACGTCGTCCGGGCCGGCCCGGCGGGCGACGTCCAGCGCGGCGACCACCGCCATCCCGCAGGAACCACCGACCAGCAGCCCCTCCTCGCGGGCCAGTCGCCGGGTCATCTCGAACGACGCCTTGTCGGAGACCTCCACGATCTCGTCGGCGACGCCCCGGTCGTACGTCTCCGGCCAGAAGTCCTCGCCGACGCCCTCCACCAGGTACGGACGGCCGGTGCCGCCCGAGTAGACCGAGCCCTCCGGGTCGGCCCCGACGACGCGCACCCGACCCTCGGAGGCCTCCTTCAGGTAGCGGCCGATGCCGGAGATGGTGCCTCCGGTGCCGACGCCGGCCACGAAGTGGGTGAGCTCGCCGTCGGTCTGCTTCCACAGTTCCGGGCCGGTCGTCTCGTAGTGCGACCGAGGGTTGGCCGGGTTGCTGTACTGGTTGGGCTTCCAGGCGCCGGGGATCTCCCGGGTCAGCCGGTCCGAGACGTTGTAGTACGAGCGCGGGTCCTCCGGCGCGACGGCGGTCGGGCAGACCACCACCTCGGCGCCGTACGCCCGGAGCACGTCCTGCTTGTCCTGGCTGACCTTGTCGGGGCAGACGAACACGCACCGGTAGCCCTTGAGCTGGGCCACCAGGGCCAACCCGACACCGGTGTTGCCGCTGGTCGGCTCGACGATGGTGCCGCCGGGCTTGAGCAGACCGGCAGCCTCGGCGTCCTCCACCATCCGCAGCGCGATCCGGTCCTTCACCGAACCACCCGGGTTGACGTACTCCACCTTGGCCAGCACGGTGGCCTGGATGCCCTCGGTGACGTTACGCAGACGCACCAGCGGGGTGTTTCCGATCATGTCGACGACGTTGTCGTAGTACTGCACGGTGTGCCCTTCGTTGCGGCGCCGACGGTGGCGACCGGGAAGACGGTTCCTCGCCGCCCAGCGTACGTGTCGTCAGGGCACCAACCCCCCGGGGATGACCGAGCTGCGACGGGCCTCCCACTCCAGGAAGCGATCGGTTTCGGCGAGCACGCTGCCGGCCAGCCAGGTGACCATGACCGCGTCGTCGGCCAGCCCGAAGATCGCCAACGGGATCTCCGGGAGCAGGTCGATCGGCGAGACGATGTACGCCGTCGCCGCGGTCATCAGGGCCAGCCGAAGGCCGCCGTCGTACTCCCCCTTGGCGGTGGCCCGGATCATCCGGGGCAACGCGGCCAACCGGGTGCCGATCGACGGCCCGTTGCGCGCCCCCGCCGCCAGGGCCCGCGCCAGGGCCGTGAACGCCGCGCTGCGCTTCAGTGTCTTACCCATCGTCGCGCTCCTCTCCGCCGGATCAGCGTGGCGGGTCGGCGCAAGTCGGCCGGCCTCTCCCATTCAGATACCCCGTCGCGTCGGGTTCCAGGCACCCGGGTGCCGTCACGACGACAGCGGGGTGTCGGACCAGCGCGATAATGTCGCGGTATGGGGGTGGCAGATTCCGTCGTACCCGGTAGTGATCGCTGGCGGCAGGCCCGGCGGTTCGTCCGGCTGGCAGCCATCGGGACAGGCGCCACCGCGGCGGCCGCGGTGGCGACCGGCGGGGTGCTGGTCGGCCAGGCCCGGCAGGCTCGACGGACCATCCCGATGGCCGAGGCGCCGCCACCCCGCTGCGATGGGATGTACGGCGCGAAGTTCCCCGGCCCGGCGCTCACCATGGTGGTGCTCGGTGACTCGTCGGCCGCCGGCTACGGCGTGCACCGCCGCCGGGAGACGCCCGGGGCGCTGCTCGCCACGGGCCTGTCCCGTCGACTGCACCGGCCGGTTCAGCTGCACCGCTTCGCGGTGGTCGGCGCCATCTCGGCGGCGCTACGCCACCAGGTGGAGGCGGCGCTGGAGTGCCGGCCCGACATCGCGGTGATCCTCATCGGCGGCAACGACATCACCAACCGCACCCCGCGCGGCCTCGCGGTGCGCTACCTGGTCGAGGCGGTGCGCACCCTGCGTGACGCCGGGTGCGAGGTGGTCGTCGGCACCTGCCCCGACCTGGGCGCGATCCGCCCGATCCAGCCACCGCTGCGCTGGCTTGCGCACCGCTGGAGCCGTCAGCTCGCCGCCGCCCAGACGGTGGCAGTGGTCGAGGCGGGCGGCTGGACGGTCTCCCTCGGTGACCTGCTCGGCCCCCGGTTCGCGGCCGAGCCGACCCGGATGTTCGCCTGGGACCGGTTCCATCCCTCCGCCGAGGGGTACGCGATGGCTGCCGCCGCGCTCCTGCCGACGATGCTCTCCGCCCTCGGCGCGACCCCGGAACGACGGGCCACACCGATGCGCGGCGACGGCGTACGGTCGCTGCCGGAGGCCGCGCAGGAGGCGGCTCGACACGCCGGCACGGAGGTCAGCGGCGTCCAGGTGCGGGGCCGCGACCGAGGGCCGGCCGGCCGGTGGGCGCAGCTGCGCCGACGGGCGTTCTTCGGTGTCGGTGCGGTGCCGCAGCACGGGTCCGCCTCGGACACCTCGACAGTGGAGGGACTGGCATGAACGAGCGCAGCGCGCGGAGCGTGACCTCCGGCCTCGCCGGCCGGCTGGGTCGGGCGGCGGCGTTCTCGCTGCTCGCCGGCACTGTCGGAGGCGCCGCCGTCCTCGCCGGTGAGGCGTTCGTCGCCCGGCACCGACGCTACGCCCAACCGGAGCTGGGCCTGGCCCTGCGCGCCACGATCGGCCGGGCGGGCGCTGCACCGCTGCGACTGGTGCTGCTGGGTGACTCGTCGGCACTCGGTGTCGGTGTGGACCGGCTGGAGGACACCATCGGCGGGCAGTTGGCCAACCTGCTCGCCGAGGGCCCGACCGGCCGCCGGGTGCACCTGTCCAGCGTCGGCGTGTCCGGGTCCCGCTCGACCGACCTCGCCACCCAGGTGGCCCGGGCCCTGCTCGGTGAGCGGCCCGACGTGGCGTTGATCCTGATCGGCGCGAACGACGCCACCGGGCTGCGCCGGCCCGCCGACGCGGCGGCCTACCTCGGTGCGGCGGTGCACCGGCTGCGTGAGGCGCGCGTCGAGGTGGTCGTGGGCACCTGCCCCGACCTCGGCGCGGTGCGTGCGATCGCTCCCCCGCTGCGCCAGGTGGTCGGCTGGTCCGGGCGTCGGGTGGCCCGCGCGCAGACCAGCGCCGTGTTGCAGGCGGGCGGCTCGGTGGTCGACCTGGGCACCGAGACCGGGCCGGTGTTCCGGGCCGATGCGGGGACGCTCTGCCCGGACCGTTTCCACCCCTCCGCCGATGGTTACCGGGTGTGGGCGCACGCGCTGCTGCCCGCCATCGTCGCCGCGGCGGCGGCCACCACCCGGCGCTAGATCGTCGCCGGCCGCTGGTGACATTTCCCGCTGTGCCGGCTTCTTCCGCGCATGTTACCGGCGGGTTAACGTTGGTCCATGCCGATTGAGTCGTCCCGCGACGCCGTCATCGTCGCCACCGCCCGCTCCCCCATCGGCCGGGCGCACAAGGGTTCCCTGCGCGATGTCCGCTCCGACGACCTCGCCGCGACCATCGTCCGAGCCGCGCTGGACAAGATCCCCGCGCTCGATCCGACCACGATCGACGACCTCTACCTCGGGTGCGGCCTGCCCGGCGGCGAACAGGGCTTCAACATGGCCCGGGTGGTGTCCACCCTCCTCGGCCTGGACACTGTCCCCGGCGCCACGCTGACCCGCTACTGCGCCTCCTCGTTGCAGACCACCCGGATGGCGATGCACGCGATCCGGGCCGGCGAGGGCGACGTGTTCGTCTCCGCCGGCGTGGAGATGGTCTCCCGCTACGCCCGGGGCAGTTCCGACGGGCTGCCGCCCGAGGCGCAGGCGCTGGTCGGCGGCGGCTGGGAAAACCCCCGCTTCGCGGCGGCCGGCGAGCGCTCGAAGCGCCGCGCGCAGGGCGGCGCCGAGGTGTGGACCGACCCGCGCGAGGCCGGTGAGCTGCCCGACATCTACCTCACCATGGGGCAGACCGCGGAGAACCTGGCCCAGGTGTACGACGTCACCCGCGCCGACATGGACGAGTTCGGCGTACGCAGCCAGAACCTCGCCGAGAAGGCCATCGCCGACGGCTTCTGGGCCCGGGAGATCACCCCGGTCACCACGCCGGACGGCACAGTGGTGAGCACCGACGACGGGCCCCGGGCCGGCGTCACCCTCGACGCGGTCGCCGGTCTGAAGCCGGTGTTCCGCCCGGACGGACGGATCACCGCCGGCAACTGCTGCCCGCTCAACGACGGTGCGGCGGCAGTGGTGGTGATGAGCGCCCAGCGGGCCGAGGAGCTCGGGATCACCCCGCTGGCCCGGATCGTCTCGACCGGTGTGACCGCCCTGTCGCCGGAGATCATGGGCCTCGGGCCGGTCGAGGCGTCCCGGCAGGCGCTGCGCCGGGCCGGTATGACGATCGACGACGTCGACCTCGTCGAGATCAACGAGGCGTTCGCCGCGCAGGTCATCCCCTCCTACCGCCAGCTGGGCATCCCCGAGGAGAAGCTGAACGTGATGGGTGGGGCCATCGCTGTCGGCCACCCGTTCGGCATGACCGGCGCGCGGATCACTGGCACCCTGCTCAACGCGCTGGAGTGGCACGACAAGACCATCGGTCTGGAGACCATGTGCGTGGGCGGCGGCCAGGGGATGGCCATGGTGCTCGAACGGCTCAGCTGAGTCGCCCTCAGAGCGCGCCGCGGGTCGCCGTCACCTCGGCGGCGGCCCGGGTCAGCGCCTCGGCCCCCGGGTCGGCGGCCAACAGGTCCGCCGTGACCACCCGCAGCTGGTCGGGCAGGGCCAGGTCGTTGTCGAGCCGGGGCACCACCCGCCGGGGCTGCCCCTCGGCGTCGGCCGCCAGGTTGGCGACCTCCTGCACCAGGCGGTGCACGAGGTCGGCGCGGGACACGTTGCCGGCGGTCGCGGCCGCCGCCCACCGCGGCTGCTGCCAGTGCGCGATCTGACCGACCAGCAACCGCACGGCCTTGTCCAACTCCGCTGCGCTCATCGTCGCCGAGTCTACGGCCGGCACCGACCGCGCCGGGTCGGGCCGGTCAGCGACGCAGGTAACTGAGCAGCCGCAGCAGCTGCCAGTAGAGGAAGACCAACCCGGTGAGCAGGCCGAACGCGCTCAGCCACGCGTACCGGCGGGCTCGACCGTCGCGCACCGAACGCTCGACGAGATCGAAGTCGAGGATGAAACTGAACGCCCCGGCGATGATGGCCACCACCGAGATCGCGTACGGCACCCAGCCGACCTCCCCGCTGACGCTGTAACCCGCCAGGCCCGGTCGCCCGCTGATCAGGTACGACACCAGGTTGACCACGCTGAGCACGGCGATGCCGAGCAGGGTGCCGATCACCAGGCGGGCCAGCCGGGGCGTCGCCCGGATCACCCGGGCCCGGTACAGCGCCGCCATGCCGAGGAAGACGCCGAAGGTGCCGGCCACCGCCTGCACCACGATGCCCGGATAGACCTGCTCGAAGGTGCGGCTCGCCACCCCCAGCAGCAGGCCCTGCAGGATGGCGTAGCCGACGATCGGCACCGGGTTGGTGATTCCCCGCAACGAGATGACCAGGACCAGCGCGATCGAGGCGAGCGCGCTGCCGGCCAACGCGGCACCCAGCCACACGGCGTCGGGAATCACCGCCCAGGACACCGCCGCGGCGACGCCGGTCACCAGCAGCAACCCGACGGTACGGACCACCACGTCGTCGACGGTCATCGGCTCGACGTCACGGGAACCGAGCACCCGGGCCTCCACCCGGCCGGCCTCGTCCAGCCGGTTGAGCACCGGGTTGTTGCTGCGCACCGTCGCCTCCTCCACCCGCGTACCCCAGGGCTTGTGTCAAAGCCTCGCAGTCACTCTGCCCCGGGCGGGCCGGCGGCGGCGGGGAAACGGCGCGGACGACGGCGCCCGCCCCCAACGACGTTGGAGGCGGGCGCCGGTCGCAGTGCGGACGAGGTCAGTCGTCGCCCTGGAAGTAGCTCAGCAGGCGCAGGATCTCGATGTAGAGCCAGACCAGGCTGACCAGGATGCCGAACGCGGCCGTCCAGGAGTAGCGCTGGGGCAGGCCCATCCGGACGCCGTCCTCGATCTCCTTGAAGCTGAGCACGAAGCTCAGCGAGGCGACCACGATGCAGACCAGGCTGAAGCCGATGGCCAGCGGGCTGCCGTCACGCAGGCCCGTGTTGACGCCGAACAGCGCCAGCACCAGGTTGATCATCATGACGGCGAAGAGACCGACCATCACGGCGATCATGCCCTTGACGAAGGCCGGGGTGGCCCGGATGACCTTCGCCCGGTAGAGCATCGCCATCAGGAAGAAGATGCCGAAGCTGGCCGCGGCGGCCTGGAGCACGATGCCGTCGTAGGCCGTCTCGAACGCCTTGCTGACCATGCCGACGAAGACACCCTCGACGACCGCGTACGCGATCACGAGCGCCGGGTTGGCCATCCGGGAGAACGAGATGATCAAGCCGAGGACCAGGCCGACCACCGCCGCGCCGATCCAGGCGGTACCGACCAACGCGTCGGGCACGAGCACCCAGGCGGCCGCGGCGGTGATGCCGAGGATGCCGAGCAGAGCGACCGTCTTGACGACCACGTCGTCGACGGTCATCGGCGCCACGGTCGGCGGCGCGGCCGGGTAACCGGCCTGGGACGGGTACTGCTGGGGAATGCCGGGCTGTCCGTACGGCCCGGCCGGGGCGTACCCGGCGGAGCGCTCCCGCTCGGCCGCCTGGCCGAGCCGGGCGAGCACCGGGTTCGAGGTCTTCACTGTCTGGCCTCCCTCAGGGGGTCGTGTGCACGTGAACGTGCCCTCCAAGAGTAAACGGCGCAGTCACGTCTTGGAGATCACGGATGAGAATGGGTGAGGTCGACCGGTGCCCGGGGCGGGGGTCGAACCCGCACGCCTTTCGGCAGCCGCTTTTAAGGCGGCCGTGTCTGCCGTTCCACCACCCGGGCGAGTGACACCGGCGCGCCGACACGCCTGGTGCAATGTCACCGTAGCCGGTCTGCGGCGACCCGGCGTACCCCGCCGGCCTGGCCACATTAGGGTCGATGCCGTGAGCAGCGCAGCCCCCACGGCCCCCGACGCCGCGCCTGAGCAGGCATTCCGCCTCGCCGATCAGGTCAACCGCCGGCCCCGGGCCACCCGGCTGCTGGCCGCCGTCCGGCGTCACCGGGCGGATCTGCTGGCCGCTCTGATCTTCGCGGTGCTGGCCGGTTGGCTCACCCACGGGCTGTGGCCCGACCCGGGAGCCCGCACCCTGGCGCTCAACCCGGAGGACCAGACCCTCTACGAGTGGTTCCTGGCGGTGGACGCCCGCGCGCTGCTCGGCGACTTCGATCTGCTCACCGACCGGCTCAACGCCCCCGACGGGGTCAACCTGATGGCCAACACCACGGTGATCGCGCTGGGCGTCGTCTTCGCGCCGGTCACCCTGCTGCTGGGCGCACCGGTCACCTTCGCGCTGATCGCCGCCGCCAACCTCGCCGGCACCGCCCTCGCCTGGTACCTGCTGTTCCATCGGACGCTGCGCGCCCGTCGGTTGGCCGCCGCACTCGGCGGCGGGCTGTGCGGCTTCGGACCCGGCATGGTCTCGCAGACCAACAGTCACCTGCACATGACCGCCCAGTGGCTGGTGCCGGTGATCGTCTGGCTGGTGGTCCGGCTGCTGAGGGCGGCCGACCCGGGGCCCGGGACACCCGACGGGACCGGCGCCACCGGGCCGGACCGTCGACGGTTGTTCACCTCGGCGGCGGGGCTGGCCGGCGCGGTCACCGCGCAGGTCTTCATCGGCGAGGAGGTGCTCTTCCTCGCCGCGATCACGCTGCTGGTGATGTCGATCAGCTACGCCGTGGTGGACCGGGACCTGGCCCGCCGGGCGCTCCCCGGGTTCGCCGCAGGGTTGACGATCACCGCCGGGCTCGCCCTGCTGGTGCTGGGCTATCCGCTGTGGTTCCAGTTCGCCGGGCCGCAGGGAGTCGCCGACGGGATGTTCACCCCGGCCTACTTCTCCGCCGACCTGAGCAGCTGGTGGACCCTCTCCCCACTGTCGGTGGCCGGCAGCGCCGAGTCCGCCCGGCTGACCACCGGCCCCGCCGAGTACAACACGTTCCTCGGCTGGCCACTGCTGCTGGTCGCCGCGGCCTGCGCGATCTGGGCCGGGCGACGCCGGCTGGTCTTCGCCTGCGTCGTGGCGGGCCTGGTGATGGGGTCGCTCTCGCTCGGCCCCGAGGTGGTGTTCGGCGGCACCAGGACGGCGGTCCCCGGTCCGTACGCAGTGATCGCCGGGCTGCCGGTGGTGGACGGGGCGTTGCCGATGCGGTTCGCGCTGGCGTTGCTGCCGATCGTCGCGACGCTGCTGGTGCTCGCTGTCGACCGGGCCCTGGGCAGCTCCGGTCGGGCACGACGGCTGGTACCACTGGCCGTCGGGGTGGCGCTGCTGCCGCTCTTCCCGACCCCGCTGCCCACCGCCGGACGACCAGCCGTGCCGACATTCATCAGCGGCGGCCACTGGCGGCAGTGCGTACCACCGGGCGGGGTGTTGGTCCCGGTGCCGTTGCCGACGCCGAAGGAGCCCTGGCCGATGCGCTGGGCGACCGCCGCCGACGCCGGTTTCGGGCTACCGGAAGGCTTCTTCATCGGCCCGTACGGAAGGCGCGGCACCGCGGCGATGGGCACCTTCAAACAGCCCACCTCCGCACTGCTCGCCGATGTCGCCCGGCGCGGCGACCAACCGGCCATCGGCGATGAGCAGCGCCGCCAGGCCGCCCGCGACGCGGACTTCTGGGGTGCCTCCTGCGTGGCGCTGACCGACGACGCTCCGCACGCGGAGAGCCTGCGGGCAACCCTGGAACAGCTCTACGGCCCGCCCACCCGCATCGCCGACGCCTGGACCTGGCGGGTCTGAGCACGCCTCGCCGGACCCAAAAACCCCGCCGATCTTGCACTTTCTGCTCGGACAAGACGTGCCAAAAGACGCATCACGGCATCCGAAAGTGCAAGATCGACGGGGTTGGTGGGTCTGGGTTTTTGGGTTCTGGTCAGACGCGGGGCGCACCGACGGGCTGGGACGCCTCGACGAACTCCTCGCGCGGGTCGTGCAACTGACCCAGGGCGACCACCTCACGCTTGAGGAAGAACGCCAACGACCAGTCCACCACCACGCGGATCTTGCGGTTGAACGACGGGATCCGGCTCATGTGGTACGTCCGGTGCATCACCCAGGCCGGCCAACCGGTCATCTTGATCCCGTACACCTGGGCCACGCCCTTGTGCAGGCCGAGGCTCGCCACGCTGCCGACGTGCTTGTGCTTGTAGTTCACCGGCTCACGGCCCCGGACCACGGCCACGATGTTGTCGGCCATCCGGGCGGCCTGACGCACCGCGTGCTGGGCGCTCGGCGAGCAGAAGTTGCCCGGCTCCTTGGTGAGGTCCGGAACGGCGGCGCAGTCACCGGCGCTCCAGGCACCCTCGACCACCTGGTCACCGTCGACCACCTGAAGGGTGGGCAGGCAGGTGATCCGCCGACGGTCGTCGCGCGGGAAGTCGGTCGCGTCCAGCATCGGCGACGGCTTCACACCGGCCGTCCAGACGATCGTGTCGGAGCGGAAGCTGTCACCGTCGGAGAGCTTGACCACCCCGTCGACGCAGGACTCGAGCCGGGTGTCCAGCCGGATGTCCATGTTCCGCTTCAGCAGCTGCTGCACGGTGTAGGCACCCATGTCCCGGTCGACCTCGGGCAGCACCCGCTGGGTCGCCTCGACCAGCACCCATCGAACCTCGTCCTGCTTGAGCTCCGGGTAGTAGCGCAGGGCGTCGCGAGCCATGTCCTCCATCTCGGCGAGCGCCTCGATGCCGGCGTACCCACCACCGACGAAGGTGAAGGTCAGCGCCGAGCGGCGGACGTCCGGATCCGGCGTGGCAGCCGCCACGTCGAGCCGATCCAGCACGTGGTTGCGCAGGTAGATCGCCTCGCCGATGGTCTTGAACCCGATGCCCTGCTCGTGCAGGCCGGGAATCGGCAGGGTGCGGGAGACCGAACCCGGGGCCACGATCACGTGGTCGTAGGTGATCTCCCGGGCCGGGCCGCTGATCGGCTGCACGGTGGCCACCTTGCGGTCGTGCTCGATCCGCGTGACCGTACCGGCCACCATCTTGCACCGGCGCAACTCCCGCCGCAGCGGCACCACGGAGTGCCGCGGGGAGATGTTGCCCGCCGCCGCCTCGGGCAGGAACGGCTGATAGGTCATGTGGGGTTGGGGGTCCACCACCATGACCTCAGCCTCACGGGAGCTGAGCTTCTTCGACAGGCGCAGGGCGGCGTACAGACCGACGTGCCCGGCACCAACCACAAGGATCCGCTTCGGATTCACGTTGTCTATCTTTCCCCGGCCGGCTCAGGTAATCCCGCTCGCGCCCCCCATCTGTGACGGAGCACAACCCATGTGACCTGCGTAACCCTCAGGTCACAGCGGTCACCGACGCCGCAGGAGCCAACCGAGCAACGCCGCCGTCCCCACCGCCACCAGCAACCCCAGCACGGTGACCCACTGGTATCCGGCTCCCCCACCCGTCCCCGCCGCCTGCAACAGCAGCACGCCCAACACGGCGGCACCCAACAGCACGGCGGCCGAGCGCACCAACCATCGGCTGATCAACTCCGGGTCCACCACCGCGTCGTAGGGCAGCAGCGCGGCCAGCGCGCAGAGGGTGTGGCCCAGATACAGCAGGGCCGCGACGGCCAGCAGCCGCCAGAGCGCGACCGGACGGCCGTACCCGTCGGTGGCGAGCAGCCAACCCCCGACAGTGACCAACGCCGTGAAGGTCATCCAGACCCGACGCGGGCCGAACGCGGGCAACAGGGCGGCGAACGCCAGGAAGAGGATCGGCCGGCCGGAAAGCGCCTCCGCCGGAAACGCCAGGGCGAACCCGGCAAGCATGATGACGAAGATCGCCGCCCGCACCAGCAGCGGGGCGACGCTGATCCGGGCGACGGCGTTCCGCGTCGCCCGAGCCCGCTCCACGACCGGGTTCACCGCACTGACCTTTCGTTCACCGGCCACCCACCCTGGGGGCCGTCGCCAACCGCGCCACGTCCCGCAGCACCTGGTCCAGGCTGCCGGCGCCCGCCCAGCGCACCACCGGCACGCCGTGCTCGCGGAGCTGCCCGATCATGATCTCCCGGTCCAGCCTCCACAGCCGGTACGCCACCTCGGCCCAGCCCCGGTCCTTCGGTGACGCCAGGTCCGTCGGCAACGTGTCGACGGCCACCACGAACCGCCCGCCGCGAGCCAACCGGGCGAGCATCTGCGCCGACCGTTCGTCCAGCAGCGGGGTGAGCACCACCACCAACGCGTCCGAGGAGAGCAACTGCGGGCCGAAGACCTGGTCGTACGGTTCGTGCGCGGACGCGTGCACCCGGACGTCGAGCAGCCACTCCAGGACGGTGAGGTACTGCCGCCGCCCGGCGGCCGGCCGGAGCCGACGGGCGGCCGGCCCGTACTCCAGCAGGGAGACCCGGTCGCCACGGTGCAGGTAGTGCTCGGCGATCGCGGCGGTGGCCCGGACGGTGGTGTCCAGCACCGAGGCGGCACCGTCCACCCCACCGGAGCGGCCCGCCTCGGCGAGCACGTCGAGCAGCACCACCACCTCCGCGTCCCGGTCGGAGAGGGTGGCGGCCACGTGCAGTTGCCGGGCCCGCAACGAGACCCGCCAGTCGATGCGGCGCAGCCGGTCACCGGGGGCGAAGACGCGTACGCCGGCCAGCTCGCCGCCCTCTCCGGGTCGGCGGGAGTGATGCGCCCCGACCAGGCCGGCTGCGCGGGGCATCGCCTCCACCGCCTCGAACGGCTCGGTACGCGGGTACACCCGCACCCGGACCGGCTCGGTGATCACCGCCCGGGAGACCAGCAGACCGCCCGCCGTGGCGACTCGGGCACCGGCGGGGCCAATCGGGTGCCGGCCCCAGCGCAGGGCCCTGCCGGCCAACTCAAGGTCGACAGCGGCACCGATCGGCACCGAGGTCACGAACGGTCGGTCGGCGACGGAACGGCCCCCGTTGTTACCCGGAGCGGTCACCCCGGTCGCCGCGACGGCACTCTGTGCCCCGTCGCCGGCGGCCTCGTCGCTGGCGAAGCCGGCCCTGTCGATCCGCAGCCACGGCGACACCCGGGACCGCATCACCACCAGGTCGTAGTCGACAGTGTCCGGGTTGCCGACGCTCACCGCCGCCGCCACGTCACCGCCCTCGACAAGCGGCCCGCCGTCACCCTGGGTGATCCAGACCTGGGGCAGCGCCGTGGGCCGTCGACGCAACGCGTACGCGGTGCCCAGCGCGAACGGAGCGGCCAGCACGATCAGGTCCACCCTGCCCAGCAGCACGCCGGCCACCAGCAGCAGGCCGGCGAGCAGCACCGCGCGGCCGAGCGCCGGGGTGGGCGCCCAACCGGCGGCCGGTTCCGCTTCGGTGGCCCTCGGCACTGTCGGTCCGGTCATCAGTGCCGGGGCCCGCCGGCGGCGTAGCTGGGCAGCGCGCCACTGGCCGGGGCGGGAGTCGCCTCCAGCACCTCGCCCACCACGAACGCCGGGTCGACCCGGCGCAACCACATCTCCGGGCGCAGGGTGATCCGGTGTGCCAGGGCGGGCGCGGCCACCGACTTGACGTCCTCCGGCACCACGTAGTCCCGGCCGCCGAACACCGCGCGGACCCGGGCCAGCAACAGCAACGCCAGCGAACCACGAGGTGAGGCGCCGACCAGCACCGACGGGTGCTCCCGGGTGGCCGCGGTGAGCGACACGATGTAGCGGCCGATGGAGTCCTCCACCACCACGTCCTCCAGGGCGGCCTGCATGGCCCGCAGCGTCGCCGCGTCGACCACCGGCTTGATGTCCGCCTCCTCCCGGCGACGGCCCATCCGGCGGCGCAGCACCTCCCACTCCTCTTCGTGCTGCGGGTACCCGAACGAGACCCGCAGCAGGAACCGGTCCAGCTGCGCCTCGGGTAGCGGGTAGGTGCCCTCGTACTCGATGGGGTTGGCGGTGGCCAGCACGTGGAACGGCTCGTCGAGCTTGTAGGTCACCCCCTCCACCGACACCTGCTTCTCCTGCATCGCCTCCAGCAGCGCGGACTGGGTCTTCGGCGGCGTCCGGTTGATCTCGTCGGCGAGGAGCAGGTTGGTGAAGACCGGGCCGGCCCGGAAGCTGAAGTCGCCGTTGCGCTGGTCGTAGAGGAAGGAGCCGGTGACGTCGGCGGGGAGCAGGTCGGGGGTGAACTGCAACCGACGGAAGTCCAACCCGAGCGCCTGGGCGAACGATCGGGCGGTGAGCGTCTTACCGAGCCCCGGCAGGTCCTCCAGGAGCACGTGCCCGCCGGCGAGGATGCCGGCGAGGACCAACTCCAACGCGTCCCGTTTGCCGACCACGACGGTGCCGACCGCATCCAGGACCGCCCGGGCCAGGTGCCCGACCTCGGCGGGGGCAATGCTCCGGTCCACGTCGTTCATCAAATACTCTCCAGTTCGGCGACGATCACCGCGAGGTCGCGCGGCGACGGGGTGCGGCGAGGCGGGGTCTCCAGGAACGTCCACAGGCGCTCACCCAGCAGGGCGCGAGCGCGGGCGGGATCCGACTCACGGGTCACGCCGTGTTTCAGCCGCATCCGCTCGTCGGCCAGTTCACCGATCCGGGGCAGGACCGTCCCGGTGAACCGTTCGGGTCGGGTCGAGGACCAGTCCAGCGGCCACTCCCACCTGTTGATCGCGCTGCGCAGCGCGTCCCGGGCACCCCAGTTGTAGCTGCCGTCCTCCTCGCCGGTGCCGACCCGAGCACCGCCCGGCGGCGGGGGCGGCGGCGCGAGCAGTGCGGTGACCCGGCGCACCGCCAACACGGCGAGCACCCCGGCGATCAGTACCGGCAGCGAGACCTGAAGGCCCACCGCGCGGAGGCCGACGAGCAGGACCGCGACCAGCGCGGCGGCCCAGGCGAGGGAACGCAGCATCGGACGCCAGCGGGAGTCGCGCGCCCCCGGACCGGTCGGCGCCGCCTCCTCCTCGAAGGCGAGCAGATCGTCGATGCTGGTGCTGCTCATGGGGTCACCACCGCGGTGAGTTCTCCGCGCAGCCGGCGAAGTGCGGCGCGGGCCTGGTCCCGGGTGCGTTCGTCGACCGGGTGGGTGGCGTACCGGGCCTCCCGGTAGACGTGCGCGAACTCCGCCAGCACGTCGGTGCTGGCGATGGCCGGCACGCCCGCCTCCGGGTCGCCCTGCAACAGCCGGCTGACCAGGTCGGTGGGGGTGTCCCCGGCGAGCCTCGGCACACCGGCCGCGGCGGCGGTCTCCTCCAGCCGCACCCAGCAGGCGATCACCGCCACCCGGGGGTCGGTGTCCCGGTCGTCGAGTTCCACCAGGCCGGCGTCGAGGGCGGCGACGACCTCGCGGGCGGTGCCCTCGGCGGTCCGACGGCCCCGCTGCGCCGGTAGCGCCCGGGTGGTGCGGCGCAGCGCGCCCCGGACCAGGACCCAGCAGAGGTAGCCGAGCGCGGCCAGGATGGCCAGCCCGAGCAGGGCCACGGCCACCTTGCCGACCCACTCCGGAATGTGCGCCTGGGTGGCCTCGCCCGCGTCGCGTGGCTCGATCGGGATGGACGGTGACGGCTCGACGGTCGGGTACTCCGGAACCCAGGGAACGTTGTCCGCGGCCGGCGGGATCCGACTGGCCCCGATCGACGAGTGGGCGGACGCCAGCGCGGCACCGGCGAGCAGGACGGCGACCGCGCCGACCGGCCACCACCGGCGGAGCAGGCCGAGCACCGGACGCAGCGCCGGCTCGGCCGACGGCGCGGGCGGGCGGGTTCCGTCTGTCATCGCCACCACCCCACGCGTCGTCTCAGTCCACTCCGGCCAGCTGTTTAGCCTGGCCGAAGACGTCGTCCAACATCCCTGGTGTCAACCGCCCGGTGAAGGTGTTCTGCTGACTGACGTGGTAACAGCCCAGCAAGTCCGGGGCGTCCGTGCCGGACCAGTGTGCCCCATGACCGAACGCCGGTCGCGGGCTGGGCGGGCGCTGCCCGTACACCGCGCGGAGCACCGGCCACCACGCGGCCCAGGCGAACGCGCCCAGCGCGACCACGACCCGCAGCGTGGGCTGGACCAACGCGACCTCACGGTGCAGCCAGGGCGCGCAGGTGTCCCGTTCCGCCGGGGTCGGCTTGTTGTCCGGTGGCGCACACCGGACGGCCGAGAAGACCCGCAGGTCCCGCAGGGCGAGCCCGTCGTCGGCGGCCACACTCGTCGGCTGGTTGGCCAGCCCGGCCCGGTGCAGCGCGGCGAACAGCACGTCACCCGACCGGTCACCGGTGAAGATCCGGCCGGTGCGGTTGCCACCGTGCGCGGCGGGCGCCAACCCGAGGATCGCGATCCGCGCGTCCGAGGTGCCGAAGCCCGGCACCGGCCGACCCCAGTACTCCTGGTCGCGGAAGGCGGCCCGGCGGGTGCGGGCGACCTCCTCCCGCCACCGGACCAGCCGTGGACACGCGAAACAGTCGCTCACCGCCGCGTCGAGGTCGGCCAGGTCGGCCGCCCGCGGTGCGCGGGCGACCACCTGTTCGGGGGTACGCGTCTCAGCCAAGCTTGGCCCGGAAGAGTTCCAGGGTGCGGGCCCAGGCGCTGGCGGCGGCGCGCTGGTCGAACGCCTCCGGCCGGTCGTCGTTGAAGAAGGCGTGCGAGGTGCCCGGGTAGTCGTAGAGGTGGCAGTCACCGCCGGCCTCCTCGATGGCCCGACGGGCGGTCTGTACGCCCTCGGCGGTCGAGGTGCCGTCCTCTTCGGAGCAGTGGATGACCGCTGCCTTGCCGGCGTAGTCGGCCCAGTCGGGGCGCATCGACTCCCAGGGCAGCACGGGATAGAACCCGGCGGTGGCGACGATCCGCTCGGAGATGGTGGCCGACCAGAGGGCCAGGCTGCCACCGGCGCAGAAGCCCACGGCACCGACCTTACCGGTGACCTCGGGCCGCCCGGCGAGATAGTCGGCCGCTCCGGCGATGTCCTTCGCCGCCTCGTCCATCCGCATCGCCAGCAGCAGCCGCTGCGCCTCGTCCGGCTCGCTGGTCGTCTCACCGTGGTAGAAATCCGGGGCGAGGGCCACGAAACCGGCCTCGGCGAACCGGTCGGCCACCGACCGGATGTGCGGGACCAGACCCCACCATTCCTGAATGACGATGACGGCGGGGCTGGCCGTGCCGCTGGCGGGTATCGCGAGATACCCCTCGCTCGTGCCCCCGTTGCTGCGGTAGCTCACCATTTCGCCCATGGGCCGTCCTCCTAGCGGTCAGTCATCGTTGGCTGGTCGCCCAGTGGTCCTACGTGCCGGTAGCCTGCCACGCCACGCGGCCATCGGGAAGACGCCGGAACAGTGGCATTCACCTCCTGTTCGCCCCCTGGTGACTCCGGGTACGCCGACGGCGGCGGGATGTCTCCCGCCGCCGTCGACACCGGTCCGCCGCTCCGGTCAGACCTTCTTGGTCAGGCAGAGCACGTAGCCCGTCTTGCCCGGCTCGATGCTGGAGAAGATGTACCCCTCCTCGCCCTCCTTGAAGAACTGGGTGCAGGTGGTGTCGGCCTTGGCCTGAGCCTCGCTCTGGCCGTCCACCCGACCGACCACGTTGTACGCCGCGTCGGTGGAGGTGCACTCGACGACCTTGGCGCCGTCGACCTCCTCCTGCTCGGTGCCGGTGATCTCGGGCAGCTCGGCGATGCAGTCGCCGGTCTTGGCGTCCGCGGTCTCGTCCTTGTTGAAGTAGTTGCCGATCGCCGCGGCGACGCCGAACTTCAGGCCGGCGATGACGACGACGGCGAGGACCGCACCGACGATGCCGAGGACCTTCCTACCACCGGACTTCTCCGCCTTCGGCTCGGCTGGCTGCGGCTCGGTCGCCTGCGGCGACTCGCCAGCGGGTTGCTGCGGCGCGGCCGCTTGCGGCGTCTCGACGGCCGGCTCAGGGGTTGCGGCGTCGGACGCGGGGGGCGGTGCGACCTGCTCTGACACGGGGGTTCCTTCCGAGGGGTTGATGAGCAGACGACACCGTAACGATCATTGATTTCCGGTGCCGTCCCGCTCGCCTCGTCCGTTCAGCTATTTCCCAGCTTCACCCGCATGATCCAGTTCACACCTCGGTTCACCGGGTCGGGGTGGGGGTTGGTGTCCCGCTCGGCGGCACTGCGGTGGGCGTACCGGCCGGCAGCGGCGTCCCGGTCGGCCCGGGTGTGCCGCTCGGGTCCGGGGTGCTGGTCGGGTCCGGGGTGCTGGTCGCTGAACCGCGCGGGAGGGGTGCGCCGGGCGCGCGGGGCACGAAGGGCGCCTGCTCCGGGCAGTACGGGTACGCCCGCAGGTTCGGCTTGTCATAGACCTCTTCCGAGCAGTCCGGGTAGCCGAGCCGGATCGGATTGCCGTTCTGGTCGAAGAGTCGGGCGTTCTCCACCAGTCGGCCCTCGCTGTCGTAGACGAAGACGTCCCGGACCCGGTCGTACTGGCTGTCGACCGAGGTCTGGTCGTAGCCGTAGTCGCCGTAGCGCATCCGGTCCTCGGCCTGCATCAGCGCGGCGAACGCGAAGATCACCAGCACCACACTGCCGACCTGCACTGCCGAGCGCGGCCAGCGGGTCAGCTGAGCCGAGCGGCGGCCGATCCAGATGGAGGCGACCACGAAACCGATCAGCATGATCATGCCGGCGAGCAACTCACCGCCGAACCTCGGCAGCAACCCGAAGCTGCCGCCGGTGCTGATCACGGTGACCAGCATCGCCGCCAGGTAACCCCGAAGCACCCACCAGCCGGGGCGCAGCAGGTGGAGGAAGTCGCTGGCCGTCGCGTACCCCAGGGGTGGGCCGAGACGGGTGTCCAGGGTGCGCAGCCGGCCGCGGACCCGGGCCATCGCGGTGGCCACCCGCTGGTCGAGGTTGCGCCCGCCGCCCGGTGCGGCGCCGGCCGCGGCGCGCAGCTCGGCGGCGTACGTCTCGGGCTCGCCCAGTCGCTCGAGAAGGGTGCCCTCGGCCTCGGCGGCGACCTCGGTGAGGTGGTCGGCGAGGTCCTCGGTCAGCTCGTCGCGTTGCGCGGTCGGCAGGTCGGCCAGAGCGGCCCGGACCCGCGCCACGTAGTCGGTGATCTCCTGCTCCGTGACGGTCATGCCGCCATCCCCCGATCGTCGAGCAGACTGTCCATGGTGGTGGCGAACGAGCGCCAGAGCTTGCCGGAGCGGGTCAGTTGGTCGCGCCCCGCGGCGTTGAGTGAGTAGTACTTGCGGTGCGGCCCGGATTCGCTCGGCACCACATAGGTGGTGAGCAGGCCGGCGGCGAAGAGGCGACGCAGCGTCCCGTAGACCGAGGCGTCGCCGACCTCCTCCAGGCCGGCCTCGCGCAACCGGCGCAGGATGTCGTAACCGTAGCCGTCCTCCTCCCGGAGAACAGCCAGGACGGCCATGTCGAGCACGCCCTTCAGCAGCTGTGTGGTGTCCACGCATTGCACACTACTGTGCAATGCGAAATAGCGTCAACGAATCCGCCTCAACACGCCGAGCCGGTCAGGCGCGCGGAAGGTTGATCGACTCGGTTTTCAGGAAGTCGGGGCATCCGAGGCGCCCGGACACCGCGACTTCAAGGAAGGCGAGTTGATCGAGCCGGCTAGCGCGTGGCCGGCTGGAGGCTCCAGGCGATGCCGTCGAGGATGTCGTGCTCGGATGCCACCACGGACGGCATCCCGGCCCTTTCCATGATCACCCGAAGCACCAGCGCGCCCGCACCGATCACGTCGGCCCGGCCCGGGTGCATCACCGGGTTCGCCAACCGCTGCTCGCGGGTCTGACCCAGCAGCTCAGCGGTCACCCGGGCGACCTCCTCGTACGACACCCGGGCGTGGTGGATGCGCTCCGGGTCGTACTCCCGCAGGCCCTGCGCGAGCGCGACCACAGTGGTGACCGACCCGGCTAGGCCGACCAGGGTGGCCGCCTCGCGACCGGGCACCACGGCGAGCGCCCGGTCCACCACTGCCGCGATATCGGCCTGCGCCGCCGCTACCTGCTCGGGCGTCGGCGGGTCACCGGGCAGGTGCCGCTCGGTCATCCGGACGCAGCCGATGTCGACCGAGATCGCCGCACGCACCCCGTCGGCCCGGCCGCCGACCACGAACTCGGTGGAACCACCACCGATGTCGACGACCAGGAACGGCTCCTTCGCGTCGGCGGGCAACCCACGCACCGCGCCGGTGAATGACAATCGGGCCTCCTCGTCGCCGCTGACCACCTCGGGCTCGACACCGAGGGTGGCCCGCACCATCTCGGTGAAGTCAGCGGCGTTGGCGGCATCGCGGGAGGCCGAGGTGGCACACATCCGCACCCGCTGGGCGCCCAGCTTCTCGATGTCGGCGGCGTACGACGCCAACGCCACCCGGGTCCGCTCGATCGCCTCCGGCGCCAGTCGACCGGTGCGGTCCACGCCCTGCCCCAGCCGGACGATCTCCATCCGCCGGGTCAGGTCGACAAGCGGCGCCTGCGGCCCGGCCGACGCGTCGGGCAGGTCGGCGACCAGCAGTCGGATCGAGTTGGTCCCGCAGTCGATGGCCGCCACACGCGTCGTCACGGCAGCAACCTTACGGCAGGACGGGCGGCCACCTGGCGGCTTGGCCGGCCGTGGGCACCGACTCGTCCGCGTCGCCCGACGGGCCCCGTAACAAGCTCGCCCCCAGCGCGGTCAGGTGATGTCGGACGGCCCCGCCCTCGCGCACGCTGGCCACCAGACCGGCGGTCCGCAGGGCGTGGGCGTGCTCCGAGGCCGAGGAGAGACTGATCCCGACCGACCGGGACAACACGGTGGTGGTCAACCCGCCGTCGGCCGCCAGCCGGCGCAGCACCAGCGCCCGGGTGACGCCGAGCAGCCGACCGAGGGAATCGGCGGCGGCGGAGGCCCCGAGCGTGGGCATGACCACCGGATAGACGAGCAGGATCGGATGACCCTGCTGGAGCAGCACCCGGGGCCGTGGCCCGGCCAGCGGGGAGGGCAGCAGGATCAGCCCGTGGCCGGTGCCGGGGAGATCACCGTCCCACCACGTGTGTACCTCCAGCACCGGCTCCCGCCACCGGATCCCCGGGTGCAGACCCGAGAAGAGGCGGGCCAGGCCATGCTGCGCCAGCCGCTGACTGGCAGCCGCCACCTGCTGGCGGTACGCGGACGTCAGCTCGGCCCAGTGCGGTTCGAGGACCGCGTCGAACCAGGCCCGCACGGCCCCGCCGAACAGGTCCAGCACCTCCGGGTCGGCCGCCGCGAACCGCCGCCGCAGCGGGCTGACCGGCGTGTCCGCGTACGCCATGGTGACCTCGGCGCGGACCCGCCGTGCCGGGGTGGCCCGAATCGCCTCCAGGCCGGCCTCCACCGACTCCAGACCGGCGAAGGGCGTGACGAAGTCCGGCAGACGCCCCTGGCCGGGCAGCAGGTGCCGCAGGATCGCGGTGGCAGCCTGGGCGGCAGGCGTGCCCTCGGCCGCCACCGCCCGCTCGGCCAGCGCCGGCGCCAGCGCCGCGACAGTGGGATCGCGCAGCCACTGACCGGCCAGCAGCGCGTTCGCGACCGGGTGGAGCCGGTCGGCGAACCGCACCCGGCACAGGTCGGCCGACCCGAGCTGGAGGCGAAGCATGACACCAGCCTGCCCGCCTTCGGCCAGGACCGAAAGGGTTGTTTACCGGCCGAAGGATCTCCAGTGTGGACGGCGGGGTCGACGGGGGGTGACCGGCGTGCGGCGATCGGTGGCGGTGTTGACGGGGCTTTGCCTCCTGATCGTGGCCGCAGCCTGTAGTGAGCGGGGGCAACCCTCGTCGGCCCCGCCAGCCGCGCCGTCCGCGTCGAGCGAACGACCGGCGGCCGGCGACCACCAGCTCACCCTGAAACACAACGGGCTCGACCGCACCTACCTGCTGCACGCGCCGGCAGGGTACGACCCGACCCGGTCACCCGCACTGGTCATCGCGCTGCACTTCTATCCCGGCACCGGCTCCGCGATGCGGGAGCTGGCGGGCCTGGACGCCAGGGCCGACAAGGACAACGTGCTGGTCGCCTACCCCGACGGGCAGGGCGGCGGTTTCAACGCTCTCATCTGCTGCGGCAGCGCCGACGACGTCGGCTTCCTCGACGCCCTCACCGACCATCTGGTGCAGACCTGGCACGCGGACCCGAACCGGGTGTTCCTCACCGGCATCTCGAACGGCGGCGACATGAGCTTCCGGGCGGCGGTGGAGAGCACCGGCACCTTCGCCGCGATCGGGGTGGTCAGCGGTGGCTACAGCGGGGAGTTGACCACGGCCGGTAGCTACGTGCCGAAGAGCCCGGTCTCCGTGATCACCTTCATCGGCGGTCAGGACCGGTACGCCACGATCTTCCAGACCGGGATACGGACCTGGCAGCAGCGGCTCAACTGCCGGCCGAGCCCGAAGGCAGCCGGGGTGCCGGGCGTGACGCACACGGTGGCGGGCTGCGCGGACGGCAGCGAGGTCAGCGTCTACACCCTCGCCGACATGGGTCACAGTTGGCCGGGCGCGACAGCGGGCCAACTCGCCGCGTCCTCCGCGGGGCTGTCCGCCACCGACCTGATGTGGGACTTCTTCGCCGCCCACCCCCGCAAGGGCTGATCACAGGCGCAGCAGCATCCGGGTGTTGCCCAGCGTGTTCGGCTTGACCCGCTCCAGGTCGAGGAACTCCGCGACACCCTCGTCGTACGACCGCAGCAGCTGCTCGTAGACCGGCTGCGGCACCGGCGCGCCGTCGATCTCGCGGAAGCCGAACGAGGCGAAGAACCGGGTCTCGAAGGTGAGCACGAAGATGCGGGCCACGCCCAACTCCCGGGCCGCGTCGATCAGCTCACCGACCAGCCGGTGACCGATCCGCCGGCCCCGGCAGGACGGGTCCACCGCCACCGTGCGGATCTCCGCCAGGTCCTCCCACATGACGTGCAGCGCCCCGCAGCCCACCACGACGTCGTCCTCGGCCCGGACCGCGACCCGGAACTCCTGCACGTCCTCGAAGAGGGTGACGGTGGCCTTGCTCAGCAGCCGCCGGTCGTCGGTGTAGGTGTCGACGAGTCGCCGGATGCCCCGCACATCCCCGGTGCGCGCCCGCCGTACCGTGATCTGATCCGCAGTCGGCGTGCTCATTCGCCCGCCGGCACGTCCACGCACGGCCCCGTCGACCACCAGGGCTCGACCAGCTCCAACGTCTCGTCGCCGAACGGGTTCACCCCGGGGCCGGCGCCCAACGCGTGGCCCAGGTGCACGTGCAGGCACTTCACCCGGCCCGGCATCCCGCCGGCCGAGATGCCGGCGATCTCCGGCACCTCGCCGATCGCCTCCCGGCGGGTGAGGTAGTCCTCGTGCGCCGCACGGTAGTGGGCCGCCAACTCCGGGTCCGTCGTCAGCCGGTCCGCCATCTCCTTCATCAGCCCCGCCGACTCCAGTCGGCTGCACGCCGCGGTGGCCCGGGGGCAGGTCAGGTAGTAGAGGGTCGGGAACGGGGTGCCGTCGGAGAGGCGGGGGGTCGTCTCCACCACGTCCGGCAGGCCGCACGGGCACCGGTGGGCGACCGCCCGGGTGCCGCGGGGCGTCCGGCCCAGCTGTGCGGCCACCGCGGCCAGGTCGGCCTCGGTGGCCGGCTCACGCTGCGGCAGGGGTACGGAATCCGCCGCCGGCTCCGACGGTGGTACGACAGTCACGGTGCCATCTCTCCTGGTGCGGTGCGGTGCGGTGGGTCGGTGGCTCACTTGCCCGGCTGCTGGCTGTCCGCCGCCTGCACGCTCGACCAGAGCGTGTCGTACCAGGTCACCGGCCCGGCCGGGGCGGCCGAGCCGGCCGGCTTCCCGGCGTCCCGGGCGGCGCCCTCCGGGTCGTGCAGCACCACCATCATCTTCTCGCCCGGCCGGCCCATGAAGAACCGTTCCCGAGCCTGCGTCTTGATGTACTCGGGGTCCTTCCAGTTGGCGGCCTCGGCGGCGAGCTTGGCGATCTCCGCCTCCTGTGCCGCCTGGGCGGCCTCCATCCGCTCGATGTCGGCCTGCTGGTCCAGGTAGACCCGGACCGGGTAGGTGTAGGCCAGCGCGAGCGCGATCAGGACCGCGAACAGCACCGTGGCCCGACCGGTGAAGCCACGGGGGTGGGGTGCGGCGAGCCGCTTCACGGCACCGCCGGCGGCGGTACGCCGAGCGGCGGCCGGACGGTTCGCGGAGCGCACGCCCTCGGCGCCCCGGGCAGCACCCGGCGCGCGACCGGCGGCGCGCGGCTCGGCGCGTACGCCGGCCTCCCGGACCGATCCCCGCGTGGCGCGCCCGCCGCCCGGCCGGCCGGACTGACCCGGCCGGCGAGCGGGACGCTGACCACCCGGTGTGCGGCGCTGCTGCATCGTCACACCCCTCCCCCGAGGCTTCGTGCGTCTCAGGCCGAACGGTAGCGCGGGAACGCGCCAGCGCCGGCGTAGCGCGCCGCGTCGGCCAGCTCCTCCTCGATCCGGAGCAGCTGGTTGTACTTGGCGACCCGGTCCGAACGGGCCGGCGCGCCGGTCTTGATCTGGCCGCAGCCGGTGGCCACCGCCAGGTCGGCGATGGTGGTGTCCTCGGTCTCGCCGGAACGGTGGCTCATCATGCACTTGAAGCCGGCCCGGTGGGCCAGGTCCACCGCGTCCAGGGTCTCGGTCAGCGAACCGATCTGGTTGACCTTGACGAGAACCGCGTTCGCCGCCTTCTCCGCGATGCCGCGGGCGATGCGCTGCGGGTTGGTCACGAACAGGTCGTCGCCCACGATCTGCACCCGGTCACCGATCGAGGCGGTCAGCGTCTGCCAACCGCTCCAGTCGTCCTCGGCCAGCGGGTCCTCGATCGACACGATCGGGTACTCGTCGGCCAGCTTGGTGTAGTAGGTGCTCATCTCCTCGGCGGACTTCGCGGCGCCCTCGAAGGTGTAGGTGCCGTTGTCGAAGAACTCCGTGGCCGCCACGTCGAGCGCGAACACGATGTCGGTGCCGAGCCGGTAACCGGCCTTCTCGACCGCCTCGGCGATCAGGTCCAGGGCCGCCGCGTTCGTCGGCAGGTTCGGCGCGAAGCCACCCTCGTCGCCGAGCCCGGTGGAGAGGCCCTTCTTCTTCAGCACCGACTTCAGCGCGTGGTAGACCTCCGCGCCCGAGCGCAGCGCCTCCCGGAACGTGGGCGCGCCGATCGGCGCGATCATGAACTCCTGGATGTCGACGTTCGAGTCGGCGTGCGCGCCACCGTTGAGGATGTTCATCATCGGCACGGGCAGGAGGTGCGCGTTCGGGCCGCCCAGGTAGCGGAAGAGGCTCAGCTCGGCGCTGCCGGCAGCGGCCTTCGCCACCGCCAGGGAGACCCCCAGGATGGCGTTCGCGCCCAGCTCCGACTTGCTGTCGGTGCCGTCGATGTCGAGCATCTTCTGGTCGATCAGCCGCTGCTCGCTGGCCTCGTACCCGATGATCTGGTCGACGATCTTGTCTTCGACGTTGGAGACCGCCTTCTCCACGCCCTTGCCCTGGTAGCGGTCGGCGTCACCGTCGCGCAGCTCGATCGCCTCGAAGGCGCCGGTGGAGGCGCCGGAGGGCACGGCGGCGCGGGCTACCGTGCCGTCGTCCAGACCGACCTCGACCTCGACCGTCGGGTTGCCCCGCGAGTCGAGAATCTCCCGGGCGACGATTCCCTCGATGGTTGCCACTAAGTCGCTCCTCGTTGTTGTTATCCGGTCCGTGGGTGGGCCGCGACGGTGCGGCTGAGGCAGGTGTTGAACGCAGCGTATCGGGCGGCGCGAACGGGCACGGCGTCGCCCGCGCACCCGGGTCACCCCGCGTTGACGGACATTCCCGGATTTCCGGGCGTCAACCGGCAACGGGTTTGCGCTGCACGGACCAAATCCACCAGGCTGGTCGCCATGCCCGCCGCCTCGACCACCCTCCGCATGCTCGCCGTGTCGGTCATCGCGTCGCTCACGGTCACCGGCTGTCAGACATTCGAGGACGCCGGAGTCGCCATGGGCCGCTCGGAACTCGTCAACGATCTCGCCGCCCGGCTCGACCGGGCACTGGAGTTGACCTACTCGGCCACCTACCAGTTGCCCGGCGGCCAGCGCGCCGCGATCGTGCAGGCACAGGACCCGGCGCGATCCACGTACACCTACCCGGGCGGGCAACTCACCGTCACCCCGGACGCCATCACCCGGTGCACGACAACCGGCACCCGCCCGGAGTGCACGCTGGTCGCCCCGCCGACCCCGGGCAGCAAGCCCACCGTGACGCTGTTCGGCGAGGCCAACCGGCAGGGCCTCGTCACGCCGCCGGTGGTGGTCGGCCTGCTCACCGCCGCCGCGCTCGACCCGCAGGCGGTCATCAAGCAGAGCGACACCACGGTCGCCGGGCACCACGCCGCCTGCGTGGCGGTGGAGAGCTCGTCCGGCGACTTCACCGCCTGCGTGACCACCGAGGGCGTGCTCGGCAGCTTCACCGGGCCGGTCGACGGCAAGCCGGTGGAGCTGGCGTTGAGCGACTACTCCGCGACCGTCGACGAGGACGCGTTCGAGCCGCCCGCCGGTGCCGGCGTCGTCGACCGCCGCCCCGGCGGCTCCTGACCGAACCGGCCGAGCCCAGGCCGGGCGACCGCCCGGCGGCGGGCCCGCGTCCGGCGCAACCGCTGCCCGCGTACGCCATCTCGCGCCGGCACATCGACGCGACGGTGACCGACGGCGGCGCCGAGCCCGCGCGGCGGCCCTGCTCAGAGACCGAGCAGGGTGCGCAGGTGGCGCGGGGGCGGGCAGTCGTGGGCGAGCATCGCGTCGTGCCAGTCGCGGACCGACACCCCGTCCGGGCGGGCGGCGGCGATGTCGGCCACCTCGCTGTAGCCGACGAAGTAGGTGGACAGCTGGGTCGAGGTGAGTTGGGCACGCCGCCACTTGCCGGCCGCCTCGCCCTCCTCCTGGAAGCCGCGCCCGGTCATCAACGCCATCGCCTCGGCCTCGGGCAGGTCCTCGGCGTGCACCAACTGGTCGAGCAACGCGTTGATGGTCATCCGTAGCTGCATCTTGAGCTGCTGCAACCGCACCGGCAGACCACCGAAGCCGAGACCCGTCATCACCTCCTCCGCGTAGACCGCCCAGCCCTCGATGAACGGGCCGGACTCGGCCAGCGCGCGGACCCGGGTGCCACCGACGTAGCGGCGGGCGTGGGCGAGTTGGAGGAAGTGCCCCGGCATCGCCTCGTGCACCGTCAGGTTGCGGATCATGTGGTCGTTGTATTCGCGGTAGAACGACTCGACCCGGTGCGCCGACCAGTCCGACGGCGTGGGCGCGATGCAGTAGAAGGTCGGCACGGCGGCGGTCTCCAGCGGGCCGGGCGCGTCGCAGTACGCCACCGCGACGCCCCTGGCGAACTCCGGCATCTCCTGGATCACGCACCGGTCGTCGACCAGGGTGACCAGGTCGTGTGCGCGGACGAAGTCGGTGGCCTCGTCCAGTGTCACAGCGGCCAGCTCGACGATCGTCGCGTCGTTCGGGTGCTCGGCGGCGAGCAGGTCCAGCGCCCGCCGTACGGACGCGTCGTCGGCCGGCCCGCCGACCAGCTCGACGGCCGCCGCACGGATCTCGGCGGTGACCCGGTCCAGGTTGGCCCACGCGCGCCGCTGGATCTCGGCGGCGCCCAGCTCGGTGTCGAGGGTGTGCCAGAGCCGGGCCTCCCAGCGACGTCGGCCCAGTCGCGGGTCACGGCCGGGACCGGCATCGGCGGCCAGGCCGGCCCGGAGCCAGGCGACGAACTCGTCCAGCGCGGCGATCGCGGCGGTGGCCGCCGGCTCGACCCGGTCGAGCTGGCTCGGCGCCTGGGCGAGCAGCGCCGGCAGCTCGTCGCGGATCAGCGCGGCCGTGCCGGTGAACTGCCCGACGGCCGTCTCCGCGTGGATCCGCGGCATGTCCCGCAGCGTCGCGCGGGCGGTGGCGAGGGCGTCCGGTACGGCGGCGAGCCGCCCGGCCAGTTGGGTCAGTCGCACCTCGGCGGGGGCGTACGGGCGGGCCAGCAGCGGGTGCAGCAGCGGGCCGGGGTTGTGCCGCAACGGATCCCACTCGTGCGACCGGATCTCGGTCAGCTCGAACAGCTCCCGGTCCACGAATGAGGTGAGCAGCGCGTGGTCGACCTGTTCGTCGACGTCGAGGGAGTCCGGGTCCAGTTCGGACAGCGCGTTGGCCGCGTCGGAGAGCATCGCCCGGTCGGCGGTCAACCCGTCGGCGGACAGGTCCGGCAGCCGGTCGTCGAACCGGTGGTCCCCGGCGGCGGTGGCGACCCCCGGCCGCGACTCCAGCAACGCCTCGACGACCCGCTCAGCCAGCACCCCAAACGCTTCCACCCGCCCACCCTACCGACCGCCCCACCGTGGTCGGCCGGTTCCGCCCCGTTCCGTCGATCATGAAGTTGTTGCCGTTCGCCTCGGCGTGTCGGGGCAACAACTTCATGGTCAACGCGGGTCTGCCGGTGGCGGTTCGGCGGTGCGGATGAGATCGGCGTGGGCCAGGGTGGCGCGGCGGAGGGCGGCTTCGGGGTCGAGGCCTGCCTCGCGGGCCGCCGCGACCGTGGCCAGCAGGCTGGCTCCCAGCCTCGCTTCGGCGTCCGGTTGGGCGTCGGGCAGCGGCGGCGCAACCTCGATGCCCCGGCGGGCGGCACGGTCCAGGATCTGCGCCGCCAGAGCCAGCGCGGGCTGACTCAGGGCCACGCCGTCCAGCACCGAACTTCGCGCCTTCTCCGCGCGCTTGATCCGCTCCCAGTTCTCGGTGATCTCCTCCAGGGTGCCCACCTCGGCACCGGCGAAGACGTGCGGATTACGCCGGATCATCTTGTCGACCAGGCCACCGGCCACGTCGTCGATGGACCACCGCTCATCCTCGGGCAACTCCTCGGCGAGCCGCGCGTGCAGCACCACCTGCAACAACACGTCGCCCAACTCCTCGCGCAGCGCGTCGGTGTCGTCGGCGCTGATCGCGTCGTACGCCTCGTAGCTCTCCTCCAGCAGGTAGCCGGCGAGGCTGCGGTGCGTCTGCGCCCGCTTCCACGGGTCGCCACCCGGCGAGGCCAGCCGGTCCAGCACGGCCACCGCGTCGAGCAGCCGGGCGCCCGGCGGATCCCACGAGCCGTACATCAGCTCCATCTCGGCCAACCCCGGTTGCCGGGCCAGCCGCAGGCCCAACTCCCGGGCCAGCGCCTCGTCACCCGTCGGACCGGCCAACCACACCACGGTGCCGTGCGCCGCCACCGCGTCCAGCAACGGCTGCGTGGCCGGGCCGTCCACCACAGTGACCTCGGCGCCCGCCTGACGCACGGCCGTGACCATCTCACTGTCCGAGCCGGTCAACACCGGGTGCTGGCGTACGACGTCCCAGGCCGCGGAGGTCAACAGGCCGGCCGGCAGCCGGGGTGAGGTGACCAGCAGGACGATCCGCGCCGACATGCTCAGCTGGCCGTGCCCTGCTCCGGTGCGGGAGCCTCGTCGCTCGGCGCGCCGCTCGACGGCAGCGGCTCCGGGGTGGAGATGTCAGTGACCGGGCCGGCCTCGTTGATGTACGGCAGCGAGTAGAAGACCAGCGACTGGCCGGTGCTCACCACCGACGGCACGCCCACCGCCCGGTAGCGCGGGTTGATCGTGACGTCGACCCGGCGCGCCTCTTCCTCGAGCGCGGTGCTGAGGGCGGTGGCGCTACGCACGAAGCCGCCGTCGCCGAACGCCTGACGGACGTTGGCCACCGACATCCCGGCGTCGATCGCCCCGGTCTTGGTCAGGGCGTCGTAGACGGCCATCAGCGAATCGTCGCTCAGCTCGGCCGGCGGGAGCTGCTGGTTGAGCACCTGGAGCAGGTCGATCCAGTCACCCCAGAGCTTGGCGTACTCGGTGCTCGCCGGCACCCGCAGGTTCTGCTCAAGCTGCTGCGGGCTGACCTCGTCGGGCACCTGGATGTTCTTCGCCGCCGCCACCCGCTTGCCGAGGTCCAGGCTGACCAGCAGGTTGACCACGTCCTGACGGGTCACCGCGGCGCGCAACTGCTCCGGAGACGGCGTCGCCCCCGCCTGACCGGCCTCCCGCCGGACGGCGTCACCGTACTTCGTCTGCGCGTCGTCGTAGATCGCGTCGACCCGGTCCACGGAATAGGCGGTGTCACCGACATAAGCGGCGATGTTCGGTGCGGACTTGCCGCAGGCAGCGAGGGAGAGGACACCCAGGGCCGCGACGCTGGCGGCGGCGATCACACGGCGAGCACGCATACCCGTCACTCTCTCATGCCCTCCCCCAGCCTGTGACGGCCCCCACCACACCACGGACCCGCCTCAACCCGCCGCGACGGCGAGCGGGGCGGGAGCACCGAGCACATCGGAGAGCAGTTGTGCACACCACTGCAGCAGCGCCTGGTCCCGCAGCGGCTCGCCGCCGATGCGCCGGGTGGTCGGTCGGGGCACGCTGACCTGGTCGGTGGCCTGCTTGTAGACGGCATCCGGGTGGTAGCGCTTGAGCCGCATCTGCTTCGAATCCGGCAACGGCAACGGCCCGAAGCGGACGTGCTTGCCCTGCATGGACACGTCGGTCAGGCCGTAGCGGCGGGCCAACAGGCGGAACCGGGCCACCTCCACCAGGTTCTGCACCGGGGCCGGCGGCTCGCCGTACCGGTCGGTCATCTCGGCGATGACCTCGCCCAGTCGCTCCTCGTCGCGCGCCTCGGCGAGCTTGCGGTACATCTCCAGACGCAGTCGCTCCACGCTCACGTAGTCGTGCGGCAGGTGCGCGTCGACCGGCAGGTCGATCTTGACGTCGGTCTCCTCCTCCGACCGCTCACCCTTGAACGCGGAGACCGCCTCGCCGACCATCCGCACGTACAGGTCGAAGCCGACACCCTCGATGTGCCCGGACTGCTCGCCACCGAGCAGGTTGCCGGCGCCCCGGATCTCCAGGTCCTTCATCGCCACGTACATGCCGGCACCCAACTCGGTGTGCTGGGCGATGGTCGCCAACCGCTCGTGGGCATGCTCGGTCAGCGGCTTCTCCGGCGGGTAGAGGAAGTAGGCGTACGCCCGCTCCCGGCCCCGGCCGACCCGGCCGCGGATCTGGTGCAGCTGGGCCAGGCCGAGCAGGTCGGCCCGCTCCACGATCAGGGTGTTGGCGTTCGGGATGTCGATGCCCGACTCGACGATCGTGGTGCAGACCAGGACGTCGAACTCCTTCTCCCAGAAGCCGACCATGACCTTCTCCAGGGCGTCCTCGCCCATCTGGCCGTGCGCCACCGCTACCCGCGCCTCGGGCACCAGCTCCCGCAGCCGCCGTGCCGCCCGGTCGATCGACTCGACCCGGTTGTGCAGGTAGAAGACCTGCCCGTCGCGGAGCAGCTCACGGTGGATGGACGCGGCCACCTGCCGGTCGTCCTGCGCGCCGACGAAGGTGAGCACCGGGTGCCGCTCCTCCGGTGGCGTGGCGATGGTGGACATCTCCCGGATGCCGGTGATCGCCATCTCCAGCGTGCGCGGGATCGGGGTGGCCGACATGCTCAGCACGTCGACCGACGCGCGCAGCGTCTTCAGGTGCTCCTTGTGCTCCACACCGAAGCGCTGCTCCTCGTCGACGATCACCAGGCCCAGCTGCTTGAAGCGGGTGGCGGTCTGGAGCAGCCGGTGGGTGCCGATGACGATGTCGACGGTGCCGTCGGCGACCATCTCCAACGTCCGCTCGGTCTCCTTCGCCGTCTGGAACCGCGACAGCTGCCGGATCTGGACCGGGAACTGGCTCATCCGCTCGGCGAACGTGTTGTAGTGCTGCTGCACCAGCAGGGTGGTCGGCACCAGCACCGCCACCTGCTTACCGTCCTGCACCGCCTTGAACGCCGCCCGGACCGCGATCTCGGTCTTGCCGTAGCCGACGTCGCCGCAGATCAGCCGGTCCATCGGGACGGTCTGCTCCATGTCCCGCTTGACTTCCTCGATGGCGGCGAGCTGGTCCGGAGTCTCCTGCCACGGGAAGGCGTCCTCCAGCTCCCGCTGCCACGGCGTGTCCGGGCCGAACGAGTGACCCTTGGACGCCTTGCGGGCGGCGTAGAGCTGGATGAGCTGCGCGGCGATCTCCCGGACCGCCTTGCGGGCCCGGGCCTTGGACTTCTGCCAGTCCGAGCCGCCCATCTTGTGCAGGGTCGGCTGCTCACCGCCCACGTAGCGGGAGAGCTGGTCGAGCTGGTCGGTGGGGACGAACAACCGGTCGCCGGGCTGGCCCCGCTTGCTGGCCGCGTACTCGATGACCAGGTATTCCCGGCTGGCCCCGTTGACGGTCCGCTGCACCAACTCGACGTAGCGGCCGATGCCGTGCTGCTCGTGCACCACGAAGTCGCCGGCCTTGAGCTCCAGCGGGTCGATGGTGTTGCGCCGCCGGCTCGGCATCTTGCGCATGTCCCGCGTCGAGGTGCCCCGACCGCCTGTCACATCGTTGCCGGTGAGCAGCACGAAGCGCGACGCCTCGTCGACGAACCCGCTGCCCAGCGCGCCGCAGGTGACCACCAGCTCGCCGGGGGCGGGCGCGGTCGGCACCTCCTGCACCAACCGGGCGCCGAGGCCGGCGTCGCGCAGCACCTCCACCGCCCGTTGGGCGGGGCCGTGCCCCTCGAAGACCAGCGCGATCGACCAGCCGTCGCCGGACCAACGCTTGAGGTCCTCGACGACCCGCGAGGTCTCACCGTGATAGAGCGGTGCCGGCTGGGCGGAGAGGGTCACCGCGATGGCGTCGTCAGGGGTGACGGCGGCCTGCTCCGGCGCGTCCTCCCAGGGCTGCCGCGTCTCGGCCGTCTCGCCCTCCACCAGACCGAACGGGGACAGCGTCCACCACGGCTGGCCGAGCTTGCCGGCGGCGGCGCGTACCTCGCCGAGGGTGCGGAAGGCGGCGGCGCCGACGTCCACCGGGGCCTGGCCGCCGACCGCGGCGGCGGCCCAACTGGCCTGCAAAAACTCCTCCGAGGTACGCACCAGGTCGTGCGCCCTCGTGCGGATCCGCTCCGGGTCGCAGAGCAGGACGTGGGTGCCGACCGGCATGGCGTCCAGCAGCAGCTCCAGCGAGTCGGGACCGACCAGCACCGGGGCCAACGACTCCATCCCCTCCACCGGAATTCCCTCGGCCAGCCTGTCGAGGATCTCGGCCAACTCCGGGTGCTGCTCGGCGAGCGCGGCGGCCCGGTCGCGCACCGCCGGGGTGAGCAGCAGCTCGCGACACGGCGGCGCCCACAGCAGCGGGACCTGTTCGATGGTCCGCTGGTCGGCGACGGCGAAGGTGCGGATCTCCTCCACCTCGTCGCCCCAGAACTCGACCCGGGACGGGTGCTCGTCGGTGGGCGGGAAGACGTCCAGGATGCCGCCGCGTACCGCGAACTCGCCGCGCTTGGTGACCAGGTCGACCCGGGCGTACGCCATGTCGATCAACCGGCGGGCGACCTCTTCCAGGTCCGCCTCCTCGCCTGCGGCGAGCTGCACCGGCTCCAGGTCACCGAGCCCTTTGAGCTGGGGCTGGAGCAGCGAACGCACCGGGGCCACGACCACCCGCAGCGGCCCGGTCCGGCCGTGCGCGTCGGCAGACTCGGGGTGCGCGAGGCGGCGCAGCACGGCCAGCCGTCGACCCACGGTGTCCGAGCGTGGGGAGAGCCGCTCGTGCGGCAGCGTCTCCCAGGAGGGGAAGACCACTACCTGTTCGGCCGGCAGCAGCCCGCCGAGCGCGGCGGCCAGGTCGTCGGCCTCCCGGGTGGTGGCGGTCACCGCGAGCACCGGGCGCCCGGCCCCGTCGTTGTCGGCGGCGACCGCCGCGACGGCGAACGGGCGCAGCGCCGCCGGGGCGGTGATGTCGAGGCCGTCTACCTGGGCGGCACCGGAGCGCGCCAGGTCACGCGCCCGGGCCAGCCCGGGGTCGGCCAGGGCGGCGGAAAACAGACCGGTGAGCAAGGGAAATCCTTCCCGGGGAGTCGACGCACACGACGGCGGCCCCTCGTCCAGTCGGACGGGGGGTGCACGACGACAAGCCTAGCCCCGTCGACCGACAGTCACCCCCTTCCGCCCAGGTCCACGCCGCCCCGCGCCCCGCGCCGAAGATCGCGCTCGAACCAGGATGTAGTGGCCTCAGCGACGCGCCGATGCCACTACATCCTGGATATTGCGAGATCTTGGGACCGCGCCGCCCGGCGCCACCAGCCCTCGCAGCGGATCTTGACCGAATGGCGGCTGGCGTGGTCGGGTTTCGGGATGGGTGAGCAGTGGCGGGCACAGTTCGACGCGGAGGTGAGCTTCGCCAACGGCGGCGGGCTGCGTACCGAGGGGTTCCGACTGGACATTCCCGGTCGGCAGATCAGCGACGACGACCTGGCGGCGTTGTTCGTCCGGCACCTCGGGCTGCTGATGGTGGCCGAGGTTCGGATCAGCGCCAAGACGATCATCGAGGAACCGCACAAGGGCGGCCGGGGCGTCGCCGTCGATCAGCCGACGTCCGGCCGCAGGCTGGTCGAGCTGAGCCACGTGATCAGCGAAGGGATGACCACCCTGCCCGGTTGGCCGGGCCCCCGGATCACCGACTGGTTGACCTTCGCCGCCTCCCGGGAGCGGTACGCCCCGGGCACCGAGTTCCACGTGGCCCGAATCGACATGATCGCCAACACCGGCACGTACCTGGACACGCCCGCTCACCGATGGGCCGGCCGGGACGACCTGACCGCTGTGTCGCTGGACCGTCTCGCCGACCTACCGGGGGTGGTGGTCCGGGTGCCGGCCGGCATCCGCGCGGTTGACCGGCTCATGCTGGCCCCGTACGAGGTGGCCGGTCGGGCGGTGTTGCTGCACACCGGGTGGGATGCGCACTTCGGCACCGAGCGGTACGGCGCGCCGGAAGCGCCGTACCTGACCGGGGACGCCGCCCAGGCGCTTGTCGAGGCTGGGGCGGCGCTGGTCGGCATCGACTCGATCAACATCGACGACATGGGCCCGGCTGCCGCCGGCGTACGCCCCGCGCACAGCGCGCTGCTCGCCGCCGGCATCCCGATCGTGGAGCACCTGACCGGCCTGGGCGCGTTGCCGCCGAGCGGGTTCCGGTTCACGGCGGCCCCCCCGATGGTGGCCGGCATGGGCACGTTCCCCGTTCGCGCCTTCGCCGTCGTCTCCGCCGGCACGTGAGGCCCGACAGCAGCGACACCTGACCCACCACCGTCACGTCTGGGGAGGGAACGATGCCCGCCGAGGGAGTCGGCAGTGATCCGCGTCGCCGCACCACACCCGCCCGGTGGCGGGTGCTGGGGCACCCGGAGGGGATGCTCGCCTACCAGGCGCGGTGCATCGTGGAGGACCACGGCTGGACGGAGTCCACCGTCGTGGACCGGCACAAGGTCATCCTGGGCCGTTCCGGGGCGTACCGGCGTCGGCTCAACGGTCGGGTCGAGCTCTCCGACGCCACCTCGGTGCTGCTCACCCGCCCCGGCGACGAACTCGCCGTGGCCCACCCGTTCGGCTGCGGTGACTCGTACACCTGCCTGGAGATCGACCCGGTGGTGCTGGCGGCCCGCCCGGACGCGGAGGGTTGGCTGGACCGGGGTGGGTGGTCCGGATCCTCCGACGCGGCGCTGGACCTGGCGCACCGGCTTCTGGTGGCGGAGTTCCGGCGCGGGCTGGACGGGTTCGAGATGGCCGAGCGGCTGCACCGGTTCCTGACCCACCTGCTGCGGCACAGCCCGCTCGGCGCGGACGAGGGGCTCGACCCGGCGGTCCGCCGTCGACCGGCGACGCTGGTCGCCCACCGGCGGTTGGCCGACCGGGCTCGGGAGGTGCTGGCCAACTCCGGTTTCACGCTCAGCCTGGACGAGGTCGCCCGGGAGGTGGGCAGCTCGCCGTACCACCTCAGCCGGGTCTTCCACCGGATGACCGGCAGCAGCCTGACCAGTTACCGGAACCGGCTGCGGGTACGGGCGGTGCTGGACACGCTCGCCGAGCCCGACGGTCGTCCGCTCGGTGCGTTGGCCACCGAGTACGGGTTCGCCGACCAGGCACACCTGACCCGGGTGGTCCGGGAGCAGGTGGGCCATCCACCGGCCCGCCTGCGCCGGTTGCTCACCCCCGCGGTCGAGACCCGGACCGGGTCGGGCTGACCCGTCGGCGGGTGCGGACACCGTCGGGGAGGCCCCGTCAGGGGACCTGCGACGCCCTCTCGGGCACGCGACCGGGGCGTCGGGCCTCCCCGAACAGGCCCGCGTGCCCCCGCCGCCAGGACGGCCTCCGGTCCGGCAGGAACCATCCTCGGGCCGTCGGGCCGCCGCGTCTTGAAGAAAATTGCTCAGTAGCGCCCTGTGTTCCGGTCCCGGCGCACACCACCGTCTGCCCGCGCGGACCGATCATGGTGGTTGAGATCACGCCGCAAAACACACGTCCGGAGGCAGTGGATCACCCGGGGGCCCTCCAGACATCCGGTCCGCGCGGATACCATCCAGTAAGTCGGACAGCGCTGTCCTTCGTACCCACGCAAGGGAGCGCATCGTGACCGACCAGCACGACCACGACGGCCCGGACGCCGCACTGCGCGCCGACATCCGCCGACTCGGCACCCTGCTCGGCCAGACCCTGGCCCGCCAGGAGGGTCGCCCGCTGCTCGACCTCGTCGAGGAGATCCGCGCCCAGGTCCGCAGCGACGCCCCGGCGGCCGCGCAGCGCCTCGGCGGGCTCGACGTGACCACCGGCACCAAGTTGGCCCGCGCCTTCTCCACCTACTTCCACCTGGCCAACATCACCGAGCAGGTGCACCGCGCCCGGGATCTGCGCCGCCGTCGCGCGGTGCAGGGCGGCTGGCTGGACCAGGCCGCCAAGATGATCGCCGAGCGGGGGGTACCGGCCGAGGAGATCGCCAACGCCGCTCGCCGGCTCGCGGTGCGACCGGTCTTCACCGCGCACCCGACCGAGGCGGCCCGTCGGTCGATCCTGTCCAAGCTGCGGGCGATCGCCGACGAGTTGGACACCGAGACCGCCAACGCGATCCTCTACGGCGCCAGCGACGAGGGCCCGGCCAACCGCCGGTTGGCCGAGCTGCTCGACCTGATGTGGCAGACCGACGAGCTGCGGCTCGACCGGCCGGACCCGACCGACGAGGCCCGCAACGCGATCTACTACCTACGCGACCTGTATGCGGAGGCCGCCCCGCAGGTGCTCGACGATCTGGCCGACACGCTGCGCACGCTCGGCGTGGAGACCTCACCGACGGCCCGGCCGTTGAGCTTCGGCACCTGGATCGGCGGCGACCGCGACGGCAACCCGTTCGTCACCCCGGCGGTCACCCGCGAGGTGCTGACCATCCAGCACGAGCACGGCATCGCCGCCACCGAGAAGGCGATGGACCACCTGATCAACGAGGTCTCGGTGTCCCGCCGACTGCGCGGGGTGTCCCTGGACCTCTCCGCCAGCCTCGCCGCCGACCTGGACGCGCTGCCCGAGGTGGCGCAGCGTTTCCGCCGGGTCAACGCGGAGGAGCCGTACCGGCTCAAGGCGCGCTGTGTGAAGGCGAAGCTCGCCAACACCCGGCTGCGGTTGCGTCAGGGCACCGCGCACGTGCCCGGTCGGGACTACCGGGGCTCCGCCGAGCTGGTCGCCGACCTGGACCTGCTGCGCGCCTCGCTGGCCCGCAACTCCGGGCAGCTCACCGCGGTCGGCCGGCTGGCCTCCACCATCCGTACGGTCTCCGCGTTCGGCCTGCACCTGGCCACCATGGATGTCCGGGAGCACGCCGAGGCGCACCACGCGGTGCTCGCGCAGCTCTACGAGGCGGTCGGCGAGGTCTCCGACTACCCGGCGCTGACCCGGCTGGAACGCACCAAGCTGCTCGCCGACGAGCTGACCGGCCGCCGGCCGCTGTCCACGCTGGACACGTCGCTCACCGAGCCGGCCCGCAAGACGTTCGACGTGTTCAGCACCATCCGGGAGGCACAGGACCGGTTCGGCGCCGAGGTGATCGAGTCGTACATCATCTCGATGACCCTGGGCGTCGACGACGTGCTGGCCGCCGTGGTGCTGGCCCGCGAGGCCGGCCTGGTGGACGTGCACAGCGGGCGGGCCCGGATCGGGTTCGTGCCGCTGCTGGAGACCCCGGCCGAGCTGAACGCCGGCGGTGAGCTCCTCGACGAGTTGCTGTCACTGCCCGCGTACCGGGCGCTGGTCACCGCCCGCGGCGACGTGCAGGAGGTCATGCTCGGCTACTCCGACTCGAACAAGGAGGCCGGGATCACCACCAGCCAGTGGTCGATCCACCGGGCGCAGCGCGCGCTGCGCGACGTGGCCGCCCGGCACGGCGTGCACCTGCGGCTCTTCCACGGCCGGGGTGGCACGGTCGGGCGTGGTGGCGGTCCGACGCACGAGGCGATCCTGGCGCAGCCCTACGGCACGATGGACGGCGCGATCAAGGTGACCGAGCAGGGCGAGGTGATCTCCGACAAGTACACCCTGCCCTCGCTGGCCCGGGAGAACCTGGAGTTGACCCTCGCCGCGGTGCTCCAGGCGACCCTGCTGCACACCGCGCCCCGGCAGCCGGCCGAGATGTTGGAGCGCTGGGACGCGACGATGGACGTGGTCTCCGAGTCGGCGTTCCGGTCCTACCGGTCGCTCGTCGAGGACCCGGACCTGCCGGCGTACTTCTGGGCGTCCACCCCCACCGAACTGCTCGGCGCGCTCAACATCGGCTCCCGGCCGGCGAAGCGCCCGAACACCGGCGCGGGACTGTCCGGGCTGCGGGCCATCCCGTGGGTGTTCGGCTGGACGCAGACCCGGCAGATCGTGCCGGGCTGGTTCGGCGTCGGTTCCGGGCTGGCCGCCGCCCGCGAGGCGGGGCTGGCGGACGTGTTGGCCGAGATGCACCGTAACTGGCACTTCTTCCGCACGTTCCTGTCGAACGTCGAGATGATGCTGACCAAGACCGACCTGAGCATCGCCCGCCGGTACGTCGAGACGCTGGTGCCGAAGAAGCTGCACCCGATCTTCGAGCAGATCGAGCGGGAGTACGAGCTGACCAAGCGGGAGGTGCTGGCGGTCACCGCCTCACCGGCCCTGCTGGAAAACTCGCCGGTGCTCCAGCGCACCCTGGCCGTCCGCGACACCTACCTGGAGCCGCTGCACCACCTGCAGGTGGCGCTGCTGCGGCAGTACCGGGAGTCGGGTGCCGCCGGGCGGGCCATCGCCACCGCCCCGGGTGGTCGACGCGCACCGAGCGACGGCACCGCCCTGGAACGCGCGCTGCTCACCACCGTGAACGGCATCGCCGCCGGAATGCGCAACACCGGCTGATCATCAGGTACGACGACGGGCCCCGGTCACTGCGACCGGGGCCCGTTTCGTGGGTCTGCGGACGACGCTCAGAAGTCGCCGCCCCCGAAGTCACCGCCGCCGAAGCCGCCGCCGAAGTCCCCACCGCCGAAGTCCCCGCCGGCGTAGTCCCCGCCGAAGTCCCCACCCTGGTCGCCGCCACCGAAGTCCTGGTCGCCGCCCTGGTCGACGCCGTCACCGAAGCCCTCCTGGTAGCCGGCGTCGTAGCCGTACCCGGGGTCGGCGAAGGCGGGCGAGAAGAGCGCGTCGGCGATCAGGATGCCGCCGAGCACGCCGGCGCCGGCGCCCAGCGCCGTCTTCCACCACGGCGTCGAATACCAGCCGGCGGGCACCGGACGGCCCTGATAACGCCCACCGGGGTAGTAGTAGGGCGTTTCCCGGCCGGGTTGCGGCCCGGCCCGGAAGGTCTGCCCCTGCACGTCGACCTCGCGCTCCTTGGTGAGCTGCCCCACGCCCCGGGCGGCGGCCAGGGTCGGCAGTTCGGGGCCCGGGTCGATGCCCAACGCCGTACGCGCCGCCCGGATGTACGCCAACCCCTCCAGCGCGGTCTCCCGGACCAGCGCGAACTGGTGCGGCGTGGACGCCTGCTCCAGTTGGGAGCCCGCCGCGTTGTACCGCTCACCGGCGTCGGCCAGCGCCTGGCGCACCGCCGGGTCGTCGCCGTGCAGGTTCATCAACTGGCCGCCGAGGCGCTCGTACCACCGCTGCGCCTCCGCGCGGGCGTCGCCGAGCTCGGTGCGCCGGCGGGCACCGGCCTGGGCGCGGATGAGCGCGGCTGCGCCCAGCGCGCCGACCAGCACAACGGCGAGGCAGAGCACAAGTTCCATGTCATCGAACGTACCCCCGGGTGTCACGTCATATCCGTCTGGCAAGCTCCGGTGATGGACGTCTCGACGCTGCTCCTGGTGATCGTGTGCCTCGGTGTCGGCGGGGCGGTGGGCTGGCTCGCGGCCCGGTCCCGCTCGGCGGCCGACATCGCCCGCCTCGACGCCACCCTGGCCGCCACCCGGGAGGGCGAGGGCCGGCTGGAGCAGTCCATGCGGGCGTTGAGCTACGAAGCCACCGCGCAGTCCCAGGAGGCGGTGGCCCGGGCGGTCGCGCCGCTGCACGACACCCTGCGCCGCTACGAGCAGCGGGTGGCCGAGCTGGAGCACGACCGGGTCGACGCGTACGCCGAGCTGCGTGAGCAGGTCCGCTCGATGAACGCGGTCTCCGGTGAGCTGCGCACCGAGACGAAGCAGCTGGTGGCGGCGCTGCGCGCACCGCAGGTGCGGGGCCGCTGGGGCGAGCACCAGCTGCGCCGGATCGTCGAGGCTGCCGGCATGCTGGAGCACTGCGACTTCTCCGAGCAGGTCACCGCCGCCACCGACCAGCAGGTCGTCCGCCCGGATCTGGTGGTCCGACTGCACGGTGGCCGCTCGGTGGTGGTGGACGCCAAGGCGCCGTTCGACGCGTACCTGACCGCCATGGAGGCCCGCGACGAGCGTGGCCGGGACACCCACCTCGACGCGCACGCGCGGCACCTGCGGGGGCACGTGGACGCGTTGGCGGCCAAGTCCTACTGGTCGGCGTTCGACAGCGCACCCGAGTTCGTGGTGCTGTTCGTCCCCGCCGACCCGTTCCTCGACGTCGCGCTCCAGCGTGACCCGACGCTGCTGGAGCACGCGTTCACCCGCAACGTGGTGCTGGCCACGCCGGCCACGCTCGTCGCACTGCTCCGCACTGTCGCCTACTCCTGGCGGCAGGAGGCACTGGCCCGCAACGCGCTCGCGGTGCACACCCTCGCCCGGGAGCTGTACGGCCGGTTGTCCACCCTGGGCGATCACGTGGGCAAGCTCGGGTCCTCGTTGGCGGGCGCGGTGACCGCCTACAACCGGGCGGTCGGCTCGCTGGAGGCCCGGGTGCTGGTCAGCGCCCGCAAGCTCGCCGAGTTGGGCGTCTCGGACGACGAGTTGGCCACGCCGGCCCAGGTCGAGCTGACGCCCCGGCAGCCGCAGGCACCCGAGTTGGTCGATCCGACCGACGGCGAGGTCGAGGCCCGCTCACCGGCTATGTGACAGTGCGTGTGCCCTCATGTCACGAAGTGGTCACAAGGGACTGACCGGTAGTGACAGTGTTCATCGATACCACGAAAGATTCTGCTCACCCGAGCGCCCTTCTCTGAGGGGCCCTGTTCTCTGGAGGTAAAGAGAACGTGAGCAGACTCCGAAACCTGAGCCGGCGCACCTCAGCCGCGCTCTTCGCGTCGGTCCTGGCGGCGAGCGCCGCGACCGCCGTCGGCGGTGCCGCCACCGCGGCCGCCGCTCCCGCCACCACACCTGACGCTTCCCCGGCCACCGCCGCCGAGACGCTGGGCGCGCACGACGCCAAACTGCTCGGCGAGGCCCGCGCCAAGAAGGCCCCGACGGTCACCCTGATCGTCGCCACCGAGAAGGGTGAGGCAGGGGACGTCGCCGACAGCCTGACCAAGCTCGGCGGGACGGTCAGCCAGCGGCAGGACCGGGTCGGCTTCGTGCTGGCCAAGGTCCCGACCGACAGCGTTCTCAAGGCGGCGCGGCTGCCCGGCGTCTCGGCCGTCGACCTGGACGAGGTCATCCAACTGCCGGACCCGACCCCGGAGCGCACCACCACCGGCACCGCTGGCGCTCGGCAGGCCACCGTCGGGGCGCCGGGAGCGACCACCCCGGCCGACAACCCGTACATGCCGACGAACGAGACCGGCGCGGTGGCGTTCACCGCGGCCCACCCGGAGTGGGACGGCCGGGGCGTCACGATCGGCATCATGGACTCCGGCGTGGACCTGGCCCACCCGGCCCTGCAGCAGACCACCACCGGCGAGCGCAAGATCGTCGACTGGGTCACCGCCACCGACCCGCTGGAGGACGGCACCTGGCGGCGGATGCAGGCCGAGGTCGCCGGCCCGTCGTTCACCATCGCCGGTGGCACCTGGACGGCGCCGGCCGGCGCGTACCGGTTCAACCTGTTCAGCGAGTCGGTGACCACCAACAGCGACGCCCGGGGTGACGTCAACCGTGACGGCGACACGACCGACACCTGGGGTGTGCTCTACGACCCGGCCACCAACAACATCTGGGTGGACGCCAACCAGAACCTCAACTTCACCGACGACCCGATCATGCGGCCGTACAAGGAGAAGTACGACATCGGCTACTTCGGCACCGACAACCCGGCGACGCCGGTCGCCGAGCGGCAGCCCTTCGTCGTCGAGTTCCGCAAGAACGTGAACACCACGCCGATCGGGCTGCCGGGCACCTACGACTACGTCAACATCGGCATCGTCGAGAGCACCCACGGCACCCACGTCGCCGGCATCACCGCCGCCAACGACATGCTCGGCAACGGGGCCTTCGACGGCGCCGCGCCCGGCGCCAAGCTGGTCTCCGCCCGGGCCTGCTCCTGGGGCGGCGGCTGCACCGCGGCGGCCCTCACCACCGGCATGATCGACCTGGTGGCCAACCGTGGCGTCGACATCGTCAACATGTCGATCGGTGGCCTGCCGGGCCTGAACGACGGCAACAACGCGCGGACGAACCTCTACAACGAACTGATCGAGACGTACGGCGTGCAGTTGGTCATCTCGGCCGGCAACTCCGGCCCGGGTCTCAACACCGTCGGCGACCCGTCGGTGGCCAGCAACGTGATCAGCGTTGCCGCCTCCATCAGCAAGGACACCTGGCTGGCCAACTACGGCTCGGTCGTCAAGAAGAAGAACGCCCTGTTCAACTTCTCCTCCCGTGGCCCGCGCGAGGACGGCGGCTTCAAGCCGAACATCGCCGCCCCCGGTTCGGCCATCTCCACCGCACCGACCTGGCAGCTCGGCGCTCCGGTCCCCGAGGCCGGATACGCGCTGCCTCCGGGCTACGCGATGCTGAACGGCACGTCGATGGCGTCCCCGCAGACCGCCGGCGCCGGCGCGTTGCTGCTGTCGGCCGCCAAGGCCACCGACCGGGGCGTCAGCCCGGCGGCGCTGCGGCGGGCACTGTTCAGCTCCGCCAAGCCGATCGCCGACGTGCCGACGTACGCGCAGGGCTACGGCATGGTCAACGTGCCGGGTGCCTGGCAGCTGCTGCGTCAGGGCGTCGAAACCCGGTCGTACGTCTCCGACGCGCCGGTCTGCAGCCCCCTGGCCAACCAGCTGACCATCTGGAACGGTGTGAAGTTCGTGCCGAACCCGGGTCGGGGCACCGGCGTCTACAACCGCTGCGCCGCAGCCGAGGGCGGCCACAGGGTCGGCCAGAGCAAGACCTACCAGGTCAAGCTGACCCGCACCAGCGGCCCGGCCGGCACCATCAGGCACGACGTCACGCTCCAGGGCAACGACGGCACCTTCAAGGCACCGAAGACCGTCGCGTTGCCGCTCAACAAGACCGTCACCATCAGCGTCACCGCCAAGCCGGCCACCGAGGGTGCGCACGGGGCGATCATGCGGATCGACGACCCGGCCACCAACGTGGTCGACTTCGAGGTGTCCACAGTGGTGGTGGCCTCGAACGACGTGAAGAAGCCCAGCTTCTCGTACGCCAACGAGGGCTCGGTCGACCGGAACGGCTTCACGTCGTACTTCGTGACGGTGCCGGAGGGCGCCAAGGCCCTCCAGGTGAACCTCTCGGGGATCGCCACCGGCTCACAGACCCGGTTCATCGCGATCAACCCGCTGGGTGTGCCGGTGGAGGCCACCACGAGCACCGTCTGCTACACCAACTTCTCCGACGTCAACGTCTGCAAGCCGCAGGAACGTGACTACCAGAACCCGCTTCCCGGGGTCTGGGAGATCGAGGTGGAGTCGCGGCGCACGTCCCCGGCGCTGAACAACCCGTTCAAGCTCCAGGTGCGGGTGCAGGGCCTGACGGTCGAGCCGGCGCTGGTCGAGCTGCCCAGCGTCGAGGCCGGCGAGCCGACCCCGGTGAGCTGGAAGGTCACCAACGCCTTCGGTCCGGTCTCGGTCAGCGGCCGCAGTGGCGCGCTGACCGGTGTCCGCACCGAGCGTCCGACCATCACCGAGGGCGGCCCCAACCAGGAGTGGACCGTCGAGATCCCGGCGGGCACCTCGACGTTCACCGCCCGGATCGGCAACCCCGCGAACGCGGGCGCAGACCTGGACCTGTTCGTCTACCGGGGTGCCACCGAGGTCGGTCGGGCCGCCGACGGCGACTCGGAGGAGGCGGTGACGTTGAACAACCCGCCGGCCGGCACCTACCGCGTCGTGGTGGAGCCGTACGGGGTCGACGGGCCGGGCACGAGTACCGCCTACGACTACTACGACGCGTTCGCGTCCGCGTCGCTGGGCACGATCACCGCCCCGGCCGTCGCGGTGCCGCTGATGCACGGCGAGTCGGCCACCATCACCGGCACGGTGACCGCGGTGGCCGTACCGGCCGACGGGCGTCAGCTCTCCGGTGAGCTGGCGATCGTCACGTCCGAGGGCGCGATCGTGGGTCGCGGCAACGTGTCCATCGGGACCGTGAACTGATCCGCTGGTAACACGGCAGGAGCCCGTCCCCACGTCCGGGGGCGGGCTCCCGCGTGTCAGGGTGGGTGGTCAGGACCGGTGGGCGCTCTCCACCACGAACGGGGTGCCCTGCTGGCAGGTGGTCATCATGCCGGGCTCCACCCGACCGGTGACCTCGACCCGCGCGCCCGGGGTCAGCACGTCACGCGGGCCACCGAGCAGCAGGTATTCGCCGAGCAGTACGCACCCGGGCTCCACACCGCCCTGCACGGTGCCGCTCACCGTGGTTGCCCCGACGCCCGGCGGCGTGCTCGGGCCGCCCGGTTTCGGAGTCTTCACCCCGGGTCGCGCGGTGGGGGTGACGGTCTCCGGCGAGGCGGTCGGGTCGGGCGTAGGGGTGGGCTGGCTGGTCACCGGCTGCGCTCCCGTCGGGGTGGGGGTTGGTGTGCCGCCCACCCCGCCCTGGTTGCCGCAGGCGCTCAGCGCCACGCAGACAGCAAGCGCGGGGACGGCGAACCGAAGAGTCCTCATGCCGAATCTGACGTACGCCGACCCGAGTTCGTTCCCGTGTTCAGCCGCGCGCCGCAGCGGCCTTCATGTCCCGCTTCAGCTCCTGCGGCAGCGAGAACGTGAGCCGTTCGTTGGCGGTGGTGATCTCCTCCACGTCGGCGAAACCGCGCGCGGCGAGGTGGACCAGCACCTCCTGGACCAGGTCGTCCGGGACGCTCGCGCCCGAGGTCAGGCCGACGGTGGTGGCGCCCTCCAGCCAGGCGTCGTCGATCTCGTGCGCGAAGTCGACCAGGTGACCGGCGCGGGCGCCGGCGTCCAGGGCAACCTCGACCAGGCGCACCGAGTTGGAGGAGTTCGTCGAGCCGACGACGATCACCACGTCACAGTCGGCGGCGATCTCCTTGACCACGTGCTGCCGGTTGGAGGTGGCGTAGCAGATGTCGTCACTGGGCGGGGACTGCAACAGCGGCAGCCGCTTCTTGAGCCGGGCCACCGTCTCCAGCGTCTCGTCGACCGAGAGCGTGGTCTGGGAGAGCCAGACCACCTTCTCCGGATCACGTACGGTGATCTTGTCGGCGTCGTCCGGGCCGTCCACCAGCTGGATGTGCGCGGGGGCCTCACCGGCGGTGCCGATGACCTCCTCGTGCCCCTCGTGGCCGATGAGCAGGATGTCGTAGTCCTCGGCCGCGAAGCGCCGCGCCTCGTGGTGCACCTTGGTGACCAGCGGGCAGGTCGCGTCGATCGCCTTCAGCGAACGCGCCTTGGCCTGCTCGTACACCTCCGGCGCCACGCCGTGCGCGGAGAAGATGACGGTGGCGCCCTCGGGCACCTCCTCGTTCTCCTCCACGAAGATCGCGCCCTGGGCCTCCAGGGTCTGCACCACGTGCTTGTTGTGCACGATCTGCTTGCGCACGTAGATGGGGGCACCGTAGAGCTTCAGCGCCTCCTCCACGGTCTGCACCGCGCGGTCGACACCCGCGCAGTAGCCGCGGGGCTTGGCCAGGAGCACGCGCTTGCCGGTCCGGTGAGTCGCCTGAGCCTCAGTCACCACCCCATCGTACGTGCCGGCTTTCCCACCGGCAGTGGGCCGCGACCCGCCCAGAGCCCCGGTGATCAAGAGGTTTGCGTCAAAAACGCGCCCAGCACTGACGCAAACCTCTTGATCACCGGGAGGGTCCGTAGGGTGGGCGGGTGAGCGGAGACGGGCGGGTGGGGGGCGGCGGGGCCAGCAGCGCTGAGGAGCCCTGGCCGGTACGGGTGGTCAGCCAGAAGGTGGGGGCCTGGATCGCCAAACTGGGCTGGGTGTGGGTGGACGGGCAGGTGGCGCAGATCAGCCGTCGCCCCGGAGCCAGCACCGTCTTCCTCACCCTGCGCGACCCGTCGGCCGACCTGAGCCTCACCGTCACCACCAACCGGGACGTCCTGGACGCCGGCGCACCCGAGCTGCGCGAAGGCGCCCGCGTGGTGCTGCACGCCAAGCCGGAGTTCTACGCCGCCCGGGGCACGCTGAGCCTGCGCGCCGACGAGATCCGCCAGGTGGGCCTCGGCGAGCTGCTGGCCCGGCTGGAGAAGCTCAAGAAGCTGCTCGCCGCCGAAGGACTCTTCGACCGCGCCCGCAAGCGTCGGCTGCCCTTCCTGCCCGGCCGGATCGGGCTCATCACCGGTCGCGCCTCGGCGGCCGAACGGGACGTGCTGACCAACGCCCGACGGCGCTGGCCGGCGGTCGAGTTCCGGACGGTCAACGTGGCAGTGCAGGGCCCGTCGGCGGTCCCGCAGATCGTCGACGCGCTCAAGGTGCTGGACGCCGACCCGAGCATCGATGTGATCATCATCGCCCGGGGTGGCGGCGGCATCGAGGACCTGCTGCCCTTCTCCGACGAGGCGCTCTGCCGCGCGGTGTTCGGCTGTCGTACGCCGGTGGTCAGCGCGATCGGCCACGAGACGGACGCGCCACTGATCGACTACGTGGCCGACGTCCGCGCCTCCACCCCGACCGACGCGGCCAAGCGGGTCGTCCCCGACCTCACCGAGGAGGTACGCCTCATCGGTCAGGCCCGACACCGCCTCGAACGGGCGGTGCGCAACCTGGTCGACCGGGAGACACACCGGCTCGACGGGCTGCGGTCCCGGCCGGTGCTGGCCCGGCCGCAGGTGATGGTGGAGCACCGGGCGACCGAGCTGACCGCGTTGCGGCAGCGGGCCGGCCGATGCCTGGAGCACCGGCTCACCGCCGCCGAGGATGACCTGCGGCACACCCTCGCGCGGCTGCGCGCCCTGTCCCCCGCCGCCACCCTCGACCGGGGGTACGCGATCGTGCAACGCGCGGACGGCCAGGTGGTCCGCGCGGCGGCGGAGGTCGGCAAGGGCGACCCGCTGCGGGTACGCCTGGCCGACGGCGAGCTGGCCGCCACAGTCGATGGCTGAGTGGCGACGCGCCGCAGCGGGGAGGGGTGTGCTGAGATGAACGCGATGACTGACGACACGAAGGCCGGGCCGGACGAGCGGCTCAGTTACGAGCAGGCCCGCGCCGAGCTGGCCTCGGTGGTGGAGCGGCTGGAGGCCGGCGGCACGTCCCTGGAGGAGTCGCTGGCGCTCTGGGAGCGCGGCGAGGCGCTGGCGGTGATCTGTCAACGCTGGCTGGATGGTGCGCGGGCGCGGATCGACGCCGCCCGGCAGGAACCAGCTTCCTGACCGCCGGTGGGGCGGCCGGAGCCGCCCCACCGGGGCAGGTCAGTTGAACAGGCTGTACAGCTCGGCCGGCGCCTCGACGACCTGGTCCGCCGGCGGCTTCTGCGCGGCGGTGGCGGCACCGTAGTCGGAGTACGTCATCTTGATCTCCTGGGCGGCGGTCTGCCCGGCGGCCGGCAGTTGCAGCACCAGCTCACTGAGCCGGCCCTGCGGGTCCACCTTCGCGGTGAACGGGACGGTCTTCGCCTGGGTGCCGAGCGCGGCGATCGTGGCGGCGTTCAACGAGCCCGCCTCGGCGGCCTTGGTGACGTCGATGGTGCCGGCGTACGTGCCGGTGCCGGTGCTGCGGACCTCGGTGATGCCCTGGGTGAGCACCGCGCTGCCGGCCGGGTCGACCTTGTCGAAGTCGAAGCCGAGGTTGCGGTTGCCCTTGATCCGGTTCTGGTCCAGGTGCTGGTACTTGCCGAGGTTGAGCTGCTTGATGGCGGGCAGGCTGTTGGCGGTGGGGCCGGTCAGCTCCAGCTTGACCCAGCTGTCCGGCTTGTAGTGGATCACGTCGAGTTTCATCGCCAGGTCGGACGAGGGACCACCGATGGCGATCTTCAACGCCGCGCTCTGGCTCGGCTGGTGCACCAGCCCCTCCGCCGTCGAGCCGGCGCCGGCCAGCGTGAACCGGAAGTTCCCGTTGCTGATCTCCTTGGTGGAGTCGAGCAGGGCCTGCTTGGCGTCGCCCGCCACCGGGGCACCGGACGGGCTCGCCGTGCCGGACGCCGTCACCGTCGGGGACGGCGTCGAGCCGGTGGTGCCGGTTCCGCTGGCGCAGGCGGCCAGTGCGGGCGTGATCAGAGCGGCGGCTACCAGGCCGGCGCCAAGTCGTCGAACAGTCATACGTGTCTCCCAAGGGGGTCACCCGACGACCTGGACGGCGCCGGAAACCGGGCGACGCAGCAGCACCGTCGGCTGCGTCGCGCGATCCGGGCCGAGCAGCGCGCCCGGATCACCCCCTCCTTGTTCCCTGTCGAGGCGTCGGACAATCACCCTTCGGGCTGGTTGCCCAGATTCGACGCCGGCGGGTCCATCGACCGCCGAGGTCCCCTCAGCGCAGTGAGCCGGCCAGTTCGCGTAGTTCGTTGTCCCGGGCGTCGCCGACGACGATCACCGTGCGGGTCGGCTCCAGCAGGACCAGCGCCTGTTGGTTGCCCCGCGCGGTGTAGAGCTGCCAGGTGCGCCCGGCCAGCTCGGTGGGGCCCTGCGGCTGGCCCTGGCTGGTCAGCTCAGCGGGGAGCAGACGATCCGCCGGGACGCTGCTCTGCAGCAGTTGGACGCCGCGCCCCTCCGGGGTGAGGTAGCCGAGTCGCAGGTTCGCGCCGTTCTCGACGGTCTGGTAGCGGGCGCTGACCGTCTTCCAGTCGGAACCGAGCCCCTGCGGCTGGCTCACCGGGAAGACGTTCGCCGACCGGGCCTGCTCGATCGCGGGCGCCGGATCGACGGTGGTGGCCTGGTCGCCGCCGAGGAATCCCCGGTAGAACGCCAGCAGGAGCGCGATCGGGACGAGCAGCACCAGCAACGAGATCGCCATGTCCTTCGGCGACCGCTCGGACTTGCCGGCCGCCGCCGCTGGCGGCGGGGTCGGGGTCGGATCGGTCGCGGCGGGCTCACCACCGGCGGGGACGTCGGCCGGCGGCTGACCGTCGGGCGGCGTGCGGTCGGCGGGTACGCGGTCGGCTGGCTGTGCGGGTTCCACCCCGCTATCTTCGCAGCCGCCCGACCGGCGGTATCCGGGCCATCACCGCCCCGCGCCGACGCCCCGTCGGCCATCGTGTGAGGATCAGCGACAAAGCTGGCGGTGGGGGCCTCCCCGCGGCCGGTCGTCCCCGCACCGTCGCGAGGAGGAGTAGCCGTCATGACGAACACCAGGACGCGGATCCCACAGGATCTCGACCGTAACCTTGCCCTCGACCTGGTCCGGGTCACCGAGGCCGCGGCGATGGCCGCCGGCCGGTGGGTCGGTCGGGGCGACAAGGAGGGCGGCGACGGAGCAGCTGTCGACGCGATGCGCAAGCTGATCAACTCGATCCAGATGCGCGGTGTGGTGGTGATCGGCGAGGGCGAGAAGGACAACGCCCCGATGCTCTTCAACGGCGAACATGTCGGCGACGGCACGGGCCCGGAGGTGGACGTCGCCGTCGACCCGGTGGACGGCACCACCCTGATGAGCAAGGGCATGCCGAACGCCGTGGCGGTGCTCGCCGTCTCCGAGCGGGGTGCGATGTTCGACCCCAGCGCCGTGTTCTACATGGAGAAGCTCGCCGTCGGGCCCGCGTACGCCGACGTGATCGACATCAACGCCGGGGTGGCGGAGAACCTGCGCCGGATCGCCAAGGTCAAGGGCACCGACGTCTCCGAGGTGACGGTCTGCGTGCTGGACCGCAGCCGCCACGACGACCTGGTCACGCAGATCCGCCGGGCCGGGGCGGGTATCCGGTTCATCTCCGACGGCGACATCGCCGGCTCCATCGCCGCCGCCCGGGGCGAGTCGGACGTGGACGTGCTGATGGGCATCGGCGGCACCCCGGAGGGCATCATCTCCGCGTGCGCGCTCAAGTGCATGGGCGGTGCGATGCAGGCCAAGCTCTGGCCGCGCGACGAGCAGGAGCGGGAGAAGGCGATCGCCGCCGGGCACGACCTGGACCGGGTGCTGGGCACCGATGATCTCGTCACCGGCGACAACTGCTTCTTCGTGGCGACCGGGGTCACCTCCGGCGACCTGCTGCGCGGCGTGCGGTACCGGGCGGGCGGGGCGTACACCCAGTCGATCGTGATGCGCTCGAAGAGCGGCACCATCCGGGTGATCGACTCGTACCACCGGCTGGAGAAGCTGGCGCTCTACTCCGCTGTCGACTTCGATGGTCGACCGCTGGCTGAACAGGAGTGACAGCCACCGACACGGCGACCCCGCAGACCCTGTCGGCCGCCCGTCGGATCACCGGCGTCGCGCTCGCGTCGGCCTCCGGGGTCGCGGTGGCGGTGCAGTCGCGGATCAACGGCGAGCTGGGGGTACGCCTCGAGGACGGTTTCGCCGCCGCGGTGGTGTCGTTCGGCCTCGGCCTGCTGGTGCTGCTGGTGCTGGTGCCCGCGACCCCTGGTGGCCGGCGCGGGCTGGCCGCGACCCGGCGGGCCCTGCGGACGGGCGCGTTGCGGCCGTGGCAGTGCCTCGGTGGCATGTGCGGGGCGTTCCTGGTGGCCACTCAAGGGCTCACCATCGGCACGTTGGGCGTGGCGGTCTTCACCGTGGCGGTGGTGGCCGGCCAGACCGGCAGCAGCCTTGCCGTGGATCGGGCCGGGATCGGGCCCACCGGCCGGCAGCCGGTCACCCGGCAGCGGCTGGCCGGCGCGGTGCTCACCGTGTTGGCGGTCTGCCTGGCGGTCGGTGACCGACTGGGCGACCCGGGCGCACTGGCGCTGGCTCTGCTGCCGCTGCTCGCCGGGGTGGGCATCGCCTGGCAGCAGGCCGTCAACGGTCGGGTCCGGGCGGCGGCCGACAGCGCGTTGACCGCCACGCTCGTCAACTTCGCCGTCGGCACTGTCACCCTGCTGGTCGCGTTCGCGATCGACATCGTCGTACGCGGCTGGCCCGGTGGCCATCTGCCGTCCGAGCCGTGGCTCTACCTGGGCGGCCCGATCGGCATCGTGTTCATCGCGATCGCCGCCGCGATCGTGCGTTTCACCGGTGTGCTGCTGCTCGGCCTGGCCACCATCGCCGGGCAGATCGTCGGCGCCGTGCTGCTGGACCTGGTCCTCCCCACGGCGGCCTCGCACCCCGGGGTGAACACCCTGCTGGGGGCGGCGCTGACCATGGTGGCAGTGCTGATCGCCGCGCTCGCCCCGCCGGCCCGCCGCTGAGCCGTCAGCGGGCCGGCGACGCAACTGGCGCGGATCGGCCGCCCAGGGCCCCCACGGTCGCCGTGAGCGCACCGGGGTCGACTTCGTCATCGTGCGGCCGGGCCGAACGGCGCCAGCCCGCACCACGGCACCCGGACCTCGACCACGCGCCGACCTGAGCGGCCTACCCCGACTCGGCTGACGGATCCGGCACGGAAGGCCGGAGCACCGGATGGGACGACTCCGGCGGCGCTGGGGATGTCGGGGGCGCTGGCGGCGTCCTAGACGACAGCCGATCCGGCGGTTCGAACGGGTAGGGCGGGTCGAGCGGGTAGGACGGATCGGGCACCGCGGGCGGGTGCGATGGGTAGGGCGGGTAGGGCCGATCGGGAACCGCGGGCGGGTGCGGCGGGTACTGCGGGTAGGGCGGATCGGACGGGTGCGGTGGGTATCGGTGCCCAAACGCCCGGGCCGGGTCGTACAGCCGGGCGATCCGGACGGCGAGCAGCACGCCCGGCACCAGGGCCAGCAGGGCGAGCGCCACGGCGACCCTGCTCTGCGCAGGGTTCCCGCCCAGCCAACCCACGAGCGGCACCAGGGAGAGGAGCGCGGTGAGCAGCAGCCCGGTGAGTGCCCATCCGCTCCATCGGGTCAGTGCGTCCTGGTAGGAGACCCGAACGAGCATGGCCGTCGCTGTCACGACGTTCAGGGGCAGAACGACGAACAGCAGGGCCATGCCCGTCGAGGAGTCATCGTTGCGCCCCCAGGCGCCCGCCAGCACGATCCCCGCGACCACTATCGCCCCGCTGCCGGCGACCCCCCACCAGCGCGGACCGCCCCCGCGACGGATCGCCAGATGACCAGCGAGCACGGTGACCGTAACGCCGAGGGTCAGCGCGAGCGCGAGGGCGAGCTGCAGGTCCGTGTCGCGGCTGCCGAGCCCGCCGTCCAGCGCGGGCGGCTCGGTCCAGCCTCCGTCGTCCGGTCCCGCGTGATGTCGGAAGCCGTCGCGTTGCCATCCGCCGTCCGCTCTCCGGTGCAGGATGCCGTCGCGCCCGTTGGCGACCAGCACCTCGTGGCCGCCACCGGCGGCCGGATAGACGATCAGATCGCGGGAGGCGAAGTGCCGGCGGATGTCACCTGGGTTGGCGAACCGGCGGGCCATCCCCTCGCGGCGCGCGTCCGACACCTCCCAGGCCACCTGCCAGGTCACGCCCGCGTCGTCACTCTGCTCCACCCGCAGGTGCTCGGCGACCGCCCGGTAGCACCGCTGCGGCTCGGTGGGCACACACGCCTGCCGCTGCCCGGGGCCCTGGCGGGACAACCGCTGTTCCTCGCCGTCGGCGGCGGGCCGCCAGGTGTTCCCCCCGTCCTGGCTGATCGACCATCGGCCGTCAGCCGGCCCCTCCGGCCAGGTCCGATCGTTGTATCCCACGCCGATCGAGATCGCCGGGTGACCGTCGAGCAGGGCGGTGCCCACGGCGTACGGGTACTGGTACTGGCTGGTGGCGGCCACCGCGAAGACCGCCGGTGGCAGCACCACCAGCATCCGGACCAGCCGGGCGGTCCGTCGGCGCACCGGGCGGCGACGTGACCGCCGCCAGCTCCACCAGGCCAGGCCGAGCGCCGGCAGGGTGAACAGGTCGGTCCAGTCGGCCCGGACCAGCGACGGCCCGGCCAGCACGGTCCAGGCCGAGGAGGCGAGTTCGGCGGCGTACCCACTGGATTTGACCACCGCGAACCCGGCACCCACAGTGGCCAGGGCGACCGACGCGGCCCTCCGGGCCGGCAGTCGTGGCAGCAGGAGGGTCAGCAGCACCGCGACCAGCGGTGGGGCGAGCACCAGCCCGGCGACGTCGCTCAGCTTGCCGGTCACCGGGCCGGGGAAGGCCGCCTTCAGCACATGATCGTTGACCAGCAGCAGGGCCAGCGCGAACAGGGTGGCAGGGTGGCAGAGCCAGGACAGCGTGGTGGGTGCGCCGTCCTGGGGAGTGGCGGAACCCGTCATCCCCTCAGGATCGGGTCGACCCGTCTCGATCCGGACTCAGGTCGGTCTGGGTCCGGTACCGACGCTCAGCCGGCATCGGAGGAGTGCCCCGGGAAGAGGTGGGCGCTCGGGTCGATGGCCACCGCCGCGTTGTTGACCGCCGTCGCCGCCTCACCGAAGCCGGTGGCGATCAGTCGGACCTTGCCCGGGTACTCGGTGATGTCGCCCGCCGCGAAGACCCGGGGCAGGTTGGTGGCCATCGCGCTGTCCACCAGGATGTGGCGGCGGTCCAGCCGTAGCCCCCACTCGGCGAGCGGGCCCAGGTCGGCGGTGAAACCGAGGGCGGCCACCACGACGTCCACCGGCAACGTCTCGGTGGCGCCGCCGCGCACTGTCACCTCGGCACCGGTCACCGTGCCGTCCCCGAGCAGCCTGGTGACCTCGGCGTTGACCACGACCCGCACCGGCAGCGCGAGCACCCGGGCGACGGTCGAGGCGTGCGCCCGGAACTTCTCCCGTCGGTGTACGAGGGTCACCGACCGGGCCAGCGGTTGCAGGGCCAACGCCCAGTCGAAGGCGGAGTCGCCACCACCGACGATCAGCACGTCCCGATCGGCCAGCTCGGTCGGCTCGGTCACGAAGTAGACGATCCCTGACCCGGGGGCGCCGTCGGCGCACGGCAACGGCCGAGGGCTGAAGCTGCCGAGCCCGCCGGTGACCACTATCGCGCCGCAGGCGAGTTGCTCACCGCCGGCCAGGCCCAGCACCGGTCGGCCGTCAGCGTACGAGAGCTTCTCCGCCCGGGTGCCGAGCAGGTACCGCGGATTGAACGGCGCTGCCTGGGCCACCAGGTTGGCCACCAGATCACGGCCCTTGACGGCGGGAAAGCCGGCGACGTCGAGGATCAGCTTCTCCGGGTACATGGCAGTGACCTGGCCGCCCGGTTCGGGCAACGCGTCGATCACCGCCACCGACAGCCCTCGGAACCCGGCGTAGTACGCGGCGAAGAGGCCGGCCGGACCGGCCCCGATCACGGCGACATCGACCTCGCGCATGGCGTACCGTCGCTTTCCGCTTACGGATCAACGCGTGCTGATCTCGACCGTAGGCGGGCGGCGACAGTCGGGCAAGGACGTCCCAGAGGCGCGCCGGAGAATCGGCTCAGGGCAGGCTGAGCGTGGAACCTGAATAGTCCGGGCCGTCCACCGCCGGTCGCCGCCGCCGGAACAGGATCGCCGCCACCACCCCGCCGAGCAGGCCGAACAGGTGACCCTGCCAGGAGATCCGCTCGTCGGTGGGGAGAATGCCGACCAGTTGCCAGCCGTAGAGCAGACCGACCAGGAGGAAGACCGCGAAGTTCCACCAGCTGCGCTCGACGATGCCCCGGGTGAGCAGGATGCCCAGGTAGCCGAAGATGACACCACTGGCGCCGACCACCACCGAGTTGGGCGAGCCGGTGAACCACACGCCGAGCCCACTGACCAGGATGATGATCAGGGTCGACCAGAGGAACCGGCGGGCACCGGCGGCGAGGACGAAGGTGCCCAGCAGGATCAGCGGGATGCTGTTGCTGTAGAGGTGGTCGAAGCCGTGGTGCAGGAACGGGGAGAAGAAGACCCCGTCCAGCCCGTCGATGCGTTGCGGGATGATGCCGGCGGTGGCGTCCAGGCCGAACGCCAGTCCCTGGTCGACGGCCTCGATGAGAAACAGGAACGGGACCACCGCGCACATGGCGACGAAGGCCCGGCCGAGCGAGGCGTAGAACGCCTCGGTGCCGAACCGGAACGGGTCGCCGCTTGACGGGTGCAGGGTCACCGTACAACTGCTATCAGCAAAAGCGGCCGACCGCCACTCACGTCCCGACCGGGGTACGCACGACAGCGGGGCGGGTGGTCGTCCACCCGCCCCGCGTCGAGAGCGTCAGTAGTGCCCGTTGTTCTGGAAGTAGGTCCAGGCACCGCAGGGCGTCTTGTACCTGCCCTTGATGTAGCCCAACCCCCACTTGATCTGGGTGGCCGGGTTGGTTCGCCAGTCGGATGCGACGGAGCCCATCTTGCTGCCCGGCAGCGACTGCGGGATGCCGTACGCACCGGACGAGGAGTTGCTGGCCTTGTGGTTCCAGCCGCTCTCCTTGGTCCAGAGCTTCTCCAGGCAGGGGAACTCGGAGATGCCGAAGCCGGCGTCGATCATCAGAGCGCAGCCGGTCTTGCGGTTGCCGCTGTACTCGGCGCAGGACGCCGGGATCGGCCCGTCGTACGGCTTGGCGGCCGCGTTCGCGGCCGCGCGCTCACGTTTGCGCGACGCCGCGGCGGCCTCGGCCTGGCGTGCCCGCTCGGCGGCCTCCTTCGCGGCCTGCTTCGCCCGCAGCTTCGCCTGGTACTCGGCGGCGCGTTGCTTGGAGAACTGCACCTGGTGGGCGGCCTGCCGCTCACGCTGGTACGCGAGGTCGGCCCGGTCGACCTCGACGCTGACCTTGTCGGTCAGGCCCTGTTGCTGGGTTTCCCGGTCTTCGCCCAGGTAGAAGCCACCGGCAACGCCCACGGAGAGCAGCGCTACAGCAGCCGTACGGGCGCCCAACCGGCTCCACAGCCGACTCACGAAGTGGTCCCTTCGTCGGGAGCAAGGACGTGGCGCGGCGCGGGCCGCAGGTGGGCCGTCAGCCGTGCCACGAGCGCCCCGACCGGTTGCCGGTCGCGCTGACGCACCGATCTTCGCTGATGTCGTCCGTCTCGCGACGTTCGATCACCAACGATTCCTCTGGTGCGTGGACGCTCGTGGGACACGATTGCGCACAGTGAGGCTGATGGGAAACGGACCGGGCCGTTTGTGATCTGGACCACACCAAAATCAGGGACAGACCCCCGCAAAGCGCCCGTCAGATCGGGATGTCCTCCAGGAGGTCGGTGACCATCGCGGCGATCGGCGACCGCTCCGAACGGCTGAGGGTGACGTGTGCGAAGAGCTGATGGCCCTTGAGCGCCTCGATGACAGCCGTCACCCCATCGTGTCGACCGACCCGCAGATTGTCCCGCTGGGCCACGTCGTGGGTGAGCACCACCCGCGAGCCCTGCCCGATCCGGGACAGCACCGTCAACAACACCCCACGCTCCAGCGACTGGGCCTCGTCCACGATCACATAGGCGTCGTGCAGGCTGCGCCCCCGGATGTGGGTCAGCGGCAGCACCTCCAGGATGCCCCGCGAGGTGACCTCCTCCAGCACGTTCTCGTGCACCACCGCGCCGAGCGTGTCAAAGACCGCCTGCGCCCACGGCGACATCTTCTCCGACTCCGAACCCGGCAGGTAGCCCAACTCCTGGCCACCTACCGCGTACAGCGGGCGGAACACGATCACCTTCTTGTGCCGACGACGCTCCATCACCGCCTCCAGCCCGGCGCAGAGCGCCAGCGCCGACTTTCCGGTGCCGGCCCGGCCGCCCAGCGAGACGATCCCGATCGACTCGTCCAGCAGCAGGTCGAGAGCGATCCGCTGCTCGGCCGAGCGACCGTGCAGCCCGAACGCCTCCCGGTCGCCCCGGACCAGCCGCACCGACTTGTCCGGCAGCACCCGGCCGAGCGCCGAGCCACGCGCCGAGTGCAGCACCAGACCGGTGTGACAGGGCAGCCCGGCCGCCTCGTCGAGGTCGAGCGTCTCGCCGGCGTAGAGCTGGCCGATCTGCTCCTCGCTCAACTCCAGCTCCGACATGCCGGTCCAGGTCGGGTCACTGGCCTGGCCGTGGCGGTACTCGTCGGCGCGCAGGCCCACCGAGGCGGCCTTGACCCGCAGCGGCATGTCCTTGCTGACCAGGGTCACCTCCCGCCCCTCGGCGGCGAGGTTCAGCGCGACGGAGAGGATCCGGGCGTCGTTGCTCTCGGTGCGGAAGCCGGGCGGCAGGACACCGTCGTCGGTGTGGTTCAGCTCCACCCGCAGGGTGCCGCCGACGTCGTTGGCGGGCACCGGATGGTCGAGTCGACCATGCCGGACCCGCAGGTCGTCGAGCATCCGCAGCGATTGCCGGGCGAACCAGCCCAGCTCCGGATGGTGCCGCTTGCCCTCCAGCTCGGTGATGACCACCAGAGGCAGCACCACCTCGTGCTCCGCGAACCGGTGGAATGCCGCCGGATCGGAGAGCAGCACCGACGTGTCCAGGACGAAGGCCTGGCCGGCTGGTCGTGGCTCCTTGGGGTCGGCCGGCGCGGCGGCCGCCGAACGGCGGCTCCTGGTGGCGCGGCGGGTCGTGGCAGTCGCGGCCGGGGTCTGGTCGGCACCGGCGATGGTACGGCGAGTCGTCACAGGCCTGCTCCGACGGATGGGCACCCGCCACCCGTGTTCCGCCTCCTCCGGTGCCCGGGGACACGGGGTCGGATGCGGAACCCCGTGCGCGAGGTCGCAGATCCGGGCGGACCGGCTGGCTCGGGAGAACCCCGTGCCATGCCTAGACGCTAGCCCCGCCGGACCTTCCCGGCTAGAGGCCGAACGTGGATCTCCCACGGCGCGCTCGTGAACAGCGCCGCGCCGACGCCGGCACCAGCCGAAAGGCACCGTCGCGGGCACGGCGGAACCGGCCGGGATGCATGCCCCCTGCGCGCATCCCGGCCGGTTGGGGCCACCGTCACCGGTCTGACGTGACCCCGACGGTGCGTGTCCGCCGCGGACGACGCACCGCGTTCGTGGCACCGGTCGGCGGGGCGGACCCCGCCGACCGACCTCAACCGGTCCGTCGGACGAGCGTGCCGGTCGGGTGCCGCCCGGTGATCGGGGCGGCCGGCGCGCTGAACGACGAGCCGGTGTACGTGGTGCCGGGGCGGGCGACGGCACCAGCCGAGCGGACCACTCCCGCGGGCGAGACCGACAGGGCCGAGGCGATGGCCGCCTGGGCGTCCCGCCGACGCCGGTTCCAGGCGCCCCGGTCACCGTCGAAGTAGCCCTGCCGGTAACCGAAGCGGTAACCGATGCGATAGCTGAGCTGCCCGTGCAGCCGCCCGGCCGCGTAGCTGGTGGCGCCGAGCACCAGGACGAGGAACACCGCGAGAAAAGGGCTCATCGGGCAGCTCCGGCCCAGCCGGGACGCCAGGTCATCGCTCCTCCGGCTCGATCGTGGTGGGGTCGGCGACGAGCAACCGGTCCAGGTCGTCGGTGCTGACCTCTTCGACCAGCTCGACGCTGATCCGGCAGCCGTCCAGCACGACTTCGGCCACCGAGGACCGGCGGATCTCGCCGCCGGCGTCGTAGACCCGGACACTCAGCTCGGGGCAGCCGAGATGGGTACGCCAGGCGTTCCACTCGGCACGATCGCCGACGCTCAGCGACAGGTAACGGCAGCCTCGGGCGAGGTAGAGGCGCCAGGGGGCGGTCAGCCCCGCAGCGACGCCCTCGGCGATCAGCCCGAAGGCCTGGGCGCGGGTGGCGAGCTCGGTCACCACGGCCCCCTGGCACCGGGGGCGTGACGCATGTGAGCACCAGTCGTCTCATGCACGTGACACACCGTAGATTGTCCCATGGACGTGACAGTATCAGCTTTTCGTCCGGTTACGTTTGCCACTACGTTCATCTATTCTGCCCGCGTGACACCCCTCAACAGTGGCACTGACTCGTTTACCGGAAATCCGAACGCCTCGTCACGTCCGCGTGACAGTGGCGAGCCGGCGTACCCACCCTCCGTCGGCTGGCCGTACCGTCACGGAGTGACCGAGACGGCCAATGCGCGGAAGATCGCCTTCGCCACCTTCGTCCGACGGGCCCTGGACGAGGCACGGGCGACCCGAGCCTGGAGCGGCACCGAGGTGTCCCGGCGCACCGGCGTCTCCCGGCAGACCATCAACCGCTGGGTCCGGGGCGACTGGGCCAGCGACCCGGAGGCCGAACGGGTGGTCGCCTTCTGCGAGGGGCTGGGGCTGAACCCGGCCGCCGCCTTCGCCGCCCTCGGCTGGGACCGCACCGCGACCGGCCCCCGCACCGGCCAGGCCGCCCCTCCGATGGACCCCGACGTCGAGGCCCTGCTGCGCCGGCTGGTCGACCCGCAGGTGTCGGACGCGGAGAAGTTCCACATCCGCGAAACCATCAGATACCTCGCATACCGCCCAACGCTGCCGGTCGATGTCCGAAAAAGGGGCAATCAGGCGGGCTAGTTCCTCAGATAGCGAAAGAACGCCTGGTCAGGTTCATTCGTTTACCTCCGGGGTTGGAACGGGCACGCTAGCGTCCCTATTCGTACTGCTTGGGCTCGTCATCGGCGGGGGGACGGGACAAGGCCGAACCCAGCCCTGCGGGACAGAAGGAGGGGTCTGTCCATGACCCTGAAGTGGTTGGCAGTCGTGGTCGCAACGGTGTCGGTGACACTGTGGGTGACCGGCAACACAGTGACCCTCGTGGTCGACGGCGGGCAGCTTCCGCTGCTCGTCAACCTCTTTGCGCTCATCACCGCCGGCACCGCGGTCGTCCTGGCCGTCGTCGCCGAGCTGCACGAGCGCCTGAACAACCGGATCAGCGCGCTCACCGAGTTCCTGGTGGCCCGGCTCAACGAGATCGAACACCACACCGGCGATCGGAACACCGGGTTCGTGGAGGGCTACCTGTTGAGCCACGGCCAGGAGGCGGCGGTGGTGCCGTTCGGCCGGCGCGGACGAGGAGCTGCCGAACGCTGATCGCCTACCGCACAACGGGTCCGCTCGGCCAGGAATGAGCCTGGATCGCCGGGGTACGCTGACGCGCGTGCCGCCGTTGAATCTGGGCAATCAGCAGCCGAAAACCCCGTTGGACGCCGACCAGGCCTGGCGGGCAACCGCCAGTCGGGCGGCCGGGACCGTGCTCTTCTTCGACTTCGACGGCACGCTCGCGCCCGTCGACGACGATCCGACCGCGGTACGCCCGGCTCCCAACGCGTTGGCCGCGATCGAGGCGCTCGCCCCGGTCGTGCAGCGGGTCGCGATCGTCTCCGCCCGACCCGTCGAGTTCCTTCGGGATCAGCTCGGCGGGCTCGCCGGCGTGGACCTCTACGGTCTCTACGGGCTGGAGCACAGCCACTCCGGCGGGGAGACCGTCACCGAACCGGCGGCGCTGCCCTGGGTTCCGACAATGTCCGAGCTGGCCGACCTGGCCCGGGCGGAGCTGCCTCCCGGCACGCTGGTGGAGTACAAGCGGCTCTCGGTCGCGCTGCACTGGCGTACCGCCCCGCAACTCGGCCCGACGGTGCAGCAGTGGGGTCAGGCGCAGGCCGACCGCCTGGGGTTGCGTTCGCAGGCCGGGCGGATGGTGCTGGAGCTCAAGCCGCCGGTCGACCGGGACAAGGGCATGGTCATCGGCGAGGCGATCAAGGGCGCCACCGGCGCCTGGTACTTCGGCGACGACGTCTCCGACATCAAGGCCTTCGCCGCGCTGCGCGCTCGCGCCGCCGCCGATCCGGACTTCCTCGGCGTGTGCGTGGCGGTGGCCAACTCGGAGACCGGACATGAGGTGGCCAACGCCGCCGACCTGACGATCGAGTCGCCGGCCGCCCTGGGCGACTTCCTCACCCGGGCGCTGACCCACCTGCCCTGACCGGCCTGCCCTGTACCGGCCTGCTCTGACCGAGCGGCGACCGACGGCGTCGCCGCCCGGTCAGGTGCCGTAGCGGCGTTGCCTGTTGGCGTACGAGCGCAGGGCCCGCAGGAAGTCGATATGCCGGAAATCCGGCCAGTTGAGCTCGCAGAAGTAGAACTCCGAGTGCGCGGACTGCCACAGCATGAAGTCGGAGAGCCGCTGCTCGCCGCTGGTGCGGATGACCAGGTCAGGGTCGGGCTGGCCGCGCGTGTAGAGGTGCTCGCTGATGTGCTCGACGTCCAGCACCTCGGCCAGTTCCTCAAGGGTCCCGCCGGCGGCTGCGTGTTCCAGCAGCAGGGAGCGGACCGCGTCGGTGATCTCCCGCCGACCGCCGTAGCCCACCGCGATGTTCACCTCCGCCCCTCCGCTGCGGTCGAGGGTGCGTTCCTCGGCGCCCTTGAGCGCCGCCGCGGTCTGCGCCGGCAGCAGGTCGAGCGCACCGACCATGCGCAGCCGCCAGGGGTTGCCCTCCTCGGCCAGCTCCACCACCAGATCCTCGATGATCTTCACCAGTGGATCCAGCTCGCTCGCCGGGCGACGCAGGTTGTCGGTGGCCAGCAGGTAGAGGGTCACGTGCCCGACGCCAGCCTGGTCACACCAGGCGAGGACATGCTTGATCTTCGCGGCGCCGACCCGGTGCCCGTCGTTCGGGTCGACGAAGCCCATCTCCCGCGCCCAGCGGCGGTTGCCGTCGCACATCACCCCGACATGGCGGGGCACGGGCTTACCGGCGAGCTTTGCCGTGAGCCGGCGCTCGTACACGGAGTAGATAAGGTTCCGCAGCGTCATCACCTAGCAGCGTAGCGACCCTTGCGCCAGTTCACCGCCTCGGAGCCCCATCCCCACCGCCCAGACCGATGCCGATCATCGCGAGCGTACGAGCGGTGAGGCGTCCGTCACCCAGACCCAGCTCGACCACGTCGTAGAAGACCCGGTCGTCCCGACGGGCCGCCCGGACCGCCGCGTCCACCACCCGGCGTCGCCGGGCCAACCAGGCCGCGACCGAACTGTGCCGCAGGTGGGTGCCGAGACGGCGACGCAACCCGTGGGCGTAGCGGCCGGCGGCGTCCTCGGGCGACCGGGCCGCCGCCGACCCGGCCAGCGCGCCGGAGAGCAACGCGTAGAAGATCCCCTCCCCGGTGAACGGGTTGATCAGCGACAGGGCGTCCCCGGCCAGCAGGGTGCGCCCCCGCCCCGGCGACGGTCGGTGCGTGGAGAGCGGCAGGTGATGGGCCCGCAACGCGGTCACTGTCGCCAGGTCGGTGCCGGGTAGCAGCGCGGCCAGCCGGTCCAGCAGGTACGCCCGGCTCAGCGGCTCACCGCGCAGGACCTCCCCGTACCCGACGTTCGCCCGTCCGTCACCGATCGGAAAGGACCATGCGTACGCCGGCCAACGCGCCTTCGAGGTGACGATGAGCTGCTCGGACGGGCCGGGCAGCGCCGGGGCGTACCCCCGGATGGCCAGCGCGAGGTGCCGGTCGGGGTTCTGCGGGTGGCCGAGCGCCCGACGCACCACCGAGCCGGCGCCGTCCGCACCGATCACCACCCGCCCGGACACCTGCCCGTCGAGCACCACCCGGTCGGCTCGTGGCTCGACCTGGCGCACGGTGTGCCGGCGCAGCTGCGCGCCGGCGGCCACCGCGGCCGCCACCAAGCGCGCGTCGAAGACCTCCCGGGGCACGGTGTACGCGGGTCGGGGCAGCGCCCGGGCCACCGCACCGCCCCCCGGCGAGATCATGCGGAGCGCCGGCAACGGCGCGTAACCCGCCACCGCCTCGGTCACCCCCAGCTCGGCGAGCACGTCCACCGAGTGCGCGGCGATCCCGTCACCACACGCCTTGTCCCGGGGGAAGTCGGCCCGGTCCAGCAGCAGCACGCTGGCACCGGCCCGGCACGCCGTCAGCGCCGCTGCCGCGCCGGCCGGCCCCGCCCCCACCACCACCACGTCGAACTCGTCGTCCACCGCGCGCCTCCCTCCAGTCCGACGCGGCGCGGCCGCTCCCGCCGGGCGACCTGGTCGGCCCTCCGGCCGGCCACACCGACGATCTCCGCAGCTGCCCCGACGCCGATCGCTGTGACCGACGCCACCCGCCATCCTGCCCCCTGCCCGCCCGAGAAGACCGTTCCCGCACTGGACCGACAGGTCTCACCGCCCTCCTTTGCTCTGCACCCGCGGACGCGACGGTTACCGTCCGCCACTGTCGCCTATAGAGGTGCAGAGCAAAGGGGGAATGGGCCGTGGTCGGGCCTGCGCCATGGCCGGGCCAGCGCCATGGCCGGGCCAGCGCCATGGCCGGGCCAGCGCCATGGCCGGCCGCCGGCCGCCGGCCGCCGGCCGCCAGCCGCCAGCCGGCCAGCGGGAGGGGTGCGGGGCTGGCCGCGGTCAGGGTTGGGGTTCAGGTTGGGCGGCGTCGGGGGCGCGGGCGGCGCGGCGCAGGCCGTACAGGGTCAACCCCGCCGCCGCGACCAGGGGGCCGCCGTCGCGGACCAGGCCGTCGACCCCCAGCAGCCACCAGCACAGCGGCAGATCCACAGCGAGTACGGCCACCGTGACGACGATCAGCAGGCCACGGGCCCAGTCCTTGCCCCGCATCAGGAACGCGGTGCAGAACAGCACGGCGTAGCTGGCCGTGATGCCAGCGCCGAACCAGAACAGCACGGCCGGCACCGCGGTCAGCCGACCGTCCAGGATGGAGCCCCCGGCCACCAGCGCCGGCACCAGCATCAACGGGCTGTAGGTGAAGGCCGCCACCCGACTGGTCAACAACCAGGCGCTGGCCTGTGGTCGGCGGGGCGGGGTCTCCCGCCAGGAGATGCCGTCCCGGTCGATGACGAGACGCGGACGGTGCCGGACAAGGTGCCCGGCCAACGCCGACGAGCGGTAGAGCAGCCAGACCACAGCGACACAGAGCGCCGTGAGGATCGCGAAACCGAGCAGGCCGGGCAACGGCGGCACCCCCTGCCGGGGCACGATGAGCCGGCCGACCGCGAAGATCGTGGTGACCGCGAGGATCAGCCCGAACGGGCGGGCCACCGTACGACCCCGTTGCACGTGCCCGATCAGCAGCAGGAAACCGAACGAGCGCAGCAGTGCCCAGCCGGTCCGGACGGCCAACCCGAAACCCTGCTCCGGGGCGTACCACCAATTGAGCAGCTCGACCACGACGGTGGCCGCCGCCGTCGTGGCCAGCAGGATGACGAGCACCCGGACGGCGGACGGCCGCCGGACCTGGGTCTCGGCGGCCGTCCTCATGAAATCCGATGTTGCCCGCGAAGGGCCTCGTTCACACCTACCGCTGCGGCTGTGCGGCGTCCAGGCGCGCGCGCAGTGCGTCCAGCTCGGCCCAGAGCACGCCGGGCAGCTTGTCACCGAACTTCTCGAACCAATCGGTGATCATCGGAAGCTCGTTGCGCCACTCGTCCGGGTCGACCTTCAGCGCGATCCGGACATCCTCCGGGGTCATGTCCAGGCCCTCGACATCCAGGGCGTCCGGCGCGGGGACCATGCCGACCGGCGTCTCGACCGCGTCGGCGGTGCCCTCGATCCGCTCCACGATCCACTTGAGCACCCGCGAGTTCTCGCCGAAGCCGGGCCAGAGGAACGAACCGTCCGGGTCCTTGCGGAACCAGTTGACGTAGTAGATCTTCGGCAGCTTCGCCTCGTCGCCGTCGGTGCCCTTGCCCATCTCGATCCAGTGCCGGAAGTAGTCACCGGCGTGGTAGCCGATGAACGGCAGCATCGCCATCGGGTCCCGGCGGACCACGCCGACCGCGCCGGACGCGGCGGCGGTCGTCTCCGAGGAGAGCGTGGCACCCATGTAGACGCCGTGCACCCAGTCGCGGGCCTCGGTCACCAGCGGGACGGTGTCCTTACGGCGTCCGCCGAAGAGGATCGCGTCGATCGGAACGCCGTTCGGGTCGAAGTACTCGTCGGCGAGGATCGGGCACTGCGTGATCGGGGTGCAGAACCGGCTGTTCGCGTGGGACGAGAGGCTGTCGCTCTCCGGCGTCCAGTCGTTGCCCTTCCAGTCGATCAGGTGCGCCGGCGGCTCACCCATGCCCTCCCACCAGATGTCACCGTCGTCGGTGAGGCCGACGTTGGTGAAGATCGAGTTGCCCCGGTCCAGGGTGCGCATGGCGTTGGCGTTGGTCTTCCAGTCGGTGCCGGGCGCGACGCCGAAGAGACCGTACTCGGGGTTGACCGCGTAGAGGCGGCCGTCCGGGCCGAACCGCATCCAGGCGATGTCGTCGCCGATGGTCTCGACCTTCCAGCCGGGGATCGTCGGCTCCACCATGGCGAGGTTGGTCTTGCCGCAGGCCGACGGGAACGCGCCGGCGATGTGGTAGACCCGGCCCTCCGGCGAGGTGATCTTCAGGATCAGCATGTGCTCGGCGAGCCAGCCCTCGTCCCGGCCCATCACGCTGGCGATCCGCAACGAGTAGCACTTCTTGCCCAGCAGCGAGTTGCCGCCGTAACCCGAGCCGAACGACCAGATCTCCCGGGTCTCCGGGAAGTGCGAGATGTACTTGGTGTCGTTGCACGGCCAGGCGACATCCTCCTGGCCGGGGGCGAGCGGGGCGCCGATGGAGTGCAGCGCGTGCACGAAGTCCGCGTCGTCGCCCATGGCCTCAAGGACCCGGGCGCCCATCCGCGTCATGATCCGCATGGAGGCGACCACGTACGGGCTGTCGGTGATCTCCACACCGAACATCGGGGACTCGGCCTCCACCGGGCCCATGACGAACGGGATGACGTACATGGTGCGACCGCGCATGGAGCCCCGGTACAACTCCGTCATCGTCCGCTTCATCTCGGCCGGCGCCATCCAGTTGTTGGTGGGGCCGGCATCCGCCTCGTCGACGGAACAGATGTAGGTGCGCTCCTCGACCCGGGCGACGTCCGTCGGGTCGGTGCGCGCGTAGAACGAGTTGGGCTTCTTCTCGGGGTTGAGCCGGATCAGAGTGCCGGCCTCGACCAGTTCATCGGTGAGGCGGCGCCACTCCTCGTCGGACCCGTCCACCCAGACGACACGGTCGGGGGTGGTCAGTTCTGCGACCTCACGGACCCAGGCGAGCAGTTTCGGGTGGGACGTCGGGGCCTGATCGATTCCCCGCACAACAGCCGGAGCAACCATGACACATCTCCTTGTGGTCGACGCTGACCGATCTATGGGATGCACGAGACTCGGCGGCGCGAAGCGTCGCCTTCGTGGAAACCTGGGATTGGCCTCAGCGTAAACCGGGCAGCCTTCCGAGTCAGTGGGACAGGTTGTGAAGAACTGCACAAGCTACGGCCTCGCTGCGGCATCACGAGCTGATACCCGCTTTCCCGCGCAGTTTCACGCAAATCTTGTTGTGCACCCCGGCGGCGGCTTGTTGCGGTCGGGCCGTGGACCTGCCCCGCCGACCGGTGCGAGGATTCCCGTTCCGCAGCGGCTCAGTCCTCCCAATTGGCTACGCTCTGTGCAGTGGTCACGTACGCAGACGCTGGGCCCCTCCGGGACACCGCGCCCGCTCGCCGTTGCTACCCCTCTGACTGGCCGGCAGCCGGTAGGCTCCCTGCGTGGCCGCCACGATGACCGGGGAACAACCGGGTTCCCCGCAGACCCGACGGGGTCTCGTCGGCACACTGCTCGACCGCTTCGGTCATCTCCTCCGCGAGCTGAGCAAGTTCGCCACCGTGGGTGGTTTCGCCTTCCTCATCGACTTCGCGCTCTTCAACTACCTGACGAGCAGGCACGGCGTCGAGGAGCTGACCGCGAAGACGATCTCCACAGTGATCGCGGCCACCGTCGCCTTCGTCGGCAACCGGTTCTGGACGTGGCGGCACCGTCAGCGCAACAACGCGGCCCGCGAGTACGCGCTCTTCTTCTTCTTCAACGCGGTCGGCCTCGGCATCACCGTCGCCTGCCTGGCGCTGAGCCGCTACGGGCTCGGGGCCATCTGGCCGGCAGTGTTCCAGACCCGCCTCGCCGACAACCTCGCCAGCTACATCGTCGGCACGGGGCTCGCCACGCTGTTCCGATTCTGGTCCTACCGGCGGTTCGTCTTCGTCGAAGCGGGAACCCCGACCGTTCCGCAGGTGAATCCCGACCGTGACCACGGGGCGTGACCTGCCGCCCACCTCGTTCGGCCGGTGATCGCCGGCCGCACCGACTGCCCTAAGGTGTTTCGCATGCGTCTTGTCCGTCTGCTGCCTGAGCGCTGGCAGAAGTTCATCCACGAGGCGCTCAAGTTCGGCATCGTCGGCGGCATCAACACCGTCATCAATTACGCGGTGTTCAATGCCCTCGCACTGACCGTTTTCGTCAATGGTCAGTTGAAGGCGACCGTGATCGCGACCATCGTCGCGACCATCACGTCGTACCTCATGAATCGGCACTGGACGTACCGCGATCGCCCGAAATCGGCGCTTCGTCGGGAATATCTGCTCTTCTTCCTTTTCAACGGCGCCGGCCTGCTCATTGAGCTGGGTGCCGTGGCGGCCGCCAAGTACGGTCTCGGCGTACACGGCCTGCTGGCGCTGAACGTGGCCAAGACCGTCGGCGTCATGCTGGCCACGCTGTTCCGGTTCTGGTCCTACCGGACCTTCGTCTTCCAACCTGTCGCACCAGCAGCGGACGAGGCTGCGAAGCCCCAGTCCACCTGGCACAGCATTCCGCGCGACGAGTGGGACACCATGGCGGAGATGGACCCGGTCGCCGAGCTCGCGGAATCCGTGTCCGAGCTGGAGGAGTCGGAGCCCGCACAGCGCGCCGACTACCCGCCCGGCACACCCGCCCAGGGCCGGCCCCCGCACCTGAGCGTCAGCCCCGCCGCCGACCTGGACGCGGAACTCGCCGCGGAACTGCACGTCGGCACCCGTCGCGCGCCCCGCCGGTGACCACACCCGACGCCCGCTCTGGCACGGGCCGACCAGCCGAGCTGTTCTTCGAGGACCTCGTCCCGGGGCTGACCGTCGATCTCGGCGTGGTCACCGTGGACGCCGACGAGATGGTCGCCTTCGCCCGCCGCTTCGACCCGCAGTGGTACCACGTCGACAGCGACCTGGCCGCGGCGAGCCGGCACGGCGGTGTGATCGCCAGTGGCTTCTACACGGTCAGCCTGTTCATGCGCGCGTACGTCGACCACCTGCTGTCCCGGGCCGCCGCGGACGCGTCCCCCGGCCTGGAGGAGCTGCGGTGGCTCGCCCCCGTGCGGGCCGGCGACCGGCTCGCCGTCCGGGTCGACGTGATGGGCGCCCGACCGTCGACCGCCCGTCCCGGGCTCGGCACCGTCAGCCTCACCGGCACCATGCTGCGCCTCGGCCCGGACGACCGGCCGGAGCAGGAGGTGCTGCGGACCCGCTTCCGTGGCTGGTTCGCCGTCCGGCCGGTCGAGGCCGACCCCGCCGAAGCCGAAGCTGTCGGAGCCGCCCCTGTCGGAGCCGCCGCGGCCGACGCTGACCGGCCCGGAGCTGACCGGCCCGGAGCTGACCGGCCCGAAGCTGATCGGCCCGCCGACGGCCCGATCGCGGCGGACCCGTCCGCCGCCGTGCCGTCCGCCGTCGCGCCGTCCGCCGCCGTGCCGTCCGCCGCCGCGCCGTCCGACGGCGACCCGACGGAGATCAGCGGCTCCGCCGAGGCGCAACGACACGACTGACCCGCCCCCGACACCGTGGCAGGGGGCGGGTGTCAACCGCACCGGTCAGGTGGTGGTGTCGCGCAGCGACTTGCCGTCCTGCATGTCGGCGAGCATGTCGCGCATCTCGCCATCGCCCAGTGAGTGCTTGTCGTGCTGTGCCTCGACCAACTCGTACAGGGTGGTCTGCACCTTTCCGACGTCCGGCACGTCGGAGAGCACCGACTGGCCGCGCTCACCGGCCGACTCGATGGTGAGCGTGCCGCAGCCGAGCAGACGCTCGACGAAACGCTGGTTCATCGAGTGGTCGTTGACGCGGGCGAGCGGGAGGTCCCGCCGGTCCCGGGAGAAGACACCCTGCTGGAGCAGGACCCGCTCGTTCGTGAACAGGTAGTGGGTGGTGCGCCAGACCAGGAACGGCCACAGCGCGAGCCAGAGCACCGCGACCAGGGCGATCGCCCCGATCACGGCCAGCACGATCGAACCTCCGCTGCCCTCGGGCAACAGGACCACGCCGACCACCACCGCGGCGATGGCCAGCACCAGCACCGCGATCGGCCGGATCAACGCCTTCCAGTGCGGGTGCAGGTGCAGCACGACATGCTCGTCCTCGGTGAGCACGTCCTCAGGAAACGCCACGGGAACCTCCAACGCGATTTTCTAGACGCGCAGACGGTAAACCCCCCAAGCCCCACCACAACATCCGCCACGCGGCCCCCACCCGTGCTTCCGCGATCTTGCACTTCCGGTCGCCGTTACGCGGCTTTCACCCCTTGTGCCGCGACAGGAAGTGCAAGATCGCGCGGTTGGGGGGTGGGGCGGGGTGGGTTAGCGGAGGTGTAGGACGTCGCCGGCTGCCAGGGTTCGGGTTTCGGTGGGGGTGGTGACGATGAGTTGGCCGTCCGGGTCCACTCCGGTGGCGGTGCCGGTCAGGGAGTCGCCGTTGGGGAGCAGGACGCGTACCTCCCGACCGACCGTCGCGCAGGCCGCCAGGTAGGCGTCGCGCAGGCCGCTGGCCACCGCGTCGCCGCCCGCCGAACGCCAACGGTCGTACCAGTCGGCGACCGCCCGCAGCAGCGCCCGCAGCAGCGGATCCCGATCGGTGGCCGCCGCGCCGGCCAGCTGGAGCGAGGTGGCCGGCAGCCCGGTCGGATTCACCGGCAACTCGTCGGCGCGCAGCGTCACGTTGAGCCCGATGCCCAGTACGATCGCCGGCGGTTGGTCCGGCGTACGTCCGGGCACCGCCTCGGCCAGCACGCCGGCGCACTTCGCGTCGTCGATCAACAGGTCGTTGGGCCACTTCAGGGTGGCCTCCAGTTCGGCCAGCCGGGCCACCGCCTCGACCAGCGCCACGCCGGCCAGCAACGGCAGCCACCCGTACCCCGTGGGTGCCGCCGGCGACCAACCGCGGTCCGGCACGGCCTCGCCGGGCCGCAGCAGCACGCTCGTCGCGATGCCGGCCCGGGCCGGCGACTGCCACACCCGACCGCGGCGACCACGACCAGCGGTCTGCCGTTCGGCGACCACGACCAGGCCCTCGGGCTCGTCGGTCCGGGCCGCCTCGGCCACGTCGGCGTTGGTGGAGCCGGTCTCGGCACGCAACTCCAGCCGGGCCCACGGCCCGTTCGGCGCGACCAACGCGCGGCGCAGCCGGGCCGCCGACAGCGGCGGCCGGTCCAGATCGGTGTACGGGGAACCCGGCATTCCGCCAGCCTACGGCGGTGCCCTGATCGACACTGAGGCGTACTGCACAGGGGCACCCACCTGAACCATCGTTATATTCCCAGGGTGACTACCGAGACCGGGACCAACATGCACAGCACCGCGGGCAAGCTGGCGGACCTGGAGCGCCGGGTCGACGAGGCGGTGCACGCCGGGTCGGCCCGCGCCGTGGAGAAGCAGCACGCGCGCGGCAAGAAGACCGCCCGCGAGCGGATCGAGATGCTGCTCGACGAGGGCTCCTTCGTCGAACTCGACGAACTGGCCCGGCACCGGTCCACGGCCTTCGGGCTGGAGAAGAACCGGCCGTACGGCGACGGTGTGGTCACCGGCTACGGCACGGTGGACGGCCGGCAGGTGTGCGTCTTCGCCCAGGACTTCACGGTCTTCGGTGGTTCGCTCGGCGAGGTCTTCGGCGAGAAGATCGTCAAGGTGATGGACCTGGCCATGAAGATCGGCTGCCCGGTGGTTGGCATCAACGACTCCGGTGGCGCGCGCATCCAGGAGGGCGTCGTCTCGCTCGGCCTCTACGGTGAGATCTTCTTCCGCAACGTCCGGGCCTCCGGTGTCATCCCACAGATCTCGCTGGTGATGGGCCCCTGCGCCGGCGGCGCGGTCTACTCCCCCGCGGTCACCGACTTCACAGTGATGGTCGACCAGACCTCGCACATGTTCATCACCGGCCCCGACGTGATCAAGACGGTGACCGGCGAGGACGTCGGCATGGAGGAGCTGGGCGGCGCGCGTACGCACAACTCCCGCAGCGGCAACGCGCACTACCTCGCCACCGACGAGGAGGACGCTGTCGACTACGTCAAGGCGCTGCTGTCGTACCTGCCGTCGAACAACCTCGACGAGCCGGTCGTCGTCGAGGCCCCCGCCGACCTGACGATCACTGACGAGGACCGCGAGCTGGACACCCTCGTCCCGGACTCCGCCAACCAGCCGTACGACATCCACACCGTCATCGAGCACGTCCTCGACGACGGGGAGTTCCTTGAGGTCCAGCCCCTCTACGCGCAGAACATCGTGGTCGGCTACGGCCGGGTCGAGGGGCGGCCGGTCGGTGTGGTCGCCAACCAGCCCATGCACTTCGCCGGCACCCTGGATATCGCCGCCTCGGAGAAGGCCGCCCGGTTCGTGCGCACCTGCGACGCGTTCAACATCCCGGTGCTGACCTTCGTGGACGTACCCGGCTTCCTGCCCGGCACCGGCCAGGAGTGGGACGGCATCATCCGCCGGGGCGCCAAGCTCATCTACGCGTACGCCGAGGCCACCGTCCCCAAGGTCACGGTGATCACCCGCAAGGCGTACGGCGGGGCGTACGACGTGATGGGCTCCAAGCACCTCGGCGCGGACCTGAACTTCGCCTGGCCGACCGCGCAGATCGCGGTGATGGGTGCGCAGGGCGCGGTGAACATCCTCTACCGCTCCGAGCTGGCAGGTGCCGAGGACCCGGCGGCGGTCCGGGCCGAGAAGATCGCCGAGTACGAGGACACCCTGGCCAACCCGTACGTGGCCGCCGAGCGCGGGTACGTCGACGCGGTGATCCCGCCGCACGAGACGCGCACCCAGATCGTGCGGGCGCTGCGCATCCTGCGCACCAAGCGGGAGACCCTGCCGCCGAAGAAGCACGGCAACATCCCGCTGTAACGCGGGGTCCAGTTCCCTCGATCCGCGCCCTCAGCAGTTCGGGGGTGGGGCGTTGGCGTTCGGGCACAGGCGCGCCACGGCCGCGACGGCGAACTGTTGGAGTTCCGCCTCGGTGCCGTCGCGACCGAGGCTGAGCACCGAGACGAGATCGCCGACCTGCACCACCGCAGTGTTGGTCGGGCGCGTCTCGTCGTCGAGCGTCGCGCCGGTGTTCACGTCCCGGGCCTGGGAAATCGTGTGGGTCAGCAGGACGCCGCCTTGCCCCCCAGAGTCCAGCGGCCGGACCTGCCACCGGTGCACCGCCTCCGCCGTACCGGTCTGCCCCTTCCGCTCGTACGGCCCGCGGCTGCGCCACTCGTCGCACGGGTCCACCAGACCCTGGAGGGTCACGAGGGCCAACGTCGCCTCGTCCTGTGTGGCCATCCGGTAGACGTCCTGCATCACGAGGACGTCGGCGTTGCCGGGCTCGGTTCCGGCGGGACGCGCCCGAAGCAGGGTCTGTGAGCGGGACAGGCGGGAGAACCGCCACCCCTCCGGCAGCCCCAGGTTCGCCCGGCACTGATCGAGCATCGCGTCGACCCGGACCGGCTCCCCCATGCCCGCCTGGCTGAGCTGCACCTCGATCGGGCGCGTCAGGTCGGCCGGCTGGAGCAGGGCGTCGGTGGTGATCTCGTGCTGGGTCGGCGTGGCGTCGGGCGAGGCGGAGGCGGCCGGAAGGGCCGACGGCGGAGATGTCCTCGGCGCGGCGACCGCGGCGGCGGACACCCCGGCGAGGGCCAGCACGACGGTGGCCGCCACGATCCTGCGCTGGCTGCGGCGACGGGCCCGGGCACGGATCTCCTCCGGGCCGAGCCAGCGCACGTCCCGCAGGTCGCGCTGAATCTGTTCGACCAGGGTCGGGTCGTCACGCATCGGTGGCCTCCTCCAGGTCAGAGACGGCGAGCAGACCGGCGAGCGCAGCGCGCCCCCGGGAGAGTCGGGCCTTCACCGTGCCCACCGGGGCCGCGGTCTCCCGGGCGACCTCGGCGACAGGCATGCCCACCAGGTAGTAGAGGGCGATGGCGACGCGTTGCTCCTCGGGCAGCCGGCGCAGGGCGGCGACCACCGCGACGGTGTCGGTGCCCGGCCCGGGAACGCTCTCGGTGGCCCCGTGTCGCAGGTAGGCACGGGCCCTGCTCCGCAGACTGCGCCAGCGGCTGACCGCGATCCGACTGGCCACCACCCGAACCCACGCCTCCGGGTCGTCGTACGCGCTGACCGTCGACCAGCGCTGCCACGCCCGGACGTACGCCTCCTGCACGGCGTCCTGCGCCTCGCCCCGATCGCCGGTGAGGGCGTAGACGAACCCGAGGAGTCGTTGTCGACTCCCCCGGTAGAACTCGTCGAACCCGTCGACGTCCGGCACCAGCTACCTCCCCGTGTCGGTCGCTGGGAACACGCACCGCGCGGGGTGGTCGGTTGCCCCGGTCAGGCGATCATCTTCTCCAACTCGGCGAGCGGGAACGCGCCGGCCGCGATCCGCTCCCGGGCCGCCCGGCGTACGGCCCGCTGCACCGCCACGTTGGCCGGTGTCGGTACGCCGTGCAGCCGGCCGAGCAGGGCGATCTCCCCGTTGAGGTGGTCGACCTCGGTCGAGCCGGTGCCCCGGGCCAGGCTCTGCCAGGTGGAGCCGCCGGAACGGGCCTCTCCGGCGACCGGGCGTTGCCCGACCAGGTCGCCCCGTTCGGCCTTCTCCTCCTCCGGCGAGGTGTGCGCGATGCCGGCGGCGGCGAGCGCGGCGACGCCCTCGGCGCGTACCCGCTCGGCCAGCGCGTCCGGGATGTCCCGGCCGAGCAGCGCCTGCAGGCCGTTACCGAGGTTGCTGAGCAGCTTGCCGTACTTCCAGCGCAGCACGTCGGCGCGGACCGGGGCGACGAAGCCGGCGGCGGTCAGGTCGGCGGCGATCGCCGCGTCGGTGTCGTCGGCACCTGCGGGGTACCGGCCGATGTGGAGCATCCCGGGGTGCGGGTAGCCGTTGGCGACCACCACGCCCGGGTCCAGGTGGGTGGCCGGCAGCCAGACACAGACCGGGTGCACGTCGGCGAAGAGCCGCAGCGCGGCCCGCTCGTTGGCCACCCCGTTCTGCGCGGTCACCAGCGGCAGACGTTCGCCGGCCGTGCCGCCGCCGACCACCGGCGCGTCCACCCAGGTGGCCAACGCGCCGGCGGTGTCCTGCGACTTCACGGTGAGGATCAGCACGGTGTCCGCTGGCAGCGGCTGGTCACCGGGCCGGTCCACCGCCGCGAGCCGGGCGGTGACCTCACCGTCGGGCTGCCGCAGGGTCAGACCCCGCCTCCGGATCGCGTCCAGGTGGGCGCCGCGGGCCACCACTGTCACGTCCCGGTCGGCCTGGGCCAGCCGTACGCCGATGGTGCCGCCGACCGCACCGGCCCCGATGATCACGTATCGCATGGCCTCATTCTGCCCGCCCGTGCGCCAGCCGCCCGGTGCGCCGCCCGCCGGTTGCCTTCCGTCAGCTGGTCAGGCCGGCGTCGGTGAGGAACGGGCCGGCGAGCAGGAGCGCGCCGGCGATCAGCGCCGCCAGGTTGACCACTGCGAAGACGCTCACCCAGAAGAACCCCGGAAACGGGGTGAGCCCGGCGAGTTGGTCGGCGTCGGAGGCGGGCATCCGGCCCCGGGAGCGCAGCCGTTGCAGCTCGACCACCGGCCGCACCCCACCGAGCAGCAGGAACCACACCCCGGTGTACGCGAAGGCGGCCTGGACCTGCGGCGTCGCGTACCACGAGACGGCGAACACCAGCGCGCCGGTGACCAGCAACGACACCACGCCGAAGGCGTTGCGGATCATGACGAGCATGGCCAGCAGCAGCGCCACCGCCACCCAGAGCAGCAGGGTGATCCGGTTGCCGCCGAGCAGCCAGGCGCCGGCCAGCCCGACCAACGGCGGTGCGACATATCCGGCGAGCAGGGTGAGGATCATGCCCGGCCCGGTGGGACGGCCGGCGGAGAGCGTCAAACCCGACGTGTCCGAGTGCAGCCGGATGCCGCGCAGCTTGCGGCCGGTGAGCAGGGCGACGAGGGCGTGCCCGCCCTCGTGCGCGATGGTGATGGCGTTACGGGCGATCCGCCACGGCAGCCGGGTGGAGACCACCACCAGCGCCACCGCCCCGGTGATCAGCACCAGCAGCGCGGGCGGGTCCGGCTGCGCGCCGAACAACGTGTCCCACTTCTCGCCCAGCCCGTCGATCGACATCATGGGGCGCGAGCCTACCGGCGGCGTTCCGTGTCGCTCCCGAGGCACCGGCTCGCATCCTGTGAGACTGATCGGGTGGCGAGTGAAACGGGAGGTGAGCGCTGATGAGCGCGGAACCCCGGGGGCACCACGTCGGGCTCTGGACCGAGGCCGACTACTTCGCCCTGGGTGAAACCCCGGACCGGATCGAGCTGCTCGACGGGAGCCGCCGATCGCCTGGTCAAAATGCAGCTCTACGCCATCGCGCGAATCCTCTGGTACCTGCTGGTCGAGCAGGACGGGGACGGTCACTCGTTGCGGCTGTTCCGGCTCGACGGCGAGCACTACGTCGAGGACCAGGTTGCCAAGCCCGGCGAGACGCTGACAGTCGTCGAGCCGTTCCGCTGGCAGCTCGACCCGGCCACACTGCGCTGACCCGTTCCTCTCGTCACCAGGGCGACAGACGGCCGCCGATGAAGCTTTTTTCAGCCTCCCTTGCGATCTAGGGCACTTACCTCCAAAGATGGACGTCGATAGAGCGACGTCCTTGGAGGCACTCATGGCCCGTACCTCATCAACGCTGCGCCGCGCACTCGCGGCCGGCCTCACCGTCCTCGCCACCGCGGCGGCGGCCCTGGTAGCGACCGCCGGACCGGCGGCCGCAGCCACCACACCCGGCATCGACGTGTCCCGCTACCAGGGCAGCATCAACTGGACCAGCGTCCGCAACGCGGGCATCCAGTTCGCCTTCATCAAGGCGACCGAGGGCACCAGCTACAAGGACCCGAACTTCAACGCCAACTACGTCAACGCGTACAACGCCGGGGTGATCCGCGGGGCGTACCACTTCGCCCGCCCGAACATTTCCGCCGGCTCCACCCAGGCCAACTACCTGGCGTCCAACGGCGGTGCCTGGTCCGCGGACAGCCGCACCCTGCCGGCCGCGCTGGACATCGAGGGCAACCCGTACAGCGGTGGCTACTGCTACGGGCTCAGCACGACCGGGATGCGCAACTGGATCCAGGACTTCCTGAACACCTACCGTTCCCGCACCGGCCGGTACGCGGTCATCTACACCACCACGAGCTGGTGGAACCAGTGCACCGGCAGCTGGACCGGCCCGTGGGCGAACCACCCGCTCTGGCTGGCCCGCTGGGCGAGCGCGCCGGGCACGCTGCCGGCCGGCGCGTCGGTGTGGAGCTTCTGGCAGTACACCAGCACCGGCGCGGTCTCCGGGATCAGCGGCAACGTGGACCGCAACTACTGGAACGGCGACCGGAGCCGCCTGATCGCGTTGGCCAACAACACCTGACCGGGCCGTTGGCGGCAGCGGGATCGACGGTCACCAGCACGGTCGACAATCGGTCCGGCTGCCGCCACACCACCGGGTACGGGTCAGGCCCGCCGCCGGCTCAGGGCCGGCACCACAGCATCCTCACGAGCCAGCGCGCCCCGGCGGGTCATCCGCCAGGCAGCAACGCCAAGGCCGGCAACGATCACGACGCCGAGCAGTGCGACGAGCACCGAAACCCCCGCGCTGACCAGCAGCAGAATCGCGTCGCCGAGCGCCACGAGCATCCACAGTGCCAGCCGGGGCCGAGTGTCCCTCCGTCGGTAACCCATGTCGTGCCTCCTTCCGTCGTCAAAGGTCAATTACCCCGGACGACGGAAGGTCATGCGAATGAGTTTCAGTCCTGCCGGTCGGGCACGAAACCCTTGGCGATCCGGTCGAAGTTCGGCAGGTTGGCCTGCCAGTCCTTCTCCGCGATCTCCCACCGCAGGGCGTAGCCCCGGTTGCTGGCCGTCACGAACCCCCGGTTGCGGACGTGGATCCGCTGCCCGTCCCGAGTCTCCAGCCACTCCCAGTCCGCACAGGTCTTCCAGAAGTTACAGCGCTTGATGCCGAGGTTCTGGTAATTCTTGACGATCTCTCTGCGGTCCGGCTCGATGCGCTGCCAGTCCTTGTAGGCGTCGTCCTTTGGGGTCGGCGTCCACTGCACGAGCAGCTCCCCCGGCCCGTTGGACTCGTCGAAGACGACAGTGTTCTGACCAGCGTCGCGGCGCACCCAACCGTCGGGGATCGGCAGGGCGAAGCCTTCCGGGTCCCGGTGCAGCTTCCAGCCGGCCGGCAGCGCGTTCGGGTCGACCGAGGGAGTGGCCGAGGCCGACGGGGTCGGCGCACCGGTGGTGGGCGGCGGTGGCGCGGCAGCGGAGGTCGGCGCGGGCGCCGAGGTGGCGGCAGCACCGGTCGGGTCGGCCTGCGGGGTCTTGTCGCCGTCGCCGCTGGTCAGCATCGGCACGACCACCGCGAGGCCGATCAGCAGCAGCGCGACCAGCGCCCCGATCAGCACGTTACGTCGGGTGTTGTTCGGCTTCGTGCCGTCCGAGGGCGGCACCGACGCGCGGCCGGCCGGACCCACCGGCGGCATCAGCGACGTCGGCGTGGTCGGCTTGCGCTGCTCCGGAGCCACCGGCGGCCCGTCGACCACCGTCGGCTCGTCGTCGACGTTCGTCGTACCGTCGCCGCTCGTGTCGGGCGCGGCCGCGACCGTCGCGGTCGGCTCGGCCCCGGACGCGGCAGCATCGGACGCGGCGGCCCCGGACGCGGCGGCCTCGGACGGGCGGTCGATAGGGGCGGTCGGCTCGGCCGGTGCCGCTACCGTCGGGTCGGCCGGCACCACAGCGGTCGGGTCGGCGGCTGCACCTGAGGAAACCACTGCCGTCGGCGTGGCATCAGCCGCAGCGGTCGCGGCAGCAGCAGCGGGGGCCGCAGCGGCAGCCGGCGGCGGCGACACCGGCTGGTCGACGCTCTCGGCAGGTCGCGGCGCCGGCACGTGCGGCGGGCGCGGCTCGCGCGGACCGTTCGGCCCCGGCCGGCGTACGCCATCAAGCAGGGAGATCCCGCGCGACCGCTTGCCCCCGGCGCGGCGCAGCAACCGCTCCGCCACCTCGGCGGTGATCCGCTCGTTCGGGTCCTTGCGCAGCAGCCCGTTCAGGACGGCCTTCAGCGGACCGGCGTTCTTCGGCGGCGGAATCGGCTCGGTGGCCAACGCGGCCAGGGTGCCGATCGCCGACGGTCGGGCGTACGGCGACTTGCCCTCGACCGCCGCGTAGAGCGTCGCGCCCAACGACCACAGGTCGGCCTCCGGACCGGCGGTGCCGTCCCGGGCCCTCTCCGGCGAGATGTACGCGGGCGAGCCGAGCACCATGCCGGTGCGGGTCACGTTGGGGTCGCCGGGGATCGTGGCCAGACCGAAATCGGTCAGCACCACCCGGCCGTCCTCGCCGAGCAGCACGTTGCCGGGCTTCACGTCGCGGTGCATGACGCCCGCCTTGTGCGCGGCGCTGAGCGCGCCCAGCACACCCAGGCCGATCTCCACCGTGCGGGCCACCGAAACCGGGCCGTCCTCGGCGAGAGTGTCCTGCAACGACTTCGACGCCACGTACTCCATGACGATCCACGGATCGCCGTCGGTGCGCAGCACGTCGAAGATGCGGACGACATTGGCGTGGTTGAGCCGGGCGATGGCCCGCGCCTCCCGCAGCGAGCGCTCGCGCATCTCGCGGCGCTCCTCATCGGTGAGACCGGGCGGCGGCACCAACTCCTTGATGGCGACGTCCCGGTGCAGCACCTCGTCGCGCGCCTTCCACACCCGGCCCATGCCGCCCTGGCCGAGCGGCGACAGGAGCCGGTATCGGTCAGCGACGAGTTGGGGAAGCGCGTTCGACATCGGTGAGACGGTACCCGGACCCGCTGACGCTCACACCGCCGGCACGCCACTGTGCGCTTCGGGTAACTTCGCGCCGCGTACCCTGACGGCATGTCTGCCGAAGAGCCGCTGTTCCGGGTCGTCCGCGGCGTGCCCACCGCCGAGGAGTTGGCCGCTCTGGTGGGGGCGATCATCATCCGGTCCCGCCCGGCCGCCGCCCCCACGCCGACGGCCCCGTCCGCCTGGGCGCGCAGCGGCCGACCGGGCAGCTCCCGCGGCTGGCGCGCCGCCGGCCTGCCTCGCTGACCCGCCAGACCGCCGTACGGGGGCTGCCAGGGTGGCGTTGAGCCGTTAACCTCACTCAGGGAAACGGTGCCGCTACGGGTAGGGAGGATCCATGATCCCCGAAGAGGACCGGCCAGCACCCTGGCTACGCGGTTACGGCGGCATCGAAGCCGACATCAGCCAGCTCAGAGAGTTCGCCGACCGGCTCGCCGCCGACGTCGAGAGCAACTACGCGCCGCACCTGTCGTACATCGCCGAAGACATGTCCGCGAAGCTGCCCAACCCCTGCGACGCCTTCATCGAGCTGGTCACCTTCCTGCACGCGCACCACGAGACGCAGCAGGCCACCGCCGACATGGTGTACGCCGTCCGAGGCGCCACCGGCCACCTCGCCGCCGCCGCCGACCAGGTCGCCACCCACTACGCCGACAGCGACGCCTTCACCGCCGCGCGAGTCGTGGACGTGCAACGAGCCCTCGCCAACCCTTTGAACATGCTGCCCGGCGGCCCCACGTCGGTGCTGACTGACCCGACCAGCCCCGACGCCCAGCCGCCGGTGGTGCTGCCGTGATCGAACGGGGCAGCGGCCGGACCACCGGCCTCACCGACTGGCAACTCATGGACGTCAACAGCATGTGGGCCTGCCTGCAGGACCACGACACCGCCAACCATTGGAAGCAGGTCGCCGGCTGGCGCAAGGTCTGCGACCTCGCGCAAACCCACCTCGGCCGCCTCCAGCAATACCGACGCGGCCTCGCCGCAGCCTGGCCCCCCGAAACCAGCGCCGCCTCCCGCACCTACCTCGCCGAACTCGACGAACTCATCGACAAGGTGCAACGCACCCACGATGCCGCCGCCGCGAACTACACCGCCCTCTCCGCCGCAACCCAGGCCATCGGCACCACCCGCGCCGCGCTCCGCAAGATCTATGAGGAGTACGCGACCAAGTACCAGCAGAAACAGGCGTACGAGGCGATGGTCGCCGACCCGAAGGCGGTGATGGGCAACCGGGCCACCCAACCGCCTGTCGCCGATGGGGAACTGGAACAGCTGAACGCGCAGGCCCGGTCGATGATGTTCAGCTTGAGCGGCGAACTCCAACAAGCCCAAGCAACCCTCCAAAAACCACCTGCAGCACCCAAGGGAAACCCAGGCATCGATCAGAGCGAGCGGGATGTTTACGGTGGAGCGTCCGATGCCCCTCTAATTCCTCCGGTAATCGCGGTACCACTCCCAATATCTCCGGAACCTCGTTCGAGCAGTTCGGCGAGCCAAGGATGGCCGACGACCCACCCTGGCATGGGACCAGTTCTTGGAGGGACAGGTAACGCAATCAGCCCTGGTTCCACAACCCCAATTCAGCCGATTAGCTCCACGCCTTCATCAGTTTCCGGTCCAACGCCTGGCGTCGGTGCACCACCCTTGCCGCCCGTCATCGCCGCACGTGGTGATACTTCCGGTGGATCACGTATGCGGCCCCACTCGACCAATCCCCCAGCTGGCGCTACAGGTTCCGCGGGAAACCCTACGGCGCAACCGCGTCCGATGCCGCCGGGCGGCCTAATCGGCGGAGTGCCTGGGATGACATTCGGCTCACCCACAGCAGGCGCCAGCACACCCCGCCGCATCAACCCAGTGGGCGGCGTAATAGGTGGCGGCGGTGCCGGAACGGGACCCACTGGCGGTGCAGGCTCTCGCCCTGGAGGCGGCCGCGGCTTAAGCACCTCCCAGGGAGTTCCTCCCTTCGGCTTCGGCCCCAGCACCGGCCAAAACCCGAGTGGCGGAATATCCCCACGGCCTGGCCTCCGCATCGATACGGATGCGGAGAAGCGTCGCTGGGATCCCGACAATCCGTGGGTGACGGAGGAAGGCGTCGCCCCAGTTGTTCGACCGGCGAGTGAAGAGGGGCCCATCGACCCCGGACCGGCTATTGGTATAGACCGTTGATCCTCCAGGCATCTGGAGGCTTGCTAACCAGCCTTAGCCTAGTATTTACACTACTTTCCACCTCTGCGCCAGTTCAGGATTTTTATGGCTCGACTGATGTCGAGCGAATACGCAAGGATCAATGGCATCTAGCGTATCTTAACGTCAGCGAAGCTCAAAGGTTCAGCAGAGGGGGAGGTGTAGTTGTGGCCGTCCCAGACACCGGTGTCACATCACACCCCGACCTTCGCGAGAATCTTCTAGCCGGAACCGACCTGACCTCCCCCCAGCGCGGCGATGGCTGGCAGGACGAAACGAGCCACGGCACCGGAATGGCCGGGCTGATCGCTGCCCACGGACAGCCAGGAAATCTCGGCGCTCTTGGCGTCGCACCCGAGGCCAGCATCCTTCCAATTCGAACCAGCCGAACAGATCAAGATGGCGACAGCGACATCCTTGCGACCGCGATCGATTTTGCTGTCGCCAAAGGCGCTTCGGTTATCAACATCTCTTCCGTGGCAGGACCAAACAGTCGCCTAAAACGAGCCATTGAGTTGGCAATACAAGCGAATGTCGTCGTGGTTGCAGGAGTAGGCAACAAACCTCGCGACAAACATGTCAGCTTTCCGGCGGCCTACCCAGGCGTAATATCTGTAGGCGGAATTGATAAGAACGGACGCCACACCAGCTTTTCGGTGTCTGGACCGGAGATTGACGTGGTTGCGCCGGCGGTCGACATCTACAGCACGAGCATCGACGGCAAGTACCGCAAAGGGACTGGAACTTCTGACGCGACGGCGATCGTGGCGGGCGCGGCAGCACTGATCAGGTCGAAGTACCCATACCTGCCGGCGAGAGAGGTGGCGCACCGGCTCACGGCTACCGCCGTCGACAAGGGCCCTCCTGGGCGCGACGACGAGTACGGCTATGGAGTGATCGATCTTGTGGCGGCGCTGACGGCAGACGTACCGCCGCTGGGTTTTGAATCGGTGAGCGCTCCGGCCGGTGCTGGCCCGACCACGACGGCTGCCGCTCAGCCGGGTGGTCAGGATGATGGCTCGACCGTGCGCGGCCTGGCCACTCTTGGGGTGATCGTGGCCGCCGGGGTGGGATGGGTCGTGATAGCGCGACGTCGCCGTCGTGGTGATGATCCGCCGCCCAGAATCAGCCGGTGATCGCGGTGATCCACTCGGCTTTCAGGAAACCGCCGTGTCCGGGGCGATGGGATAGCGCGTTTTCCTGAAAGGCGAGTGGATCAAGGGTGCCGGCGGTCGAACCGCCGGGCTACGACGGCTGCCAAGGCCCCGGACCACCCAGGCCGCCGGGCCGGCATCGGTGAGGGCGCTGGGCGGGGTGTCGGGCCTGGTGGGGGTTGGGCGGTAACGTCGGGCTCGTGTCTGAGACTTTGCCGCTCCGCCTCGTGCTCGCTTCGGCGAGCCCTGCCCGTCGTAAGTTGCTCCAGGCTGCCGGTATTGAGCCGGAAGTGCTGGTCAGCGGGGTGGACGAGTCCCTGGTGGTGACCGAGCGGGCCGAGGATCTGTGTCTGGAGTTGGCGAGGCTGAAGGCGCAGGCGGTGGTGAGCCGACTGAACCCGACCGCTGATCAGCGGACGTTGGTGATTGCCTGCGACTCGGTGCTGGCCTTCGACGGGGAGATCCTCGGCAAGCCTGACGATGCGGCCGACGCGACCCGGCGGTGGCGGCGGATGCGCGGACGCAGCGGTGTGCTGCACAGCGGGCACTGCCTGATCGACCTTGATGCGGGGCGGCAGGCGGAGGCGGTCGCCTCGACCACGGTCCACTTCGCTGACATCAGCGACGACGAGATCGCCGCGTACGTGGCCACGGGTGAGCCGTTGGCGGTGGCCGGCGCGTTCACTATCGACGGGCTGGGCGGGCCGTTCGTGGAGCGGATCGAGGGTGACCCGGGGACTGTGGTCGGGTTGTCGATGCCGCTGCTGCGCCAGCTCCTCGCCGAGTTGGATCTGCGGATCACCGACCTGTGGACGAAGGTCGCACCGGGCGGCCAATCCGTCGAGCCCGGCGGCCAACCTGCCGAGCCCGGCGGCCAACCTGCCGAGCCCGGCGGCCAACCTGCCGAGGCGGGCGGCCAACCTGCCGTGGCGGGCGGTCAATCCGTCGAGCCGCTCGGTAACGTCCGGTCATGACCACCAAGTCGATCCCGCTCACCGAAGAGCTGCACGCCTATCTGGTCGCACACGGCTCCCCGCCGGACGAGATCATCCGGGACCTGGCCGAGGAGACCCGGTCGGTGCTGCCGGAGCACGCCTCGATGCAGGTGGCGCCGGAGCAGGCCGCGTTCCTGACGTTCCTCACCCGGTTGCTCGACGTACGGCAGGCCGTCGAGGTCGGCACGTTCACCGGGCTGTCGTCGCTGGCGATCGCCCGCGGGTTGCCCGAGGGCGGGCGACTGACCTGTTTCGACATTTCCGAGGAGTTCACCGGCATCGCCCGGCGCTACTGGGCGCGCGCCGGCGTGCAGGATCTGATCGACCTGCGGATCGGCCCGGCCGCGGACGGGCTGCGGGCGTTGCCGCACGAGCGGCACCTGGACTTCGCGTTCATCGACGCGGACAAGACCGGTTACCCGATCTACTGGGCGGAGCTGGTGCCCCGGATGCGCCCGGGTGGGGTGATCGCCGTCGACAACGTGCTGCGTGGTGGGCGGGTCATCGCCCCGCAGGACGAAGGTGACCGGGCCATCGCCGCGTTCAACGACGAGGTCCTCGCCGACGTACGGGTGGACCCGGTGATGCTGCCGATCGCGGACGGCCTGACCCTCGCCCGGGTCCGCTGACCGCCGACCCCCGCCGAACGCCGGCCACCCGCCGACAACCACCAAACGCCGGCCGCCGGCAACACCGGGCGCCGGGTGCCGGCCGCCGAACACGGAAAACGGGGTGTCCCCCAGCAGGGGACACCCCGTTTTTCAGGAACTCGCGCGCAGGGGACGGTCAGCGGACGCTGCGGGCGAACTGGCGGGCGGCCCAGTAGACGCCCAGTGCGGCGAGCACCGCGGTGATGCTGAGGCCCTGCCAGACCTTGTCGCTGCCCAGGTCACCGGCGAACAGCGAACGGGTGCCGTCGACCGCCCAGGAGAACGGGTTCCAGTTGGCGATGCCCTGCAACCAGCCGGGTGCGAAGGTCAGCGGCAGCAGGATGCCGGAGAGCAGGAGCACCGGCTGCGCCACGGTGTTCATCAGTGGGGCCAGCGCGTCCTCGCTCTTGACCTTGAGGGCGACACCGTAGGAGACGGCCGAGGTCATGAGGGCGATCAGAGCGAGCATCAGGTACGCCAGCAGCAGGTCACCAATGAACACCCGCAGGTCGAACAGGAGCGCCAGCAGGGTGATGATGACCGCCTGCACGATGAGCGAGACGACGTCGCGCAGCGAGCGGCCGAGCAGCAGGGCGAGCCGGCTGATCGGGGTGACCCGGGAGCGTTCGATGACGCCGGCTCGCAGCTCGGCAATCAGGCCGAAGCCCTGGAACAGGCCACCGAAGATGGCCAGCAGCACCAGCAGGCCCGGTACGAAGATCTTGTAGGCCTCGGCCTGGGTGGGGGCGTTCAGTGCGGGTTTGAGCAGCGGGGCGAAGAGCAGCAGGTACATGACCGGCTGGAAGACGCCGACGAAGACCCAGACCGGGTTGCGCAGCAGGAGTTGGGTCTGGCGCTGGAAGATCAGCCAGGTGTCACGGGCGAATTTCATGAGAGTCGTCTCCGGGGTCAGGACTCGCGCAGCGAGCGGCCGGTCTTGGTGAGGAAGACGTCGTCCAGGCTGGGTCGGTGCAGCTCGATCGAGCGCAGCTCCAGCCCGGCGTGGTCGAGTCGGCGCAGCACCTGCGGAATGGCGGTGGCGCCCTCGTCGACATAGAGGCGCAGGCCGCCCTCGTCGGCGGTTTCCAGCTTGTTGACGTACGGTTCGCCGTCGAGTGCCTGGGCGGCCTGCGGGGTGGCGGCCAGGTCGAGACCGACCAGCACCACGTCTCCGGAGATCTCCCGCTTGAGCTCGGCCGGGGTGCCCTCGGCCACCACCTCGCCGTTGTCCATGATCGCGATCCGGTCGCAGAGCGCGTCGGCCTCGTCCAGGTAGTGCGTGGTGATGAAGACGGTCATGCCGTCGCTGCGGAGCCGCCGGATCTCGTCCCACATGTGGGCGCGGCTCTGCGGGTCGAGGCCGGTGGTCGGCTCGTCCAGGAAGACGATCTTCGGCTCGTGAATGATGCCGAGGGCGATCTCGACCCGGCGTCGCTGGCCGCCGGAGTAGGTCTTGCACTTGCGGTCGGCGTACTCGGTGAGCTGGAAGGCGTCCAGGGCGCGGGCGGCGCGGCGTTGCGCGTCGGCCTTGCTGATGCCGTACATCCGGGCGTGCAGCACCAGTTCCTCACGGGCGGTGGACTCGTCCCAGGTGCTGCCGCCCTGCGGGACGTACCCGATGCGGCGGCGCACCTCGGCCGGGTCCTTGCGCAGGTCGGCGCCCGCGATGGTGGCCTCGCCGCCATCCGGCTCGATCAGCGTGGCGAGCATCCGCAGCGTGGTGGTCTTGCCGGCGCCGTTCGGGCCGAGGAAGCCAAAGATCTCGCCCTTGGCGACGTCAAGGTCGACGCCCCGCACGGCGTCCACCGTCTTCGTCTCTCGACCCGCGCGGGAGCGGAACGACTTCCGCAGCCCCCTGGTCTCGATCATTTCTGCTCCTGGTCGTTCAGGCCGGTAGCGCCGGCCGTCGAGTGGGACGACGCCGGACGGCGCACTCCCCCGCTGTGCCGCCAGCAGGCTAACGCGATATAACTTCTCTAGTCAACGTTGATTATTCCGTGTCGGCGCCGGACGGCACCTCGCCGTCCTTCCACCCCGACCAACCCTGCGCTTCATCCAGCTCAGCAGGCAGGTACGACACTCCGGAATCGATCCGCTCCGCGATCCGCTCGCACCAGCTCATCTCCGCCTCGGCCCGCGCCGACCACAGCTCGAACATCCAGCCCACGTGCGCCGGCTTGCGGTTGCGCACCCAGTCCGACTCGAGCGAGGCACGCATCGACTCGATGCCGGCGCGCAGCAGGTTGGCCCGGTTACGCAGGGCCGCGGCCGCCTCGGCGCGCGGCATGGCCGGCAGGAAGGAGAAGGCCGCCACGAACGGGTCGGCGGGCTCGCTGATGTTCCACCACAGATTGCGCAGCAACGTCTCGAACTCGTCCTCCCCCTTGGGGGTCACCTCGTACGTGGTGCGCGCCGGGCGGGCGCCGACCTGCTCGGTCGCGACGGCGCGGAGCAGCCCCTCCTCGGTGAGCTTGCGCAGAGCGTGATAGATCGATCCGGGTTGCACGTTCGCCCACTTGTCGGCGCTCCAGCTCAGCAGCTCGCGGCGCACGTCGTAGCCGTGCACGGGCTGCATCCACCGCACCAGACCGAGAATCATCATCCGAGTCGAAGACACCCGATAAGCGTAATAGCCAAGTTTGACTAAACCGTGGCGGGCGCAGTGCGGCATCCCACACTGAGCGATCGTTAGGGCCACCGTGGGCGGCCGATACACTCCCCGTCAGTAACCTGCCCGGGAGGAGCCACGAAGGTGCGCAAGGTACTCATCGCCAACCGCGGCGAGATCGCCGTCCGGGTGATCCGCGCGTGCCGCGACGCCGGCCTGGGCAGCGTCGCCGTCTACGCGGACTCCGACCGCGACGCCCTGCACGCCACCCTCGCGGACGAGGCGTACGCGCTCGGCGGGGACAGTGCGACCGAGACCTATCTGCGCATCGACAAGCTGCTCGACGTCGCCGCTCGGGCCGGTGCCGACGCCGTACACCCGGGTTATGGCTTCCTCAGTGAGAACGCCGACTTCGCCCAGGCCGTCATCGACGCCGGGCTGACCTGGGTCGGCCCCACCCCGCAGGCCATCCGCGACCTCGGTGACAAGGTCACCGCCCGGCACATCGCCCAGCGGGCCGGCGCGCCGCTGGTCCCGGGCACCCCGGACCCGGTGGGCAGCCCGGACGAGGTGATGGCGTTCGCCGTCGACCACGGCCTGCCGGTCGCCATCAAGGCCGCCTTCGGTGGCGGTGGGCGCGGCCTCAAGGTGGCCCGCACCATGGAGGAGATCCCGCAGCTCTTCGAGTCGGCCACCCGGGAGGCGGTCGCCGCGTTCGGTCGGGGCGAGTGCTTCGTCGAGCGGTACCTCGACCAGCCCCGGCACGTCGAGGCGCAGGTCCTCGCCGACCAGCACGGCAACGTGATCGTGGTGGGCACCCGGGACTGCTCGTTGCAACGACGCCACCAGAAGCTCGTGGAGGAGGCGCCCGCGCCGTTCCTCACCGACGCCCAGCGGGCCCAGATCCACGACAGCGCCAAGGCGATCTGCCGCGAAGCCGGCTACCACGGCGCCGGCACCGTGGAATACCTGGTCGGCGTCGACGGCACCATCTCCTTCCTGGAGGTCAACACCCGCCTTCAGGTCGAGCACCCGGTCACCGAGGAGACCGCCGGCATCGACCTGGTCCGGGAGCAGTTCCGGATCGCCGACGGCGAGAAGCTGCGTATCACCGAGGACCCGACCCCGCGCGGGCACGCGATCGAGTTCCGGATCAACGGCGAGGACCCGGGCCGCAACTTCCTGCCCGCCCCGGGCACTGTCACCGCGCTGCGCCTGCCCAGCGGGCCGGGGGTTCGGGTCGACACCGGCATCTCGGCCGGCGACGTGATCGGCGGCAACTTCGACTCACTGCTCGCCAAGGTGATCATCACGGGTGAGACGCGGACCGAGGCGTTGGAGCGCGCCCGCCGCGCGCTGGACGAGATGGTCCTCGACGGCATGGCCACCGCGCTGCCGTTCCACCGGCTCGTGGTGCGGGACGAGGCGTTCACCGCCGAGCCGTTCACAGTGCACACCCGGTGGATCGAGACGGAGTTCCACAACACCGTGCCGCCGTTCACCGCCGCCGCCGGCACCGCCGACGCGCCGGCCGAACGCGACACCGTCGTGGTCGAGGTGGGCGGCAAGCGCCTCGAGGTCAGCCTCCCCGCCGGCTTCGGCGGGAGTACGACCACAGCGGCACCCGCCTCCCGCAAGCCGACCCGGCGCGGCGGCGGTGCCAAGGCCGGCGCTCCGGTCGGCGGCGACACGCTCACCTCGCCGATGCAGGGCACCATCGTCAAGATCGCGGTGGCGGACGGCGACACCGTGGCCGAGGGTGACCTGGTCGTGGTGTTGGAGGCGATGAAGATGGAGCAGCCGCTGCACGCGCACAAGGCGGGCACGGTCAGCGGCCTCAGCGCCGAGGTCGGTGCCGTGATCACCGCTGGCGCCCCCATCTGCACCATCGCCTGAGCCGCCGCTCGGCGCCAGTCAGCGCAGGGTTTCGGTGGCGACCGCGCGGACGGCGGCGGTCAGCGCGGTCAGCACGTCCGACTCCAGCCGCCAGTGCTGCCAGTACAGCGGGACGTCGAGGTGTCGGCCCGGCGCGAGGTCGACCCAGCGGCCGGCGTCCAGGTCGGCCTCGGCGATCTGTTCGGGCACCAGGCTCCAGCCCAACCCGAGCCGGATCGTCTCGCTGAACGCCGGCACCGACGGCACGTAGTGCACCGGCGGGTCGAGCGGCCGACCGGCCACCGCCCGGATGAAGCGGTGCTGCACCCGGTCCTTCCGATCGAAGACGACAAGTGGCGCGCTCGCCAGCGTGACGGCGGTGAATCCGCCGGCGAAGTGGGACGCCGCGAACTCCGGGGTGGCCAGCGCGCGGTAGCGCATGGCGCCGAGTCGCAGCACCCGGCAGCCCTGCACGGCCTCCCGCTGGGCGGTGACCGCCGCCGTCACCGAGCCGTCGCGGAGCAGTTCGGCGGTGTGGTCCTGGTCGTCCTGCCGCAGGTCGAACGAGAGCCCGGCCCGCTGCGGCAACCGGGCCAGCGCGGCGGGGAACCAGGTGGCCAGGGAGTCCGCGTTGACCACCACGGCGACCCGGATCCGGCCACCGCCGGCCAGCGGGCCGCGGGCGTCGGCCAGCGCCTCCCGTTCGAGCAGCAGCAGCTGGCCGGCGAGGCGCAGCAGCGGGCGGCCGGCGTCGGTCGCCACGCACGGTCGGGCGCGGCGGACCAGCACCTGGCCGACGGTCTCCTCCAACGCCTTGATCCGTTGACTCACCGCCGACGGCGTGACGTGCAGCAGCCGGGCCGCCGCGTCGAAGCTGCCCTCCGCCACCACCGCCGCGAGCGTCCGCAGCTGCGCCGAGTCGAGACCATCCATCAGCTCAGCTTAAGTTGCGTCAGAATCTTTAGTTGGACTGGTGATCGTCGGCAGCCCTAGCGTCGAGTCCGTGCTCACCTCCGCCGTCGCCGGCTTCTCGATCTCCATCGCGCTCATCGTCGCCATCGGCGCCCAGAACGCCTTCGTCCTGCGCCAGGGTCTGCGCCGCGAGCACGTGGTACCCGTGGTGCTGACCTGCGCCGTGTCGGACGCGCTGCTGATCACCGCGGGCGTCGCCGGGGTCGGCACGCTGGTGGCCGACCGACCGGGCCTGCTGGCCGCGATCCGGTGGGGCGGCGCGGCGTTCCTGCTCTGCTACGCGGGGCTCGCCGCCCGCCGTGCCCTGCGTCCGGGCGCCCTGCTGCCCACCGAACGGCCGCCGGCCTCCCTGGGGGCCACCCTGCTCGCGTGCGCCGCCTTCACCTACCTGAACCCCCACGTCTACCTGGACACCGTGCTGCTCCTCGGCGGGGTGGCCCAACAACACCCGCACCGGTGGGTCTTCGGCGCCGGCGCCGCAGTGGCCAGCGGGGTCTGGTTCACCGCGCTCGGCGTCGGCGCACAGCGCCTCGCGCCACTGCTCGCCCGTGCCGCCGCCTGGCGGGTGCTGGACGCGGTCATCGCCGTGGTGATGACCGGCCTGGCCGTGGCACTCCTGCTGGGCTGACCGGCCTCGCCGGCGGAGAACGACCAGGCCACCCGGGCCAGGCGGGCCCCCGGCCGGACCGTGCGGGCGGGCGCCAACCGGGCCAGGCCAGCAACGACGCGAGTGTTTTCCACGACCACCGGCGGTGGAACCGACCGCGAGCGGGAATGATTGCCGGGTGCGGTTCCTTCACGGCGCGGTCCCCGCGCACGACCTGACCTATACCGACGTCTTCATGGCGCCGGCCCGCTCCGACCTGGGTTCCCGGCTCGACGTCGACCTGTCCACCGGCGACGGCACCGGCACCACCATCCCGTTGGTGGTGTCGAACATGACGGCGGTCGCCGGACGGCGGATGGCGGAGACGGTCGCCCGCCGGGGTGCCATCACGGTGATCCCGCAGGACATTCCGATCGAGGTGGTGGCGAATGTCGTCGCCTGGGTGAAACAGCGCCATCTCGTCTACGACACGCCGATCACGCTCGGCCCGACCGACACCGTGGGCGACGCCATCCACCTGCTGCCCAAGCGCTCGCACGGTGCGGTCATCGTGGTCGACGACGCCGGCCGACCGATGGGTGTGGTCACCGAGGCGGACACCACGGGCGTGGACCGGTTCGCCCAGCTGCGGCACGTGATGTCCACCGAGCTGCACACCGTCCCGGCGGACTCGGATCCGCGTACCGGCTTCGATCTGCTCTCGGCGGGCCGTCGCCGACTCGCCCCGGTGGTGGACACCGAGGGCCGGCTGGTCGGGGTGCTGACCCGACAGGGCGCGTTGCGGGCCACCCTCTACACGCCGGCCGTGGACGACCGGGGTCGGCTGCGGATCGCCGCCGCCGTCGGAATCAACGGTGACGTGACCGGCAAGGCCTCGGCGCTGCTGGAGGCGGGGGTGGACACGTTGGTGGTGGACACCGCGCACGGCCACCAGGCACGGATGATCTCCGCACTCCAGGCGGTCCGCAAGCTGGACCCGGGGGTGCCGGTGGCGGCCGGCAACGTGGTCACCGCCGAGGGCGTACGCGACCTGGTGGAGGCGGGTGCGGACATCATCAAGGTCGGCGTCGGCCCCGGTGCGATGTGCACCACCCGGATGATGACCGGCGTGGGTCGGCCGCAGTTCTCGGCCGTCCTCGACTGCGCGGCGGCCGCCCGCCAACTGGGCCGGCACGTGTGGGCCGACGGTGGGGTGCGGCACCCCCGGGACGTGGCGCTCGCGCTCGCCGCCGGGGCGTCGAACGTGATGATCGGTTCCTGGTTCGCCGGCACCTACGAGTCCCCCGGTGACCTGTACACCGACGTGGACGGCCGGCGGTACAAGGAGAGCTTCGGGATGGCCTCGGCCCGGGCGGTCAGCGCCCGAACCGCCGACGACAGCCCGTACGACCGGGCCCGCAAGGCGGTCTTCGAGGAGGGCATCTCCTCGGCCCGGATGCACCTGGACCCGGCCCGTCCCGGCGTCGAGGACCTGATCGACGAGATCATCGCGGGGGTACGCAGCGCCTTCACCTACGCCGGCGCCCGGAACCTCACCCAGTTCCACGAGCGGGCGATCGTCGGCGTCCAGAGCGCCGCCGGCTTCACCGAAGGAATGCCCCTCCCCACCAGCTGGTAACCCCCACCCCACTCCGGTTGACCATGAAGTTGTTGCCTCCCGCGTCGGCGTGTCATGGCAACAACTTCATGATCAACCGGAGTGGGGTGGGGGTTAGGTTGTCAGTCGGCGCAGGACTGTGCGGGCTGCCTCGCGGGGGTTGTCGCCCACTCGGTCGGGTAGCGCGCCGGCCAGCCAGAGGGTGGCGAAGCCGTGGGCGATCGACCAGGCGGCGAGCGCGTCCCGACCGGGGTCGGCGGGCGCGTCGCCGGTGGGTAGTGTCGCCACCCCGGCGCGGAGCGCGGCGCCGGCCCGACCCTGGGCGGCGATCAGCTCGGCGTCGTCGGCCCGGTGCAGCTCCGGCCGGAACATCACCTCGAAGTACGCGCGGCGCGTGACGGCGAAGTCGACGTAGGCGACGCCGGCCTCCAGCAGGTCGCCATCCGCCTCGGTCAACGTCTGGGTCAGCAGGTCGAAGCCCTGCGTGGCGAGCGCGGTGAGCAGGCCCGCCTTGTCGCCGAAGTGGTGGGCGGGCGCGGCGTGCGAGACGCCGGCCCGTCGGGCCAGGTCGCGCAGGCTCAGCGCGACGGGCCCGACCTCCTCGATGGCCTCCAGCGCCGCGGCGAGCAGCGCGCGGCGCAGGTCGCCGTGATGGTACGAGCGGCTGTCGGTCACCAGCGAATCCTAATCTTGTCATTGACAAGATGTCACGCGTCGGCGAATCTTGTCACTGACAAGTTTCGTTGAGGAGGATTCCGATGGCACCCCTGATCGCCCTGATCGCCGGCACCGCTCTGGCCCGACTCGCCGGCCTGGCCGGCATCGCCGCACTGGACGGCTGGATCCCCGCGCTGCGCGTCGGACTGGCCGTGATGTTCACGCTGACCGCCGTCGCGCACTTCGCCGGCCCCCGCCGGGCCGGACTGATCGCCATGGTCCCGCCCCGCCTGCCCCGGCCGGACCTGCTGGTCACCGTCACCGGCGTACTGGAGCTGGTCGGCGCGATCGGCCTGCTGCTGCCGGCGACCGCCCGGGTGGCGGCGGCCGGACTCGGCCTGCTCATGCTGGCCATGTTTCCGGCGAACATCTCGGCCGCCCGTCGCCAGCTGACCCTCGCCGGCCGCCCGGTCACCCCGCTGGCCCAGCGCACCGCCCTGCAGATCCTGTTCGTGGCCGCCGCCACGGTAATTTCGTTTGGTGCCTGACTATCAGGGGGCTAATCTACCTCTCGTGGAACTCATCACCCTCCAGGACGTGCCGCTCGGCCGTCTCCTGGTGGTGGCCGGGCACCTCGTCGGGCAGCGGTGGAACCGCTACCTCGCCGAGGAGCACGGCCTCACCCAGGCCGGCATGATCACCCTGATGACGCTCGCCCGACACGGCGAGCTACCCCACCGCAAGGTTGCCGAGAAGGGGTTCGTCCGCCCGGCGACCCTGACCGGCATCGTGGACACGCTGGAGCGTGACGGTCTGGTCGAGCGGCAGCGCGACGACAGCGACCGACGCAGCATCCGACTCGCCATCACCCCCGCCGGCCGGGAACGAGTGGCTGCGCTCGGCGCGCTCATGCACTCCGGACGGCCACTCACCTCGGTCGACGCCGACCCGGCGAAAGCCCAGGTGATCCGGGAGTTTCTGCTTGAGGTCATCGGCAGCGGAGACGACCCGCGGATGACCGGACGCCCCACCGAAGCGGAGGACCCGGCGTGCTGATCCGACTCCTGCGCGGCCAACTGCGCACCTATCAGAAACCGTTGCTGGCGGTGGTGCTGCTCCAGTTCGTGGGCACCATGGCCTCGCTCTACCTGCCCAGCCTCAACGCGGACATCATCGACCAGGGCGTGGCCCGGGGCGACACGGACTACATCGTGCGCACCGGCGGCTGGATGCTGCTGGTCAGCCTGATCCAGATCATCTGTTCGATCGCCGCCGTCTACCTGGGCGCCCGGGTCGCGATGGGCTTCGGCCGGGACGTACGCGCCGAACTGTTCGGGCACGTCAACCGCTTCTCCGCCCGCGAGGTGGCCCGGTTCGGGGCGCCGTCGCTGATCACCCGCAACACCAACGACGTGCAGCAGGTGCAGATGCTCGTGCTGATGAGCTGCACGATGCTGGTCGCCGCACCGATCATGAGCGTCGGTGGGGTGTTCATGGCGCTGCGTGAGGACGTCGGGCTCTCCTGGCTGATGCTGGTCAGCGTGCCGGTGCTGGCCATCGCCCTCGGCGCGATCATCCGCCGGATGGTGCCGGGCTTCCGGCTGATGCAGACCCGCATCGACACTGTCAACCGCGTGCTGCGGGAGCAGATCACCGGCATCCGGGTGGTCCGCGCGTTCGTCCGCGAGCCGTACGAAACGGACCGTTTCGCCGTCGCCAACGCCGACCTGACCGCCACCGCGCTGCGTACCGGTCGACTGTTGGCGTTGATCTTCCCGGTGGTCATGCTGGTGCTGAACGTCTCCAGCGTGGCGGTGCTCTGGTTCGGCGCGCAGCGGGTGGACGCCGGCGCGATCCAGGTCGGCGCGCTCACCGCGTTCCTGCAGTACCTGATGCAGATCCTGATGGCGGTCATGATGGCCACCTTCATGCTGATGATGGTGCCGCGCGCGGCGGTGTGCGCCGAGCGGATCGTCGAGGTGCTGGACACCGACTCCTCGGTGGTTCCGGCCACCGCGCCGGTCACCGAGTTGCCCACCCGGGCCGAGCTGGAGCTGCGCGGGGTGCGCTTCCAGTACCCGGGAGCGGTGGAGCCGGTGCTGCGCGACATCTCCTTCCGGGCGACCCCGGGCACCACCACGGCCATCATCGGCAGCACCGGAGCGGGCAAGACGACACTGCTGTCGCTGATCCCCCGCCTGGTCGACGTGACCGCCGGCGCGGTGCTGGTCGACGGGGTGGACGTGCGGGAGTTGTCACCGGACGAGCTGTGGCGACGCATCGGCCTGGTGCCGCAGCGGCCGTACCTGTTCACCGGGACGGTCGCCAGCAACCTGCGCTACGGCAACCCGGACGCCACCGACGAGGAGCTGTGGACGGCGCTGGAGATCGCCCAGGCCCGGGACTTCGTGGCCCAGATGCCCGGCGGGCTGGACGCCCCGATCGCGCAGGGCGGCACCACCGTCTCCGGTGGGCAGCGGCAGCGTCTCGCCATCGCCCGAGCGCTGGTCCGGCAACCGGAGATCTACCTCTTCGACGACTCGTTCTCCGCGCTCGACCTGGGCACCGACGCACGGCTGCGAGCGGCACTACGGCCGGTCACCGCACAGTCCGCGGTGGTGATCGTGGCCCAGCGGGTCTCCACGATCATCGACGCCGACCAGATCATCGTTCTCGAGAACGGAGGGGTCGTCGGAGTGGGACGACATGCCGAGCTGTTGGAGACCTGCCCGACGTACGCCGAGATCGTGGCCTCGCAGCAGACGACGGAGGTGGCGGCATGAGCGAGCGTGAGGAGCCCCGCACCGCGGCCGTACCCAGTCAGAAGCCGGCCGGCGAGCCGCGGACGCCGGGAGGCGACGCGCCACAACAGCCCGGCGGCGACGCCGCGCAGCAGCCCGGCGGGGACGCGCGGACGCCGAAGCGGCTGCCGCCCGGCCGTCAGGGCGGCGGCCCGGGGTGGATGGGCGCCGGGATGCCCGCCGAGAAGTCGATGAACTTCGGCCCGTCGGCCCGACGATTGCTCGGCCGGCTGCGCTCACACCGGTTGCACCTGGCCGCGATCATCACGTTGGCAGTGGTGAGCGTCGGGTTCAGCGTGGCCGGGCCGAAGATCCTCGGCCACGCCACCGACCTGATCTTCACTGGGGTGATCGGCCGGCAACTGCCCGCCGGCACCACCGCCGACCAGGCCGTCGCGGCGGCCCGGGCCAGCGGCAACGACAGCTTCGCCGACATGCTGGCCCGGATGGACGTGGTGCCCGGGGTGGGCATCGACTTCAGCGCGCTGAGTCGGGTGCTGCTGCTGGCGCTCGGGCTCTACCTGGCGGCGAGCCTGCTGTCCTGGTGGCAGGGCTGGCTGCTCAACGGCGTGGTCCAGCGCACGGTGCTGCGACTGCGCGCCGAGGTGGAGGAGAAGCTCAACCGGCTGCCGCTGCCCTACTTCGACAGGCAGCCGCGCGGTGAGTTGCTCAGCCGGGTCACCAACGACATCGACAACATCTCCACCAGCCTCCAGCAGACCCTCAGCCAGCTCCTCACCTCGCTGCTGACCGTCATCGGGGTGCTGGCCGTGATGTTCTGGATCTCGCCGGTGCTGGCTCTGGTGGCCCTGGTCGCGGTGCCGTTGTCGGTGCTGGTCACCCAGCGCATCGCCAAGCGCTCGCAGAAGCAGTTCATCGCCCAGTGGGCGCACACCGGCGAGTTGAACGGCCAGATCGAGGAGGCGTACACCGGTCACGAGCTGGTGAAGGTCTTCGGCCGGCAGCGTGAGGTCGAGGCCGCCTTCCACGCGAAGAACGAGGAGCTGTTCCGGGCCAGCTTCGGGGCGCAGTTCATCTCCGGGATCATCATGCCGTCGATGATGTTCATCGGAAACCTGAGCTACGTGGCGATCGCCGTGGTCGGTGGGCTGCGGGTGGCCTCCGGCACGATGAGCCTCGGCGACGTGCAGGCGTTCATCCAGTACTCCCGCCAGTTCACCCAGCCGCTCACCCAGCTCGCCTCGATGGCCAACCTGCTCCAGTCCGGGGTGGCCTCGGCCGAGCGGGTCTTCGCGGTGCTCGACGCGGACGAGCAGACCCCCGACCCGGTCGAACCGGCCCGGGTCACCGACCCGCACGGTCGGGTGGAGTTCGAGCACGTCTCGTTCCGCTATGAGGCGGACAAGCCGCTGATCGACGACCTGTCACTGGTCGCCGAGCCCGGTCACACGGTGGCCATCGTCGGCCCGACCGGTGCCGGCAAGACCACACTGGTCAACCTGGTGATGCGCTTCTACGAGCTGGACGCCGGCCGGATCACACTCGACGGGGTGGACATCACCACGATGCGCCGCGACGACCTGCGCGGCCGGATCGGCATGGTGCTCCAGGACACCTGGCTCTTCGGCGGAACCATCCGGGACAACATCGCCTACGGGCGGCCGGACGCCACCGAGGAGGAGATCCTCGCCGCGGCCCGGGCCACCTTCGTGGACCGGTTCGTGCGCAGCCTGCCCGACGGCTACGACACGGTCATCGACGAGGAGGGCAGCAACGTCAGCGCCGGCGAGAAGCAGCTCATCACCATCGCGCGGGCGTTCCTCGCCGAGCCGTCCCTGCTGATCCTGGACGAGGCCACCAGCTCGGTGGACACCCGCACCGAGGTGCTGCTGCAACGGGCGATGGCCGCGCTGCGCTCGGACAGGACCAGCTTCGTCATCGCGCACCGGCTCTCCACCATCCGCGACGCCGACCTGATCCTGATGATGGAGGACGGTCGGATCGTCGAGCAGGGCACCCACGAGCAGTTGCTCGCCGCCCAGGGGGCGTACCACCGGCTCTACCGCTCGCAGTTCACCGGTGCGGTGGTCGACGAGGAACCCGCCGCGCAACCGGCGTCGGTGTAGGGCGGACCGCCATGCGTACAGCGGTCCGCCCCGGATCCGGCAGTCGGTCAGCCCTGCGGCAGCAGGTCGGCGGCGCGGGCCGCGACCTGCCCACCGATCAGGGCGAGCGCGGCGTCGGCGGGCATCGGAGCCAGGGCGTGGCCGCCGCGCAGCCGCAGCGCGAGATGGCCGTCGGCAACCTCCCGGGCACCCAACACCCCGAGGTACGGGACGCGGCGGCGGGCCGCGTCCCGTACCCGGGCGCCCAGCGAGCCGGCGACGTCGACAGCGACCCGCAGCCCGACCTCGGTCGCCCGGCGGGCCAGGTCGGCCGCCGCGTCGGCCTGGCCGTCGTCGACCGGCAGCAGCACCAGTTGCACCGGCGCGTACCAGGCCGGGAACGCCCCCTCGTGCACCTCGATGAGGTACGCGAACAGCCGCTCCATGCTGCCGACCAGACTGCGGTGCAGCATCACCGGTCGACGCCGGCCGCCATCCGAATCGGTGTACGACAGGTCGAACCGTTCCGGTTTGTCGAAGTCCACCTGGATGGTGGAGATGGTCGACTCCCGGCCGGCCGCGTCGACGATCTGGATGTCGATCTTCGGTCCGTAGAAGGCGGCCTCCCCCGGCGCCTCCACGTACTCCACCCCGGCCAGCGCCTCTCGGAGCAGCGCCTCGGCGCGGGCCCACTGCGCGTCGTCGCCGACGTACTTCTCGCCCGGCCCGCGCAGCGACAACCGGAACCCGGCCGGACGGACGCCGAGCGCGGCGTGCGCGGCGCGGATCAGCCCGAGGATCTCGACGACCTCCGCGCCGACCTGCTCGGGGGCACAGAAGGTGTGCGCGTCGTTGAGCGAGATGGCGCGGACCCGGGACAGCCCGCCGAGCACGCCGGAACGCTCCGAGCGGTACATCCCGCCCAGCTCGGCGATCCGCAACGGCAACTCCCGGTAGGAGCGGCCCCGCGCCCGGAAGACCAGCGCGTGGTGCGGGCAGAGCGCCGGCCGGAGCACGAACTCGTCGTCGGCGCTCAGCCGCATCGGCGGGAACATGTCGTCGGCGAAGTAGCCGAGATGACCGGAGAGTTCGAAGAGTTCCCGCTTACCCAGCGGCGGCGAGTAGACGTGCTGGTGTCCGGAGCGGCGCTCCAACTCCCGGACGTACTCCTCGACGGCGTGCCGGGCGGCGGCGCCCGCCGGCAGCCAGATCGGCAGGCCGGCGCCGGCCAGCGGATCGGAGACGAAGAGGTCCAGCTCGCGGCCGAGCCTACGGTGGTCGATCATGTCGGGCTCCTGGATCGGGTACGACCCGGAGGCGACCTGAGCTCCGTTCGGCGCACTGCCCTCGGGGGCGGATCGCCCCGGGGCCTGGTCGACGGTGGTTACGTCAGAGCGGCGCGCCGGGGATTCCCGGCGTCGTGGTCTGCACTACCGCGCTGCGCATGGGGCGACCGTACCCGCGCGACGATCGGGGACGCACCTGGATTTACGGGGTGGGCCGCCGGCGCGGGACCCGCCGGCGGCCCTGGCGGCCGAATCGTCAGGAACGGGGGACCCGACGGGCGTGGCCGCGCCGACAACGGTACGCCGACGAACGCCGATCCGCCGCCCGCCTCGAACGGGTGGACCGCCCTCCGAACCCGTCACCCGGCAGCGATCAGTCTCGTTGCAGCTGGGTGGCCCAGTGGTGTCGACGGTCACGACGGGCCGGGGCCCTCCACGGTGACGCCGGACACGACGTCAGGCTCAAGACACCCAATCGGCCGCATCCGGCGAGGTGGCAGGCGTGCCCGAACTTCTGACTGACGTCGCGTCGCCGACGTGGGCGTACCTGGTGCTGCTCGCTCTGCTGATCGCGGACGCCTTCGTACCGGTGATACCCACCCAGATCGTCATGATCACCAGTGGTGCGCTCACCGTCTACGGCGGGCTCAGCCTGCCGGTCACCATCGCCGTCGGCGCACTCGGCGTGTTCGCCGGTGACCTGGCCTGCTACCTGCTCGGACGCAGCGCGCCGGACCGGCGCCCGCCCCGGCACGCCGAACTGAGCCGCGCCCGCCGGGTGGCCAGCCGGGTCACCCAGGGGCTGCGACAACCCGGGCCGATGGTCATCCTGCTCTGCCGGTTCGTGCCCGGCGGCCGGATGGCGGCCTGCTTCTCGGCCGGGCGCAGCCGCTACCCCTACCGCCTGTTCGTGCTCTACGAGGCCGTCGCCGCACTGGGTTGGGCCACCTACGGCGCCCTGGTCGGGCACCTCGGAGGCACCGCGCTGACCGAGTCGGCGTGGCGGCTGGCCATCATCGCCACCGCCGCGGCGGCCGGCTTCGCCGCGGCCGGCTGGGCCATGACCCTGGTCAGCGCCCGCCACGCCCGCGCCGCAGCCACAGTCGACGTCCCCATCGACTGAGTGTCGCAACCTTCGCGATCTTGCACTTTCTGTCCCAACAATTGGGGCATGCCCGCAGATAAGAACGACCGAAAGTGCAAGATCGCGGCGGGTTGGCGGCGGGCCTCTAGGGGTGGTCCCGGGGAGAGATTTCGGTGGCTGTCCCGGATCCGGCTGGGGTGCCCACGGCGACAGGCTGAGGCATGCCTGGAACCCGGAGTACCGGTCTGCTGGCCCTGGGCGGGATCGCCCTGGCGGCGCTGCTCACCGTCATCGGTCACCTCGAAGTCAACGACGACCTCAACCCCTGGGCGTTGACCATCAGCGACTTCGCCGTCTCCGACCGCGGCGGCGTGATCGACGTCGCCATGGTGGTGCTGGCGCTCGCCACCGTGGCGCTGCTGTACGGACTGCGTCGCGCCGCGCCGGCACGGCCCGCCCCGGCAACCGACCTGCTGCTCGGCGCGTGGGTGACCGGGCTGCTCCTGGCCGCGGTGGTGCCCACGAACGAGCCAGGCACCGCCATGACCACGACGGCCTACGTGCACCGGTACGCCTCGGTGGTCGCCTTTCTGGCACTGCCGGCGGCCGGTTGGCTGCTCGCCCGTCGATCCGAGCTGGCGCCGGTCGCCCGAACGCTACGCACCCTCGTCCTGCTGAGCCTGACCCTGGCGGCGGCGATGATCTGGTCCGCCTACCCCGGCGACCGTCTGCTGATCGGCCTGGCCGAGCGACTGCTCATCGTCACCGAGGTGGCAGTGCTGGCGACCATCGCGCTGGCCCAGACCCGCGCGGCCGTCGATCGTGGAGTTGTGGCACCTCACCAAGGGGGCATCGCGGCGTGAACCACCCACCACAACTCCACGATCGTCGAGAAGGGGCGGCTACTCCAGCTCGTGCAGCATGAGCTGGCGGGCCGCCTCGGTGATCGAGCCGGACAACGAGGGGTAGATGGTGATGGTCTGGGCCAGCTCGTTGACGGTGAGGTTGTTCTCCACCGCCATGGTGATGGGCAGGATCAGCTCGCTGGCCTTCGGAGCGACCACCACACCACCGATCACCTGACCACTGGCCGGACGGCAGAACAACTTCACGAAGCCGTCGGAGAGGTCGTCCATCTTGGCCCGGGCGTTGCCGGACAACGGCAGCATCACCTGTCGGGCCGGCACCTTGCCCGCGTCCACCTCGTCCTGCGAGACACCCACCGTGGCCAGCTCGGGATCGGTGAAGACGTTCGCCGCGACGGTCCGCAGCCGCAGCGGGCGGACCGCCTCGCCGAGCGCGTGCCACATGGCGATCCGGCCCTGCATGGCGGCGACGCTGGCCAGCAGCAGCACGCCGGTGCAGTCACCGGCGGCGTAGATGCCGGGCACGTTGGTCCGGGAGGCCCTGTCGACTGTCACGTAGCCGCCCCGGCCCAGCTGCACCCCGTACTCGGTCAGGCCCAGGTTGGCGGTGTTCGGGATCGACCCGACGGTGATCAGCGCGTGCGAGCCGGTCACCTTACGGCCGTCGGAGAGTTCCACCTCGACGCCGTCGGCGGTACGCCGGACCGCGTCGGCCCGGGAGTTGTTGAGGATCTCCATGCCCCGGTTGCGGAACACCCGCTCGATCGCGGAGGCGGCGTCGGCGTCCTCGTGGGGCATCACCCGGTCGCGGCTGGAGACCAGGGTCACCTCGACCCCCATGGCCAGGTACGCGCTGGCGAACTCCGCACCGGTCACGCCGGACCCGACGACGATCAGGTGCTCGGGCAGCTCCGGCAGGTCGTACACCTGTCGCCAGGTCAGGATGCGCTCACCGTCCGGTACGGCGGTGGGCAGCTGACGGGGTGTCGAGCCGGTGGCCACCAGCACGGTGGACGCGTCGATCGAGTACTCCTCGCCGCCGTCGGCGGGGCTGACGACGACCCGGTGGGTGTGCCCGAGGGAGTCCTCGCCGAGCCGGGCGGTGCCGGCCACGAAGGTGACGCCCGCCTTCAGCAGCTTGGCGTGAATGTCAGCGGACTGCGCCAGGGCCAGCCGCTTGACCCGCTCGTGCACCGCCCGCGCGTCGACGGTGACCGCCTCCAGGCCGTCCGAGTGCACCCCGAACTCCTCGGTGTCCCGGTATCCGGTGACCACCCCCGAGCTGGCGATGAAGGTCTTCGACGGTACGCAGTCGGAGAGCACGCAGGCGCCGCCGGCCCCGTCGGCCTCCACCACGGTGACATCGGCATCCAGCTGGGCGGCGACCAGTGCCGCCTCGTACCCGGCCGGCCCCCCACCGATGATCACGATCTGGCTCACAGCGTTCGCCCTTCGTCCATGCTCACAGTGACTTTCTTCTCCCGAACGCGTTCGACACGCACTGTCGTATTCTCCCCCACCCGTCGGCCGGGCTATCGTCATCGCCGTGCGTCATCACGCCGCCTACGGCTCAAATCTCGACCCCGCCCGGATGCGTGCCTACTGTCCGCATTCGCCGATGGTGGGCACCGGCTGGCTGGAGGGCTGGCGGCTGACCTTCGCCGGGGCGGACGTGATCGGCTGGGAGGGTGCGGTGAGCACCCTCGTCGAGTCTCCCGGTGACCGGGTCTTCGTGGCGCTCTACGACATCCACCCGTACGACGCCGAGCAGCTCGACGAGTTGGAGGGCGTCGCCGCCGGGACGTACCGCAAGCTGCACGTCCGGGTTTCCACCCTCGACGGCGACGTGACCGCGTGGATCTACGTCTTCAACGGGTACGAGGGTGGCCTGCCGACCTCGTGGTACCTGTCGGAGATCGCGAACGCCGCCGAGAAGGCGGGCGCCCCGGACGACTACGTCACCGAGTTGCGGGCCCGCCCCACCGGCACCGCGTCGGCGTAGCAGCGCGTATCGCACGCCTCCAGTCTGCTACCGCTGTCGACCGCGGGGCCGGTCGGGCCCGCCCGGGGTCGTCAATCACACACGGGCCGCCGGGACGGACCGTTCGTACATGTCGGTCCAGTGGGTTTCCCGCAGGCCCACCGACCGGTAGAGCGACAGCGGGGCGGTCGGGTTGGTGAGGTCGACGCCCAGACCGGCCGACTTCCGCCCCTTCTCGGCGTAGCGGGCGAAGGCGCGGCGCAGCAGCGCCGCACCCACACCCCGGCGACGGTACGCGGACAGCACCGACAGGGTCTTCACCCAGCCCGACTGTTGGTCGAGTGCCTGATCCGAGGACTGCAACGCGCCGACCGGCACCCCGTCCACCTCGGCGACGAACCACTCGTCCCAGGCGGTCAGGTCGCCGATGCGGGCCCGCCACCGCTCGTACGACAACGGTTCGTGGTCCGGGGTGTCACCGAAGGCGGCCTCGTAGATCCGGTGGAACTCCACCAGGTCGGTCTCGTGGTCCGGGCGGACCTGCCGCACGGTCACGCCCGCGGGTGCGGCCGGCTCGTCGGGCAGGTCGTCCAACGGTCGGCTCATTCGGACGTACCGCTTGACGCGGGCGAAACCGAGCGCGCGAAGGGTCTGTTCCCAGTCATGTTCGGGGGCGAAGACCGCGCAGCGGACGGTGAGCGACGGCAACCCGCGCTCGGCCGCGCGTTCGGCGACCCGGTCCAGTTGGCGAACCAGCAGCGGCGCGCGGACGGCGGCGCCCCGCACCGGCTCGACGTAGACCTCCACGAACTCCCGGCCCACCCCGCTCGGGTTGTCCACCGTCGCCCAGCCGACCACTGTGTCGTCCGGGTCGATCGCCAACCAGGAGTCCCGGGTCGGGTCGAAGTGGCTGGCGGTCAGTGACGCCGTGACGTCCTCGGCGTCGAAGTCGGGGTGGCCGATGGCGAAGGTGTCGGCGGCGTGCACCACCGCGAGGATCGCCGGCACGTCGTCGAGGGTGGGGCGGCGCGTTGTCCAACCAGCGGGAAGGGTCACGGCAGGACATCCTGGCAGCCGAGCCGCCGGGGCGCCGCCCATTTTCCGGCTGGCGGAGGCTCAGCCGAGGTCGACCCGGGTGCGGTGCAGCAACTCCACCAACTCGGCGCCGTCGGCGGGCCCGAGGGCGGTGAACGCCGGCGCGGCCAACCGGTTGGTCACCGCCTCCGCCCAGAGCCGGCGGCGCACCAGCGGCCCGATCGGCGGGTACGGCGGCGGCCACCCGCAGGCCACCGCCCCGGCCTCCCCCTCCGGCCCGGCCAGCACCGCCTCCAGCGGAGTCATCCCGGCGGCCCGTACCGCGAGCAGGTAGGCGCCGGTGAAGTGTTCCCGGAGCAGCCGCAGCCCGGCGGCGCTGCGGGCCCCGGGAGAGAGGTCCGGAAGGGGCATGGCCCGCCACGCGGCGAAGAGCGGCATCCCGCTGGCGTCGGCCGCGACGACGGCCCGCTCGACGAGCGCGGACAGGCGTTCGGCACCGGGCAGGGGGCCGAGCTGCTGCGCCCCCCACCGGCAGCATTCGGCGAGGCTCGCGGCGGCCACCTGGAACGGCGGGACGACCCGGGCGGCGGCGTCCCAACCGTCGGCGACGGCGTCCGGGGCGATGAACCCGAGGGCGGCGGCGGCTGTCTCGGCCCGCACATCGCCGAGCGCGCCGGCCCGGCCGCTGATGTAGAAGGCCCACCCGGAGATGCCGAGCAGTCGGGCCCGGCGCAACGTGGTCGGGTCCCGGCTGAAGGCGTCGCCCAGGTCGAGCACGACGGGCTTGCTGGCAGCCGCGACCTGCTCCGGAGTCACCGCGGGGCCCTCTTCGCGCGGCCCGAACCGCCGCGCCCGACCACGCCCCGATCCACGGCCACCCACCGTGCACGGCCCGCGCACTCGTCGTCGTCCATCAATGCTCAGTCTGCCGCGCCACCGCCCGCGTCCGCATCCCCCTCTTCGGCCGCCAGTGCCTCGATCGCCGCCTCGACCTCCCCGGCGCGCCGCCGGGCCACGGTGACCGCCCGCTCGGCGGCCCGCCGAGCGAGCTTGGCCCGGCTGAGATCCTGCTCGGCGACCGCGCGCCGCCGCTCCAGCTCGGCCAGCTCCGCCTCAAGCCCATCGAGTACGGCCGCACCGTCGCGCTCCTGCCCGGTCGCCTCGGTCAGTTCCGCCTCGGCCCGCTCCTGGTCGGCCTGGGCCTTCGCCAACTCGCGGTCCAGGGCGCGGCGCTGCCGGGCCCGCTCGGCTCGGGCCGCCCGCTGCGCGGCCCGCTCGGCCCGCTCGGCCGCCCGATCCGTACGGGGTGCCGCCTCGGGTCGCCCTCGCTGGGCGCCGGGTCGGCGGGCCGGGCGTTCCTCGTCGGGCTCCTCGCCGTCGCCGGTGACCAGCCGCAGTTGTGGCCGGGGCACCTCACCGAAGCCGGCGTAGCTGGCCGCCCGCAGCAGCCGACCCGCCCGCACCTGCTCGGCGACCTCGACGTCGGAGAAGGCCGCGTTCAACGTCGCCTCCACCTCGGCCAGGGGCAGCCGGTTCGCCGGTGGCGCGTCCGGCTCGGCCGCGGCGAGCTTGCGCACCTCGGCGACCAGGGAGCCGACCACCGCCCGGCGCTGCGCGGACAGCTCCCGCAGTTTGGGTCCGCGCAGCTCCCGTTGGGCGGACCGTAGGGCGTCGGCGAGTTGCACCAGATCGGCGACCAGCTCCGGACGTCGGATGGCGAGCAGGTTCACCAACCAGGCGGCCACCGTCGGGCGACGCAGCCGGGCCAGCTCCCGGGCGGTGGCCGGGTCACCGGCCTGGCGGGCCTGCGCCACGGCGGCCTCCCGGGCGGCCACGAACCGGTCCGGTGGGGTGCGGTAGAGCTGTTGCACCAGCTCCGCGGAGAGGCCGGGCATCGGGTCAGACGTCCACCCGACTGCCGGGTTCCAGTCGCTGGTACTCGGTGCCGGACATCGCCGAGTACTGCCGGTTCAGCACACCCAGCCCGTTGTCGTTGAGTAGCGCGTCGTGCAGGGCGTACGCGCGCCGCGGCGCGACCGCGCGGATGAAGTCGAGCACCTCGGAGAACTTCGACCAGGGGGCGTGGATCGGCGCGAAGAGCGTGTCGACGGGTGTCTCGTCGGGCACCACCAGGGAGTCGCCCGGGTGGTAGACCACGTCGTTGATCAGGTAACCGAGGTTGTCGATCACCGGGATCTCGGGGTGGATCACGGCGTGCCGCCCCCCGTACGCGCGCACGGCGACCCCGGCGGCGGTGAACGACTCACCGACGTCGACCGGGCGCAGCGCGTCGGCCGCGTCCCCAAGGGCCTCGGCGAGCGAGGCGGGGCCGTGGATCGGGAACGGCCGTCGGTCGAGCTGGAGGCGCACCGCTGCCAGGTCGAGGTGGTCGGGGTGCGCGTGGGTGATCAGCACCGCGTCCGCACCGTCCAGCGCCGCCGTGGTGTCGCTGAACACCCCGGGGTCGACGACGAGGATTCCCCCATCGTGTTCCACCCGAAGGCAGGAGTGGGCGTACTTGGTGAGTCGCATCGTGACTCCTCGATTATCGAATCGTGACGTCCTCAGCGCAGTCTGCCGGAACCAGCCGGAGTGTGCGTCGCGTCCGAGCTATCGCACACCGGTTGACGACGATGGGAGCGGGGATGGACGGACGGGTGGGACGACGCCGCGGTGCGCTGCTGGCGGCGACAGCACTGGCGGCCGCGCTGGCACTGACAGGATGCGGCGCCGGCGACAGTGGGGCACAGGACACCGCCGGCTCGGCGGTCGAGGCGCCGCCGGCCAAGGGCGGTGAGGTGCCCCGGGACGCCGCCGCGGGCGCACCGGAGGCGGCCGGTGCCGGCGCACCGGACCTGCGGGTGGACCAGCGGGCGATCATCTACACCGGAACGATGCGGGTGCAGGTGGACGATGTGGACTCGGCCGCCCGCGAGGCCACCGCCGTGGCCACTCGGGCCGGTGGTTTCGTCGGTGGGGACCAGCGGCGCAGCGCCGACGCCGACGCGGTGGCGGAGCTGGTGCTGCGAGTGCCGGCGGCGAAGTTCACCGGCGTGGTGGAGGAGATCGCGAAGCTCGGTCGGCAGCAGAACCGGGAGATCAACACTCAGGACGTCACCGAGGAGACCGTCGACCTGGACGCCCGGATCACCAGTCAGCGGGCACGGGTGGACAGCGCCCGCCGGTTGCTGGCCCGGGCCACCTCGATCACCGACCTGGTGTCGTTGGAGAACGAGCTGGGTCGCCGGGAGGCGGACCTGGCCTCGCTGGAGGCCAAGAAGCGACGCCTGGCCGACCTGACCGCCCTCTCCACGATCACCGTGGCGCTGGCCGGACCGGCGGCGAAGGCCACCGAGGAGAAGGACGAGACCGGCTTCCTGGTGGGGCTCAGGGGCGGCTGGAAGGCGTTCGTCGTCTCGATGACCGTCCTGCTGACGGTGCTGGGCGCGTTGCTGCCGTGGCTGGTGGCGCTCGGCGTACCGCTGGCGGTGTTGTTGGTGGTGCTGCGCCGGCGGCGCAGGTCCCCGGCGCTGGTCGCACCGGTCAGCGCGCCGCCGCCAGTGCCCGCAGCGCGGTCTGGACCATGACCCGGACGCCGACCGGGATGGCCCGCTCGTCCACGTCGAAGCTTCCCCGGTGCAGGTCGACGTTGGGGCCGGAACGACCCACGCCGAGCCGGGCGAGGGCGCCGGGGACGTACTCCAGATACCAGGAGAAGTCCTCGCCGCCCATGCTCTGCGGTGTCTCGGCGATCCCCTCCGGGCCGAGCGCGGCGGCGGTGGCGGCGGTCAGCACCTGGATGGCGCGGGAGTCGTTGCACACCGGCGGACGGCCGCGCAGGTATTCCAGGTCGACAGTGGCGCCGGTCGGCGCGATCACGTCCCGTACCACCTGAGCGACGATCTTGGGAGCCTGCTCCCAGGTGTCGCGGTCCATCACCCGGAGGGTGCCGGAGGCGCTCGCCTCGGACGGGATGACGTTGTAGCGGGTGCCGGCCGAGGCGTGGCCGAAGACCAGCAGCAGGCCGCTGTTGGCCGGCACCCGGCGGCTGACCAGGGCGGGCACCTCGGTGATCAGCCGACCGAGCGCGTCGACCAGGTCGACGGTCAGGTGCGGGCGGGCGGTGTGCCCGCCCGGGCCGGAGAGCCGGACTGTCACGTTGTCGGCGGCCGCGGTGATCGGACCGACCCGCAGGCCGACCTGGCCCACCGGCAGGTTCGGGTCGCAGTGCAGCGCGAAGATCTGCACCACGTCGTCCAGGCCGCCGGCCTCGATGACCTCCAGCGAACCGCAGGGCAGGATCTCCTCGGCCGGCTGGAAGATCAGCCGGACCCGGCCGTCCAGCTCCCCGAGGTCGGCGAGCTGGGCGAGCAGCATGCCGACGCCGAGCAGGATCGTGGTGTGCACGTCGTGCCCGCAGGCGTGGCAGACGCCCTCCACGGTCGACCGGTACGGGACGTCCTTGGGGTCGTCGAGCGGCAGGGCGTCGATGTCGGCGCGCAGCGCCACGACCGGGCCGTCCGGCCGGCCGTTGATGTCGCAGATCACGCCGTTGCCCTTGGGCAGCAGGCGCGGGCTCAACCCGGCCAGCGACAACTCCCGGGCGATCAGCGCGGCCGTCTCGAACTCGTTGCCGGAGAGCTCAGGGTGCGAGTGGATGTGACGGCGCGTAGCGATCAGCCCCGGTACCCGGAGCGCGAGAAGGTGATCCAGCTCGCGGGGCAACGGCTGGGATCCGGGTGGCGTCTCCGGCCAGGACGACGCCAGCTGGCCACCCGTGGGCAGCGTCAACGCACTCGTCACGTCGAATTCTCGATCACTAGAGATGGATGGATCATCGGGGACAGCAGACAGCCTAGACCTCCGACGGTGACGCTGCGCAACCTCGTTACGGTAATGATCGGACCGCACAGAGTCACGTATGCCCTGCTGAGGGCGCTCGTCGAGGTGGGGGACAGCAGGTAGATCACGGTCGAACGCCGTCATCGGCCCCTCACCTCCTACAACGCGTAACCAATCGCGGCGGTCACGAATCCCGGAACCAGTCGGAACCCGTTGCCAAATTGTCGCATTAGTCGGGGTGGTGAACTGACACTCCGACAATTAGCCGACCACACTCCGCAACGAGCCGGATAAGGACGCTCACACGCACCCACCCACCGTGGGCGCACAGGGTGTGCGTCCCGGCTCAACCGACCGGATACCCGCTCGGCCCGACTGACACACAGTGCCCTCGGGCCGTAGAGCCGCGACCGAGCGCGCTCAGAAGCGGTCGGAGGGTCGGTACAACCCCCACACCTCGCGCAGCGTCCCGCACACCTCGCCCACCGTCGCCCGGGCCCGCAGCGCCTCCTTCATCGGGTACAGCACGTTCTCCGCACCCTCGGCGGCGGCCCGAAGATCGGCCAGCGCCCGCGCCACCGCGTCGGCGTCCCGCTCGGCGCGCAGCCGGGCCAGCCGGTCGGCCTGGGCCGCCTCGATCGCCGGGTCGACCCGCAGCGGCTCGTACGGCTCCTCCTCGTCCACGGTGAACCGGTTGAGCCCGACCACCACCCGCTCCGCCGAGTCGATCTCCTGGGCGATCCGGTACGCGGACTGCTCGATCTCCCGCTTCTGGAAGCCGGCCTCGATCGCGTCCACCGCCGAACCGTGGTCGGCCACCCGCTCCATCAGCTCGACGGCGGCAGCCTCGATCTCGGCGGTCATCGCCTCCACCACGTACGAGCCGGCGAACGGGTCGACGGTGGCGGTCAGGTCCGTCTCGTAGGCCAGCACCTGCTGGGTACGCAGCGCGAGCCGGGCCGCCTTCTCGGTGGGCAGCGCGATCGCCTCGTCGAAGCTGTTGGTGTGCAGCGACTGGGTGCCGCCGAGCACCGCGGCCAACCCCTGCACCGCCACCCGGACCAGGTTCACCTCCGGCTGCTGGGCGGTGAGCTGCACGCCGGCGGTCTGGGTGTGGAACCGCAGCATCATCGACTTCGGATCCTTGGCGCCGAAGTCGTCGCGCATCAGTCGGGCCCAGATCCGCCGGGCGGCGCGGAACTTCGCCACCTCCTCCAGCAGCGTGGTGCGGGCCACGAAGAAGAACGACAGCCGGGGCGCGAAGTCGTCGACGGCGAGCCCCGCGGCCAGCGCCGCCCGCACGTACTCCACGCCGTTGGCCAGCGTGAACGCGATCTCCTGCGCGGGCGTCGCACCGGCCTCCGCCATGTGGTAGCCGGAGATGGAGATGGTGTTCCACTTCGGCACCTCCCTGCGGCAGTACGCGAAGGTGTCGGCCACCAGGCGCAGCGACGGCTTCGGCGGGAAGATGTACGTCCCCCGGGCGATGTACTCCTTGAGGATGTCGTTCTGGATGGTGCCGTTGAGTGCCGTCCCCGGCACCCCGTTCTCCTCGGCGACGAGCTGGTAGAGCAGCAGCAGCACCGAGCCGGGCGCGTTGATGGTCATCGAGGTGGACACCTTGTCCAGTGGGATGTCGGCGAAGAGCAGCCGCATGTCCTCGATGGAGTCGATGGCGACGCCCACCTTGCCGACCTCGCCGTGCGCGATCGGGTCGTCGGAGTCGTAGCCCATCTGGGTCGGTAGGTCGAACGCGACCGAGAGTCCCATGGTGCCGGCCCGCAACAGCTGGTGGTACCGCGCGTTGGACTCGGTGGCGGTGCCGAAGCCGGCGTACTGGCGCATGGTCCACGGGCGGGAGGTGTACATGGTGGGGTAGACGCCCCGGGTGTACGGAAACTCGCCGGGGCTGCCGAGCCGGGAGTCCAGGTCCTCCGGAAGGTCGGCCTCCGTGTAGACGCCGTTGATCGGGAAACCGGACTCACTTGACCGCCGTTGGTTCATCCCCGGATGGTAGGACGCCTGGCCACGTCGTCGGGTGAGGGATACCGCACAGTGCGTCCCGACCGGTCGACACCAGGTGAACGACAGGGCACGTTCTGTTGACTTCGATAAACGTCCGTCGCGTCGGCTTTCGCATCGGGCGTCGGAACCAGCAAGATAGGGGGGTTGTGTCCCAGCCCCCCTCGATTTCCCCCGGTGGCTTTTCTGTGACTCAGATCCCGACGTGGAGCGGCGGACCAGTTAGTCCCGCCAACGGACGAGCGGCGCCCGGCACCACCATTGGTGACCGGTACTCGCTGCGGTCCTCGGTGGGCAACGGCGGCATGGGCACGGTGTGGCGTGCCACAGACACCCTGCTGCGCCGTGACGTGGCGGTGAAGGAGGTCGTCCTGCCCCCGGGGCTGGCCCCCAGCGACCGCGACGCGATGTACGAACGCACCCTGCGCGAGGCCCGCGCCGCCGCCGCCATCCAGCACCCCGCCGTCGTGCAGGTGTACGACGTGGTCACCGAGGCCGGCCGGCCGTGGATCGTGATGGAGCTGCTGGACGCCCGCAGCCTGGCCGACATGGTGATCGAGGACGGGCCGGTCGCGCCCCGCGCCGTCGCGAAGATCGGCATCGCGCTGCTCGGCGCGTTGGAGGTCGCCCACGCGATCGGCGTACTGCACCGCGACGTCAAACCGGCCAACGTGCTGATCTGCGCCGACGGGCGGTGCGTGCTGACCGACTTCGGGGTCGCCCGGATGCCCACGGACGTGCAGCTCACCACCCCCGGCATGGTGCTCGGCTCGCCGCACTTCATCTCGCCCGAGCGGGCCATGGGCCAGGAGTTCGGCCCGCCCAGCGACCTCTTCTCGCTGGGTGTGACGCTCTACACCGCTGTCGAGGGGCGGCCCCCGTTCGACAAGGGCGACCCGATCGAGACCATGCACGCCGTGGTGGAGGACCCACCCGCCCCGCCGCAGCGCAGCGGCCCGCTGACCCGCGTGCTGATGGGTCTGCTGGAGAAGGACCCGGCGCGTCGACTGGACGTGCACACCTCCCGGGCCATGCTGCGCGAGCTGCTCGCCGGCCCGCTGGGCAGCACGGCGACGGCGGTGCACTCGGTCACCGACCCGTACGCCGTGGTGCCGGTGCAGCAGCGCCCCGTGCCCGTCCTCCCGCCGGCCCAGCCGGAGCCCAAGCCGGACAGCCAGATCGGTGGCCCGGCGATGCTGGCCCCGGGTGAGTCCCTGACCGACCGGCTGTCCTCGTTGCGCCGGGGCAAGCGCCAGCAGGCAGCGTCCGCTGCCGGTGCCACGGGTGGGCTCGACGAGACCAGCGCCGACGCGTTGGCCGGCCCGCTGCACACGCCGACCGGCGCGATGCCGGCCGCCGGCCGACCGGCGGCCGGGCGCACCTACGGCGGCAACGCGGACGCCACCCAGCGGGTGGACGCCGGCGGGCACCCCGACGCCACCCAGCGGGTCAGCTACGGCAACCCGGCCGACGCCACCCAGCAGGTCGGGTACGGCGGCGCACCGGAGGCCACCCAGCGCGTCGGCGGCACCTACGGCGGCAACCAGTGGTCGGTGCCGGGCACCGGCCAGCCCTGGGCCACCGCGCCCGCCACCTCCGGCGGCAGCGCTCTGGACAAGGTCCGTGCCACCGGGGGTCAGCTGGTCACCACGGTCAAGGGCTGGCCGCGCAAGGTCCAGCTCGCCGCTGCCGGCGGGTTGGTCGTCGTGCTGCTGCTCAGCGTGGTGGCGCTCTCCGGCGGCGACGACGACAAGACGTCGCCGAACACCCCGGCGGCGCAGCCCACCCCGTCCGCCCCGGCGGCCCCCGCCGTCGAGATGCAGGAGCACGCGGCGCGCGGGATCCAGGTCATGGTGCCGAAGGGCTGGAAGAAGGCCACCGGCGGGTCGTACACCGACTACATCGACCCGGAGGACAGCGGCCGCAAGGTCCGCATCATCACCGAGAAGTGGACCAGCAGCTCCGCCCGGTGGGCGGAGACGGCCGAGAACGGCCTCAAGACCAGGAGCACCTCCTGCGTCAAGCCGTACAACCAGGTCTCGTCCTCCACCGAAACCCAGCTGGCCAGCAAGCCCGCCGCCGAATTCGAGTACACCTGCGGCGAGGGTGACGTGATGCGGCACGGCATCTGGCGGGGCGTGGCGCAGGACGGCAAGGCGTACTCGTTCTACCTCACCGCCACCGACGCCAAGTTCGCGGAGAGCAAGCCGATCTTCGACGAGATGGCGCGCACGTTCCAGCTCACCGGGGATGGCTGAGCCGGAGGGAACCGACAGGGATGATCCGTCGCCGTGCTATCAAGGGGCATGGCGGCGGACACCACTGACATCGACGACATTCGTGAGCAAGCCCGGCGCTGGCTGGCCGACGACCCCGACCCGGCCAGCCGGGACGAGCTGACGGCGGTGCTCGACGGGCTGCCCGCGAGCGCGCCGGAGCTGGCCGACCGGTTCGCCGGCCCGCTGACCTTCGGCACGGCGGGCCTGCGCGGCCCGCTGCGCGCCGGCCCGAACGGCATGAACCTCGCCGTGGTCACCCAGGCCGCTGCCGGCCTGGTCACCTGGCTCGCGGCCCAGGGTGGCACCGGCCCGCTGGTGATCGGGTACGACGCCCGGCACGGCTCGCGGCAGTTCGCCGAGCGCACCGCCCAGGTGGCCACCGGCGCTGGCCGCCCGGCGCTGCTGCTGCCCCGCCCGCTGCCCACCCCGGTGCTGGCGTACGCCGTGCGGCACCTCGGCGGGGTCGCCGGCGTGATGGTCACGGCCAGCCACAACCCGCCGCAGGACAACGGCTACAAGGTCTATCTCGGCGCGGAGCTGGGCGGCGAGTTGGGCGCCGGGGCGCAGATCGTGCCGCCCGCCGACGCCGGAATCGAGGCGGCCATCCGGTCGGTCGGGCCGCTGACCCAGGTGCCGTTGGGCGAGCCCGGTCAGGTGCTCGGCGACGACCTGGTCGCCTCGTACGTCGAACGGGCCACCGCGGTGATCGACCCGGACGGGCCACGGGACCTGACGGTGGCGTACACCCCGCTGCACGGGGTGGGCGCGGCGGTGCTGACCGCCGCCTTCGCCCGCGCCGGTTTCCCGACCCCCGGGGTGGTGCCCGACCAGGCCGAGCCGGACCCGGCGTTCCCCACCGTGTCGTTCCCCAACCCGGAGGAACCGGGTGCTGTGGACCGACTGATCGCCCTGGCCGACTCCACCGGCGCGGACCTCGCCATCGCCAACGACCCGGACGCCGACCGGTGCGCGGTGGTCGTCCGCGACGACCACCACGGCTGGCGGATGCTGCGCGGCGACGAGGTGGGCGTCCTGCTCGCCGACCACCTGATGCGCCGGGGGGTGACCGGGCTCTACGCCACCACGATCGTGTCGTCGTCGCTGCTGCGGGCGATGTGCGCGGCCCGGGGTCTGCCCTACGACGAGACGCTCACCGGCTTCAAGTGGATCGTGCGGGCCGGCGGTGGCAGCGCGCCGCTGGTCTTCGGCTACGAGGAGGCGCTCGGCTACTGCGTGGCCCCGGAGCACGTCCGGGACAAGGACGGCATCACCGCCGCGCTGACCGTGGCGGAGTTGGCCGCCGGCCTGAAGACGCAGGGCCGGACGTTGACCGACCGGCTGGACGAGCTGGCCGCCGAGTTCGGCGTGCACCACACCGACCAGCTCTCCGCCCGGGTGGACGACCTGCGGATCATCGCCGACGCGATGGCCCGGATCCGGACGACCACCCCGGCCACCCTGCTCGGACAGCCGGTGGACAGCGTTCGGGACCTGCTGCCCGAGTCGGACGTGGTGATCCTGCGCACCGCTGTGGCCCGGGTGGTGATCCGCCCGTCCGGGACCGAGCCGAAGCTCAAGGCGTACCTCGAGGTGGTGGAACCGGTCGTGGACGGTGACGTACCGACGGCCCGCAGCAGGGCGGCGTCGGCCGTCACCGCGCTCCGCGCCGAGGTCAGCGCTGCCCTTGGCATCTGAACCCCGCAGCACCCACCCACAACAAGTCCGCCCTTTGCTCTGCACCCGCGGAAGCGCCATTCGACTGTCGTCCGGTGGCGCCTGGGCGGGTGCAGAGCAAAGGGCACGTCGAGCGGGGTCGACCCGACGGTCAGCGGCGCGGGCCGAGCGCCTGGTCGACGGCGGTGGCCAGGGCGGCGACGACCAGGCCGACCGACGGGCGGACCACCGAGTCGTCGGTGCTCACCTCGCCGGAGAACCCGGCGCCGGTGGCGATCTCCGACAGCCGGCGGCGAGCGTCGGCGGCGGCCTCTCCGCTCACCCCGAGCGCGGACTCCATGCGGAGCACCACGACCAGGGTGGCCAGCGCGGCGGTGCGCTCGTCCGGGGCCGCCGCGCCGGTCAGCGCCTCGGCCAGCCGCTGCCGGGTCTCCGCCTCGACGGAGGAGTCCACGACCGGGTAGCGGTGCACGTGGATGAAGCCCAGCTCGGTCTCGTCCACGTCCCGGACGACGCCCTGCCGGCACAGGTCGGCGAGGATCCGGTCGCGCAGGCCGTGCCGCAGGCGCTGCACCCAGGACGCCGGGGTGTGCGGGGTGTCGGCGGCGATCCGGCTGAGGACGTCGTCGCTGAATGGCTCGCCCGTCGGCGTCGGGTCGAGCACCGTCAACGACCCGTCGGCGTACGCGATCCGGCCGGCCAGGGCCAGCTCGACCAGCACCGCGGCGGCCATGCCCAGGTCCAGGCTGATCCGCGGCATGGTCGCCTTGCCGGTCGTGTCGTCGTAGGCGAGGAGCAGCAACTCCTCGGCGAGCGCAACACCAGTCATGGCCGGAGACGGTAGCGGGTCCGCGCACCCCGTGCACGGACCCGCCGAACCCGGTACCGACCGGGTATCGCCTCAGAAGCGGGGCATGCCACCGAACTGGCGGTCACCGGCGTCGCCGAGCCCGGGGACGATGAACATGCGGTCGTTGAGCCCTTCGTCGATCGAGGCCGTGACCAGGCGCAACGGCAGGCCGGAGCGCTCCAGCCGCTCGATGCCGACCGGGGCGGCGAGCACGCAGAGCACTGTGATGTCGGTGCAGCCGCGCTCGGCCAACAGCCGACAGGAGTGCTCCAGCGAGCCGCCGGTGGCCAGCATCGGGTCGAGCACCAGGACCGGCAGCCCGGTCAGGTCGCGCGGCAACGACTCCATGTACGCGCGCGGCTCGTAGGTCACCTCGTCGCGGGCCAGGCCCACAAAACCCATCGAGGACTCCGGCAGCAGGCCCAACGCGGCGTCCGCCATGCCCAGGCCGGCGCGCAGCACCGGGACCAGCAGCGGCGGGTTGGCCAGCCGGGTGCCCTCGGTGCCGGTGACCGGCGTCTGCACCGGGTACCGCTCGACGGGGAAGGTGCGCGCCGCCTCGTACACCAGCATGGTGGTCAGTTCGTGCAGCGCGGCCCGGAACGTCGAGGAATCGGTGCGCGCGTCCCGCATGGCGGTCAACCTGGACTGGGCCAGCGGGTGGTCAATGACGTGTACGTCCACGATCGCTCAACCTACCGGTCCGTAGCGCGCGGCGGTGCCGGTGCGGTCGGACCAGGGACGCCGCTCACGTCGGGACGTCACTCAGCGCTCGTGAGCAAGATCACTCGGCGCTTCGGTGCGTAGACTTCTCGGCATGACGGCGACAACGACGTCGGCCCGGTCGGAGCTCTCCGAGCTGGGACGATCCGAGACCGCTCTGCGGACCTTCCTGCACGGCCTGCCCGGCGTGGACCAGGTCGGCGCGGAGCAGCGGGCGGCACAGCTCGGCACCCGCTCCATCAAGACCACCGCCAAGGCCCAGGCGATCGACCTGGCGATCCGGATGGTCGACCTGACCACCCTGGAGGGGGCGGACACCCCGGGCAAGGTGCGTGCGCTCGCCGCGAAGGCGTTGCGCCCCGACCCGGCCGACCCGTCCTGCCCGCACGTCGGCGCCGTCTGCGTCTACCCGGCGATGGTCCCGTACGTCGCCGAGGTGCTGCGCGGATCAGGTGTGCACCTGGCCAGCGTGGCGACCGCCTTCCCGTCGGGCCAGGCGCCGTTGGAGATCAAGCTGGCCGACACCCGGGCCGCCGTCGCGGCCGGCGCCGACGAGATCGACATGGTGATCAACCGTGGCGCGTTCCTGGCCGGGCGGTACAAGGAGGTCTACGACGAGATCGTGGCCACCAAGGAAGCCTCCGGCGATGCCCACCTCAAGGTGATCCTGGAGACCGGCGAGCTGGCCACCTACGACAACGTGCGGCGGGCCTCCTGGCTGGCCATGCTGGCCGGCGGCGACTTCATCAAGACCTCCACCGGCAAGGTCCCGGTCGCGGCGACGATGCCGGTGACCCTGGTGATGCTGGAAGCGGTCCGCGACTTCCGCGCGGCGACCGGTCGGCAGGTGGGCGTGAAGCCGGCCGGTGGCATCAAGACCACCAAGGACGCGATCAAGTACCTGGTGATGGTCAACGAGACCGTCGGCCCGGACTGGCTCGACCCGGACTGGTTCCGCTTCGGCGCGTCCAGCCTGCTCAACGACCTGCTGATGCAGCGCACCAAGCTGACGACCGGCACCTACTCCGGTCCCGACTACTTCACCCTGGACTGATAGCCGATGTTCGAATACGCCCCCGCCCCCGAGTCCCGCTCGGTGGTGGACCTCAAGCCCTCGTACGGGCTGTTCATCGACGGTACGTTCGTCGACCCGACCGACGGTGGCAGCTTCAAGTCGATCAACCCCGCCTCCGAGGAGGTGCTGGCCGAGATCGCCGAGGCCGGCGCCCAGGACGTGGAGCGCGCGGTACGCGCCGCCCGCAAGGCGTACGACAAGGTCTGGGGCCCGATGCCGGGCCGGGACCGGGCGAAGTACCTGTACCGGATCGCCCGGCTCATCCAGGAGCGCTCCCGCGAGCTGGCCGTCCTGGAGTCACTGGACAACGGCAAGCCGATCCGGGAGAGCCGCGACGTCGACCTGCCGCTGGTCGCCGCGCACTTCTTCTACTACGCCGGCTGGGCCGACAAGCTGGGTCATGCCGGCTTCGGCGCGAACCCGCAGCCGATCGGGGTGGCCGCGCAGGTCATCCCGTGGAACTTCCCGCTGCTCATGCTGGCCTGGAAGATCGCCCCGGCGCTCGCCGCCGGCAACACAGTGGTGCTGAAGCCGGCCGAGACCACCCCGTTGACCGCGCTGCTCTTCGCCGAGATCTGCCAGCAGGCCGACCTGCCGGCCGGGGTGGTCAACATCCTCACCGGCGCCGGCGACACGGGTCGTGCGCTGGTGGAGCACGCCGACGTGGACAAGGTCGCCTTCACCGGCTCCACCGAGGTGGGTCGGGCCATCGCCCGGTCGGTCGCCGGCACCCGCAAGAAGCTCACCCTGGAACTGGGTGGCAAGGCCGCCAACATCGTCTTCGACGACGCCCCGATCGACCAGGCCGTCGAGGGCATCGTCAACGGCATCTTCTTCAACCAGGGGCACGTCTGCTGCGCCGGCTCCCGGCTGCTGGTGCAGGAGAACGTTGCCGACCGGGTGCTGGAGTCGCTGAAGCGGCGGATGGCCCAGCTCCGGGTCGGCGACCCGCTGGACAAGAACACCGACGTCGGCGCCATCAACTCGGCCGCCCAACTGGAGCGGATCCGCGAGCTGTCCGACGCCGGCTCCGCCGAGGGCGCCGAGCGCTGGTCGCCGCCGTGCGAGCTGCCCGACCGGGGCTTCTGGTTCGCGCCGACCATCTTCACCGGCGTCACCCAGGCACACCGGATCGCCCGCGAGGAGATCTTCGGCCCGGTGCTGTCGGTGCTCACCTTCCGCACCCCGGCCGAGGCCGTCGAAAAGGCCAACAACACGCCGTACGGGCTGTCGGCCGGGATCTGGACCGACAAGGGTTCCCGGATCCTGTGGATGGCCGACCGGCTGCGCGCCGGCGTGGTCTGGGCCAACACCTTCAACAAGTTCGACCCCACCTCGCCGTTCGGTGGGTACAAGGAGTCGGGCTACGGTCGCGAGGGCGGCCGGCACGGGCTGGAGGGTTACCTCAATGTCTGAGCGGGTCGCGGTACGCAAGACGTACAAGCTCTTCATCGGCGGGAAGTTCCCGCGCAGCGAGTCGGGACGGTCGTATCTCGTGCAGTCCTCGAATGTGTCACTGGCCTCCCGCAAGGACGCCCGGGACGCGGTGGTCGCCGCCCGCGCCGCCGTGAAGGGCTGGGCCGGCGCGACCGCGTACAACAGGGGCCAGATCCTCTACCGGGCCGCCGAGATGCTGGAGGGCCGCCGCGAGCAGTTCGTCGCCCTGGGCATTCCCGGCGACGAGGTGGACGCGGCAGTGGACCGCTGGGTCTGGTACGCCGGCTGGGCCGACAAGCTCGCCCAGGTGTACGGGGGCGCCAACCCGGTCGCCGGCCCGTACTTCAACATCTCCGCACCCGAGCCGACCGGCGTGGTCGCGGTGGTCGCCCCGGAGCGGCCGGCGCTGCTCGGCCTGGTCAGTGTGATCGCCCCGGCGATCGTCACCGGCAACACGGTGGTGGTCGCGGCGTCGCCGTCCGAGCCCCTGGCGGCGGTGACGCTGGCCGAGGTGCTGGCCACCTCCGACCTGCCCGGCGGCGTGGTCAACATCCTCACCGGCGCGATCACCGAGACCGCGCCGACACTGGCGGCGCACATGGACGTCAACGCGATCGACCTGACCGGGGTCACCGACGCCTCGCTCGCCACCGACCTGGAGGTCAAGGCGGCGGAGAACCTCAAGCGGGTGCTCCGGCCGGCGTCCGGTGCGGCGGAGTGGTTCGCCGACCCGGGCCTGGCCCGGATGACCGCGCTGCTGGAGACGAAGACGGTCTGGCATCCCAAGGGGGTGTGAGCGCCGGGTTGACCTCTTGGTTTTCCGGGGAGCCCTGCCCACTCCGGGCGGTCAGGCTTGATCCCTACGTGGGCAGGGCTCCCCGGAAAACCTGACGTGGGCCAGGTTCGTCGGGTGGGTCAGCTCAGGGGTTCTGCCTCGGGTTCGGTTGCCGCCCTCCGCCTCCCCTCCTCCCGCCTTGCCCTGCCCCGCCGCCGCCGGCAGCCCAAGATCTGCACAAGAACAGGGATGTTGCTGCCTCCGTCGCCCGGGAGGCAGCAACATCGCTGAAGTTGCGCGGATCTTCGGCCAGCCCGTCGGTCTTGGTTGGTGATCATGGGTTGGCGGGTGTTCGATCTCGCTCGGCCGGTCAACCTCATGATCACCCTCAGGTTGGGGGTGGGCGCGGGCGCGTGGGGGGTCTACTACCGGGGGTAGGATTGATTCGTGACTCGGTTGGGCGATCTTGAGCGTGCGGTGATGGATGTGCTGTGGGACGTGGTCCCGGGCACGTCGGACGGGGTGACCGTGCGCGAGGTGGCCGACGCGCTCGACGGCCGTGAGCTGGCGTACACCACTGTGATGACGGTGCTGGACCGGCTCGCCGGCAAGGGCATGGTGCAGCGGGAGCGGGAGGGACGGGCCTGGCGGTACCGGCCGGCCGCCAGCCGCGAGGCACACATCGCCCAGCTCATGCTCGACGCCCTCGACCTGGGTGGCAGCCGGGACGCCGCGCTGGTGCGGTTCGCCCGCTCGGTGACCGGCACCGAGGCCGAGGTGCTGCGGGCCGCCCTGGGCAGCGAGGCCGGCCTGACCGGGCCGGGTGCCACCGGTGGTGACAAGGGCGGCGCCGACGCGCTGACCGACCGCGTGGGCGGGCCGGCGGGCCGACGCCCCGCCGGCGAGGCAGCGGAGCGGTAGGGCGCACGCCATGGCGTACGCCGTGCACTTCGCCGCCACGATGCTGGCCTGCTATCTGACCGCCCAGGTGCTGTCCCGTTCGACCTGGACGTGGCGCAGCCCTCGGGTGGCGATCGTCTGCTGGCAGGCCGTCGGGCTGGCGCTGGGCCTCTCGGCGATGGGCCTGCCGATGGCGCTCGGGTTGAGCGCGTACGACCGACCGACCGGTTCCGCACTGCTCGCCCTGGCCGACGACCTCGCCCATGGCGCCCTACCGATCGGGATGGGCACCTTCGAGCTGGCCGGCGTCGGGGTGGGCTTCGGCATCGGGGCGGTGCTGGTCACGACGACGGTGCGCAGCATCCACGGCACCGTACGCGCCCAGCGCCGCCACCGGGACCTGCTCTCCCTTGTCGCCCGCAACGACCCGGCCGCGCCGGGCGCACTGGTGTTGGATCATCCGAGCGCTGCCGCGTACTGCCTGCCGGGGGTGAAGCCGCAGGTGGTGGTCAGCGCCGGCACGCTGAGCCTGTTGGACCGGGCCGAGTTGGCCGCGGTGCTCAGCCACGAGCGGGCGCACGCCAACGAGCGGCACGACCTGGTGCTGCTGCCGTTCACCGCGCTGTGCCGGGCGCTGCCGTGGTTCGGCTGGGTGCGCGACGCGCACGAGCGGGTCGCCCTGCTGGTCGAGATGCGCGCCGACGACAAGGCCCGCGAGCTGCACGCCGAGGCCCCGCTGGCGGGGGCGCTGCGCCAGTTCGCCGCCGCCGGGCACCGGATCACCCCGGCCGGCGCGCTGGGCGTCGGCGACCGGGATCTCGACGTACGGATGCAGCGTCTGCTGGTCAGTGACCGGCCGCCCCGGGTGCTCGGTGCCACCGCCCTCGCGGTCGCCACCATGCTGGTCGCCCTCCCGGTAACCCTCTTCCTGTCCTGAGCTGACCCCGGCGCCCTTCACCCGCCGTGCCCTCAGGCCCCCGCGCGCCGCGTCGGGCCCCCGCGCACCACGCACCGGAGCCGCCCGCGCCGCGCCCGTAGGCCCGCAGCCGCGCGCTGTCCGGTCAAGGTCGCGCTCGATCCAGGATCTGGTGGCATCCCACGGCTACGAGGCCACTACATCCAGGATCGAGCGCGACCTTCGCACCCCATCACTACTACGCCCTGTCGTAGACTTCTCTACGACAAGGCGTAGTAGGGCTTACATGTAGGCAGGCTACGTGTAGGGTGGCTATGACAAGGGAGCCAACAGCTATGGAGGGCTGGTCATGGACACCCTGCTCCTCGCCCGCCTGCAGTTCGCCACCACCACCTCGATCCACTTCCTGTTCGTCGTCGTCACGCTCGGGCTGGTCACCCTGCTGGTCGGCATGCAGACCGCCTGGGTGCTCACCGGCAACCCGAAGTGGGAGCGGCTGACGCGTTACTGGGGCCAGCTCTACGTGATCAACTACGTGCTCGGCATCGCCACCGGCCTCGTGATGGAGTTCCAGTTCGGGCTGAACTGGAGCGGTCTGTCGCGCTACGTCGGCAACGTCTTCGGCGCGCCCCTGGCCATCGAGACGCTGGTGGCGTTCTTCCTGGAGTCCACGTTCCTCGGGATGTGGATCTTCGGCTGGCACCGACTCGGCAAGGGCGTGCACCTCGCGTTGCTCTGGGGCGTGGCGATCACCGCGTACGCGTCCGCGTTTTGGATCATGGTGGCCAACTCCTGGCTGCAGAACCCGGTCGGGTACGAGGTCCGCGACGGGATCGCCCACCTCACCGACTTCGGTGCGCTGCTGACCAACCCCAGCCTCGGCATGGCCCTCGGGCACGTGGTCTCGGCGGCACTGCTGGTCGGCGGGATGCTGATGGCGGCGGTCAGCGCCGGGCACCTGATCCGGCGTACCCCCGACTTCGCGCTCTTCCGCACCTCGCTGCGGATCGGCCTGATCACCGCGGCGCTGGCCATCACGATGGTGCAGGGCTTCGGCTTCGCCCAGTTCGGCCCGGTCGGCTCGGTACAGCCGACCAAGTTCGGCGGCGACAACCCCGAGAGCCGGGCGCTGATCGCCGAGTGGACCACGCGGTTCGGCCCCGGTGACTACACGCCGCCCGCGCTCGCCAGCGTCGGGCTGGGCTTCATGATCTTGATCGGCTTCACACTGGGGTGCGTCTGGCTCCTGCTGCCCCTGCTCTACCGGGACTGGATCATCCGACTGCGCTTTCCGCTCTGGCTGATCCTGCTCGGCCTGCCACTGCCGTTCGTCGCGGTGATCCTCGGCTGGATCTCCCGCGAGGTCGGCCGGCAACCCTGGGTGGCGTACGGGCTGCTCCCCACCGAGCAGGCCGTCTCGCCGGTCAGCGCACCGCTGATGCTCACCTCGCTGATCGGGTTCAGCCTGCTGCTGGGCACTCTCGCCGTCACCAACTGGGTGCTGCTCGCCCGACACGCCAGACGCGGCGCGGCCGACCCGGCGCTCGGACGCCCACCGGCACCGCCCAGCGAGCCCGCCCACCCCGAACCCGCCCTCATCTGAGCACCGAGGAGTAGATCGTGGACCTCGCCTGGTACGCAGTGCTCGGCCTCTTTTTCGCCAGCTACCTGGTGCTCGCCGGCTACGACTACGGCGTCGGGCTGCTGCTCTCCCGCGGCGTCGGCCCGGCCGGACGGCGCGAGACGCTCACCGCCCTCGGGCCGTTCTTCCTCGGCAACGAGGTCTGGCTGGTGGCCACCGCGGGCATCCTCTTCGGCGCGTTCCCCCTGCTGGAGGGCGAGTTGCTCGCCGGCTGCTATCCGGTCGTCGTCGGCGCCCTGGTCGGCGTCATCCTGGTCACCGTCGGGGTGCAGTTGCGCAGTCGGCCCAGCAGCGAGCGCAGTCGCGCCCGCTGGGACCGCGTCGTGATGATCGGCAGCGCCCTCGCCGCGCTGGGCTGGGGCGCGCTGCTCGCCGCGCTGTTGCAGGGCGTGCCACTGCGGACCGACGGGCACGTCGCCGGGGTGACCCACCTGGCCACCCCGTTCGCGGCCGCCGCCGGGATCGCCATGGTCACGGTGATCGCGGTGCACGGCGCGACCTTCCTCACACTGCGCCTGTCCGCCGGGGCCGCCGCCGAGGCCGGCCGCACGGCCCGCCGGCTGGTGCCGGTGGCGCTCACCGCGGTCGCCGTGGCCACCGTCGTGGGCCTGCTCTCCGCCCGGGTACGCGACGCCGTGCAGCGACCGGCGGTGGCCGTACTCCTGCCGGTGTTGCTCGTGGCGGCGCTGCTGGCGGCCCGCGCGGCGCTGGCCCGGCAGCGGCCCGGGTGGGCGGTGGTCGCCACCGGCGCGGCCCTGGCGCTGCCGGTGGTGCTGGTCGGAGCCGCTCTCTGGCCCTACGTGCTGGTCTCCACGACCGACCCGGACGCCTCGCTGCGGGTCGCCGACGCCGCCGCCAGCGCGCCGACCCTGCGGCTGCTGGGCTGGGTGGCGCTGCCGCTACTTCCGGCCCTACTAGGCTTCCAGGCGATGTGCTGGTGGGTTTTCCGAGGAAGAACCGACGGCAGGGCTCCGGTGTACTGGTGAGCCGCCGTCCGTTCGACCCGCGTCTGCTGCGCCGGGTCCCCGCGGCCCGGGGCGATCTCGCCGTGCTCGCGCTCCTGGGCGTGCTGGCCGCCGGGTTGATCGTGGCGCAGGCCACCGCGCTCGCGTCGGTGCTGGCCACCGCGATCGACGGCCGGCTGGATCGGCCGGCGCTGGCCGGCTTCGTGGTCACGGTCGCCGCCCGTTCCGCGCTGGTCTGGGCGCAGGGCACGATCTCCGCGCGGGTCGCCGCCACGGTCAAGGCCACGCTGCGGGCCGACCTGCTCGGCGCGGTGGGTCGGCACGGTCCCGGCTGGGTGGCCGGGCAGCGGGCCGGTGAGATCGCCACGCTGGCCGGGCGCGGGTTGGACGCCCTGGACGCGTACTTCACCGGCTACCTGCCGCAACTGGTGCTCAGCGTGACGGTGCCGCTGGCGGTGCTGGCCCGGGTCGTCTTCGCCGACTGGAGCTCGGCGGTGATCATCGCGCTGACGCTGCCGCTGATCCCGGTCTTCGGAGCGCTGCTCGGCTGGCAGGCGCAGGCCGCCACCGAACGGCAGTGGCGGCGGCTCGCGCTGCTCGGCGGGCACTTCCTGGACATGGTGGCCGGGCTGCCCACGCTGCGGGCGTTCGGACGGGCCAGGGGACAGACCGACGTGGTACGCCGGATGGCCGACGGTCACCGCGTCGCCACCATGAAGACGCTGCGGATCGCCTTCCTCTCCGCGCTGGTGCTGGAACTGGTCGCCACCCTCTCGGTGGCGCTGGTGGCGGTGCCGGTCGGCATCCGCCTGCTCAGCGGCGGGCTGGCCCTGCAGACCGCGCTGCTGGTACTGCTGCTGACCCCGGAGGCGTACCTGCCGCTGCGGGCCGCCGGTAGCCGCTTCCACGCCAGCATGGAAGGGCTGACCGCGCTGGACGAGGCGTTGACGCTCTCCGCCGCACCCGCCACGCCTCGGGCCGCCGAAGGCGCCGCCACACCGGACGCGCGGGCCGAGATCCGGTTCGAGGCGGTGACAGTGGCGTACGAGCGGACCACCGCGCTGCGCGACGTGACACTGACCATCCGGCCCGGCGAGCGGATCGCCATCATCGGGCCCAGCGGCGCCGGCAAGAGCACACTGCTCGGCCTGCTGCTCGGCTTCGTGGCACCGACCAGCGGCCGGATCACCGTGGACGGGGTCGACCTCGCCACCGTCGACACCGACGCCTGGCGCCGGCAACTCGCCTGGGTGCCGCAGCGGGCGCACCTCTTCGCCGCCTCGCTGGCCGACAACATCCGCCTCGGCGCGGCGGACACCCCGGCCGACGTACTCGCCGCCGCGGTGCACGACGCCGCCCTGGACGACGTGGTGGCCGGCCTGCCCGACGGCCTGGACACCGTGCTCGGTGAGCGCGGTCACGGGTTGTCCAGCGGGCAGCGGCAGCGGGTGGCACTGGCCCGGGCGTTCCTCCGGGCCGCCCCGGTGGTGCTGCTCGACGAACCCACCGCCCGGCTCGACACCGCGGCCGAGGCGGTGGTGCTCGACGCCACCCGTCGCCTGGTCGCCGGGCGGACCGCAGTGCTGGTCGCGCACCGACCGGCGTTGCTGGCCGACGCCGACCGGATCCTGCGCGTCGAGGACGGTCGGGTCACCGAGTTGACGCCCGAGCCGACCGGGAAGGTCACCCGATGAGCGGGCAACGCGAGCCGACGGCAGCAACCGGGCCGGCCTCGACCGGCCGGGTCGCCGCCGAGCGGGCCGTGCTGCGACTGGCCCGACCGTACTTGGGTCGGCTCGTCGGGGCCGGGCTGCTGGCAGCCGCCACCGAGTTCGCCGGGCTCGCCCTGATGGCCACCGCCACCTGGCTGCTGATGAGTGCCGCCGGTCAACCTCCGCTGGACCGGCTCACCGTGGCGATCGTCGCGGTCCGGGCGCTGGCCATCAGCCGGGGGGTGTTTCGCTACACCGAACGGCTCGCCGGCCACGACGCGGTGCTCCGCATGATCACCGACGTCCGGGCCCGGGTCTTCGCCACCCTGGCGGCCCGCCGAGGTGCCACGCATCGCTCGGGGGACGTGCTGAGCCGCCTGGTCTCCGACGTGGAGGCCGTCCAGGACCTGTTGCTGCGGGTGCTGGTCCCCGCCTCGGCGGCGGCGGTGGTCGGTGTGCTGGCGGTCGCCGTGGCGGCGCTGATCTCCGTACCGGCCGCCGGCGCGCTCACCGTCGGGCTGCTGGTCGCCGGGGTGGCGCTGCCCGCGCTGGCCACCGCTGTCACCCGCCGCAGCGCGGCCGAGGTGGCCCCGCTGCGGGGCGCACTGGCCACGGATGCGATCGACCTCACCCACGGTGCCGCCGACCTGGCCGCGTTCGGGGCGACCGAGGGCGCGCTGCGCGCGGCCGAACAACGCGCCCACCGGCTGGCCCGACTGGAACGTCGGCTGGCCGCCACCGGTTTCGCTGTGGACGCGGCCGGCGTGCTCACCGCCGGCGCGACCGCCGCGGCGGTGGTGCTTGCCGCGCTCGCCGCCGACGTGTCGGGGGTGCTGGTGGGTGTCCTGGCCGTCGGCGCGCTGGCCGCCGTCGAGGTGACGCTGGCGCTGGTCACGGCGGCCCGGCAGTGGACGCAGCTGCGGCCCGGCCTGACGCGGGTGGCCGACCTGCTCGACGCGGAGCCGCAGACCGCGCCGCCCGCGACCGGTCGTACCGACCTGGCCGGCCCGCACGAGCTGCGCTTCGTCGACGTGACGGTGCGGTACCGGGCCGGCGCGGCGCCCGCGTTGGACGGGGTCAGCCTGGACCTGCCGGCGGGACGCCGGATCGCGGTCGTCGGCCCGAGTGGCGCCGGCAAGAGCACACTGGCCGCAGTGCTGACCGGCACCGTCCGGCCCGCGTCCGGCCGGGTCACACTCGACGGTCACGACCTTTCGGCGTACGCCGAGGAGGCGCTTCCCCGCGCCGTCGGCGGGCTGCTGGCCGAGGCGTACGTCTTCCACGCCACGGTGCGGGAGAATCTGCTGCTCGGGCGGCCCGCAGCGGGCGAGGAGGAGCTGACCGCCGCCACCGCCGCCGCCGGTCTGCTGGACTGGGTCCAGGCCCAGCCGGCCGGCTGGGACACAGTGGTCGGCGAGGAGGGCGGGCAGCTCTCCGGTGGGCAGCGGCAGCGGCTGGCGCTCGCCCGGGCCCTGCTCGCCGCGCCGGCGGTGCTGGTGCTCGACGAGCCCACCGAGGGTCTGGACCCGACCGCCGCGGACGCGGTGCTCGCGTCCGCCCTCGCCTTCACCCCCGCCGGGCACTCGGTGCTGCTGATCACCCACCGGCTCAGCGGGCTGGCCGAGCTGGACGAGATCGTGGTTCTCGACGGCGGCCGGGTGATCCAGCGCGGTCGACACGCCGAACTGGTGGCCGCCCCGGGCTGGTACCGGGACCAGTGGCTGCTGCAGACCGCCGCCGAACGCGGATACCTGGCGCTCGCCCCCTGACCCGGCTCCGGGGCGGACCAGGGTTCTCCCGGACGTCGACGCGCCGGGCTCCGTGGCAGGGTGGTGCCATGGCGCGGGGTGAGGACGTGATGGTCGACGAGCACCTGCGGGAGCTTGCCGCCCGGTTGCAGGGGCCGGCGCGACTCAAGTCCGGCCTGCTGACCGAGGCCCGGCACGGGCTGCTGGACGCCGTCGAGGCGTACCGGGAGGGCGGGATGCCACCGACCGAGGCGCAGCGCCGGGCGGTGGCCGAGTTCGGCTCACCGGCGCAGCTGCTCCCCTCCTGGCAGGCCGAACTGGCGGTGGGCGCCCTGCGCGGGCTCTCCCTGCGGATGCTGGCGATCGCCGGGGTGGGGGTCGTCGCCGGCGATCTGACCTGGCGCGGGTCGAGCTGGAGTGGCGGGCCCCGCCCGCCGGCCGGGTATCTGCTGCTCGCCAGCTCGGTCGACTGGATCTGGATGAGCGCGTTGCTGCTCTCGGTGGCCGGTCTGCTGGTGGTCCGGGCGAGCGCGCGGGCGTCGCGCCCGGGCCTGGCCCTGGCGCAGCGTGCGGTGGGCACCGGCCTGACCGGCGTCCTGGTCCTCGGCATCGTGGCCGGCTCCGCGCTCTTCGCCTGGTCAATCGATCTCTTTGACGCGGCGCTGCACTGGCCCCCGATGATCATCGGGTTGGTGTTGGTGGGCGGCGGTTACTTCTCGCTGACCCGGGCGGCGCGCGGCTGGCTGCTGGCCACCCGCTGATCGGCGTCCGGACCGGAGCGGGTCAGGACGGGGTGGGCGGGCTCTCGGGGTCGAGGAACCGGCCGACTGTCAGTTGGAACTCGCGCCACCCGGCGCGCTCCCCGGCCAGCGCCCGCCGGCCCGAGTCGGTGAGCTGGTACGTCCGGCGTTCCCGGCCGCTGACAGTGCTCCAGGTGCTCGCCACGTGCCCGGCGCGTTCCAGCCGGCGCAGCGCCGGATAGATGGTGCCGGTGGGTAGGTCAAGGCTGCCGTCGCTGCGGGCCCGCAACGCCTCGATGATCGCGTAGCCGTGCAGCGCGCCCTGTTCGAGCACGGCGAGCAGCAGAGCGTCGAGATGGCCGTGCAGCGCCTGGGCCTTCATACGTAGCTACGCTACTTGTCGGACGGCCGCTTCGCCAGCGGTGACCACCAGCAGGTCGGACCCGTGCGCCGAGCGGCCACCGGGGTGCGGGCATCGGCCACCCCGGGCCGCCGACTAGGGTATGTGCCCAGAGTCACTCGCCGGTCGGAGACCCCGGTGGGTGGGCAACCCGAAGCACACGGAGGTCAGCGTGGCCCGCCAGTCGCCCCAACGGCCCGACGCCGACGAGCCCGAGCTCGACGACACCACCGGCGCGGCCCAGCCAGACGAGACCGAGGAGACCGACCGCCCGTCGGCGTCGATCGACCGTTCGCTCTGGGACGAGCTGCGCATCGACCCAGTGGAGATCGCGCTGCCCGCCGGCACCGGCTTCACGCTGCGGGCGTACCGGCCGGCCAGCTCGCTGACCCCGACCGACGTGACCGAGCGCGACCAGGACGACCCGTTCCTCGCCCGCCGCCAGGCGGTCGAAGAGGAGGAGGACGACGAGACCGTCGTCATCCTCGACGAGGAGCTGGCCCAGGAGTTCGCCGCCGAGGACGACGACGAGGACGCCACGCGCCGTCGCCGGGACGGCGCCGCCGCTGACACCGACACCGAAGAAGACTCGGACGAGGCCGTCGCGGACGAGGAGAACGACGAGGAGGTGCCGGTCTTCCTCAGCCACCAGGGCAAGCTGCTGCTGTTCAAGACCCCCGAGTCGCTGGTCAGTTTCATCCGATCCGGTGCGCCCAACGATCTGTCCCAACTGGACAGCTGGAATGAATTGTCCGAACGGGTGGAGCCGGCAGATATCGCGCCGCTCGACGAGGACACCTACGAACTCGACCTGGTCGTGGAGAACCTGCGCGGCGGGCACGACACGTGGGACTCGACCCTGCTGATCGAGGCCGGCGAGGTCGCGCGTGACCTCTCGTACGCATTGCGGCTGCCTGCGGTACTCGACATGCTCTCCGCCGGCTCCAGCCTCGACGACCTGGACGAGGCGCTGCGCGCCACGGCCAACGGTGGGATCGGCGCGTTCATGGGTCGCCGACGGCTGAAGAAGATCGGCGCGCAGACCGCGAGTTTGGGTTGGCGCACCATTGTCGGCAAGATCTCTGCGGTGGTGGACTGGCGCGACTGACCCGTACCGGGGAGCATCAGTTGCTGGCAGAGGAAAGACCTGTCCCGGGAGGAGGACGACGCCGTGGCGCTCGTGCGCGTTTACTGCGGTCTGGCCTCGGCGGATCCGGCTGACCGACCGGCCTCCGCCGGCTCGACGCTGACGTCCGCTGTGGTCGACGACGCAGGCCGTCTGCTGCATGTCTGCGAGATCAGCGATGACGCCGCTGGCTACGCCCAGCTCGTCGCGCTGCTCGTGGAGCGGTCGGGCGGGCCGAGCGGTGCGGCCATCGCTGCCGACAGCGACGACCACACGGTCACCTCGCTGCTGAGCGCGGCCGGGCGCCCCCTGGCGATCGCCGACGACGACTCGGTGGACGACTTCGCCGAGCGGTTCGCCGATGACGACTCCCTGGAGGAGATGCAGTCGCCTCCGGCCGAACGACGGGCGGTCGGCCTGGCCCGCGCGTTGCAGGCGGGGGCGCTCTCCGCCGTCACCCTGCCGGCACCCCGGGACCTCGCCGGCTACAAGCAGGTGCTCTCGGCGCATGCCGCGCTGGCCAGTGGTCGACACTCCGCCGCCGTGGCGCTGCGCGAGGTTCTGCGGGAGCTCTACCCGGCAGCCCTGCGCGCCTACCCCGACCCGGCCGAGCCGGTCTCGCTGGCCGTGCTGGACGCGCTGCCCGAGCCGGGCATGCTCGGCGGCACCGTGGCCCGGGGCCGCGAGGTGTCGGTCGCGGCGGATGCCATCGCGGCGCACCTGGCCGCCGACGGGGTCGCCGACGCCGATGAGATCAACGAAGCGGTCACCGCCCTACGGGTCGCCATCTCCGAGACCCCCCGACGCGCCGCGGTCAACCGGGCCCTCACGTCCGCGGTGGCCGAGACGGTCCGCCAGGCCGTCGCCTCCGTCCGGGCGTGCGACGCCGGGTGCGAGGCGTTGGTCAGCGCGCTCAGCTCACGGGTCAGCACTCCGGTTCAGGCACCCGGCCGCCGGGCCGCCGCCCGTCGTGGCGAGTCCGTCGGTGAGCTGACCGGCCTGGCCGGCACCAACGCCGCCTTGACCGGCCTCTCCGGCGCCAACGCCGGACTGCGGTCGGTCCGACCCACCCCGGCAGCCGCCGATCCGGCACCCGCCGGGCGGCGCAGCCGCCCCGAGCCGATCCCCGGTAACGCGCCGCTGGCGTCGCCCCGCCCGCTCGGGCCACCACCAGTTGCCCCGGCACCGGTCACGCCCCCTCCGGTCGCCCCCGCGCCGATGGCTCCGGCGGCGATGGCTGGTTCGCCGTCACCCACGCTGCCCAGCCGCACCGAGTCGACCTCCAGCCGGATCGACGGCCCGACCAACCGACCGGTGTCCGCACCGCCGCCTCCGCCGCCCGGGATCACCCCGATCGCGCCGACACAGCGCGGCATGGTGCCTCCGGCCGAGGCTGGTGAGCCGTTCCGGCCGACGCTGACCACCGCCGCGATCAACAACGCGCGGGCCGAACGGCAGCGTACTGTCATTCCGCCCCGCCCCAAGACCAACGGCGAGCCCCGGCCGAGCCACCTGCAACGGCCGGTCGACGAGCCACCCACCGGCGGCTTCAGCGCCACCGACCTCAGCATTCCGGTGCCGACCCCCCGGCCTGGCCAGGAGCCCGCGGCACCGCCCGGCTCCCGCGCCAACTGGCCGCTGGTCAACAACCCGGAGGACCCGGCCGACAGCTCACCGAACAACCCGGTGGCCTACCCGTACGGCGGAAGCCGCGGGGTGGACGCCCCGACCGACCCGGGCCGGGCCGACGGTCGCGTCACCCCGCCCTGGCTGGCGGACGACCTGCCACCGGAGCCGCCGATGCTGCGGTTGGTGGAGCCGCCGCCGCTGGCCGACCGGGCCCTGCGCGAAGGGCTCAACCCTGCCTCGGATCAGCACCTGGAGACGCCGCCGCTGCGCCTGGTCGACCGCGAGCAGGCCGCCCGCAACGGCCGGGCGGCCGCCCGAACCGAGCGCGCCCCCGAGCACCGGCCGGCTCCCCCGGTCGAGCACCGGCCGCCTCCGATGGAGCACCGGCCGCCGCCGGTCGCCGACGAGGGCGACGGCGACCTGCTGATCTTCGCGCAGGCCAAGTCGGCCTGGTTCGTCGGGCACGCCGACGAGTCCGACCTGGACTGGTCGACCACCGCCGACACCGGCTGGCAGGCCGCGGAGCAGGCCGCCCGCCCGGCGGTGGGCGCCGAAACCAACGCCGGGCTACCGAAGCGTGTGCCTCAGGCCAACCTGGTGCCGGGTTCCCCGCTGCGCGAGGAGCGCCCATTGCGGATAGTGCGTGATGCGGCAAGCCTCGCCGAGAACACGACCGGCTACTTCCGGGGTTGGCGTCGTGGTCAGGAGATCGGCGGTTTCGCGGTGGGCGGTCGGCCCGGTCGTGAGGCGGCCGGCGGCTGGGACTTCAGCCGCGACCACGGGGACCGCGACGATGACCGCGAGTACGAGTACCGGTCGGCGGGCTACCAGTCCTGATCCTTGTCACCGTGCACAAGCGCCCTCAGTCAGCTGACTGAGGGCGCTTGTGTGTCTGCCGGAGAACCCCGGACACGACGACGCCGCCTCCTCGACCACCGAAGACCCACGCGCCCCCACCAGGTGGGGGCGGAGAGCGTCCACGATCGTCAAGGAGGCGGCGGAGCGTACGGTGACGCGGCGGGCAGGGTGCTACGCCCGATGGCGGCCGGAGCCACCACCGGGGCGTGCAGCGCCGCGATCAGGCCGGGGCGACAGCGCGCGTACGGCGCATGGTCAGCACGTACTCGACCAGCGAGATCAGCACGTGCTTCGTCGACTCCCGGTTACGGGCGTCGCAGGCCACCACCGGCACGTCGCTCGAGATCGCCAAGGCGTCCCGGACGTCCTGCGGGTCGTGGTACTGCATCCCGTCGAAGCAGTTGATCGCCACCAGGTACGGCAGGCGTCGGTGCTCGAAGAAGTCGATCGCCGCGAAGCAGTCGGCCAGCCGGCGAGTGTCCACCAGCACGACCGCACCGATCGCACCCCGCACCAGTTCGTCCCACATGAACCAGAAACGGGTCTGACCCGGCGTACCGAACAGGTACAGGATCAGGTCACGGTCGATCGAGATCCGGCCGAAGTCCATGGCCACCGTGGTCGTCGTCTTGCCCGGCACCTGCCGGGTGTCGTCGACGCCCACGCCAGCGGAGGTCATGATGGCCTCGGTGGTCAGCGGCGTGATCTCCGAGACCGAGCCGACCAGCGTCGTCCTGCCGACGCCGAATCCACCGGCGATAACGATCTTCGCCGACGTCACGCGGCCGCTCGGGTTCGGCGGGCGGTGCGACATGTCAGAGCCTGCGAAGTCCACTCAGCACCCTCTCCAGCAGTTCAGTGCCCACCGCGTCGTCGGAGTCGTCCAAAATGGTCGGCTCGTGGACCGCGACCAGGCCGTCCGTCGCCATGTCGGCGATGAGCACCCGGGCCACACCGAGCGGGAGCTGCATCCGCGCCGCGATCTCCGCGAGCGACTGCACGCGTCCGTCACACAGCGCGGCGATGTACTGGTGTTCGCGGCCCTGGCCGCCGTTGCCATTGGCAGCGGCCCGGCCGCGCACCGTCGTCTCGACGAGCGCCTCCAGCGCGATGTCGAGCCGGGGACGGGTGCGACCACGGGTCACGGCGTATGGACGGACCAACGCTCCGGTCGGTTCGTCACGATCGGCCATCTCGCCGCTCACCTCCTTCGCACCCGTTACCGGCTCCCACCGGTGAAACCCGTCGTTGTCGTTGTTGCAGTCGTGCCGACCTCACGATCGGCGAAACGTCAGCCCAGCATGCCCGCAGCCGCACGCGGCTGCGGGGTCAACGCGTCGCCCACCCGGTCGACCAGCAGCGCCATCTCGTAGCCGACCTGGCCCACGTCGGAGCTGCGGGCTGCCAGCACGGCGAAGGACGAGCCGTCCGAGATGGACATCAGGAACAGGAAGCCATTGTCCATCTCCACGACGGTCTGCAACACCGCGCCTCCCTCGAAGCAGCGTGCTGCCCCCTGGGTCAGACTGACCAGACCCGACGAGATCGCGGCGAGCTGGTCTGCCCGGTCGCGCGGCAGATCCCGTGACGACGCGAGGAGTAGGCCGTCCGCCGACACGGCGACCGCATGCGCGACGCCGGGCACCCGGTCGGCGAAGTTGGCGAGCAGCCAACCAAGATCCTGCGTAGTTGTCATCCTTCTTGCTCCTTCTGCCCGCTCCCGGCCACCGGGCCTGAGCCAGACTGCGAGGATTGCCCTCCCGGAGTCGCCTCCGGGCTGGTCGGGTTGTCCGAGGTGCTACGCCCTCGCTGCACGCCCCGATGGTAGGCGGAGAGCAGGCCACGGACCGCCTCCGGGGAGCGCCGCTGGACCGAGGTGGTGGGCTTCTCCACCGCGCCGGGCACCAGCTGCGCCATCGGCTTGCGCTTCGGCAGACCGGTCGTGGTGGTCTCGCTCACCGGCGCCGCGCCGGCCGCCGCGGAGGCAGCACGCCAACCGTCGTCGGCAGCGGTCTGCCAGCCGTTGCTCTGCGGTTGGGGCCGGCGGTTCGGCAGGCTCTCGGCGAGGCTCGGGCGGGTGCCCTCGTTCGCTGTGGAGCCGTTGTCCCGCGGCGCTCCTCCGGCCGTCGGAGTGTCTGCCATCGGTGTGTTACCTGTCGTCCCGGGTGCTGTCTTGTGGCCTGCCCGACCGGTGGCCTCGACCGTGGCGAACTGCTGGGTCGCGGAGTCGCCGTTCGTCGCCGGCTGGGCGCCAGCCGCGGTCTCCTCGGAGCCCGGGCGACGGGTACGGAACCAGGCCGACTCGAGCTCCCGGAAGATCGGCAGCTCCATCGTCTCGTCCGCGTACCGCTGGCGGTTCTGTGCCGGTGGCTGCTGCGGCGCCGGCCGAGTCTGCGCAGCCGCGGCGGCCGGGGTCTGCGGAGCCTGGGCCTGCGGGGCCGAGGTCTGCGGAGCCGGCTGAGCCGGGGCCGGCTGCTCACCGGGCCGCGGCACCCGCGGCAGTTCCGTCGTCATGTCCAGCGCGGCGGCGAGCCGCTCTGGCACCGGCGGGGTGGCGGTGTCCCGGTCGCTACCCGGCACCGGCGGCCAGGCCGGCGGCGCCGGAGCACTGGCCGCCTGCGCGGGCGGCGCGGACCGGGGCTCGAACCCGCTGAACGACTGACCCGAGGCGGGCGGTGCCGAGTAGGGCTGAGCCGAGGCGGGCGGCGCCGAGTACGGCTGACCCGAATACGGCTGGCCCGAGTACGGCTGACCGGACGCCGGCGAGGCCGAGACCGGCGACGCCGACACCGGCGGACCGGCGTACGGCTGACCGGAGGCCGGCGCGGCGGACACCGGGGCGCCACCGTACGGCGCACCCGAGTAGGGCTGCGCGGAGTAGGGCTGACCGGAGGCCGGCGAGGCGGAGACCGGCGCCCCCGAGTACGGCTGCGCGGAGACCGGCGGCGCCGAATACTGGTGCGTTTCGGGGCTGCTCGGCAGCTGACGCGGGATGGACGGCTGCTGGCCGGTCGAAGGCTCGTCCCCGGCCCGGCGCTGCGGCAGCGGGTCGGTCCCCTGGCCGTTGGCCGACCGGGGGGTGAACCCGTCGCCGCCGTTCGTCCCGGCCGCGCCGGTCAGATCGGACCAGGCGGGCATCGAGCGGTACGTACCACCGTTGGCGGGGGTGCCGGCGCCGTTGCGCGACGCGGGCTCGAACGGACGGCCGCCCAGGGTGACCTGGTTGCCGGACGACTCGCTGGGGCGAGGGCCGTTGCCCAGGGCGGGCAACGCGCCGAAGACCGGCGTGGGCCCACCCGACTGCGGACCACCGAACTGGGGTGCACCGCCCGCCGCCGGCAGCGCCGGAGGCTGCTGCACCCGGCCGGACAGCGCCCGGGGCACCAGGACTGAGGTGGGCAGGGTCACTTCGGCGACGGTGCCGCGGTCGTTGCCGGGGCGCAGCTCCACCCGGACCCCGTGCCGCGACGCCAGCCGGGCGACCACGACCAGGCCCATCATCCGGGACACCGCCACATCCACCTGGGGCGGCGTCGCGAGCCGCTCGTTCAGGTCGTGCAGCTGCTCGGCGCTGATGCCGATGCCGCGGTCCTCGACGTACAGCGAGGAACGGTCGCCGACCCGGCGGGCCTCGACCATGACCTGCGAGTCGGGCGGGGAGAACGCGGTGGCGTTGTCGAACAGCTCAGCGACGAGGTGCACCAGGTCGTTGACCGCGTGCGCGGCGACCTCGATGTCCCGGTCGATGACGCCGAACTCGATCCGGGTGTAGTGCTCGACCTCGGACTGCGCGGCGCGCAGCACGTCGATGAGAGCGGCCGGCTCACGCTGCACACGGGTGGAGTCGGCGCCGGCGAGCACCAGCAGGTTCTCGTCGTTGCGGCGCATCCGGGTGGCGAGGTGGTCCAGCTGGAACAGCTCGGCCAGCCGGTCCGGGTCTTCCTCGCCGCGCTCCAGCCGGTCGAGGTGCCCGATGAGGCGGTCGACCAGGATCTGTGAACGGCGGGCCAGGTTGACGAACATGGTCGCGACGGAGGCGCGCAGTGCGGCCTGCTCGGCGGCGGTACGGACGGCTTCCAGGTGGACGGCGTTGAACGCCTCGGTCACCTGGCCGAACTCGTCCTTGCTGCGCACCGGTAGCGGCTCGGCGATCTGGTTGGCCAGCTGCACCGGGGACAACTGCCCGACGACCTGCGGGTCGCGCAGGCGGGCCACCGCCTGTGGCAGGCCGTACTGGGCGACGGAGAGCGCGCCCTGCCGCAGCTCACGTAGTGAGCGGGCCATCGAGCGGGCCACCAGGTACGCGAAGAGGATGGCCAGCAGCAGCATGCTGAGCAGCAGGCCGGTCTCCAGGAAGACCTGGCGCTGGACGTCGGACCGGAGGTTGTCGGCCTGGTTGACCACTTCGCCGTCGAGTTTGCGCTCAACGGTGCGGATCAGCTTGGCGTTGGCCGTCATGGCGGCTTCCCACTGGTCCGGGCCGAACGGGGCGCCACGCATGTCGCCGGTGGTGTTGCCGTCGATCCAGCCGGTGTAGTTCTGCGCCTGCCGGCGGTCGCCGCCGGCGACCGTCTGGTCGTGGAACTTCGCGTCGTCCGGGGTGGCCACGGCCTTGAAGCTCTGCAGAGCCTGCTGCTGGCCGGTGTCACTGGCGACGTAGTCCCTGCGCAGTGCCGGGGTCAGGCGCTTTCCGCCCTTGACGCCCAGCGCGCGGTGCACCACGACCCGGCGGGCGGCGAGGAACTCCTTCTCCCGGGCGACCGCCGCGGCGGCGCGCATCCGGTCGCTCAGCTGGTTGTCACCGGCGAGCTGCGTGGACGAGTCACGGATGGCGAGCAGGTCGCTGATCAGACCCTCGTACGCCTGCACGGTCTCGGTGAGCGCGAGCTTTCCGTTGAACACCTGGCTGCGGACGCCCGACAGGTCCTGCAGGTTCTGGTCGATGCTGTCGAGCAGACCCTCCAGGCTGCTCGGCAGGTCCTCGATCTCGGCCCGCTGCTGCCGGTAGGGGGCAGCTTCCTGGTCGACCCGGGAGTTCACCCGGTTGTAGGCCTCCTGGTACTGCGCCGTCGGCTGCGTCCCGTCTGCGCCCAGCAGCAGCACGGCGGCGGTCCGCTCGTCCTGCAGGGCGTCGACCAGGTCACCCGAGTAGCTCGACAGGTTGGCCAGGTCGCCAGCTCGGTTGGCATTGTTGAGCGTCTCCAGGTGGTCGACAAGACCACTGGTGCCCACCACGACCGTGGCGATGGTCGGCACGATCATGATGAGACCGAGCTTGGACCAGATCGGCATGTCCCGGAGCCGGCTGGCCGGCCGGCGCAGCCGCGACAGGAAGGAGCCCGCCGTCTTTGGCCGTTTGCTCACGTCACCGCCCTCGCGATTACAGCTTGAACGCGTTGCCCCGGGCAACGCCCAGCGACCGACCCGGCGGGTCGGACCCCCGAGATTCCATCACGCCGGTCGACAAGAAGAAAGCCCAGGTTGTCCCCAACCGAAGGTGTGATGAGATGTTGATGCGATTTGATAGCAGTCTGTCTGGCCGGAGTAACTGAAGGTAATGGAACATCCGCACCGCGTGGTCCTACTAGCCGGCCCTTCTGGGTCCGGAAAGTCGTACATAGCGCAGCAAACCGGCTTGCCGGTGCTCTGCTTGGACGACTTCTACAAAGACGGCGATGACCCTACGTTGCCGCTACGAAACGGCCAGGTGGATTGGGAATCGCCGCAGTCGTGGGACGCCCCCGGTGCGGTGGAAATCATTGCCCGACTTGCCCGTGAGGGTCGAGCCGATGTGCCGGTTTATGCGATCGGCGCCGATCGACGGGTGGCCACCCGGCCATTTGATGTCGCCGGTTCGCCAATTTTCGTGGCCGAAGGGATCTTCGCCGCCGAGATCGTCGAGGAGTGTCGTCGACTCGGCCTGCTCGCCGGGGCGTACGCGCTGCGCCGCCCGCGTGGGGCGACCTTCCTGCGCCGACTCGCCCGCGACCTGTCCGAGCAGCGCAAGGCGCCCCGGGTGCTGATTCGGCGCGGGGTGGCGCTGCTGCGGGCCGAGCCCGCGGTGCTGCGTCGGCAGATGGGCCTGGGCGCGGAGGCGGCCCGTGCCCGGGAGGTGCTGAGCCGGGTGGCCAGCCTGCTCGCCGGCCACCCGCACGGCTGAGCTCAGGCCAGCAACTTCGCGTACGCCGGCTTGATCACCTCATCGATGATCCGCAGTCGCTCGTCGAACGGGATGAAGGCGCTCTTCATCGCGTTGATGGTGAACCACTGCAGTTCCTTCCACCCGTAGCCGAACGTCTCCACCAGCAGCGACATCTCCCGTGACATGGAGGTGCCGCTCATCAGCCGGTTGTCGGTGTTGACTGTCACCCGGAAGCGCAGGTCCCGCAGCAGGCCGATCGGGTGATCCGCGATCGAGTCCACCGCACCGGTCTGCACGTTCGACGAGGGGCACAACTCCAGCGGGATGCGCTTGTCCCGGACGTACGCGGCCAACCGGCCGAGCGAGCCGTCGGGCGCGATGTCGTCGACGATCCGCACCCCGTGGCCGAGCCGGTCCGCTCCGCACCACTGGATCGCCTGCCAGATCGACGGCAGACCGAACGCCTCGCCGGCGTGGATGGTGAAGTGGAAGTTCTCCCGTTGCAGGTATTCGAAGGCGTCCAGGTGTCGGGTGGGCGGGAAGCCCGCCTCGGCGCCGGCGATGTCGAAGCCGACCACCCCGGCGTCGCGGTGCCGCACGGCCAACTCGGCGATCTCCTGCGAGCGGGCGGCGTGCCGCATCGCGGTCAGCAGGGTGCCCACCCGGATGCTCAGGCCCGCCTCGACCGCTTGGGCGGTGCCCTCGGCGAACCCGGCCAGCACCGCCTCGACCACCTCGTCCAGGCTGAGGTCCCGCTCCAGGTGCTGCTCCGGGGCGAAGCGCACCTCGGCGTAGACCACCCCGTCGGCGGCCAGGTCGAGGGCGCACTCACGAGCCACCCGACGCAGCGCGGGCGCGGTCTGCATGACCGCCACGGTGTGCGCGAACGTCTCCAGGTAACGCTCCAGGGAGCCGGAGTCCGCCGCGTCCGCGAACCAGCGTCCGAGCGCCTCCGGGTCGGTGGTGGGCAGTTCGTGGCCCACCTCGGCGGCCAGGTCGACGATCGTCGCCGGCCGCAGCCCACCGTCGAGGTGGTCGTGCAGCAGCGCCTTCGGGACCTTGACGATGTCCTCGTACCGGATAGTTGCGACCATGCTCAGACCCTAGTCAGCGGCCCGGACGGACCGGGACGGGACCGGCCGGGCGTCACGGCCGCCAGCCGTAGACCCGGTCCACGGCGAGGCGGATCACCAGTCGCCCGTCGGCCGTTGACATGTCATCGAATCTGGGCGGCGAATCGATGACATGTCAACCAACCGGTAGACTCGTCGGGTGGACGCAACCCGGTGGCTGGCTGCACGCGAGGATTGCTCCGGTCGCGCAGCCGGCTCTCCCACCACCTGACCCGCATGCAGCAGCGTGGCCTGGTCACCCGCGAGGAGTGCGCCGACGACGCCCGCGGCTCGGTCGTCGTCCTCACCCCCGCCGGTCGGCGGGCCATCGAGACCGCCGCACCCGGCCACGTGGCCGCCGTCCGCCGGCACCTGATCGACCTGCTCACGCCGACGGAGATCGACGCGCTCGGCGCGCTCACCCACCGGGTGGTCGACCACCTCGGCGGGCGGGCGCCGCAGCCACGGCACGCTTCGGAGGCCTGACGTGGACCCCCGCATCCTCCACCGACTGCGCTGCCCGGTCTGCGGCGAGCCGCTGGCCGAGACGACAGCCGGCACCGCCAGGGCACTGCGCTGCCCGCGCCGGCACAGCTTCGACATCGCCCGCCAGGGGTACGTCAACCTGCTCGCCGGACGCGCCCCGCACTCCGGCGACACCGCCGAGATGGTGGCCGCCCGCGCGGACTTCCTCGCCGCCGGGCACTACGACGTCATCTCAGCCGCCCTCGCCGCTGCCGCGACGGACGCCGTCGGCCGGCTGCTCGCCACGACCGCCACGCGTCCGCGACCCACCCCGCCCGCGCCTCACCCGCCAACCGACACGACGGTTTCCGGGCAGAGCCGGCGCACCGACGGCGGCGCAGCAGAGCAGACAACGGCAGCGGTACGCGCCGAACCCGCATCCGACGTCGACGCGTACCCCCTGGTGGTGGATGCCGGCGCCGGCACCGGCCGGTACCTCGGCGCGGTGCTGGCGGCGCTGCCCGACGCCGTGGGTCTGGCTCTGGACGTGTCCAAACCGGCACTGCGCCGCGCGGCCCGTGCCCACCCTCGGGCCGCCGCCGCGCTCGCCGACACCTGGCAGCGACTGCCGCTCGCGGACGCCTCGACCGCGGTGCTGCTGAACGTCTTCGCCCCGCGAAACGGCGCCGAGTTCCACCGGGTGCTCGACCCGGCCGGGACGCTGCTGGTGGTCACGCCCGACACCGACCATCTCGCCGAGTTGGTGGATGCCCTCGACCTGCTGCGGGTGGACCCGGACAAGGCCGACCGGGTGACCGACAGCCTGGGCGGGCACTTCACGCCGGCCGGCTCGGCCGTGCACCGGGCGCAGCTGACACTGACCCGGCCGGAGGCCGCCAGCCTGGTCGGGATGGGCCCGAGCGCCTGGCACACCGCCCCGGACGCGCTCGCCGCCCGGCTGGCCGCCCTGCCCGAACCGGTCCGGGTGACGGTGGCGGTGCGGGTGGACGCATACCGGCCCCACTGACCTCAGGTGGACAGGTCGACCTCTTCCCAACCGGGCGGCTCGTCGTGGTACGGCCCCCGCAGGATCACCGCCCACTCCAACGCCCAACGCCGCTGCCCGATCGCGTTCGCGTCGACCAGGCCCGGCGCGCGCCGGCCGCCGCGCTCGGTCTCCAGGTACGCCCAGTCCAGGCAGTAGTGCAGGTCGAGCAGGGCGGCCGCGTCGGCCGGGTGCTGTGGCGCCGTGAGGATCCGGGAGCGCCAGTGCGGGAAGGTCTCCCCCTCGGCGATGTGCGGCAGCCGCTCGATCAGCCGCTCGTCGACGGCCAGGGTGGGGTCGAGCTGCTTGCTCAGGCCGAGCACCCAGGCCAGCGCGAAGAGCGCGTCGTGGTGCAGCACGAACGACCGGTGGTCGCCCTTGCCGCCCATCACGAACTGCCACTCCGGCGGGGTGACCATGTCGACCAGGTGCGAGCCGAGCAGCCAGCTCATCGCCGCCTGCGGGGGCATCCCGAAGCAGCGGGCCAGGATCAGGTGCAGCACCGCGATCCTCGCCTCGATCTCCCCGGTCGGGCGTAGGTCGATCTGGTCACCCGGCTCCCAGACGAGGGGAAACTGGGCCGGCGGCAACGGCAGGCCCAGCCGGGACAGCTCGTCCAGGCTCGCCTCGCGCACCTCACGTGGGTCGGGGGCAGCAACGCTCACGGCGGATCTTCCTGTCTGCTCGCGCCGGCGCAAGGCCGGTTGTCCCCCCTTGGCCTGCGACAATAGCGCTCCCAGGTGACTGGCACCACGCCAGGGCGACAGCGAATCGATCAGCCGACGCGTTCGATGACCAACGACGTCGCGGCCGGGGCCGTCGACGCGATCCGCACCGCGTCGGCGGCCTCGGTCAGCGCGGCCGGAATCCGCGTCGCGTCCTCGGCACGCAGCTCGTAGAGCGGGTCACCGGCCCGCACCTCGTCACCCGGGCGCTTGTGCAGCACCACACCGGCCGGCACGCTCACCGGGTCCTCCTTGCGGGCCCGACCCGCGCCGAGCCGCCACGCGGCAACCCCCATGGCGTACGCGTCGACAGCCGCGACGTAGCCGTCCCGCTCGGCGCGGACGACCTCCACCTCGGCGGCCGTTGGCATCGACGCGTCCGGGTCGCCGCCCTGCGCCCGGATCATCGCCCGCCAGGAGTCCATCGCCCGACCATCACGCAGCGCCGCCGCCGGGTCGGCGTCCGGCAGGCCGGCGGCGTCGAGCATCTCCCGGGCCAGGGCGAGGGTCAGCTCCACCACGTCGGCCGGTCCGCCGCCGGCCAGCACCTCGACCGACTCGGTCACCTCGACCGCGTTGCCGATCGCCAGGCCCAACGGGGTGGACATGTCGGTGAGCAGGGCGACGGTCCGCACACCGTGCGCCCCGCCCAGCTCGACCATGGTGCGCGCCAACTCACGGGCCTGGTCGACGGACTTCATGAAGGCGCCGGAGCCGACCTTGACGTCGAGGACCAGCGCGCCGGTCCCCTCGGCGATCTTCTTGCTCATGATCGAGCTGGCGATCAGCGGGATCGCCTCCACGGTGCCGGTCACGTCGCGCAGCGCGTACAGCTTGCGATCGGCGGGCGCGAGCCCGGCACCGGCCGCGCAGATCACCGCACCGACGTCGTCGAGCTGGGCGATGAACTCGTCGTTGCTCACCGTGGCCCGCCAGCCCGGGATGGACTCCAACTTGTCCAGCGTGCCGCCGGTGTGCCCGAGACCCCGGCCGCTGAGCTGCGGCACCGCCGCGCCACAGGCTGCCACCAGCGGGGTGAGCGGCAGAGTGATCTTGTCGCCGACGCCGCCGGTGGAGTGCTTGTCGACAGTCGGCCGGCGTACGGCCGACAGGTCCAGCCGCTCACCGCTGGCGATCATCGCGGCGGTCCACCGGGCGATCTCGGGCGCGGTCATGCCGTTGAGCAGGATCGCCATCGCCAGCGCGGACATCTGCTCGTCGGCGACAACCCCCCGGGTGTACGCGTCGACCACCCAGTCGATCTGCGCGTCCGACAGCACGCCCCCGTCCCGCTTGACCCGAATAACGTCCACAGCAGCAAAACCACTCATCAAATGATCTTTCCTAAGTCGTCGAATGGCGAGACCGACGTACGGCCGATGACCACGTCGGGGCGGGGGCCACTCAAGACCACCGCACCGGGATCTCCACAGGCGGCTCACCCTCACCAGCCCAGAAGATCGTGCCGGTCTCGTCGACCACCACCACCCGGGGCGTCCGGGCCAGACCCCAGGCGATCGCCTCGGCCGGCTGGTCCCAGCTCGGCGCTTCCTCCAGCACCCCGGTCTCGGCACCGGCGTCGTCTCCGGCCGACCGCTCCCAGTACGCCGTCCAGACCTGCTGACCAGCGGACATGTCCGGGTGCACGAAGACGGTGCCGCGCCCGCGCCAGGCGGCGAGCCGCTCCGGGACCACCGGCACCGGCGTCTCACCGGTGACGGCCTCCAGGTCCTCCACGCCGAAGGCGTGCGGCAGCAGCTCGGCCATCCGCAGTGGCCGGGTCTTGCTCTCGATCAGGCACTCCGGCCCGCCGTGCTCCCAGAGCAGCTGCCGGCACCGGCCGCACGGCATCAACGGCTCGCCGGTCGCGTCGACGCAGGAGAGCGCGACGAGCCGACCGCCACCGGTGGCGTGCAGGCTGGACACGACCCCGCACTCGGCGCAGAGCGTCACCCCGTACGCGGCGTTCTCCACGTTGCAGCCGACCACCACCCGGCCGTCGTCGACCAGCGCGGCGGCGCCGACCGGGAACGTCGAGTACGGCGCGTACGCGTGCCGCATCGCTTCGGTGGCGGCAGCGCGCAACTGCGCCCAGTCAATGTCGGTCATATCATCATTCTGCCGAAGTAGCCCAGGTCAGAAGCGGGCAGGGCCGGGTCCCCGGCCCTGCCCGCTGCGGTCTGTGGTGATGGTGGTCAGCCCTTGATGTACGGCTTGCCGTCGGCGGCCGGTGCCCGGACCCGGCCGACCAGCCCGGCGACGGCCAGGATGGTCGCCAGGTAGGGCAGCATGGCCAGGAACTGGCTGGGGATCGAGCTGCTGATCGCGCCCAGGTAGGTGGCGAGCTGGTCGGCGAACCCGAAGAAGAGGGCGGCGAGCAGCGCACCGGTCGGGTTCCACCGGCCGAAGATCAGCGCGGCCAGGGCGATGAAGCCCTTACCACCGATCATGTTCTTGGTGAACGAGTAGAGCGCCAGCGTGTAGGACGCGCCGCCGATGCCGGCGACCACACCGGCCAGCAGGACGTTGCGGTAGCGCACCCGCAGCACCTTGACGCCGAGCGTGTCGGCCGCGATCGGGTGCTCGCCGACGGACCGGGTACGCAGCCCCCACCGGGTGCGGAACAACGCGATGTGGATCACCAGGACCAGGAGCAGCCCGAGGTAGAGGAAGATGTTGCCGCGGAACAACGCCGGCCCGAGCACCGGGATGTCCTTCAGCAGCGGGATCTCCCAGTTGCTGAAGCGGGGCGCGCTGTTGTACCTCGCGGCGTCGGTCTGCATCAGCCGCTCGTAGAGGAAGCCGGTGACGCCGACCGCCAACAGGTTCAGCACGATGCCCATGACGACCTGGTCGACCAGGTAACGGATGGCGAAGACGGCGAGCAGCAGCGAGATGAACGCGCCGCCGATGGCGGCGGCGACCAGGCCCACCCAGACGCTGCCGGAGATGCTGCCGAAGAGGGCGCCGCTGAACGCGCCCATCAGCAGCTGACCCTCGATCGCCACGTTGACCACGCCGGAGCGTTCGCAGAGCACACCGGCGAGCGCGCCAAAGATCAACGGCAGGGCCAGGATGAAGGTGCCCCGGATGATGTTGACCAGCGGCATGAAGTTCTGCCCGGTCGGTGCGGCGGAGATCTGCCAGCAGAGGAACGACAGCACGAAACCGACCAGCCCGACGGCGAGCACGGGAAGGAACCACCGCTTCGGCACCCCGGCGAGGAGCGCCGCACCGGCGGCGATCGCGATGATCCCGAACAGGATCGCCCCGATCGTGCCGTTGATCTCCAACGCGGCGCCGGCCGCGTCGTCGCTGAGGGTGAACCGGGCCTGCTGGTCGGTGGCGAGCGCGCCGAAGAGCACCGCGGACAGCAGACCGAGCCCCAGCAGCGTGAGGCCGACCTTGCGGCTGCGGGTCCAGAAGCCCTCGTCTACCGGGGCGACGGCGATGTCGGGGACAGCCATGGTGGACATCAGTTACCAGCCCTTCGCCAGGCTCGTCTGCAACCGGGCGGCGCGGGCGGCCCGGAGCTGGAAGATCGCCTTCACCAGGGCCGGCGCGGCGATGAAGATGACGATCAGCGCCTGGAGCACCGTCACCAGCTCCAGCGAGATCCCGGAGTACGACTGCATCCGGTTACCACCGGCCTGCAGCGCCCCGAACAGCAGCGCGGCGAGCAACACCCCCCAGGGCTTCACCCGCCCGAGCAGCGCCACCAGGATGCCGTCGAAGCCGATCTGCGCGACCACCAGCGGGGTCAACGCGCTGGCGGTCGAGCCGAGCACCATGTTCGAGCCGCCGAGGCCGGCCAGGATGCCGGCAAAGACCATGATCAGGATGTACGTCCGGGTGACGCTGATGCCGGCGGTCCGGGCGGCGTCCGGGTTGGCACCGACCGCACGCAGCTCGAAGCCGAGCGTCGAGCGGTTGAGCAGCCAGGCGACCGCCCAGGTGGCCAGCACGGCGAGCAGGATGCCGGCGTGCACCCGCAGGTTGTCGCCGAGCAGTCGGGGCAGCTGGGCGGAGGTGTCCACCGCCTTGCTGATCGCGTCGGTACGGGTCGGGTCCTGCACGCCGTTCTGCACGATCAACCAGGTGAGGAAGTACGTGGCGACGTAGTTCAGCATGATCGTGTTGATCACCTCGTGCGCGCCGGCCCGGGCCTTGAGGATGCCGGGGATGAAACCCCAGATCGCTCCGCCCAGCGCGCCGGCCAGCACCGCCACCAGCAGGTGCAGGCCCGGCGGCAGCGGCAGCAGGAAGCCGGCCAGCGCCGCCATGATCACGCCGATGGTGGCCTGGCCCTGGGCGCCGATGTTGAACAGGCCGCCACGGAAGGCCAACGCCACCGACAGACCGGTGAAGACCAGCGGCGCCGCGTAGGTCAGCGTCTCCGAGATCGGCGCGAGCACCGCCTGCCAGCCGTTGGCGCCGTCCAGCCAGCCGGAGAACGCCTCGGGGTCGAAGATCGAGCCCTTGAACAGGTTCGCGTACGCCTCGCTGACGAGCGTCCAGCTGGAGTTGATCGCGTCGGACGGGCGGGAGGTGATGTACGAGTACGTGGAGAGCACGTCGGGATCAGAAATGATCATCAGCACCGCGCCGACCACGATCGCCAACACCAGCGACAGCAGGGTCACCGTGAAGGTGTTGGCCGCCCAGAGGTTGTCCAGGAACAGCCGACCCAGACTCGGCTTCGACCCCGGCTCCGGCTTCGTCGCCGGGCGGTCCGGCTCGGTCGCCACCTCGGCCCGTTCGGTGTTGCCGAGCGCGTTCTGCGCCGCCTGCGCCTCGCTCGCCGGCTCCTTGTCCGGCGAGCCGGACTGCGGGTTGGGTGAGTCGCTCATGCCGTCACTCCGCTTCGCTGCGTGACGCCATGAGGCACCAACGCCCTGCAACACCGATTCACTCGCTGCCGCTCGCTCATGCCTCGTCCTCGCTCGCGGAGCCCGGGTCGCTCGCCGGGCTCCCGTCGGTGGCCGGCCCGTCGCCGGGCACGGCGTCCGTGTTGCGCTCGTTCGCCGCGTCCGGGGTGATGCCGGCCATCAGCAGGCCGATCTCCTCACGCGGGGTGTCCGGGCCGACGACGCCGATGATGCGACCGCGGTACATCACCGCGATCCGGTCGGCCAACCCGATCACCTCGTCGAGTTCGCTGGAGACCACCATGACGGCGGTGCCGACGTCCCGTTCGTGGATGATCTGGCTGTGGATGAACTCGATCGACCCGACGTCGACGCCACGGGTCGGCTGGGCGGCGATGAGGAGCTTCAGCGGCCGGGACAGCTCCCGGGCCACGATCACCTTCTGCTGGTTACCGCCGGAGAGAGTGCCCACCGCCGCGTCGGCCGATGACGTGCGGACGTCGAACTGCTCGATCCGCTCCTTCGCCGAGGCGGCGATCGCGTCCGGCTTGAGCGCGAGCCCGGCACCGAACGGCGGCCGGTCGTAGATGTCCAGCACCAGGTTCTCCGCGACGCTGAACTCCTTGACCAGGCCGTCCACGCTGCGGTCCTCGGGCACGTAGCCGACGCCCGCCCGGAGCACCCGCTTGGGCTTCCAGCCGTTGATCCGGTCGCCGACCAGGCTGACCGTGCCGCCGAGCACCGGGCGTAGGCCCATGATCGCCTCGATCAGCTCGGTCTGACCGTTGCCCTGGACGCCCGCCACGCCGAGCACCTCACCCGCCCGCACGGTCAGGTCGATGCCGTCGACGGCGCGGATCTGCCGGTCGTCGTCGACGACGAGCCCGGACACCTCCAGCACCGGCTCGCCCGGAGTGGCCGGGGTCTTGTCGACGGTGAGCCGGACGTTGCGCCCGACCATCAGCGCGGCCAACTCGTCCCGGCTGGCCTCCGGCGAGGCGGTGCCCACCGTCTTTCCGCGTCGGATCACGGTGATCCGGTCGGCGATGGCCTTGACCTCGCCAAGTTTGTGGGTGATGAAGACGATCGACTTGCCGGCCGCCTTGAGCGACCGCATCACCGTCAGCAGTTCCTCGGTCTCCTGGGGGGTGAGCACCGCGGTCGGCTCGTCCAGGATGAGCAGGTCGACGTCGCGGGTGAGCGCCTTGACGATCTCGACGCGTTGCTGGATGCCGACCGGCAGGTCCTCGATCACCGCGTCCGGGTCGACCCGCAGGTTGTAGCGCTCGGACACCTCGGTGACCTCGCGCCGGGCCCGCCGCCGGTCCAGGAAACCGGCGATGCCGCCTCGGACCTGCTCGGCGCCGAGCATGATGTTCTCGGTGACGGTGAAGACCGGCACCAGCATGAAGTGCTGGTGCACCATGCCGATCCCGGCACCGATCGCGTCGGACGGGCCCTTCAGCTTCAACGGCTTGCCGTCGACCAGGATCTCGCCCTCGTCAGGCTGGTAGAGCCCGTAGAGCACGTTCATCAGGGTCGACTTGCCCGCGCCGTTCTCGCCGAGCAGGGCATGAATCTCTCCAGGCTCCACCGTCAGGTCGATGTGGTCGTTGGCGACCAGATCACCGAACCGCTTGGTGATGCCGCGCAGTTCGAGTCTCAGCGCAACCTCCTGGAGTGCGAGCGATGGTGCAGCCTAGCTGCCGTCAACCCGGCCGGAGCGGCCCGGCTGACGTGGTGCGCGATCGGCCGCTCCGACCCCACGGTCACCCGCAGGGCCGAAGCGGCCGATCGGTCGTACCTGTCCCCCGCCGACCTCCCCGATGATCTCACCGGAGGAGCCGTGCGGTTGTCACTTGGTCGGCTGAGCCTTCGAGGTGACGGTGATGGTGCCAGCGGCGATGTCAGCCTTGATCTTGTCGACCTCGGCCTTCAGCTCGGCCGGAACCTTGCTGTCGAAGTCGTGGTACGGGGCGATCGAGACACCGTTGTTGGCCAGGGTGCCGACGAAGCCCGGGTTGGCCGGAAGCTTGTCACCGGCGGCAGCCTTCACCACGGCCTCCTTGACGGCGTCCGGGATGTTCTTGACCACGGTGGTGATGATCGCCGAGCAGTCCGGGGTGCTCTCGCAGCCGTCGACGTCCACCCAGATGGTGCTGTACTTGCCACCCGAGGCCTTGGCGGCGGCGGTGGTGCCGAGGCCGGAGCCGCCGGCGACCGGCATGATGATGTCCGCGCCCTGGGCGACCAGCGCGTCGGAGACCTTCTTGCCCTCGTCCTGCTTGTCGAAGGCGTTGGAGAAGGAGCCCTTCTGGGTCTCCTTGTTCCAGCCCAGCGCCTGGACGTTCTTGCCCTTGGCCTTGTTGTACTGCGCGACGCCGTCGACGAAGCCGTCCATGAAGATCGTCACCGGCGGGATCGGCACCGCACCGTAGGTGGCCACCTTGCCGGACTTGGTCATTCCGGCGGCCAGGTAACCGGCCTGGAACGCGGCCTGCGCGGTGTCGAACTGCATCGGGTAGACGTTGTCCACACCCGGGTTGGCGTCGACGATGCCGAACACCTGGTTCGGGTTCGCCGCCGCGATCTTCTTAGTGGCGTTCTCCATCAGGCCACCGACCGCCAGGATGAAGTCGCACTTCTGGTTGACGAACTGCGTCAGGTTCGGCTCGTAGTCCGCCTCCGCCTTCGACGCGACGTACTTGATGTCGATGTTGTCGTTGGCGGCCTTGGCCTCCTGCAGGCCCTTCCAGGCCGAAGCGTTGAACGACTTGTCGTCGATGCCGCCGACGTCGGTCACCATGCAGGCGCTGAACTTCTTGGCGCCACTGCCGGCGTTGTTGTCATCCTTGGGCGCCTCGCCACAAGCGGCGGCGGTGAGCGCGAGCCCACCCACCGCGAAGATCGAGGCGATCCGCATCCCACGCACCGAGCGCAAGACGTCTCCTTCCCATTGCTCACCGCGCCTTGTGCGGTGGCAGCCCATCAGCCGGCCTGCGGGTGTGCCGCCGGCTGTCCCACGTTACGGACGGGAGCGTACGCCCGCGTCCACCCACCGGCCGACAATCGTGCACGACTGTTGAGCGCCTGTTACCCGGGTGTAACCCTTGCGTGGGGCAAGTCACTCTTCGTGCTGGTAGCCGAGCGCCAAGGTGTCCGCAACGTCCGTTTTCCGGAGGCGCCCACCCTCCCCGGACGTTACCGCCAAAAGACCGCTACCGCCGCGTTGACCAGGGTCAGGCCGACGATCGCGAGGAAGTGACCACGGTTGACCACGTCCCGCTTCCGGGAGAAGAAGACCATGACGAAGATCAGCAGCGCGATCACCAACTTCGTCACAAGTTTCGCCGGCGCCGGCTCGTCGCCGTCGCGTAGCGGCGCGGACAGGCCCAGCCCGGTCAGCAACTGGATCACCGCGCCCCAGAGCATGGCCTGGTTGATCCGCAGCCGACCGCTGGCGTACTGGGCGATCGAGCCGCCGAGCAGCAGGGCGAACCCGATCAGATGGACGTAGAGGAGGATGAGTCTGAGAGCTTCCACGCTCGCCATACTCCCCTATGAACGACGGATCGTAGTAGCGGGATCCGCCGACAGGCGCGAATCAGTCGATCAACCGGTCGTTCCCGGGGTGGAACCGGACATGGCCGGCTCGCGCGGCTGGTCGAGCACCGTCTGCGACCCGGCTCGGCTGTCACCGCCGAACGCGACGGCGACCCATCCGGCAAGGCTCACCGCAGCCAGGAGCACCACCGGCAGCGTCACCCGGTTCACCGAGGTCGCCAGCCACCACTGGATCTCGTTCGGGCCGGACAGGTAGGTCCCGATCAGAACCGCCAGGTAGTAGCCGTTGGCCGCCCACACCCAGCCGTCCGCCGCCAGCCCGGCGGCATGACGCCGCCCCCGCAGGAAGAGGGTGCCGATCAACGCCACCACCGCGGCGCCCACCAGCAGCGGACCAACCACGTCCCACAACGCCGCGACGGTGAACTGGAACCGTTCCACCACCCCCGCGTCCCGAGCATCCGAGGTGCCGCTGGTGATGTCCGACTGGGCGTCCAACAGGCGGGCCAGCACCGCCCAGGCACCCCCGGCCAGCACCGGCAGCCACACCAGCGCCGCCCGCCGCAGGTCGGCGCGGCCCCGCACGGTGACCAGCACGGCCAGGCCCGCGACGGCGATCAGCCCCTCGTTCTTACTGAGCGCCGCGACGGTCAACAGCACCAGCGGCACCGCGGGTCGGCGCAGCGGATCCGCACCGAGCAGCAGCGCCACCGCCGCACCGGCGAAGGCGGTGGACCAGAGCGCGTCGGCGAGACCACCGGTCACTGCGTACGGGACGTTCGCCCAGGTTGCCAGGCCCACCGCGATGGCCAGCGCCCAGGCCACCCGCGCGGACACCCGGTTCAGCGCGCGTCGGACCAGGTAGACCAGCATCGCGACCGCCGAGACGGTGACCAACGTGCCGACGAGCTGCGCGGTACGGAAGTCCGGCTCGACGACGCTCCACACGGCGGCGACGGGCGCCGAGGCGAACGGCGGGTAGTCGGTGTGCGAGAAGACGAAGGCGGGGTTGCCGATCGTCGCCCGCGCGTACTCGCTGCCGTTGGCGAAGTAGCCGGCGTGCAGCCACCAGATGGAGTGGGCGTCCCACTGGAAGGCCGGCTCGAAGATCATGAAGCACGGCGGGAGCAGTGGCAGCGCGATCAGCAGGGCGTGCGACCACCCCCCGTACGGTGCCGACTCGCCGGGGCGGCGCGACAGCCACCAGGCGCCGGCCGCCCCGGCGACCAGCACCAGCGCGAGCCAGAGCAACAGCGGACCGCCGACGACCAGCATCAGGACCACCGCGACAATGCTCAGGAGCGCCGCCGTCACCGGCGCGAAGAGCACTGCGAGGAAGGGACTGCGCAGCACCGCGAAGGCCAGCGGAAAACCGGCGGCGAGGAGGGCGAGCACGGCGAGCATCGAGGTGGGAGCCATGTCGTCAGCCGACCTTCCGGACGACCAGCCGCACGCCCGGGCTGGTCGGCCGCTTCCGCTGCACCGTGGTCACGCCCACCCAGTAGTCCCGCGGACCCGCCTGGACGACCACACATCCGCGCAGCACGGCAAGCTCACTCAACCGCTGTTGCCAGAGGTCCTTGTTCGCCCGGGCAGGGGTGAGCGAGATCCGGCTGCCGGCGGGCACCTGCTCGACGAACTGCTGCCAGAGCGTCTCCAGGTCCACCTGATGCTGGAGGGCCGGAAGGTCGTGTTCCCGGTCGGTCATGAAGGCGACGCCACGACCGGTGGCCTGCACGGCGCCCTGGGCGGTCAGCAGGAGGCAGCCCACACCGACGAGCGCCACGACGACCCGGGCGATCGTGGTCGGGTCCCGGCGCTTCGTGCTGGTCATCGGTCAGCGAGGGTCTTGGCGGGGATGCCGCTGGGACGACGCCGGGCTCGTTCCCGGCCCAGGATCCACAACGCCTCGATGCCGTCCCGCCAGGTGATCTTCTTGCCCTCCGCGCGGCCCCGCGCCCGATAGGTGATCGGCACGTCGTAGGGGCGGATCTGCCGGCGCAGCAGCTTGCCGGTCACCTCGGCCTCCATGCCGAACCCACGCGACCGGATGTTCAACGACCGGAACAGCTCCACCGGCATCAGTTTGAAGCACGTCTCCACATCGCCGATGTAGGAATTGAAAAGAATGTTCGCCGCCGTGGTGACACCGCGGTTGCCGACCACGTACCAGAAGCTGTAGGCACTGTGGCTGCCGAAGGTGCGGTTGCCGTAGACGACTGTCGCCTGCCCCTCCAACACCGGCGCCAACAGCTGAGGGATGTCCTGGGGGTCGTACTCCAGGTCGGCGTCCAGGATCACCATGTACTCGCCCCGGGCGTTGTCCACAGCGGTCCTGATCGCCGCGCCCTTGCCCGCGTTGCGCGGGTGGGTCACGACCCGCAGCCGCGCGTCATCCATCCGACCGAGGATCTCGGCGGTCTCATCAGTGCTGCCGTCGTCCACCACCACGATCTCGATCTCGCACGGGTACTGCACGGCGAGGGCCTGCTTCAGGGCCTCCCCGACGCGTTCCGCTTCGTTGTAGACCGGCATCAAGATCGACAGTTGCACGAGAGTCTCCCCGGGAACAGCACCGGACGGCGGATGAAGGGCGGCGGGCCACCAGCGGCCAGTGAAACAAAAGCGCCACACGTTCGCTGGCCCGCTCTCGCTGAGCAACGTCAGCACGGCGCCGGAGCACCCTACCGCGCCCCACCGGAGATCGACCGCCCCCGGTCTCACCCCTTGACGGCTCCCGAGGTCAGCCCGGAGACGATGTACCGCTGGAGAAACTGGAAGACCAGCACCGTCGGGATCGCGGTGAGCAGGGTGCCGGCCGCGAAAATGCCGAAGTTGTTGTTGCGCTCGTTGCCCTCCAACAGGCCGTACATCCCCACCGCCAGGGTCTTGGAGTCGCTACTGGTGAGGAAGACGTTGGCCATCAGGAACTCGTTGATGGTGCCGATGAAGGCCAACAGCCCGGCCACCGCCAGGATCGGCGCCACCAGCGGCAGCATGATCCGGAAGAAGACCTGGGCGTGCGACGCACCGTCCATGGTGGCCGACTCGTCCAACTCCCGCGGCAACGTGTCGAAGAAACCCTTCATCAGCCAGGTGTTCACCCCGAGCGCGCCACCCAGGTAGAGCAGCAGCAGACCCCACGGAGTGTTGAAGCCGATCGACGGCCACAGGTCGGTGATCGTGCCGAAGATCAGGTAGATCGCCACGATCGCCAGGAACTGCGGGAACATCTGCACCAGGAGCAGCGAGAGCAGCCCCACCCGGCGGCCGCGGAACCGCATCCGGGAGAAGGCGTACGCGGCGAGCGCCGAGAGGAACACCGACGCGAACGCCGCCAACCCGGCGATCAGCAACGAGTTGAGGAACCACCGCCCGAAAGCGGTCCGCTCGAACAACCCACCGACATTGTCCAGCGACACCCCGCCGGTCGGCACCAACTCGGTGGTGGACAACGTACCGAGCGGGTTGAGTGCCGCGGACACCACGAACACGATCGGGAACAGGCTGAACAACACGGCGAGCACGGCGACCAGGTGCCGCCAGCCGACCTGGGCGAACCAGCGGCCACGCCGCCGGCCGGCCTGGTTGAGGTTGAGGCTTGTCACGCGTACACCTCTTCCTGTTTGCGGGTCCGCCGGAAGCCGACCGCGGAGACCACCGCGACGATGGCGAAGATGAACACCGAGATGCCGGCGGCGAAGCCGAGCTGCGCCCCCTGGCCGCCGAAGGCGAGCCGATAGGTGTACGTGATCAGCAGGTCGGTGGCGCCGTTCGTCGGGTTGTCGGCGGGGAAGGGCGCACCGTCGGTGGTCAGGTAGATCGCGTTGAAGTTGTTGAAGTTGAACGCGAACGACGAGATCAGCAGCGGCGAGAGCGCTACCAGCAACAGCGGCAGGGTGACCGCGCGGAAGGACTGCCAGGGTGACGCCCCGTCGACCGAGGTGGCCTCGGTCAGCTCGCGCGGGATGGCCTGCAACGCACCGGTGGCCACCAGGAACATGTACGGGTACCCGAGCCAGAGCTGCACCAGGATGACCGCGAAGCGGGCCGTCCACGCCTGACCGAACCAGTCAACGTCCAGCCCGAACAGGTTGTTGATCAGCCCGAAGTCGGCGTTGAACATGTCCCGCCAGGCCAGCAGCATCGCGAACGACGGCATGGCGTACGGCAGGACCAGCAGCACCCGGTAGAGATTGGTGCCGCGCATCCGGGCCGAGTGCAGCGCGACCGCGATCAGCATGCCGAGCAGGAACGTCCCACCGGTGGAGCCGATGGCGAAGGCGAAGTTCCAGATCAGGGTGCTGAGGAAGGGGCCGGAGACGTTCTTGTCGGTGAGCACACGGGTGAAGTTGGTCAGCCCGGCGTTGACCTTCCAGCCCTGGGCCAGCCGCTCACCGTCGGCGGCGACGAAGGCACCCGCCTCGTCGTCGGCGGTCCAGGTCCGCCCGGTCTCGGCGTCGCGGACGCAGTCGCAGGCGGCGTCGTACGCCCGCACCGCCTTGCCCTCGTACGCGCGGGACAGGCCGCTGGAGCGCAGCGCGCCACCGGGGGTGGGCACCACCAGGTCGGTGATCTCCTTGCTGCGGGAGCTGGCCTGGCCGATGTTCAGCACTGTGTACCCGGCGGCGGCGGTGACCCTCCCGCCGGTGGCGACCGTGACGTCGGCACTGTCGAGTCGGCGCAGCCCGTCGCTGTCACCGACGGAGACCGCGCCGGTGCCCGGGTCGGTGACCAGGAAGACCAGCGCACCGGTGGCCGGGTCGCCGGTGGTGGCGATCGTCAGGGCGTACTCGGCGGATCCGGGTACCTGGGTGACCGACGAGGACTCGATGGCGACGATCGCGTCGTCCTTGCTGCCCCGGTGCCCGTCCCCGAAGTTGGTGAAGGCGGTGCTGGCGGTGTAGAGCACCGGGATGACCTGGAAGGCGATCAGGAACAGGGTTCCCGGGACCAGGTACTTGGCGGGGACGTGCCGACGGGTGAGGTACAGGTAGAACAGCCCGGCGGTGGACGCCACCAGCAGCGCCAGGCCGACCCACATCTCGGCGGCGACGAGCGGGAACGCCGCCCAGACGGCGACACCGGCGGTCAGGCCGAGCAGGAGCACCTTGCCGGCGAGCCCGGTCAGGGTGATCGGCGCGTGGTCACGTGTGGCACGGGAGCGCGGGGGTGGGGAGCCGGCGGGCTCCCGGCCCGGGGCCTGCGTGGCAGACCCCGGGCCGGACAGCGGCGTACTCATTACTTGATCTGGCCGGAGATCGTCTTGCCGGCGGCGGTGATGGTGCTGGTCGGGTCCGCCCCACCGATGACGGCGGCCTCGGCCTTGCCGAACGGGTCCCAGATCGCGGCCATCGCCGGAATGGCCGGGAGCACCTGCCCGTTCCTGCCCGCCTCCTGGAACTTGGCCAGGTCCGCGTCGGCGCCCTTGACCTGGTCGAGGGCGGCGGTCAACGCCGGCGGCCGGGGCTCGGCGTTGTACAGCGCGACGGCCAGCTCGGGCGTGGTGGTGTAGTTGGCCACGAACTCCTGGGCCAGCGCCTTGTTGGTGCCCTTGGCCGCGACGTAGAACGCCTGCACGCCCACGAACGGCTGGGCTTCCCTGCCGCCGGCGAAGCCGGGGATCGCCGAGATGTCGTACGAGATGCCGGCCTTCTTGACGTCGGCCACGGCCCACGGTCCGGAGACCAGGTACGCGCACTTCTTGCCGGTGAAGGTGGCGATCGAGTTGGTGTCCGCGATGGAGCGCTTGAGCACACCCGCGCCCTTCTCGCCGAGCGCGCCGATCTTCTTGAAGGCCTCGATGGACTCGGGCTTGCCCACGCCCAGGTCCTTCGGGTCGTAGTCGCCGTTGGCGCCGGTGCCGAAGAGGTATCCGCCGGCCGAGCTGTAGAGCGGGTAGATGTGGTAGGCGTCGCCGTTCTGGCCGACCTGGAGGCAGAGCGTCTCGGTGACCTTCTTCGACGCCGTGAGCTGCTTGCCCTTGGCGACCAGGTCCTCAATGGTCTTCGGCGCCTCGGGGGCCAGTTCGGTGTTGCGGATCAGCGCCAGGTTCTCCTGCGCGTACGGCACGCCGTAGAGCTGGCCGTTGAAGGTGACCGCCTTGACGGCTGTCGCGTTGAAGGCGCTCTTCTGGTCGGCGGCGAGCTGCACCGGGTCGATGGCGCCGTTCTGCACCAGGTTGCCGATCCAGTCGTGTGCGCCGACCACGACGTCCGGCCCGCTGCCCTGTTGGGACGCGGTGACGAAGTTGGTCTGCAGGTCCTTGCTGACGGCCTGGACCTCGACGGTGACGCCGTTCTCCTGGCCGAACTTCTCGGCGAACGGCTTGAGGGCGGCGGTCCGCTTGTCGTCCGCCCAGATGACCATCTTGCCGCCGGCTGCCTTGGGGGTGTCCTTCGCGGCCGGCTCGTCGCTGTCGCCACCGCAGCCCGAGGCGGCGAGCGCCAGGGCGAAGAGGGCGACCACACCCGCGGTACGGATGCGCATCGGTGCTCCTGTCGTCATGGCGGGTCCGCCGGGGGAGGGCGGCCGGCCAGTGGAAAGTCTGGAAGTTCTTGCCAACCGACGCATGATGTTGCGCCGCTGCTCGCGCATGTTGCGGGGACGTTAGCAAGACGTTGCAGATTATGGAAGGGCTTGCAAAGCACTCCGCAAGAACTTGCCGGTGGGCTAAAGTGCCGCCATGCGCGCTCGACTGTCCGACATCGCCCAGCAGGCCGAAGTCAGCGAGGCCACGGTGTCGCGGGTGCTCAACGACCGCCCCGGCGTGGCAGCGGAGACCCGCCAGGCCGTCCTCACCGCCCTCGACGTGCTCGGATACGAGCGCCCGGCCCGACTGCGTAAGCGCAGCGCCGGCCTGGTCGGCCTGGTGGTACCGGAGCTGGACAACCCGATCTTCCCCGCCTTCGCCCAGGTCATCGAGTCGACCCTGGCGCAGAGCGGGTTCACCCCGGTGCTCTGCACCCAGACCGCCGGCGGGGTGACCGAGGACGAGTACGTGGAGATGCTGCTGGACCGGCAGGTCTCCGGGATCGTCTTCGTCTCCGGCCTGCACGCCGACACCGCCGCCAACCACGACCGCTACCGGGCGCTGCTCGCCCGGCCGTTGCCGGTCGTGATGATCAACGGGTACGTGCCCGGCATCGGCGCACCCTTCGTGTCCTGCGACGACCGGGAGGCGGCCGAACTCGCCGTCGCCCACCTGGTCGCGCTCGGACATCGGAGGATCGGCCTGATCACCGGCCCGGACCGGTTCGTCCCGGTGCAGCGCAAGGTCGCCGGCTGGCGATCCGCGATGACCCGGTTGGCCGGCGTCGCCGAAGCCGACCTGGGCCCACTCGCCGAGCTGTCACTGTTCGGAGTGGAGGGTGGCGAGGCGGCGGCCGGGCGACTGCTGGACCGCGGCGTCACCGGTGTGGTCTGCGGCTCCGACCTGATGGCGCTCGGCGCGGTCCGGGCCGCCCGCCAACGCGGCCTCAACGTGCCCGACGGCCTCTCCGTGGTGGGTTACGACGACTCACCGCTGATGGCCTTCACCGACCCGCCGCTGACCACCATGCGGCAGCCGGTCACCGCGATGGCGGTGGCCGCCGTCCGGGCACTGGTGGACGAGATCAACGGGCACGGCGCCCCGCATTCGGAGTACCTGTTCCGCCCGGAGCTGGTGGTCCGCGGCTCCACGGCTGTCGCACCGAGTTCCGCACGCCTTTCTTACGCAAGATCTGCTTGACTCTTGCAGCGGCCGGCCGGCATATTGCTCGAATGATCAGCGCCGCCACCCCACCGCCCGCCGCCGACGACTGGTGGCGTTCCGCAGTCGTCTACCAGGTGTACGTCCGCAGCTTCGCCGACAGCGACGGCGACGGCATCGGCGACCTCCAGGGCATCCGGCAGCGCCTGCCGTACCTGCGCGACCTCGGGGTGGACGCGCTCTGGCTGACCCCCTTCTACACCTCGCCCATGATCGACGGCGGGTACGACGTGGCCGACTACCGCGACGTCGACCCGATGTTCGGCACCCTCGACGACTTCGACGCGATGATCACCGACGCGCACGCCCACGGCCTGCGGATCATCGTCGACCTGGTGCCCAACCACACCTCCAGCGCGCACCAGTGGTTCACCGCCGCGCTCGCCGCCGGCCCCGGCTCACCGGAGCGGGCCCGCTACCTCTTCGCCGACGGCCGGGGCGCGCACGGCGAGCTGCCCCCGAACGACTGGGAGAGCATCTTCGGCGGCCCGGCCTGGACGCGGATCCCTGACGGTCAGTGGTACCTGCACCTGTTCGACCCGTCGCAGCCCGACCTGAACTGGCGCCACCCGGAGGTCCGCGCCGAGTTCGAGGACGTGCTGCGGTTCTGGCTGGACCGGGGCGTGGACGGATTCCGCATCGACGTGGCGCACGGCATGATCAAGGCGGAAGGGCTGCCGGACGTCGGCTTCAGCTCGATGACCACCGGCCAGCGTCAGGTCGAACTGCTCGGCAAGGGCCGGTTGCCGTACTTCGACCAGGACGAGGTGCACGAGATCTACCGCGCCTGGCGGCCCATCCTGGACAGCTACCCGGGCGGCCGGATGGCGGTCGCGGAGGCATGGGCCGAGACGCCGCAGCGGCTGGCCCGCTACATCGGCCCGGACGAGTTGCACCAGGCGTTCAGCTTCGACTTCCTCGACGCCACCTGGTCGGCCGACTCGTTCCGCAAGGTGATCGACACCGCGCTGGCCGAGGCGACAGTGGTCGGGGCGCCCACCACCTGGGTGTTGTCCAACCACGACAAGCAGCGGCACGTCACCCGATACGGCGACGGCCCCGAAGGACTGCGCCGAGCCCGCGCCGCCAGCCTGCTGATGCTCGCCCTGCCCGGCTGCGCCTACCTCTACCAGGGCGAGGAGTTGGGCCTGCCCGAGGTTCTCGACCTCCCCGACGAGCTACGCCAGGATCCGGCGTTCCTGCGCACCGGCGAGAGCCGGGACGGCTGCCGGGTGCCCATCCCGTGGAGCGGCGAGTTGACCCCGTACGGCTTCGGGCCGGCCGGCAGCGAGCTGAGCTGGCTACCCGCCCCGGCCCTCTGGCAGACGCTCTCCGTCGCCGCGCAGACCGGCGTGCCCGGCTCCACCCTGGAGCTGTACCGGGCGGCACTGCGGATCCGGCACGACCATCCCGCGCTCGCCCTCGACGCCGACGGGGTCACCTGGCGGGAGAGCGAACCGGGCGTGCTGGCCTTCTCCCGTACCGCCGGCACAACCGTGCTGACCTGCGTGGTCAACCTCAGCGGCGCACCGGTCCTGATCCACGGGTACGGCCAGCCGCTCGTCGCCAGCGACGAGCTCACCGAGCAGGGCACCGGTCATCTGCTGCCCATTGACGCGGCAGTCTGGTTGGAACAGCGCTGAACGGGTAACTCGTTCTCGACCTGGTCGTTCGTCGTGCCCCGCGCCGGCGGGCGACTGGGCTACCGACCCCTTGTGGTGGGGGGTGAGGTGCCACCGGCGCCGCGCGGAGTCCGCTCCGCGTGGCGCCGGTGTCCGTAGCCGGCCGGTGGTGTGGCCCGCAGGGGCCGCGGGTACGGAATCGGGCACCGTCGTTACGGAGGTGCCCCATGGTGGTACGGATCGCCCAGTGCACGCTCGACGTCGAGGACCTGGACGTGATGGTCGCGTTCTGGTCGACGGCCCTCGGCTACGACGTCGAGTGCGGCGACGACGGCAGCGCCAGGCTCCGGCCGCCCGGGCCGCCGTCCGCCACGGCGCCCACCGTGTGGTTGCAGGGCTCGGGCACCGCCAAGCGGGGCAAGAACCGGCTGCACCTCGACCTGGTCGCGGACGCGGACCCCCAGGCCGAGGTACGGCGGCTGCTGAGCCTCGGCGCGCGGCACGTGGACGTCGGGCAGACCGGGGCCGAACAGTTCACGGTGCTCGCCGACCCGGAGGGCAACGAGTTCTGCGTGCTGGACCGCGCGCCAACCCGCTGAGCCCTCACTTCGCTGTCAGCAACGCCGCGATCCGGGTGAAGCCGGCACGCACCTCGGCCTCGTCCGGCGGTTCGGCGGGCTCACCGTGACCCGCCTCGTCGGCTGCCGCGTCCAACTCCTCGTCGATCACGTCCTCGAAGTCCCCGTACAGGTCGGCCCCCTCCACCTGACGGGCCTCGTCCTCGGCGGCGACCTGCGCGGCGGCGATCTCGCTGCGGATCTCGTCGGGGGACAGCGCCGGCAGCAACGGCTCCACCACGGCCACCAACTGCTCCTCGGCCACCACCGCCTCGGCCAGGGCCAACGCGTGGGGGCGCTCGTACGGCCCGCAGACCACCGGCTCCCACTCGTCGAGATCACCGAGCGGACCAAAGGTGATGATCCACGGCAGGCCGAGCAGCGGTGAGTCCGCCGGCAGGTCGAGTGTCATGAGTGCGCCCACCGGCTCATCATGGTCCGCGAACGCGAGCGCCGATGCGGTTCTCCGCTGTTGTCGCCCGTCCGGCGGTCCTCCGGCGCTCGTTCGGCGCTCGTCCGGTGGCCCTCCCGCGCTCGTTCGGTGGTCGTTCGGCGCTCGTTCGGTGGTCGTTCCGCGGCTGTCTCGACGGCCGTGTTGGCCGGCCGGTCAGCCGGGACGGACAGCGTCCAGAGCGGCGCGGACCAGGGCGAGCGCCGTGGCCGGGGGCACACCGAGCCGAGCCGCCTCCGCCGCGTAGCCGGCCGCTGCCCGCTGGAGACGGTCGACGGCGTCGTCCCGCCCCGGAGCGACGAAGGTGCCGTTGCGTCCCCGGGTCTCCAACAGCCCGGCCGTCTCCAACTCGCGGTAGGCGCGAGCCACCGTGTTCGCTGCCAACCGCAGGTCAGCGGCGAGCTGCCGGACGGTCGGCAGCCGAGTGCCGACCGGCAACCGGCCGTCGCCGATCAGCTCGGCCAGCTGCACCCGCACCTGCTCGTACGGGGGCACCGGCAAGTCCGCATCGACCGAGATCAGCACCTGCCCGCCTTCCGTCATCAGCCCGCCCCGCCCGGCGTACCGGGGTCGATGCCCTCGTCGACATCCTTCGGCGGCGTCGGGGTCTCCGCGAGATCCACGACCCGACCGGTGGTGCTGGTCGCGAGGAGCGCCGCGCCGAACAGCACCAACTGGTTGAGCAGGTAGAGGTAGAGCAGCAGACCGACGGCACCGGCCACCACGGTGTACGCCGGATTCCGCTCGGTCCGCACCACGTAGTATCGCCCGACCGTGTTCAGCAGGGTGATACCGATCGCCACCAGCAACACCACCGGGCGCAGCCGGGAGCGGCTCATCCGCAGCCGGGGCACGGCGAGCAGCAGCGCGGTGGCGAGCACGGTGTTGACCAGCACGCTGAGCACCGCGCTGATCGTGGTCAGACCGACCGAGCCGGTGCTGCGGAGCAGGAAACGCAGCAGCGACTCCAACGCGTCGACCGCCGCGACCGACACGCCGAGCAGCACGAAGACGCCGATCATCACGCCCAGGTCGACGAGCCGCCGCACCACCAGGTTGCCCGGCTGCTGGTTGAGCCGGTACATCAGTCGCTGCGAGGATCGGATGGCCTCCACCCAGCCGATCCCGGTGAAGACCAGGATGACCAGGCCGACCACACCGACGGTGCCGCTGGAGTTGGCGATCTGCTCGGCGTCCAGGAACGGCAGATTCTCCTTGAGGAAGTCGGCCGCCGCCGCGCTGACCTCGTCGTTGTCCTCCAGGATCGCGCCGAAGACGGAGAACGCGACCAGGGCGAGGGCGAACACCGCGAAGAAGCCGTAGTAGGCGATGGCGGCTGCCAACCGGCCGGCCAGCACCTCGCCGTACAGCACGCCGGCCCGCCACACGTGGTCGAAGAGGCTCGACCGGTGGCGCGCGCCGCTCACCCAGCGGTCGATGCCCGCCTCGATCCGGCCGATCACGTTCACGCGATCATCCTCGCCGATCTCCCACCGCTGTCGTGGCAACCAGCTTCCCGTGCTCGCCGGCCGGCGCGTCGCCGCGCTTCAGTCGCCGCGCTTCAGTCGCCGAGGCAGAAGTCCCGGCGTGGCTGCCACCTGGTCTGCCCGCTGTGCGAGAAGAGGGTGAACGCGCCGACCTCGAACACCGCGGAGAAGTCGGCGAGATCCTCGTACACCTTGTCCAGGGCCTCCGGTGCCACGTCCTGAGCCACTGTGACGTGCGGATGGTACGGGAATCGGAGCTCCCGGTGCAGGCCGGGCGTCGCGGCGATGGCCGCGGCCAGCAACTCGCACTCGCTGATCCCGGCGGCCACCGCGACGAACACCACCTGGGTGACCGGACGGAACGTGCCGGTGCCCCGCAGGTGCAGCGTGAACGGCAGGTGAGCGGCGGCGACGGCGGCCAGGTGCCGCTCGACCGCAGGCAGGTTGGCCGTGCGAATCTCGGTGGGACCGAGCAACGTCACGTGCGCGGGCACCGCCAGCGGATCGCCGGCCTCGATCCGTCGCCGGGTGAGCTGGGCACCCCACGGCTCGGGGATGTCCACCGCGATGCCGATCTGGATGGTGTCGCCGGTCGGCGGCACCCCGCCACTGCGATCCACGCTTCGCGCCGCCCCTCCGACCACCGACCCGTCCACCTGTACCGCGGACCTACTCGCCGCGCACAGGCGGGAAGAACCCGACCCGCTCGTACGCGGACCGCAGGGTCGCCGAAGCCACCGCGCGGGCCTTCTCCGCGCCGGCCGCGAGCAGCTTGTCCAACTGCGCCGGATCGTCCAGGTAGGTGCGGGTGCGCTCCTGGATCGGCCGGACGAAGTCCGTCACGACCTCGGCCAGCTCCTTCTTCAGGTCGCCGTAGCCTCGACCCGCGAACGCGGCCACCAACTCGTCGATGCTGCGGCCGCTGAGCGCCGAGTGGATGGTCAACAGGTTGGACACGCCCGGCTTGGTCTCGGCGTCGAAGACGATCTCCCGGCCGGTGTCGGTCACCGCCGAACGGATCTTCTTCGCGGACCGGGCCGGATCTTCGAGCAGGTCGATGATGCCGGCCGGCGAGGACGACGACTTCGACATCTTCGCCGTCGGGTCCTGCAAATCGGTGATCTTGGCAGTGTCCTTGACGATGTGTGGCGCAGGCACCGTGAACGTGGCGCCGAACAGCGAGTTGAACCGCTGGGCCAGATCCCGGGAGAGCTCCAGGTGCTGGCGCTGGTCCTCGCCGACCGGAACCGCGTTGGCCTGGTAGAGCAGGATGTCGGCGGCCTGGAGGACCGGATAGGTGAACAGCCCGACGCTGGCCCGCTCGTTGCCCTGCTTCTGCGACTTGTCCTTGAACTGGGTCATCCGGCTGGCCTCGCCGAAGCCGGTGATGCAGCCGAGCACCCAGGCCAGCTGCGGGTGCTCGGGCACCTGCGACTGGACGAACAGGGTGCTGCGTTCCGGGTCCAGCCCGACCGCGAAGAGCTGGGCCGCGGCCACCCGGGTCCGCTGGCGCAGCAGCGCCGGGTCGTGCCCCGCGGTGATGGCGTGCAGGTCCACGACGCAGTAGAACGCGTCGTGGGTGTCCTGCAGGGCTACCCAGTGCCGCACCGCGCCCAGATAGTTGCCGAGGTGGAACGAGTCGGCTGTCGGCTGGATGCCGGAGAAGACGCGGGGCCGGGCGGGAACGTCGGACATGGCGATAATTCTGTCAGCAAGCAACCCGGTCCGTCATGACGGGCCGGCGGGTCGGCTCCGGCCCGCCGATGCCGGGGTGCTGACCTCGCGTGCTTCGCCCGCGCCAACCCGGTGCGTCGACCCGACCGTGACCCGCCGGTGCTGCCCCGCGACCGCCTCCCCGGCCGGCTCCGGGCCGCCCGCCGAGGCCGGCACAGCGTCGTACTCGCGGCGCGGCTCGGTGCCGCGCGCGGCGGAGACGGCGAGTTGGGCCACCCGGCGGCCGTCCAGCGTGAGCACCCGCAGCAGCCAGCCGGCCGGCAACTCGGCCGGATCGGGAGCGCCGACGTCGGCGGGCTCAGCGGGCACCGGCACCTCGTCGCCGGTCACTGGAAGCCGACCCAGCGCGGCCATCACGAACCCACCCACCGTCTCGTACGGGCCGGCGGGTAGCGCCACCCCGGTCCGCTCCGCGAAGTCAGCGAGGTTGAGGCGACCGTCCACCACGGCGGGCAGGCCAGCGTGCACCGGGTCCGGGGCGGCGTCGTACTCGTCGTGGATCTCACCGACCAGCTCCTCGATGAGGTCCTCCAGGGTGACGATCCCGGCCGTGCCGCCGTACTCGTCCACCACCACCGCGAGGTGCTGGCCCTCCCGCCGCATCTCGGTCAGCGCGGCGAGCACCCGTTTGCTGCCGGGGAGCCGCTTCACCTCCCGGGCCAGCTCACCGACGGTGAGGCACGGGTCGGCGTCCGGGCGCAGCAGCACGTCCCGGAGGTGTACGAAGCCGATCACGTCGTCGTGGGTGGCGTCGGTGACCGGGTAGCGGGTGTGTGTTTCGGCGCGGACCAGTCGGGCGGCTTCGCCGATGGTCAGCCGCGCCGGCAGGAAGACCACCTCGGTGCGCGGCATCATCACCTCGCGGATCAGACTGGCACCGGCCACCAGGACCTCGTCGATGATCCGGCGCTCGTCCGGGTCGAGCACCGTGTTCGCCGCGACCAGGTCCCGCAGATCGGCCTCCGAGATGCGCTCCCGGCCGGCCGTCGGACCGGTCCCGAGCAGGTCGGTGACGAGTCGGGTGGCACCGTCCGCCGCGCGGACCAGCACCCGGGCGACGGCCCGGGCGAGCGGACCGGGGTCGCGGCGGGGGTGTGCCCGCGCGCGTCGCCGGAGCCCGGTACGGGCCACTTCCCGCATGACAGAGATGGTAGACACCGTGGGCCCGCCGCACCGGCCATCCGGCGGAGCGGCCACAGATGTTCGGCTCTGTTTAATCGTGAGAGATTATGATGGAATGGGTTGCCGGTGGTGTCGGCGAGGATGCCGGCCACCGCCCTAGTGTGATCACCCAAAGGGCCACGTCCCGGGCGGGCCAGGCAGGAGGCAACGACGTGAAACTGCTCGTCACCGGGGGCGCCGGCTTCATCGGGAGCGTGGTGACCCGGATGCTGCTCGACGCGGGCCACCAGGTGGTCATCCTGGACGACCTCCGCACCGGCCACCGCGAAGCCCTCGCCCCGGACGCCACCCACGTCGAGGCGTCCATCCACGACGCCGCCCGCGTCATCACCGCCGACGCCGGCTTCGACGGGGTGCTGCACTTCGCCGCCCTCATCGCCGCCGGCGAGTCGATGATCAAGCCAGAGTTGTACTGGCGGAACAACACCGTCGGCACGCTCGCCCTGATCGACGCCGTCCGGGCGGCCGGGGTGCCCCGGATGGTCTTCTCCTCCACCGCCGCCGTCTACGGCAACCCCACCGAGCTGCCCATCACCGAAAACGCGGTGAAGGCGCCCACCAACACGTACGGCGCCACCAAACTCGCCGTCGACATGGCACTCACCTCCGAGGCGATCGCGCACGGGCTGGCCGCCGTGTCACTGCGCTACTTCAACGTGGCCGGCGCCCACCTTGCCGGCGACATCGCGCTCGGCGAGCGGCACGACCCGGAGACCCACCTGATCCCGATCGCGCTGGACGTCGCCGCCGGCCGGCGGGAGAAACTCCAACTCTTCGGGGACGACTACCCCACCGTCGACGGCACCTGCGTCCGCGACTACATCCACGTCGCCGACCTGGCCCGCGCGCACCTGCTGGCGCTGGACGCGGCCACCAGCGGCCAGCACCGGATCTACAACCTGGGCAACGGCAACGGCTTCACCAACCGGCAGGTCGTCGACGTGGTCCGCGAGGTCACCGGGCACCAACTGCCCGTCGAGGTCGCCCCGCGCCGCGAGGGCGACCCGGCCGAGTTGGTCGCGTCGTCCACGCTGGCCCGCGAGGAGCTGGGCTGGGTGCCGCAGAAGCCGACCCTGCACGACATGGTCGGGGATGCCTGGGCGTTCTACCGCACGCACATCCTGGGCCAACAGTGAGTGCGAGGAGTGAGCCGGGTTTGCGAGCCCCGCAGCCGCGAACGAAGGGAGACGCCGTGACCCACCCGGCCGATGATGTCGCCGAGCGGGCGGCGGCCGGCTTCTCCGCACAGTTCGGCGGGCAGGCATCCGGGCGCTGGGCGGCCCCGGGTCGGGTCAACCTGATCGGCGAGCACACCGACTACAACGAAGGCTTCGTGCTGCCGTTCGCCCTGCCGATGCGCACCGTCGTCGCCGCCGATCGGCAGGACGGGGAGCACTGGACGGTCTGGTCCGAGCTCTCCGGCGAGACGATCACCTTCGGCGCGGACGACGTCGCCGAGCCGGGCCGGGTCACCGGCTGGGGCGCGTACGTCGCGGGTGTGGTCTGGGCGCTGCGCGAGGCGGGTCATCCCGTGCCGGGTGCCCGGCTGGCGATCGCTTCCGACGTGCCGCTGGGTTCCGGGCTCTCCTCCTCGGCCGCGCTGGAGTCAGCCGTACTGGCTGCCCTGCTCGACCTCGGCGGGCTGGAGCTGGCCCCGGAACTGCAACCCCGGCTGGCACAGCGGGCGGAGAACGTCTACGTGGGTGCGCCGACCGGCATCATGGACCAGTCGGCGGCGATCCGTTGCCGGGCCGGACACGCCCTCTTCCTCGACTGCCGCGACGAGTCGGTCGAGCACATCCCGTTCGACCTGGACGCTGCCGGCCTGGCCGTGCTGGTCATCGACAGCCGGGCACCGCACCGCCACGCCGACGGGGAGTACGCGGCCCGCCGCCGTTCCTGCGAGGCCGGCGCCAGCGCGCTCGGGGTTGCCGCGCTGCGGGATGTGGGCATCGACCAGCTCGACGCCGCGTTGGCTCAGCTCGACGACGAGGAGACCCGGCGTCGCGTCCGACACGTGGTCACCGAGGACCAGCGCGTACTCGACACGGTGGCGCTGCTGCGTGCCGCCCGGGTCCGCGACATCGGCCCGCTGCTGACGGCCTCCCACGTCTCGATGCGCGACGACTTCGAGATCACCGTGCCGGAGATCGACACCGCTGTCGAGGCGGCGTTGGCGGCCGGCGCGCTGGGCGCCCGGATGACCGGTGGCGGCTTCGGCGGATGCGTGCTCGCCCTGATCGAGGCCGACCGCGCCGACGAGGTCGCCGCCGCCGTGACCGACGCGTACGCGGCGCAGGGTTTCACCGCCCCCACCACCGTGACGGTCCTCCCCTCCCCCGGCGCCACCCGCCTCCGCTAACCCCCAACACGCCCCAGGTTGATCAAGAAGTTTGCGTCACTTTCAGCCCGCATCCTGACGCAAACTTCTTGATCACCGGGCTGGGCCGGGCTGGGGCCGGAAGGCTGGGGGATGGAGATCGTGCTTGTTCAGTGAAGTAGTGGCCTCGCCCGGCGGGCGAGGCCACTACTTCATGGATCGAGCGCGATCTTGGCCCGGACACGGGTTCGCGGGCGCGACAGCGCGGGCGTTCGTGGGCCGTTGGTGGGGTGGGGGTCGAGAGGGGTTAACTGGCTTCGACGATCATGGCGGCGCCTACCGTGCGGTTGGTTGCCTCGTCGATGATGACGAAGCCGCCGGTGGTGCGGTTGCGGCGGTACTCGTCGGCCAGCAGCGGCACCGTCGTACGCAGCCGCACTCGACCGATCTCGTTGAGCCGCAGCTCGTCGGCCGACTCGTCGCGGTGCAGCGAGTTGATGTCCAGCCGGTAGTGCAGCCCGCGCACGATCGCCCGAGCCGACCGGGTGGTGTGCTTGATCGCGTACCGACCGCCAACCCGCAGGGGGGCCGTCTCGTCCATCCAGCAGACCATCGCCTCGATGTCCTGGGCCACCGCCGGCGCGTTGTTCGGCCGGCAGATCAGGTCCCCTCTTGAGATGTCGATCTCGTCGGCCAGTCGTACCGTGACCGACATCGGCGGGAACGCCTCCGCGACCGGCCCGTCGGCGGTCTCCACGGCGGCGATCCGGCTGGTGAAGCCGGAGGGCAGCACCATCACCTCGTCACCCGGCTTCAGCACCCCGGAGGCGACCTGACCGGCGTAGCCGCGGTAGTCGGTGACGGTGGTGGACTGCGGACGGATCACGTACTGCACCGGGAACCTGACGTCGACCAGGTTACGGTCGCTCGCGATGTGCACCCGCTCCAGGTGGTGCAGCAGCGAGGGGCCTTCGTACCACTGCATGTTCTCCGACCGGGACACGATGTTGTCGCCACGCAGCGCGGAGACCGGCACCACGGTCAGGTCCGGTACGTCGAGCTTCGCCGCGAACGCGGTGAACTCGTCGGCGATCCGCTCGTAGACCTCCTGCGACCAGTCGACCAGGTCCATCTTGTTGACACAGAGGACCAGGTGCGGCACCCGCAGCAGGGAGCAGAGGAACGCGTGCCGGCGGGACTGCTCGACCAGGCCCTTGCGCGCGTCCACCAGGATCAACGCCAGGTCCGCCGTCGATGCTCCGGTGACCATGTTGCGGGTGTACTGGATGTGGCCGGGGGTGTCGGCGATGATGAACTTGCGCCGGGGGGTGGCGAAGTAGCGGTACGCCACGTCGATGGTGATGCCCTGCTCCCGCTCGGCACGCAGGCCGTCGGTGAGCAACGCCAGGTTGGTGTATTCGTCGCCGCGGGCCGCGCTGACCGCCTCCACGGCCGCCAACTGGTCGGTGAAGAGCGACTTGGTGTCGTAGAGCAGTCGCCCGATCAGGGTCGACTTCCCGTCGTCGACGCTGCCGGCGGTGGCGAACCGCAGCAGGTCCATGGCCCGGGCCTCCGGCCCGGCCCCGGCAACAGCCCGGCCATCCGCGTCCGCGGAGGCCATGATCTCGGTGCTCATCAGAAGTAGCCCTCCCGCTTGCGGTCCTCCATGGCGGCCTCACTGACCCGGTCGTCACCACGGGTGGCACCGCGCTCGGTGATCCGGGTGGCCGCCACCTCCTCGATGACCTTCTCCACGGTGTCCGCATCAGAGCGGACCGCGGCGGTGCAGGAGGCGTCGCCGACGGTGCGGTAGCGCACCTGGGCCTTGAACCGCTCCTCACCCGCGCGGGGGCGGAAGAACTCGTTGACGGCGTAGAACATGCCGTCCCGTTCGACCACCTCGCGCTCGTGCGCGTAGTAGATCGACGGCAGCGGGATGCGTTCCCGGGCGATGTAGTGCCAGACGTCCAGCTCGGTCCAGTTGGACAGTGGGAAGACCCGGATCGACTCGCCCGGGTGGTGCCGGCCGTTGTACAGCGACCACAGCTCCGGCCGCTGGTTCTTCGGGTCCCACTGACCGAACTCGTCGCGGAAGCTGAACACCCGTTCCTTCGCCCGGGCCTTCTCCTCGTCCCGGCGGGCGCCACCGAACAGCGCGTCGAAGCGGTGCTTCTCCACCGCGTCCAGCAGCACCGGCGTCTGGATCCGGTTGCGCATGCCGTCGGCGGACTCCCGGACCATGCCGCTGGCCAGGGCCTCCGGCACGCTCGCCACGACGAGTTGCAACCCCAGCTCGGCGACCCGCTGGTCGCGGTATTCCAGGACCTCGGGGAAGTTGTGCCCGGTGTCGACGTGCATGACCGGGAAGGGGACGTTGGCCGGGGCGAACGCCTTCTGCGCCAGCCGCAGCATGACGATCGAGTCCTTGCCACCGGAGAAGAGCAGCACCGGCCGTTCCATCTCGGCGACCACCTCGCGCATCACGAAGATGCTCTCCGCTTCGAGGGCGTCCAGGTGGGAGACCTGGTACGCCGCGGGGGTGGTCATGACACCGGCTCGATTCGCTCGCTCATCCGATTTCCAGACCTTTCCGGTCGGGCATGTCAAGAAAGTGCGCTCAGGCTACCCGGAATGTTTCTGCAGCGCTGCAAGCAACCGGGTGGCGAGATCCTTGCGACAGACCAGGAGGTCGGGCAGTCGCGGATCCGCCTCGTTGTATTTCAGCGCAGAACCGTCGATCCGGGAAGCGTGCAGTCCGGTGGCCGTCGCCACAGCGACCGGGGCCGCCGAATCCCACTCGTACTGCCCACCTGCATGGATGTACGCGTCCACCTCGCCGGTGACCACGGCGGCGATTTTCGCTCCGGCCGAACCCATCGGCACCAGGTGCGCGCCGACGTCCTCGGCCAGGTCGGTCAGGAAGACCGGCGGCCGGCTCCGGCTCGCCGCCAGGCGGATCTTCCGCTCGCCGGCAGTCGCCGCCTCCACTGTCATCGGCGGGTACGCCGGCGGGTAGTCGGTGCCCAGCACCCGGTGCTGCGCCGGCAACCCCACCGCCCCGGCGACCAGCCCGTGCGGACTCGGCGCGCTGCGTGCCCAAAGTGCCACGTGCACCGCCCAGTCCGAGCGGCCCTCCTCGGAGAACTCCCGGGTGCCGTCCAACGGGTCGACGATCCACACCCGGTCCGCGGTCAACCGCGACACCGCCCCGGTGTTCACCTCCGCGGCCCAGGCCAACCGCGACCCCTCGTCCTCCTCGGAGAGCACCGCGTCACCCGGACGCCACTTCGCCAACTCCGTGCGGATCAGGTCGTGCGACACCTTGTCCCCGGCCGACTTCAGCGCGCCGGTGTCGGCGAAACCCATCTCGGTGCGCAGGTCGAGCAGCGCCTGCCCGGCCCGGGACGCCAACCATCGGGCGAACGCGCCATCGATCATCGGAGGACTGCTCATCTGCCCGCTCCCGTCGCCTCGCCGCGCTGCCCGCACGGGCCGATCCGCCGCGACTCGCGTCGCCGGTCGCGGCACGCCGAAAGGCGCAGACTACCGGGCCGTCGTTTCCGAGTCGGTACGCCCCGCCCGGCTCAGCTGCCGTGGTAGAGGTTCTGCGTCGGCTCCACGCCCTTGGTGATCACCGACTCCACCACGTCGGCGGCCCGGTCCACCAGGAAATCCAGCTCCTTGCGTTCTGCCGTGCCGAAATCCGACAGCACATAATCCGCTGGGTCCTGCCGCCCCGGCGGTCGACCGACGCCGAACCGCACCCGGGCGTAGTCCTTAGTCCCCAGGGACTTCGACATCGAGCGCAGGCCGTTGTGCCCGCCCTCACCGCCGCCGAACTTGACCCGCACCTGACCGAACCCGATGTCCAGCTCGTCGTGCACCGCGATCACCTGCGTCGTCGGCACCTTGTAGAACTGGGCCAGCGCCGCGACCGGCCCACCGGAAAGGTTCATGTACGTCAGTGGCTTGACCAGCACCAGCTTCGGCCCACCGAACCCCAGCCGCGCCTCGGCCACCTCGGCCACCGCCCGCTTGTGCCGGCCGAAACGGGCACCCACCCGACCGGCCAGCAGGTCGGCCACCATGAACCCGACGTTGTGCCGGTTCCCGGCGTACTCCCGACCGGGGTTGCCCAGGCCGACCACCAGCCACGGCCCCGCCTCGTCCGTCACGACCCGTCCCTTCCGACGCCCATCCCAGCGACTCCCGATATGCCGACAGGCGCCCCCGAACATCCGGGGACGCCTGTCGCAGAGCTTGAACCGATCAGGCCTCGGTGCGCGCCTCGGCGTTCTCGTCGCCCTCGGCGGCCGGGGCGGCGTCCGCGCCCTCGGAGCCCTCGGTGGTCTCGCCGACCTCGGCCTCGGCCTCGTCGGTGGCAACCTCGACCTCGGGCAGCGTCGCCTCGAGCTGCTCGGCGGTCGGGGCGGCGGTCACCGAGGCGACGGTCATCTCCGAGTCGGCAGCCAGCTCGACGCCGGCCGGCAGCTGGACGTCGCTGGCGGTCACCTGGCTGCCCGCCTCCAGGCCCTCGATCGAGGCCTCGAGGTGGTCGGGGACCTTGGTGGCGTCCGCGGTCACCGAGAGGGTGTCGTGGTCGTGCACGATCAGGGTGTCCCGGGCCGCCTCGCCGGTCAGCTGGACCGGGACCTCGACGGTGACCTTCTCGCCCCGGCGGACCAGGATCAGGTCGACGTGCTCGAAGGTGTCGCGGATCGGGTCACGCTGGATCGCCTTCGGCAGCGCCAGCACCTGGGTGCCGTCGGTGATGTCGATCGCGAAGAGCTGGTTGGCACCGCCCTTGCGGATCGCCGCGGCGAACTCCCGCGACGGCAGCGCGATGTGCTTGGGCTTCTCGCCGTGGCCGTACAGCACGGCGGGCACCTTGCCGGCCCGGCGGGTACGGCGGGCACCACCCTTGCCGAACTCGGTACGGGGCTCGGCGCTGATCTTTACCTCGGACACGGGGAAACTCCTGATGCTTTTCGCTGCGGCGGCTTGTCGTCTAACGGTGCTGGGGCGAGGGGCTCGCTGGGGCTCATGCGTCATGAACGACTGCCCGGAGCACCGCGTCGATGACGGTGCCTCCGTGCGGCGCTTTTCAGCGGCCCGCCGGGCACCCTCGCCGTGGCAACCGCACCAGTCTACCCGAGCTGTTTCCAGGGTTTCCGGCAGTCCCCGATCACGGCTCAAGACCGGCCCGCCGGTGGTGCTTCCACCAGCGCGCCGGCCCCGTTTCCGCCAGTTTGCCAGCCCCGCCCCGCCAGCGTGTCAGGTGGCGGAAACGGGGCTCGGGGTCAGCTCAGGCCACCGAAGAGGGTGGTCACCGAGCCGTCGTCGAAGACCTCCCGGATCGCCCGCGCCAGCAGCGGCGCGATCGACAGCACGGTGAGCTTGTCCAACTGCTTCTCCGGCGGGAGCGGCAGCGTGTTCGTCACCACGATCTCGCTGATCGAGCTGTTCTTCAGCCGCTCGGTGGCCGGGTCGGACAGCAGCGCGTGGGTGGACGCGACAACGATCTCCGCGGCACCCGACTCCTTGAGGATGTCGGCGGCCTTGGCGATCGTGCCCCCGGTGTCGATCATGTCGTCGACGATCAGGCAGACCCGACCCTCGACCTCACCGACCACCCGGTTCGCCACGACCTGGTTCGGCTTCATCGGGTCACGGGTCTTGTGGATGAACGCCAGCGGGCAGCCGCCCAGCCGGTCGGTCCACCGCTCGGCCACCCGCACCCGGCCGGAGTCCGGTGCCACCACTGTCATCGGCCGGCCGGCGTACTTGTGCTCCACGTACTCGGCCAGGATGTCCATCGCGAAGAGGTGGTCCACCGGGCCGTCGAAGAAGCCCTGGATCTGCGCGGTGTGCAGGTCGACGGTGAGGATGCGGTTGGCGCCGGCGGTCTTCAGCAGGTCCGCCACCAGGCGGGCCGAGATCGGCTCCCGGCCGCGGTGCTTCTTGTCCTGGCGGGCGTACGGGTAGAACGGCAGCACCACGGTGATCCGCTTGGCCGACCCCCGCTTCAGCGCGTCGACCATGATCAGGGTCTCCATGACCCAGGTGTTCACCCCGTGCGTGACGGACTGCACCACGAAGGCGTCCGAACCACGTACCGAGTCCTTGAAGCGTACGAAGATCTCGCCGTTGGCGAACTCGTAGGCGTCGGCCGGAGTCGGCGCGACGCCGAGCACCTCGCCGATCTCCTTGGCCAACTCCGGAAAGCCACGTCCGGAAAAGAGCATCAGGCTTTTGCGGTTTTCGGCGACGATGCTGCCCATGGGCCCGTCTGCTCCCGTTTTGTCGGCGGTACCCGACCCGGTGGTGGTGGGTCAGGGACTATTCGGTTGCAGTATCTCCCGGGCCGGATGTGCCGCCCACTCTCTTGGCTCCCCCGTGCATTGCCTCACTGTCGCTTGCGGCACCGGCCACACCCGACGCACCCTCGGCGGCGCGTTGCGCCCGCTCGGCAGCCGCCGCGGAGACCGTTCCGGGGCGCTTGCGCTGCACCCAGCCCTCGATGTTGCGCTGCGGTGCCCGGGTGACCCCGAGCGCGCCCGGTGGGACGTCCTGCGCGATCGCGCTACCCGCCGCCACGTAGGCACCGGCACCGACCTCGACCGGCGCGATCAGGCTCGTGTCGCAGCCGACGAAGGCACCCTCACCGACGATCGTGCGGTTCTTGTTCACCCCGTCGTAGTTCACGAAGATGGTCGCCGCGCCGATGTTGGCCTTCGCGCCGATCGTGGCGTCACCGACGTAGCTGAGGTGCGGAACCTTCGCACCCGGACCGATCTCGGTGTTCTTCACCTCGACGAACGTGCCGACCTTCGACTTCTCGGCCAGTCGGGCGGCCGGCCGCAGGTACGCGTACGGCCCGACGGTGGCGCCCGCGCCCACCTCGGCGCCGTCGGCGTGACTGCGGATCACCGACGCGCCCGGGCCGACGACCGTGTCGATCAGGGTGACGTCCGGGCCGATCACCGCGCTCGCGCCGACCACCGTGCTGCCGCGCAACTGGGTGTTCTGGTCGACCACGGCGTCGCGGTCCAGCGCCACGGTCACGTCGATCCAGGTGGTGACGGGGTCGAGCAGGCTCACCCCGGTGCGCATCCACGCCTCGTTGATCCGGTCGCGCAGCAGCCGGCGCAGCGACGCCAGCTCCACCCGGTCGTTGCAGCCCAACGTCTCGACGTGGTCCACGGCGACGTGCACCGCCACCGGCTCACCGGCCGAGCGCAGCAGGCCGAAGACGTCCGTGAGGTATTCCTCGCCCTGGTCGTTGTCGGTGGAGAGCTTGCCCAGCGCCTCGCGCAGCCGCACCGCGTCGAACGCGTAGATGCCGGCGTTGATCTCCCGGATCGCGCGCTGCGTCGCGTCGGCGTCACGTTCCTCGACGATCTGCTCCAGGCGGCCGTCGGCGTCCCGGACGATCCGGCCGAGGCCGGTGGGGTCGGGCACCTCGGCGGCCAGCACGGTGGCCGCCGCGGCGGCTTCCTCGTGCGCGGTCACCAGCGCGCCGACGGTCTCGGGTCGCAGCAGCGGCACGTCCCCGTTGATCACGACGACCGTGCCGGCGCCCTCCGGCACCGCGTCCAGCGCGATGCGGACGGCGTGCCCGGTCCCGAGCTGCTCGGCCTGGAGCACCGGCGTGGCGTCCGGGGCGACCTCGGACAGGTGCGCCCGGACCTGGTCGGCGCCGTGTCCCACCACGACGACGGTGCGGTCCGCGCCCAGCGGGGCGGCGGCGCTCAGCACGTGACCGAGCAGCGTGCGACCGAGCAGGGGGTGCAGCACCTTGGGCAGTGTCGACTTCATCCGCTTGCCCTCACCGGCGGCGAGCACGACGACGGTACGGAGGTGGGGCTGGGGCACGATGTGGCTCCCGTCGGGACGGCGGACACTCTCGCGGCCATGCTAGCCGCGCGGCCCGGCACCTTCCCCGCTTACCCCTACTGGGCCCCAAAACGGACCTAGGTGTGCAGCTCGGCCGCCAGGGTTCGAACCTGAAATACGGGTACCAAAGACCCGGGTGTTGCCAATTACACCACGGCCGATCAGCGACGCGAGCACGTCGCTTGAGGGATGGACATCCCGCCGCTACACCTTAGCGCCCCGGCCGCCGGGCGCCATCGCTCATCCCGCCGCACGGCTGGCGACCGACCCGCTCGGCACGTCGGGGCGGCCGACCCGCACCCCGGCCGCCTGCCTGCCGGAGTACCCACGTACCCCGCCACAATCCTCGGCTGACCTGCGTCTTTGATCAGTTTCGCGAGGGTGATTCGAAACTTCCCCGTGCGATCTACGGAGCCGTAAGTTACGGTGACGTAGGCGTAAGTTAGTGATCGTCATCTTCCCCCTGCGAGGTCCCATGTCCACCGCTCTGCTCGATCCCCACACCGCTGGCCCCGGCCCCAAACCACTCACCGACGGCAGCCAGTCCCCCGGCATCCTGGCCGCCCTCTGGGCTTTCGTGGTCATCCCCTTCGTCGCCCTGCTGGTCGCCGTGCCGGTGGCCTGGGGCGGCTGGCTGGGCTGGACCGACGTGATCATCGGCCTGGTCTGGTACGTCGTCTCCGGGCTCGGCATCACCGTCGGTTTCCACCGCTACTTCACCCACGGCTCGTTCAAGGCCAAGCGGTGGCTGCGGGTGACTCTGGCCGTCGCGGGTTCACTGGCGGTGCAGGGTGAGATCATTCAGTGGGTCGCCGACCACCGACGGCACCACGCCTTCTCCGACCTGGAGGGTGACCCGCACTCGCCGTGGCGCTTCGGCACCAGCTTCTGGGCGTTGACCCGCGGCCTGTTCCACGCCCACGTGGGCTGGCTGTTCCGCCGGGAGCTGTCCAACCGGGCCCGTTTCGCACCGGACCTCATCGCCGACCGGGACATCAGCCGGGTCGACCGGCTCTTCCCGATGCTCGTGGCCATCTCGCTGCTCGGCCCGGCGCTGATCGGCGGCCTGGTGACCTGGTCCTGGCAGGGTGCGCTGACCGCGTTCTTCTGGGCCGGGCTGGTCCGGATCGGCCTCCTGCACCACGTCACCTGGGCGATCAACTCGGTGTGCCACGTCTACGGCGAGCGTCCGTTCGCGATGCGCCAGGGCGACCGCGCCTCGAACTTCTGGCCGCTGGCGATCCTGTCCTTCGGCGAGAGCTGGCACAACCTGCACCACGCCGACCCGACCAGCGCCCGGCACGGCGTGCTGCGCGGTCAGGTGGACATCTCCGCCCGCGTGATCTGGTTGTTCGAGAAGATCGGCGCGGCGACGCAGGTGCGCTGGCCAAAGCCGGAACGCATCGCCGCCAAGCTCGTGAAGCCGGTCGCACCCCACTGAAACCGGGCGGTGCTCGTGGACACCGCCTGGCAGGATGTTCGGATGACCGAGCGACGCGGGGGGACCGGACGACTCGGCAACCGGGCAGCCGGGCCCTGACCCGGGTTCGGTCGGACGGCGCGGCAGGGCGGTCGGACCGCCGGCCAGTGAGGCGACGACGTGAACGGGCACAGCGGAGACACCATCCCACGGCAGGGCGTCATCGAGCGCCAGCGAGGCGGCGATATGCCCGAGAACAAGGATGGTGCCGAGGGTCGGCGGGCGACGCCGGCCCCGGCACCAAAACCGAAGACCACTTCTCGGGTACGCATGTCGGCGGCCCAACGGCGGGAGCAGTTGATAGCGACCGGCCGGCAACTCTTCGCCGAGCGGGGTTTCGACGCCACCTCCATCGAGGAGGTGGCGGCCCGCGCCAAGGTCTCCAAGCCGGTGGTCTACGAGCACTTCGGCGGCAAGGAGGGGCTCTACGCGGTGGTGGTGGACCGGGAGGTCCGGGCCCTGCTGGACCGGATCACCACGGCGTTGACCGCCGGGCATCCACGGGAGTTGCTGGAACAGGCGGCGCTGGCCCTGCTGGGCTACATCGAGGAGGAGACCAGCGGCTTCCGGGTGCTGGTCCGTGAGTCGCCGCTGATGTCCGCGACGGGCACCTTCAGCAGCGTGATGAACGACGTGGCGCACCAGGTCGAGCACATCCTGGGCGCCGAGTTCAAGAGCCGCGGGTACGACCCGAAGCTCGCCGAGCTGTACTCGCAGGCCCTGGTGGGCATGGTCGCGCTGACCGGCAGTTGGTGGCTGGAGGTGCGCAAGCCGCGCAAGGAGACGGTGGCGGCGCACCTCGTCAACCTCGCCTGGAACGGGTTGTCGCACCTGGAGGCGAAGCCGACGTTGATCACCGCCCGGCGCGGCTGACCCCGGTCAGGGGCGGTGCACGTCGGCCACCGGGTGCTTGCGGTGCTCCAACTCCGCCTCGGCGGACTCCGGCGGGCCGACCTTGTCGTACAGGCCGGTGCCGAGCAGGATCAGCCCGAACAGCATCGACACGACCACCGTCGACATCGAGAAGTTGAGGAAGTTCGCCTCGGTCTGCAGCACCGACATCATCAGGATGCTGGTCACCAGGAACACCACACCGGCGGTGAGGTTCATGTAGTGGCCGAGGTTGGTGCGCCGCGAGGCCCCGATGATCAGGAAGACCCCGAAGATCAGCGAGGCGAGCGAGAAGGCCAGGTTGGTCCGGAGTCCGAGGGCCCAGGTGCTGTTGCGGGCGAAGAGCGGGTCGCCGATCGTCTCGGCGACGCCCCAGACGCCGAATACCAGGATGTAGACGCCGATCAGCCCGGAGAGGACCCGGTAGAGCGGCCGAGCCGGATGATTGACCGGAAAATGCGGCATGCCCAGACCCCCTGATGTGACCGTTTCAGGGGAATTGTCGCCCAGAGCAGCGCCGACTGTCCGCAGAACCACAATGCCGGCAGGGTCCGCCGAAAGGCCGGACCAGGTCAGGTTTTCGCCGGAGCCCGAGCTGCGCAGGGATCAAGCCTGACCGCCCGGAGCAGCTCGGGCTCCGGCGAAAACCCACGGCCGCAACCAAAGAGCAGCAACCACAGACAGGATCAGAGAACGAGCCGAGCCTTCTGGAACGCCTCCGCCTCGTCCTCCGTGCCGACCTTGCCGTACATGCCGACCATCAGCAGCACCAGTGCGGCAGTCATCACCACGATCACGGTGGTGATGCTGAAGTTGAAGATGTTGGCGTCGGTCCGGATGAACGCGAGACCGGCCAGGCTGATCACCATGAGGCCGTACGCCAGCCACTGGTTGATCGCCACGTCGATGTTGCGGCCGAGCACGGTGCCGATCAGCACGACGATCCCGAGCAGCACGCTGAGCAGCGAGAAGCCGAGGTTGGTGCCCTGACCGAGGACCCGGGTGTCGTCCTGGGCGAGGATCTCGTTGCCGGTGCTCGCGATGATGCCGAGCACCCCGAAGACGACCAGGTACAGACCGGTCAGCCCGCCGATCGCCCGGTAGATCGGCCGCGCGGGGTGGTTGACGGGGGTGTGGGCCATGTCTGTGTCTCCAACGCCGTGAGGTGAGGTGTCGCGGACGATTGTCTCGCATGTGGCGGTGTGACGCCGCACACGGGGGCCGTGCCGGTGTGCCCCGCCCGTCAGCTCTCGGGCAGGTCCTCGGCGAGCGTCATCCAGCTCTCCTCGATCCGCTCCCGCTCGGCGCGCAGATCCTTGAGCTGGGTGTCCAACTCGGCGACCCGGGCGTAGTCGGTGGCGTCCGCCGCGAGCTGGTCGAGCAGCGTGGTCTCCCGCTGGTCGAGCTTGCCGAGTTGCCGCTCCAACCGGGTCAGCTCCTTGCGGGCCTGCCGGACCTCGGCGGCGGACATGCCACTCGCGGTCGCCCCGGTGGCCGCGGCGGTCGGGGTGCCACCGGCGCGACTGGTCCCGGCCCGCTCGGCGGTCCGGGCGAGATACTCGTCCACACCGCCCGGCAGGTGCACCAGCCGACCGTCACCGAACATCCCGTACGCCGTGTCGGTGACCCGCTCGATGAGGTACCGGTCGTGGCTGGCCACGATGATCGTGCCGGGCCACGAGTCGAGCAGGTCCTCCAGCGCGGCGAGAGTGTCCGTGTCCAGGTCGTTGGTGGGCTCGTCGAAGAGCAGCACGTTGGGCTCGCCAGCCAGCAGCCGCAGCATCTGCAACCGGCGGCGCTCCCCACCGGAAAGGTCACTGACCGGGGTCCAGAGCCGCCGGTCGTCGAAGCCGAACACCTCGGCGAGCTGGGAGGCGGAGACCTCCCGGTCGCCGAGCTGCACCCGGCGGGCGACCTCCTCCACCGCTTCCAGCACCCGCAGCTGCCCGGGCAGCTCGGCAAGCTCCTGGGAGAGGAACGCCGGCCGCACCGTGGAGCCGGTGTTGAGGCGGCCACCGTCGGGGCGGGTGATGCCGGCGAGCATCCGCAGCAGAGTGGTCTTGCCGGCGCCGTTGGCTCCGAGGATGGCGATCCGGTCGCCGGGGCCGACCAGCCAGCTGACGTCGCGCAGGATCTCCTTCGGCCCGGCGTGCAGCTCGACGTTGTCCAGCTCGTACACCTGCTTGCCGAGGCGCGACACCGCCATCCGCTGCAACGACATGGTGTCGCGGGCCGGCGGCACGTCGGCGATCAACGCGTTCGCGGCGTCGATGCGGAACTGCGGCTTGGAGGTGCGGGCCGGTGGGCCACGGCGCAGCCAGGCGATCTCCTTGCGGAGCAGGTTCTGCCGGCGGGCCTCGGTCGCGGCGGCGACGCGTTCCCGCTCGGCGCGGGCGAGGGTCCAGGCGGCGAAGCCACCCTCGTACGCGCGGACCGTCTGGTCGGCGACCTCCCAGGTGGTGGTGCAGACCGCGTCCAGGAACCACCGGTCGTGGGTGACCACGACCAGGGCGCCCTTGCGGCCGGTGAGGTGCCGGGCCAGCCAGTCGACACCGCCGACGTCCAGGTGGTTGGTGGGCTCGTCGAGGATGAGCAGGTCGGAGTCGCGGACGAGCAGCGCGGCGAGCGCCACCCGCCGTCGCTCGCCGCCGGACATCGGGCCGACCGGCTGGTCGAGGCCGAGGTGCGGCATGCCGAGGCCATCGAGGATGGCGCGCACCCCGGCGTCGCCGGCCCACTCGTGCTCGGCGCCCATCCCCTCGTCGAGCCAGGCGGTGCCGAGCACCACGTCCCGGACGGTGGCGTCGGGGGCGAGGGTGAGCTGCTGCGGCAGCCACAGCACCCGCAGGTCGCGGCGGTGCGTCACCCGGCCGTCGTCCGGGTCCTCCTGCTTGGTGAGCAGCCGCAGCAGGGTGGACTTGCCGGCGCCGTTGAGGCCGACCACGCCGATCCGGTCGGCGTCGTCCAGGCCGAGCGAGACGTCCGTGAGCAGCCGCCCGGCGGCGCCGTACCCCTTGGACACCCGGTCCAGATTGACGATGTTCGCCACGTTCCACCCTTCAATGTCAAGGCGTCCCGGTGCCGGCGGGCACCTGGACGCCTCTCCCCAGGGTACGCGGACGCCCCGAAGGCCCGCGCCGCGTGCCAGCCGCTCGCGGGACGCGTGGTCAGCTGATCCGGGCGCCGACGACCGGACCGTGCGCGACCCGTGCCTGCCGGCAGACGCCAGCGGTGGTCAGCTTGGCGGCGATCCGCTCCGCGCTGGCCGCGTCGGCGGCGAGGAACACGCAGGTCGGGCCGGAGCCGGAGACGATGCCGGTGAGCGCACCGGCCGCCTCGCCGGCCTTGAGGGTGTCGGCCAGCGTCGGGCGCATGGCCAGTGCGGCGTCCTGCAGGTCGTTGCCGAGCGTCCGGGCGAGCACCCGTGGGTCCCGCTGACGCAACGCGCCCAGCAGGGCGTCGGTGCTGCCCAGCGGGGCGCCGGCGGCACCGGAGTCGCGCAGCCGGTCCAGTTCCCGGTACGCGGCCGGGGTGGACAGGCCGCCGTCGGCGATCGCCACCACCCAGTGCCACGTGGTGGGGCGGACCAGCACCGGGCTGACCGCCTCGCCCCGGCCGGTGCCCAGCGCGGTGCCGCCGTAGATCAGGAACGGCACGTCGGAGCCGAGGTCGGCGGCGATGCCGGCCAGCTCGTCGCGGGACAGCCCGGTGCCCCAGAGCGCGTCGCAGGCCACCAGCGCGGCGGCCGCGTCGGCGCTGCCACCGGCCAGGCCACCGGCGAGCGGGATCTGCTTGCGCAGGTGCAGGCGGGCGTGCGGCAGCACACCCGCGTACCCGGCGAGGGCGTGCGCGGCACGGATGATCAGGTTGGTGTCGTCCAGGGCCAGCTCGCCGGTGCCCTCGCCCTCCATGGTCAACGCCAACGTGTCGCCGCGCCGGGCGGTCAGCTCGTCGTAGATGGAGATGGCGTGGTAGACCGTGTTCAGCTCGTGGTAGCCGTCCCGGCGCAGCGGGCCCACCCCGAGGTGCAGGTTGACCTTCGCGGGCACCCGCACCCGCACCGGGCCGGCGGCCCCACGTCGCTCGTCCTCGTCGTCCGGTCGCCAGGCCTCGGTCACGGGGTGATGTCCCGCAGGTGCAGGCGGATGTCGAACGGCTTGGCCACGATCAGCTCCTCGGCGGAGTCGGCGGCCAGCTCGTACCGGCCGCCGACCAGTTCGTACGCGTACACGTGCAGCGGGTCCTGCTCGATCCGCCAGTAGTGCGGGATGCCGGCGTCCGCGTAGTCGGCCAGCTTCTCCAGCCGGTCCCGACGACGGGTCCCGGGCGAGACGACTTCGACGGCGAGCACAACTTGATCAGCCTCGAAGTAGTGGTGGTCGGCCGCCACCGGACGCCGCAGCAGGACGACGTCGGGTTCGAGAGTGTTCCGATAGTTGATCGCCACCCCGACGGCGGTGGCCGGCGTCAACTCGGCCGGAGCGTGCTGCCGCAGCCACATCCACAACAGGTTGCCGATGTGCTGCTGGCCAAAGGTCGGGGAAGGGACCACGACGAGGACGCCGTCACGTAGCTCGACGCGGGGGGCGTCGTCGGGCAGGGCCAGCACGTCCTCGATGGTGTGGTTGGCCAGCCGTTGCCGGACGGGATCCGGACTCCACATCCCGTGGGCGGTGGGCGCGATCGGCTGCGCGGTCACTCGTACACCTCCTCGGCGGGCACGGCGTCAGCCTACTTCGCGGCCGGCGTACCGACCGGAGCCGACGCGGCGATGGCAGCGAACTGCTCGACGGTCAGCGACTCCCCACGGGCGCCGGGGTCGACGCCGGCCGCGGTGAGCGCCGCGGCGGCCCGGTCCGGGCCACCGGCCCAGCCGGCCAACGCGGCCCGCAGCGTCTTGCGGCGCTGCGCGAACGCCGCGTCCACCACGGCGAAGACCCGCTCGCGGGGTACGTCGGCGCGGGGCGGCTGGTGACAGGTGAAGGCGACCAGGCCGGAGTCGACGTTGGGCACCGGCCAGAACACGTTCGGCGGCACCTTGCCGGCACCGCGGGCCTGGGCGTACCAGGCGAGCTTCACCGACGGAATGCCGTACACCTTGGAGCCGGGACCGGCGACGAGCCGGTCGGCGACCTCCTTCTGCACCATCACCAGGCCGTGCCCCAGGGTGGGCAGCACGGCGAGCAGGTGCAGCACCACGGGCACCGCGACGTTGTAGGGCAGGTTCGCCACCAACGCGGTCGGCGGCGGGTCGGCCAGCTCGGCGGCGGTGATGCGCAGCGCGTCCGCGCGGTGCACGGTGAGCCGGGCGGCATCGGCCCCCGCGTGCCGCGCGACGGTCTCCGGCAGCGCCCCGGCGAGCACCGGGTCGATCTCCACGGCGTGCACGTGCCCGGCGATCGGCAGCAGCCCCAGGGTCAGCGAGCCGAGCCCGGGCCCGACCTCCAGTGCCACGTCGTCGGGGGTCAGGCCGGCGGCGGTAACGATCCGACGCACCGTGTTCGGGTCGTGCACGAAGTTCTGGCCGAGCTTCTTGGTGGGCGCGACGCCCAGCCGGGCGGCGAGTTCCCGGATCTCCGCCGGGCCGAGGAGACCGGTCATGGCTGGCAGCGTAGCGACGGGGTCGGTGCCGACCGTCGGGCCGGGCTCACCACGGGCCGAAGACCCGGTCGCCGGTGGCGGAGATGGCCGCGCACAGCTCGTCCAGGTCGCTGCCGGTGGTCGCGGCGAGCGCCCGGACGGTGAGCGGAATCAGGTACGACGCGTTCGGCCGGCCGCGGTACGGCATCGGGGTGAGGTACGGCGCGTCGGTCTCCACGAGCATCTGGTCCACCGGGGTGAGCGCGGCGGCCTCGCGCAGCGCCGTCGCGCTGCCGAAGGTGACGGTGCCGGCGAAGCTCAGCAGATAGCCGCGGCGGACACACTCGCGGGCGAAGTCGGCGTCGCCGGAGAAGCAGTGCAGCACCACCCGGTCCGGGGCGCCCTCGTCGTCGAGGATCCGCAGCACGTCGGCGTGCGCGTCCCGGTCGTGGATGACCAACGTCTTGTCGTACCGCTTGGCGATGGCGATGTGCGCCCGGAAACTCTCCTCCTGCGCGGCCCGCCCCTCGTCGCCGGTGCGGAAGAAGTCCATTCCGGTCTCGCCGATCCCCCGGACCCGATCGCGGGCGGCGAGTGACTCGATCTCCCGCAACGCCTCGTCGAGGTCACTGAGCCGGGGCGCCTCGTTGGGGTGCAGCGCCACGGTGGCCAGCACGGCGGGATACCGGTCGGCGGTGTCCGCGCCCCACCGGGAGGAGGCGACGTCCACGCCCACCTGGACCAGCCGGTCCACGCCGACCTTCGTGGCCACCGCGATGGCCACGGCTACCGGGTCGTCGGCCGGCCCGCCGGGCACCCCGGCCTCGCTGACGGTGATGTCCAGGTGGGTGTGGCTGTCCAGCACCGCCCGGGGCAACGACTCGGGGGCTGGCGGGAACTCTCCGGCCCGCCGGGCGGCACGGTCACGGCGGGATTCTCTGGGCTCGCTCATCAGCGACAGCATCACACACCGGCGCTGTCCATCTGCCCGCCACCCGACGTTCACCTCGGCTACGCCGCGCGACTCTACGGTCGCCAACGAGCGGACGCGACAGCGTGCGGACCCCATCCCAGCGAGCAGGGAGGCGACGGCATGAGCGTCACCCCCCAGGCCGGCGGCACGGCCAGCGAACGGACCGGACTGCACGTGGCGTTCGGCGGCGCCGTGTACCCGGCCGAGGAGATCGCCCGAGGTGCCGCGTACGAGTTGTTCAGCGCCGACGAGGTGGCCGGCTTCGAGTGGGCGCCCCGCCCGGGCAGCGCCCTGCCGTGGCGGCGTTTCGTGCACGTCACCGAGGTGACAGCTGTGCACGGGGCGACGGAACCGGCCGACGAGCCGGAGACGCCGCTGCTGATGCCCGCCCATCGCGAGCGGGGTTGGGCGTACCTGCACCAGCTCAGCCAGCAGCCGGCGGCGGCGGGCGACCCGGTGCTGGCGATGGCGCGCGCGTCGGCGGTGGTCCGGCGGGGCACCCGGATGGTGAAGGTGCTCTCGGCCCAGCAGGTCGCCGGTCACCTGCGGGGTTGGCTGCCGCACGGCTTCTGCTACCGCGAGCACGATGTGGCGCACCTGCGTACGCCGGTGACGACGAAGGTGCTGCGTACCGATGGTGACGCTGGCCGGGACGGCCCGGACGTGGCGTACGTGTTGCGCTGGCGCGCGTCCGACAGTGGTGACTACGACGTGCCGGCCGGGCCCGCGCACCGGGGCCTGACCGCGTTGGCCTCGCGGGACCGGGTCGGCGCTCCCGTGCTGGGCACCGGCTTCACGCCCAGCAACGGTCAGCTCATCCCGGAGTTCATCACCAGGGACTTCGCCGACCTGCCGATGCCGGCGAACGCCGCCCTCATCGCCTACCCGGCGGAGGGGGTGGAGGTGGTGCTGTACACCTACCAGGCCGAGCAGCGCGGGTGGCTGCGGATGGTGGGTCCGCAGTGGCGGCACCTGTTGGCCGCGGTGCCGGGTCTCTCCCCCGATCAGGAGTACGTGCCGAACGCCGACGTGCCCCGCTCCACCCAACTGGTCGGCACGTACGGCGACAACGAGTACGAGGCGGTCGCCGACCTGCCCGGCGGGTTCCGGGTGCTGGCGATGACCCGGGCGGCCCGTTACCCGGTGGACGCGGTGGCCCGCCGGGTCCGGTTCGCCCAGTGGCGGGGGGTGCCGTGTCTGGTGCTGCGGGAGGAGGCGGGCTGGCTGCGGATGCGGCTGCGCTACCCGAACCCGGACGCGGTGCTCGGCACCGGCGCCCAGTGCCAGGAACGCGGCGTCTACGAGGCCTGGGCGCCGGGCGCCGAGGTGACCGACGACCAGGTGATGGACACCCGGTACGCGATGTGACGGCGCGCGGCGGCAGGGCGACCCGCCGCCGCGCGTCGTGCGGTCAGTCGGCCAGTCGGGCCAGTTCCTCGTCGACGATCGACGGGTCGAGCTTGCGGAACACCGGCTTCGGCGCGGCCAGCGGACGGCCCGCCTCGATCGGCACCGACTCCCAGCGCGCGCCGACCGTGTAGTCCCCGGTGAGCACCGGGTACGCCGGGCCGCCGTCCAGGTCGTCGACCTGCTCGATCACCGGCATCGGCGCGTGCACGCCGGTGCCGCCGAGCAGCTCGTGCACCTGCTGCGCGGAGTGCGGCAGGAACGGGGTGAGCAGCGTGTTGGCGTCGCTGATCACCTGGAGGGCGACGTGCAGGATGGTGCCCATGCGGGGCTTGTCGGCCTCACCCTTGAGCTTCCACGGCGCCTGCTCGGAGAGGTACTTGTTGGCCTCGGCGACCACCTTCATGGCCTCGCCGATGGCCTGCTTCTGCCGGTGCCGGCCGATCAGGTCGCCAACCGTGGTGAACCCGGCGCGGGCGACGGCGAGCAGGGCCTCGTCGGCCTCGGTGAGCCCGGCCGGGTCGACAGCGGGGATCACCCCGAAGTTCTTGGCGGCCATCGAGACGCACCGGTTGACCAGGTTGCCCCAGCCGGCGACCAACTCGTCGTTGTTGCGGCGGAGGAACTCAGCCCAGGTGAAGTCGGTGTCGTTGCTCTCCGGGCCGGCGGCGGCGATGAAGTAGCGCAGCGCGTCGGCGTCGTAGCGCTCCAGGAAGTCGCGGACGTAGATGACCACCTTGCGGGACGACGAGAACTTCCGCCCCTCCATGGTCAGGTACTCGCTGGAGACCACCTCGGTGGGCAGGTTGAGCCGACCCAGCTCGCCCGGCTCACCGTCGCGGGAGCCCTCGCCGGAGTATCCGGAGAGCAGCGCCGGCCAGATCACCGAGTGGAAGACGATGTTGTCCTTGCCCATGAAGTAGTAGGACTGCGCGTCCTTACCCTGACCGTCGGTGGACCACCACCGGCGCCACGCCTCCGGGTCGCCGGAGCGGCGGGCCCACTCGATCGAGGCGGACAGGTAGCCGATCACCGCGTCGAACCACACGTAGATCCGCTTGTCCGGCCGGTCCCGCCAGCCGTCCAGCGGGATCGGTACGCCCCACTCCAGGTCCCGGGTGATCGCCCGGGGCTGGAGGTCGTCGAGCAGGTTGCGGGAGAACCGCAGCACGTTGGGCCGCCACCCCTCGCGGGTGTCCAGCCACTGCCGCAGCACCTCGGCCAGCGCCGGCAGGTCCAGGAAGAAGTGCTCGGTCTCGACGAACTTCGGAGTCTCCCCGTTGATCCGCGACTTCGGGTCGATCAGATCGATCGGGTCGAGCTGGTTGCCGCAGTTGTCGCACTGGTCACCGCGGGCGCTGTCGTACCCGCAGATCGGGCAGGTGCCCTCGATGTACCGGTCGGGCAGGGTGCGCCCGGTGGACGGGGAGATCGCGCCCATGGTGGTCTTGGGCACGATGTAACCGTTGCGGTACATCCCCTCGAACAGCTCCTGCACCACCGCGTAGTGGTTGCGGGTGGTGGTGCGGGTGAACAGGTCGTAGGAGAGGCCGAGGCCGTGCAGGTCCTCGACGATCACCCTGTTGTACCGGTCGGCCAGCTCGCGCGGGGTCACCCCGTCAGCGTCGGCCTGCACCTGGATCGGGGTGCCGTGCTCGTCGGTGCCGGAGACCATGAGCACGTCGTGGCCGGCCATCCGCATGTACCGGGCGAAGACGTCGGAGGGAACGCCGAAACCGGAGACGTGGCCGATGTGGCGGGGGCCGTTGGCGTACGGCCAGGCCACTGCCGCGAGAACGTGACTCATGAGCAGTGAGCCTAGTGACCCGGTCGGGGCATCCGTGAACCAATGGGGGGGTCCCCGACCGGCGGACCGGGCCGACCACCTCGCCCGTTGGTCCGATTTGTCGTCGACACGCGGCTCAGCTGCCCGTTTCGCCTCCTGGGGAGGTGTGCAATGAACGTCGTGACGGGCAGACGAGCGGCGCGGGACCACGAGGACCGTCCCACCGGACCGGCGGTCGGCGACGAGCCTGGGCGCGAGCCGGCCGTGCCCCGGGTCACCGGGGTCGCGCCCCAGCCCCGGCTGGTGCCCGCCGACCCGGGTGGGCAGCGGCCCACCCCGGCGGGGCGGTCCGCCACCCCGGCCCGCCCCACGCCGGCGGCCCCGTCGCCCACTCCGGCCCGGCCGACCCCGGCGGCACCCGCACCCGGTCCGGCCCGGCCCGCCCTGTCCGGCCCGCTCGCCGCCTCGGTTCCGGCCGGTGGGGAGTTCGTCGAGGTGGAGCCGACCACCGGGGCACCCGTGGACGCCGTGCCGCGTCGGGTGCCGGTGCGGCAGCAGACCCGCCGCCAGCGGGCCCGCCGGCCGGACGACACGCTGGACGACGACGGTGACGCCTTCTGGGCACCGATCGAACAGGTGCACTGGGACGGCACCCCGGTCCGCAAGGACCCGGCACCGGAGCGGTTTCGCGGCTTTCGGCTGCTGCTGCGGCGGCGGGCACCGAGCCGTACGCCCCCACCGCCGGATCCGCTGCCCGGGCTCGCCGCGCTGGTGGTGCTGAGCCTGGTCGCGGCCTTCTTCGCCTGGGTCAGCGCGGGCCCGTTCTGGCTCGCGGTCGGGCACGCCCGGTCGGGCACCGTGGTGATCGACGACTGCTCCGGCGGCGGGCTCACCCAGCGGTGCCGGGGGATCTTCACAGCCGACGACGGGCGGTTCATCGCCCATGGTGTGCGCGTCGGCGGTGTGCCCGCCGACGGGAGCGCAGCCGGCACCCGGCTGCCGGCGCGGATGACCGGCCCGGACAGCGGCACCGCGTACGCGGACGTCGGCGTGGGCCGGCACCTGCGGTGGCTGCCCGGTCTGCTGGTGGTGCTGGGCTGCACCGCGGGCATCGTCCGGTGGACCGGTTCGGCCCGGCTGCCCGGCCGCCGGCACCGCCGCTGGGCGGTGGCCGCCGCCGTCGCCGGCCCCACGCTGATCACCGTCGGCTTCCTGGTCGCCGCGTGGTGATCCCGCCGTCAGGGGAGCCCGGTCCCCTCGGTCAGCTGTGCACGATCGTGTAGACGTCCCGGCGGCGCAGCGCGTACTCGGTGGCGACGTCGGTGATGGCGTCCCGGCGGGACCGGCCGGCGGCCTCCCGTTCGGCGACGGCGGCGCGCAGGGTGTCGTCGTCGGGGCGTTCGGGGGCGGTCACCGGCGCCCCGGCCACCACCAGCGTGATCTCTCCGCGCGGATCCCCCTCGGTGGCCCACCGGGCCAGCTCGCCGAGGGGGCGGCGGAGCACCTCCTCGTAGGTCTTGGTGAGTTCGCGGCAGAGCGCGGCCGGCCGGTCCGCCCCGAACGCGTCGGCCAGGTCGGTGAGGGTCGCCCCGATGCGGTGCGGCGCCTCGAAGAAGACCAGAGTGCGCTCCTCGGCGGCGAGTGCGCGCAGCCGCGATCGACGCCCGCTGGGGGTGCGGGGCAGGAAGCCCTCGAAGCAGAACCGGTCGCAGGGCAGCCCGGAGACGGCCAGCGCGGTGGTGACCGCGCTGGGACCGGGGGCGACGGTGACCGGCGCCCCGACCTCCAGCGTGGCGCGGACCAGCCGGTAGCCGGGGTCGGAGACGCTCGGCATCCCGCCGTCGGTGACCAGCGCCACCACGTATCCGCCGAGAATGGCCTCGACCAGCTCGGGGGTACGCCGCTCCTCGTTGCCCTCGAAGTAGGAGACGATTCGACCACCGACGGTGAGGTCGAGATCGCGGGCCAGCCGGGTGAGCCGACGGGTGTCCTCGGCGGCGACCACGTCGGCGCTGATCAGCACCTCCCGGAGTCGGGCCGAGGCGTCGGCGGGGTTGCCGAGCGGAGCACCGAGCAGAATCAGGCGCCCAACTTCGGACATTTCACCCACGGATTCGTCTCCTTCATTGCTGGGAATACCGGTATCAGGGACGACGGACGCCACCGGACACCTTGGCAGCCTACGATCGCCGGGTGACGAGTGCGTCGACAGCGCAGAGCCCGAGCGCGGACCCGGACAAGATGATCCAGGTGTCGGGCGAGCCCGGTGCCACCCAGGAGCCGACGGCACCGAGCGCCGAGGGCGGCGGGGTGGCCGCCGCGGTCCGGCGACGGTTCGCCACCGTCGACACCCAGGCGGACCGGTTCTCCTGGCTGGCCACGGCAGTGGTGGTGGCCATCGCGGCGATCCTGCGCTTCGTCGGGCTGTCCAGCCCCAAGGGCAAGATCTTCGACGAGACGTACTACGCCAAGGACGCCTACGGGCTGATCTCCCGTGGCGTGGAGTGGAACTACAAGGACAACGTCCCGTCGTACGTGGTGCACCCGCCGCTGGGCAAGTGGTTGATCGGGCTCGGCGAGTGGGCCTTCGGCTACCAGGACGCCGACTCCAAGGTCTCCGTTCCCGGGCACCTGATGACCACCGCGCCGGAGTTCGGCTGGCGCTTCTCGGCCGCGGTGATCGGCACCCTGTCGGTGCTGCTGCTGGTTCGCATCGGTCGGCGGATGTTCCGCTCGACGGTGCTCGGCTGCGCGGCCGGCCTGCTGCTCGCGCTGGACGGCTTCCACCTGGTGCTGTCCCGTGCGGCCCTGCTCGACATCTTCCTGCTCTTCTTCGTGCTGGCCGCGTTCGGCGCGCTGGTGCTCGACCGGGACGCCCGCCGTCGACGCTGGGCACGAGCCCTGGACGACGGGCTCGATCCGAGTCAGCCGGGTCGCGCCGGCCGCCCGCCGACCGGTTGGCGCACCTGGCCCTGGTGGCGGCTGGCGGCCGGGGTGCTGATCGGCTGCGCGTGTGCGGTGAAGTGGAGCGCCCTGTACTTCGTGCCGGCCTTCGCGCTGCTGGTGCTCCTCTGGGAGGTCGGCGTCCGCCGCTCGGCGGGGGTCCGCCGGCCCTGGCGGGACGCAGTCGTCGACGAGCTGCCCTGGCTGGTGCTCGCCGGCGTGGTCATGGTCGGCACCTACCTGGCCACCTGGTCGGGCTGGCTGCTCACCGACGACGGTTACTACCGGCTCGCGTCGGCCTACCCGAGCGCCCCGCTCAGCGACCGCCCGGTGATCGGCCCACTGATCAACCTGTACGAGTACCACCGCGCGGCGTACGGCTTCCATGCCCAGCTCGACGACGCGCACAAGTACCAGTCGTGGCCGTGGCAGTGGTTGCTGCTGGGCCGACCGGTGGCGTTCCACTACGCCAACAACGGCGTCTGCGGGGCGCCGACCTGCGCCTCGGAGATTCTGCTGCTCGGCACCCCGCTGCTCTGGTGGTCGTTCCTGCCCGCCCTGGTGGCGCTGGTCTGGCTGGGTGTGGCCCGTCGGGACTGGCGGGCCGGCGCGATCCTGCTGACCGTGGCCGCCGGGCTGCTGCCGTGGTTCTGGTTCGCCCTCGACGGCCGGACGATGTTCTCGTTCTACGCCGCGCCCGTGGTGCCGTTCCTGGTGCTGGCGGTGGTGTACGTGCTGGGTGCGCTGATCGCGCCCGCCGGGGGCGATGTGGGTGCGGTGGCACCGCTGGTGCCCGGTGACCCGAGTTATGAACGCCGGCTGGTGGGCAGCATCGCGGCGGGGGCGTACGTGTTGCTGGTCGGAGTCTGCTTCGCGTACTTCTATCCGATCTTCGTCGGCCGGGTGATCCCGTACTCGGACTGGCTGTCCCGGATGTGGCTCGACGGTCGGTGGATATAAGCATCGACAGGCGACGCGCCGCTCAGCGCGACGGGAGAAGGGCCCGCACGCCGAAGCGTGCGGGCCCTTCTGACAAAGACGCGCGCCCCGATCGCCTGCCACGGGGGAAGCGGGCGATTGGGGCGCGCAAGAAGAGCTTAACCACCGGGCACCACCGGCACAACGGGTCGACTTGGGTCAGATTTCCGACGGATGGTGGCCGGACCGCCACCTTTCCTTGAACAGTTGACCGAGGGTGACCCGGCGTGGACCCAGAGCGCGGACGATGCCGGCCCGCGGCGACGGGTGACCAGGCCGACGGCGTCGGGGCTCGGACCGTCCGCAACCCAAGTGATCATCCAAAGTGGATCTCACTACACTGCGGGCCGTGATCAACTTCAGACGATCGACGGCCGTCCTTCTCGGACTGCTGGCGACCACCGCACTGGCCGGGGCCGCCCCGGCGCAGGCCGACGAGGAGCCGGCGCCCGAGCCGCCCCGGGTCGAGCTGGTGCTCGACGTCAGCGGGTCGATGCGCGCCGCCGACATCGACGGACGCACCCGGATCGCGGTAGCCCAGCAGGCCTTCAACGAGGTCGTGGACGCGCTACCCGAACAGACACAGCTCGGCATCCGGGTACTCGGCGCCACCTACCGCGGCAAGGACAAGAAGGTCGGCTGCCAGGACACCCAACAGATCGTGCCGGTCGGCCCGGTGGACCGGTCCGCCGCCAAGGCGGCGGTGGCGACACTTCGCCCGACCGGGTTCACCCCGGTCGGCTTGGCGCTGCGCTCCGCCGCACAGGACCTGGGCAGCGGGAACACCACCCGGCGGATCGTGCTGATCACCGACGGCGAGGACACCTGCGCGCCGCCGGACCCGTGCGAGGTGGCCCGGGAACTGGCCGCACAGGGCACCAGCCTGGTCGTCGACACCCTCGGTCTGGCCCCGGACGAGAAGGTCCGCCGGCAGCTGCTCTGCATCGCCAGCGCGACCGGCGGGACCTACACCGCCGCGCAGAGCGCCGAGGAGCTGACCGACCGGATCAAACAGCTCGTGGAGCGGGCCGGCGACACGCACACCCGGGCCCCGACAGTGGTCGGCGGCACGAACGCGTGCGACTCGGCGCCACTGCTCGCACCGGGCGTGTACGCCGACCGGGAGTCGTTCTCCGAGCACCGCTACTACCGGGTGCCGATCCGCCCCGGCCAGGAGCTGCGGGCTTCGGTGAGCATGGCGTTGGACCGTGCCGTCAACCGGGACTACGGGGTGCTGCTGCGGGCCACCGCGGCCGACGGCCGGGAACTCGTCCGGGGTGCGGACGCCGGCAGCGGACGGGCCGACGTGCTCTCCGCCGGGCTGCGCTGGTCGGCCACCGCCGACGATGAGGATGCCGCGGACACCGAGGAGAGTTCGGCCCCGGTCGTCGAGCCCACCACCGTTTGCCTGGTGGTGAGCAACTCGTTCGCCCCGCGTCCCGGCACCGCGGCGACCCCGGGCATGCCGGTGGAGTTGACCGTCGACGTGGTCGCCGCCGCACCCGCACCGGACGGACCGGACCTCGGCCGGGGCTGGGTGCTGCTGGCCCTGCTCACCATCGCCGGGCTGATCACCGGTCTGCTCGCCGGCCTGCTCACCCGCTGGTGGGTCGCCACCTGGAGGGAGAACTGATGCGTAGCGCACTGTTCCGGTCGATGGCGGCGCTCCTCGCCGCCGGTGGGGCCGCCCTGCTCCCCGCCGCGGCCGTCGCCGCACCCACCCCCTCCCCGGGTGCCACGCCGGTCAACCGTGCCGGCACGTCGTTCCTCACCGCCACCCCGATCACCGCGGGACAGCCGGTACGGGTGGACGCCTCGATCGGCGACCACCTCTACTGGTCGTTCCCGGCAACGGCCGGTCAGGTGCACGAGATCACCGCCACCGTCACCTTCCCGAAGGGACGCGACGGGGCCTCCACCTGGACCGTCGACGTCTTCGACGGGCTCCGCCGCCGCCAGGCGTGCACGGCGGGGGCCCAGACTCCGACGGTGGACGCGAAGGCGTCGACGGTGGTGCTGGGCTGCACGTTGCGCGAGGTGCGGCCGTGGGCGGAGCCCTGGTCGGCCGACCCACTGCCCGGCACGTACGTCATCCGGCTCTCCGTGATCGACCTGCCGGAGCCGGATCTGGGTGCGCCGATCGACGTCGACCTGCTGGTCGGCACCGTCGCCGACCGGGGCACCTCGGCCGACGACGGCGAACTGGCCGCCCCGCTGGTGCCGAACACCAAGGCCGGCACGGTACTCACCGCCGTACCCCCGGTGGACGCGGAGGCCGACGACGAGGGTGACCCGCTGACGGACTGGTTGCCGGACCTCGGCTCGCGCTGGGTCTGGACCGGCATCGGTGGTGCGCTCGCCGCGGTGGCTGGCGTGTGCGGCTTCGCGATGACCCGGCGGCCTCGACGTCGCTGAACGCCCCTCTGGTGGCCCCGCCCAGCGGTGGGGCCACCGGAGGTTCAGCTACGCCGGGAGCCGCGCGGCAACCAGCCGATGAACCGGTCCTGGAGCGACATCACCGGGGCGGCGCGCAGATCTTCGGTGGCGGCGGCGAGGCAGGACCCCAGATAAACGCTGAGCATGGCGCGATCACCGCCGTACTCCGCCAGCAGCCGGCTGCGCTTCGTCGCGCACGGCCACTCGTCACCGCAGGAGCCGCAGCTCCAGCAGGGGGTCTTCGGGGCGTGATCGTCAGCCGGCACCCCCGGCCGTTGCGCACCATCGGTCATCGCACGTCCTTCCAGATGTCCACGGGGCTGGCCGCGCCGGCCAGCGTTGATGGTGGTCCCCCCGGAGCCATCAGGGAGGGCGCTGCGCGTCCCTCCGGTGTTACATCTTTGCGGTACTTTCAGCGGTCGTGGGAGTCGGAAATTTGACGGTTGACCTGATCTGCCATTCCTACCGACCAGTAGGCAATCGGAATGCGTGACCTGCTGCCACCGACGGTCGCGGTTGCCATCGCCGGGCCCGACGACTGGACGGGCGAGTTGCTCCCCGCTGAGCTGGCATGTCTCAGCGAGCGGGCCGCGCAGACCCGTCGGCGGGACTTTGCCGCCGGGAGGATGTGCGCCCGCCGCGCGTTGCGCGACCTCGGCCTGGCGATGACCGCGGTGCCGGCCGCCGCCGACCGCGCGCCGGTCTGGCCGGCCGGGGTGGTCGGCAGCATCACCCACACCGCCGGCTACTGCGCCGCGGCGGCGGCGCACACCACCGACGTCCGGTCCGTCGGAATGGACGCCGAGCAGCACCGCGAGATCAATCCGGGAGTACGCAGACTCGTGCTGCTGCCCGAGGAGGAGGCCGCCTGCGCGCGGCTACCCGGCGGCACCTGCTGGCCGGTCGTGCTGTTCAGCGCGAAGGAGACCATCTACAAGGTGTGGTACCCGATCGTCCGCGACTGGCTGGACTTCCACGACGCGCGAGTCGAACTTGATCCGGATGCCGGCACGTTCACCGCCCGGATCGCACCGACCCGGGTGGACGCGGCACAAGTCGCCGACCCGCCCTCGTCGATCACCGGCCGCTTCGTGATCGCCGACGGGCTGGTCCGCACCGCCGCCGTGCTCGGCCGGGGCTGACCCTGCTGGCTACCGCTCCAACCGGGCAGCCCCGCTCGGGCGTCAGTGGGCGTAGCGGCCGAGCAGGTACACACTGAGCCGCTTGCCGTCGCGCACCGCCACCACGTGCCCGGTCACCACGTCCCCCTGGCGCTGGTAGACCTGGTACGACGGCGCGTCGAAGCGCCACCCGACGGTGTCCGGGATCGCTTCGGCGGGAAGCGGGAACCCCGCATCGGTGGGCGCCATCGTCGGTGGCTGCGCCGGTGCGGCGGCCCAGCCGTCGAGGATCCGGTCCAGGCACCCTGGCGACGTGGTGAAGTGCAGGTACAGCTCGCCCATCGGTCCGGTCATGTCCTCGGCGTTGCTGTATCGCAGGCCATCAACGTCACACGGCAGACTGACCTGGTAGTGCGGCAGGATGTCGTCCTCGAAGTCGCCCCGGGTCACCCCGAAGATCCCGTCCGGGTGCCGGTAGGGCCGTGGACCCCAGAAGTGCGCCGGCGGGTAGAGCGCCACCGCCGACCCCACGACGACCAGCACAATCGCTCCCCAGCGCCAGAGCCGTTGTCGGGAGCCGCGCACCGTCGACCCCGTCGCGGGCCGCGCGGCCGCACTCGTGGAACTGGCGGGGTGAGCCTCCCGGCCCGCACCGGAGAGCACCTCCCGCACGACCGACCGGAACAGCGTCGCGGTGTCGGCGATGAACCGGAGCCGGCCGACACCGAGCAGACGCAACGCGGCGCCGTGCCCGAACGCGACCACGACGGCGGCGCCGAACAGCAACGCCCACCAACCCGCGGCCACCACCGCCCGTACCGGTCCAGCACTCTCGGCCCATCCCTGGCGCAACCGCTCGGTGTGGAACGGCACGTGCCTCTGCTCGTCGACCAGGATGCGGGCACCCACGTCCGAGAGCAGCGGATCATCAGTGCCGTCGCGGACGGCTCGGTAGTAGCGCAGGGCGACCACCTCGGCGACCATCAGCGTCATCAGTTCCAGTCGCAGCCCCAGGGCACGCCGGATCGTCACGAACACCCGGTCGGTCCAGTGACCGTCGATGACGTCGCCGCCCGCGCTGAGCAGCAGGTGCTTGAGGAGCCGGGCGTGGTTCTGCTCCTCGGCGACGAACAGTCGGACCGCCGCCAGATAGGTCGGGTCACCGGCCCGCTCGCTCTTGCTGATGAGATTCACGCCGTCGCCGTCTTCACCGGCCTGGAATCGTTGCAGGCTCCGGATCAGCGCCGGCGGCAGCGGACCCCCTGTACTCCACTGTGGATCGGGTCCGTCCCGGCGTCGCTCGGCGTTCTCGGTGAACTCACGTACCCAGGCCTCGAAACCCATGTCTCTTCCCCCGTTGTCTTGCAACCATTCGGCTACCGCGCCCACGCCTCGGCGTCGGTGACGACCGGCTGCCCGGTGCGTACCGATTCTTCGATGGCGAGGCTGATCAGGTGGTCCTGGCAGGCTTCGGCGAGGGAGTACGGAGCGGGGCCTTCCTTCCGCGCCCACGCCCCGGCGCGGGCGACGATGTCGGCCACCGCGATGTCGTCGTCGGACATCCCGCTACCGACGAAGGGATTGCGGTAGACCACCTCGCCGTCGAAGCTGATGTGCTTCAGGTCGAGCCCCTCCAGGTTGAGGTCGAGACCCGTCTGGCGTCGCACCAGTGACGACTCCACCGGCGTGGTCGGGTCGACCAGCCGGACAACCCGGTCGTCCACCAGCTCACCGCGCGAGCCGCGCACCACCAACCGGCGGGTACGCAGCGGGTTCCACCACTGGTTGTCGGTGAAGTCGTACAACCCCATCCGCCCGCCGAAGTCGATTGTCGCGAGTGTGGTGGAGAGCTGCTGCGGTGTGTCGTCACCGCTCCAGCCGGTCGGCGAGAGCGGGTTGGCCAGCGGCGCGACGAAGGCGCGCGCGTTGATCTCGGCGCTCTCGTGACCGACGCCGAGCAGACCCCGGATCAGCGACACCGCGTGGTACAGGTGGGTCGACGAGATCTGGACCGAGGTCGGTTCGCCGAGCACCCCGGCGCGGACCAGCGCCAGCCGGGCCGCGTGCCCGGGCATCAGCAGGTACTGCTCGGCGACCTGCACCAGACCGCTGCCCCCGACGTCGGCCCAGAGCGAGCGCAGACCCGCAAGGTCGGCGGCGGGCGGCGTCTCGGCGAGCACCGGTACGCCGGCCGCGACCAATTCCCGGGTCGCTTCCGGTGTCACGGACCACGGCACCGACACGATGACGAAGTCCGGCCGCTCGTGGGCGAGCAACTCGGCGGTCGTCCGGAAGGTCCGCACACCCCAGTCGGCGGTCACGGCAGCTCCCCGCGACTCGGTACGCGTCACCACCCCGGTCACCCGGAACCGCTCGGGAAGCAGCCTGGCCAGGCGAAGGAAGAACTCACCTCGCCAACCACTGCCGACAATGCCGAACCGGGTCTGCGCCACCGACGTCATCTGGGCTCCTCACCTAGAGGTCCGGATGCTAACCGTTGCCGGGCCGTGTTTTTCGCTACGGTTGCCCTGATGACCATCGACTCGTTACCGGCCGGACCCGCGTCGGCGGCCGTCGAAGTGACCGGCGCAGGTCCGCAGCTCGACTACTACCTGGTTGGCGCCTGCGACTCGACCACCACTGTGGAGGGCATCCTCGTCGAGGAGTTCACCCGGGACCGCGACCTCGTCACGACAGGGCTGGCCAGCGCGGGTTGGACCCCGCAGGCAGGCTGGTGGAGTTCCGCGTCGCTGAGCCGCGACATCCGCACGAACCCCGAGATGCTGGCCCGGGTGGTCCCCACCTCCCGCCGGCAGGCCGAGGACGCCCACCGCGCGCTCGGCGGTGGGCAGCTGCCGGACGAGACACTGCTCCGTACGCACTTTCTCGACCATCAACCGATCGCGAGCGCCCCGCCGCTGCGGCTCGGCCCCGCCCAGCCGCCGGCCGGCTTCCACGAACGGCGGGTGTACCGCGTCCTCTTCGCCAAGGACCTCCGCCCCGACCAGGTGGCCGCCCTCCGCACGGCCTGGCGGACACCGGCCGGCGGCACGAGCGCATCCGGCACGAACGCGTCCGTCGCGAGTGGTCGTCTCGATGGGCACGGCGACCAGTTCAGCTGGGACCTGCGCCGCGTCGGCCACACCCTCGCCTGGGGCCTCGACGTGACCGCACTGCTGGCGACCGATGCCACGGCGGCGCTCGGTTCGACACTGTCCGCGTTGACGGACGTCCTGCGGCAGCACGGTCTGATACCCGTGACGACAGAACGCTTCTCCTAGGGCCTGTTTCATAAGGGCGGTCGAGCCGAGGCGGAGTCCGGGCGGCGATCCGGCAAGGCGCGGTTTCGTCCGGATACCGGTGTCGTATCCG